>LQPB01000063.1 GCA_002102225.1 Mycobacterium interjectum
ACACACGGCCTACAACCGGAACAACCCGGTCCCATGCTCATGGCAAACCAGAGGTCCCATCACCCTGGCAGGCGACAGCTCCGGTACTGTGCCTACGATTCGATCGGCCCACGCCTCAAAAAAGTTCTGCCGCCGATAGATCGGAAGCGACACCTTGCGCGCTTGATTATCGGGCAGTGCCTGTCCCCGCGCCGCGGTAACTAGATGAAACACGACATTGTCCAGCGCTGATCGCAGGTGGTGGATAGCCTCACCGAACAACATCGGTGCTCTCGGTGAAATTGTCCGCACACCGGCTACAACGGCGTCCAGCATTCCGGCAGTCGGCGATCGAATTTGTTTGATCACGAGCGGTCCGTCTCCACCGTTACGAGACCAGTCCATTGACAATTGGCCGAGCTGATACGCCAACTCGTCAGCCCGGGCCAGGCGGATAGCGACAGGCTCAAGCTCAGACGGAAGCCAACTCGAGACACCGTGGTGCGCCACTACGCGATCCTTCCTGAGGCCGGATGTCAGCCGAAACTGTGTGTGGGGACGGCCATATCGAGGAGGCCCGCGACGAGGTCAACTCTCGGTCTGTGGGCCAAGCTGTGGGTGTGGCTGGAGCATGACACCTTGTATTCCCTGGAATCGACCCGTCAACTGATAGACCTCTTGACGCAGAAAGGGATACAGGTCCTCTACGGCACGCTCCGCGAACGAACGCATCTCATCCGGCGTTGCTGCTGCCAAGACTGAGTCGTCCTTTTCCTTAGGTGCCGGCGCCTGGATCTGTTCATCTGTCGCGAAGAGCCCCGAGACTGCGATTACCGCGACGTAGAACTTGTGCTGATACTTCGTCTCGAGGGTGGCGAGCACGGCCCCGCTATACCATCCCAGGCAATGAAAACTGCCTGCTGAGGCTTCCTCAAACCAGTCTGGAACCTCACCTGTGAAGTCTGTCCGCTGCAGAAGGAGCTTCGCTGGATCGACATGGCGCAGATTGAGTTCCGACAGGCTCGGCGTCATCGCCTCTCCAGCAGCAACGGCGCGACCGGCGCGCCAGGACTGTCTGGGTCGTCAAGCATCACGTCGCCGAACATCGTTCTCAAGGTATCGGCTGGAATGACATCAATCTTCACCATCTGGATCGCCTCGGTGCCCACCGGCGGAAGCGCCGGCCGAAGGGTGAGCTCGGCTCGCATCCCAAGTTTGTGAAGCATCGCAGCGAAGGTTCTGAATGTCAGGTTGCGACGGCCGCTTAGCCTTTGACTGATCTCGCTCGGCTTGACCTTGAGGCGCGCAGCCAATTCCCGCTTGTTAACGCCTGCGCGCTCCATCGCTTCGTACACCATCTCAGTGGCCGACAGCATGAGCCGTTCCTCAGCCAGCATCGCCTCCCGCTCCGGAGTGCTCTCAAACCAGCTCATCGCCCGCCTCCCTTCTGTCTCTGTAAAAAGTCGCTGTGAATTTCCCTGGCACGTGATGCTTCAGCACACACTTTGGACTTCCGCGGCTTCTTGCTTCCGTGCGTCGCGAGCCAGTCCGGGCCGCTCCTGATCACGTAGAGCCGGTAGCCGGGACCACTGGGCACCTTGATTTCGTGAACCTTCTCGCCAGACCCGCACTGCAACTCCCGCATCTCTTCTGGGCTCCGGAGGAAGCCGACTTCCGATAACCGCTCGAACCGTGCCAAGAATTGTGCTTTTGCCCTCTCTGCCAGTTCCGCCAGCCAAGTCTCAGCTTCACAACTCCCTGTTGGCCCGACTACTCCATAGATCGTTAACGTTCGCCCAGTGTGAAGCACCCGGCGTAGTGAAGTCATAACTTCACACGCCAGTGTAAGGCGATCCCAAGCACTGAGGTAGTCCGATATCGGACAGACATGGTGGTTATCGTCTCAGGTCGGCTGAACAGTTGGCCAACAAGCCGCTCAGCGGCCCAACCCGGGTGCCGTGCGATGCTATCGCCTGACGGCCGGGGTGCACGGCAATCGACACTCCAAAAGCGCTGGTCGGCGGGGTTTGAGAAGTATTCATCTAATAGTCGAGCGGATAGGACGTCGCCGACTACACCTTCCAAGGGCACCACACGCCCATCCGGCACCGCCCGCGCCATCCTCGCCTCACTCGCGCCGTCCTGCCACGCGGGGAACCCCGGCGCGCAGGCCCCCGACCAGCGGAAAGGGGGGGCCTCCCAAAGTCGAGAGGGGGGGCCTGCTCGACCGACCGGACCGGCAAGGGTCTTCTCCCCCCGAACTGGACCGGCGAACGAATCGTCGTCTCCACCGCCGCCACTTCCCCGAAAGCCCGCGCGCTGTCGTCGCGCCCGGAAGTCGCACTGACGATCGACACCGGCTCCGCGCCCGAAGAGGCGAAGGCCCTGTTGGTGCGTGGCCTCGCCACACTGGAAACCGTCGACGGCGTCACCGACGAGTACCTCGCGGCAGCGAGGAGGTCGATGGCGGGACCCCAGCTTGCCGAGTTCGAACGCAACGTGCGCTCGACGTACAAGCGGATGGTGCGCATCTCGATCGAACCGCGTTGGGCGCGGTTCTATGACTTTGGCGCCGGACGGTTGCCCGCGTTCCTTGCGAACCTCGTCAATGATGGTTAGTCACCCGGGTCGGCGCATGATGACCACCATGGACGCTGACCTCAAACGCTGGCTGGACTCGGGCCAGTTCTTCGATTACCTCGGCTTCGACATCTTCTACCGCGTCGAGGGCAGCGGGCCGCCGCTGCTGCTGATCCACGGCTATCCGTTCAACACCTTCGACTGGGCGCCGATCTGGCCGACGCTGACGCAACGGTTCACCGTCATCGCACCGGACATGATCGGCATGGGATTCTCGGCCAAACCCGTGGCCTACCAATACTCGGTGCACGACCACGCCGACATGCACGAGGCGCTCCTACAGCACCTGGACATCGACCACGCGCACATTCTGGCCCACGACATCGGCGATTCGGTCGGACAGGAGCTGTTGGCCCGTCACGAGTTCGGCCAACAGACGTACAGCCAATGGCGCATCGACTCGATCACCTGGCTCAACGGCGGCATGTTCATCGAGGCGTACACGCCCCGGGCGGCACAGAAGCTGATGTCGGGAACGCCGTTGGGCGATGTCTTCAGCCATGCGCAGAACACCCCGCTGGCCCGTCGGCTGCTCGAACCGACGCTGCGCGAGATGTTCGGCCCGAACACCAAGCCGACCCGGCACATGATGGACGTGTTCAACCAGATCCTGGACTACAACGACGGCCGCCGGGTGCTGCACAAGGTCGGCCGGTTCGTCAACGATCGCTACACGCACCGCAACCGGTGGGTGCGCGCCATGCGGCAGACCGCGGTTCCGATGCGGTTGATCGACGGGCCGGTCGACCCCAACTCCGGTGCCCACATGGCGCGCCGCTACGCCGAGGTGATTCCTAACGCCGATGTGGTGATGCTCGCCGACGACATCGGGCACTGGCCGCAAATCGAGGCACCCGATGCGGTATTGATGCACTTCCTTGCCCATATCGACCGCATCGCGGCCGGCTGATCCGCAGTTCATGTAGCCTCGGAGGTCAACTAACGACTAGGGGCGACAGGCAGGTGCTCACACATGGCACAGCCGTCCACCGGGCCGGGTGGTTCCGGGCGGGTCGCCGGATTGCCGGGCTCCCGTGATCGGGGAGACGGCGCCATCCGAATCAGCTGTGCAGCCGAGCGGGCGAATGCACAAGCAAATCTCGATCGCGGCCCGATCGAGTAGTTCCCCGCTCACCTGACCCCGCGGCGGGCCTTGGCCCGTTGCGCGTACAACCCTCCAAAACAGATCGGATGGGACCCACATTGCTGCGGTTCGTAAAACTTCCCTGGCCGCGCGTCGCCGCAAGGACACCGCGCGCCATCGTGCCCGAATCTCATTGAGATTCCGTGGCCATCACTGAGGTACCGGAATACGCCCATCTGAGTGAGACGGACCTCGAGGAACTCGCGGCCGCGCTGGAAGCGATCCGCCGCGATGTCGAGTCTTCACTCGGCGCCGGAGATCGGGCATACATCAAGCGCGCCATCGCTTTTCAGCGCGCCCTTGAGATCGCGGCACGACTCGTCGTCGGCACCAGCACGGGCACGTTTGGCTGGGCCGTCGGAACCGGTGCGCTGGCCGCGGCGAAATCCATCGAGAACATGGAACTCGGCCACAACATCACCCACGGCCAATGGGACTGGATGAACGACCCGGAAATTCATTCCAGCACCTGGGAGTGGGACATGGCCGGCCTCACGTCGCAGTGGAGGAACTCCCACAACTACCGGCACCACGTCTTCTCGAACGTCGTGGGTGTGGACGACGACCTCGGATTCGGGGTCTTGCGGGTCACTCGGGACGAGGAGTGGCGGCCGTGCGCGTTGTTGCAGCCGTTGCGCGCGGTGCTGCTGGCGCTGCTGTTCGAATGGGGCGTCGCGCTGCACGGCCTGTATTCAGTGCAGGAGCGGGAGACGACGACCGCCGGCAAGGCCGCTCACCGGACGGCGCTGATCCGCAAGATCGCCGGCCAGGTCGGCAAGGACTACGTGCTGTTTCCCGCGCTGAGTCGCCGGCGGTGGTGGCGCACCCTGGCGGCCAACGTGGTTGCCAACGGGCTGCGCAATGTCTGGGCCTGCGCTGTGATCCTGTGCGGTCACTTCGCGGACGGAGCGGAGAAGTTCACCCCGTCGGTGCTGGAGGGTGAAACGAAGCCCGAATGGTATCTCCGGCAGATGCTCGGAACCGCGAACTTCCGCGCCGGGCGGGTATTGGGATTCATGAGCGGAAACCTGTGTTATCAAATCGAGCATCACCTCTTTCCCGACTTGCCAAGCAATCGATACCCCGAGATCGCCGAGCGGGTGCGCGCCCTGTGCGGCACGTACGACCTTCCGTATACGACGGGTCCATTGCTTCGCCAGTACCTCCTCACCGCGCGCACCATCTGCAAACTGGCGCTGCCGGACCGGTTTCTCTCCGCGACCTCCGACGATGCACCAGAGACCGCGTCCGAACACAGATTCCGCACCGCCGTGAAACAAACGCACGCATCCAGCGTCGGCAACGACGGGGGGCGACGTGGATTGGCGACGGCGATACTCAGCCGCGGTAACGACGCCTGTCCGGAGACCGGTCGGCGTAACGGTCGAAGCATGCTTCAGCACAGAAGAATTCAGTCAATGATCCGCACAGCGGTGTCCTATTCCGCGCTTGTTCGGCTGGTGCCCTAGTCCGGTAAAGCCGGGACGACCCTGATGGCTGACTTTCACATCGCGCACGTCCCCTGGCAATTCGGCCCCGCCATCAGGGTAGGCTGGTGGGCGCGGTTGGGAGACGCGAAAAAGCACCGCCTGGTGTCTTGCAGATTTGACGGCCGGCCGGCCCACATTTCAAGTCCGGCTGCACGAGAATCAGAGCGCCTCAGTAAATCCCTGCCACAGGAAGAAGTCATGCCCACCCTCGAGGCGCAGCTCCGCCAGGATTTGCGCGACTACGCCGTCGAATTGCGGCAACTTGCGTACACGCTGCCCGGAGGGCTGGGCGAGCACGATCTCCTTGGTTTGTCCGGTCGGATGCGCGCCAGGGCCGATCAACGGGAACAGCGGCGGAGTGGCGACGATGGCTGATCGCGTCATGCGGGGCAGTCGCCTCGGGACCTTGAGCTACGAGGTCGACCGCAACCATGACCTGGCGGCGCGCAAGATCGCACGGTACCGCACCGACAACGGCGACGAGTTCGACATGCCGTTTGCCGCCGACGCCGAGGTCCCCGGCACCTGGCTGTGCCGCAACGGCATGGAGGGCAACCTGGTCGGGGACGGTGACCTGGCCGAACCCAAGAAGGTCAAGGTGCCGCGCACGCACTGGGACATGCTGCGCGAACGCCGCTCGATCGAGGAACTCGACGAGCTCCTCAAGGAGCGCCTCGACATCATCAAGTCACGGCGCACGGGCAAGTAGTATCGCGCAACGGCTTCCCGGCCTTGAGCTACGGCGCCTTCCGCAGATCGGCGAGCGAGTTTCTGAGCCCACCGTCCAGGCGGATCTGGATGGCGGCCACGGCCAGCATCACGAAGGCGGTCACCAAGTGCACCACCGCGTCGGTCGTGTTGTTGGGAAACGTGAAGACGAGCGCCACTTGGTGTGAGAAGAACGCCCAAATGCCCGGCAGCGCACCGGCTATCGCGGCGAAAATCAGATACAGCACGGCCCACGATTTGCGCAACGCGAACACCAAACCCGGCGCGAACAGGCCCAAACCGGCGACGGCGTGCCAGCCGTTGTAGTCCATCCCGAACAATTGGACCGTCGGGGCATTGGGCCCGGTGGCGAAGCTCGGCTCAAGGATGAAGCCGATCACCGCCTGAACGACGTGCAGAACACAAATGATCAGCAGCCCGATCTGGGCGAAACTCCACCTCACGTTGCACCTCCTTGTGCACGGTGGGATCGCCCTGAATACTACGCTGGGTAGTAGGTCATGGCAATGTCAGTTGCGGCCGGGCAGCCTCATCACCGCACGCACCACGGGCACCAGCGACTTCTGCCACAGGGTCGACGGAACGCCAAGCGGCGGATCGAGATTGAACACGCGGGCCGCCGCGATCGTCTGCGATTCCGTGTACTTCAGCAGGCCCTCGGGCCCGTGCCGGCGGCCGACGCCGGACTGGCCCATGCCGCCCATCGGCGCGCTGAGGCTGCCCCACGCGAACGCGTAACCCTCGTTGACGTTCACCGTCCCCGACCGCAGCCGGGCGGCGATCTGCTCGCCCTCCGCGGCGGAGCCCGCAAACACGCTGGCGTTCAGCCCGTATTCGGTGTCGTTGGCCTTCTGGACGGCTTCGTCCACGTCGGCGACGGGATAGATGGACACCAGGGGCCCGAACGTCTCGTTGGCCGCGCACTCCATCTCGGGCGTGACGTCGGTCAGCACCGTGGGCTCGTAGAACAGCGGGCCGATGTCGGTGCGGGCTTTGCCGCCCGTAATCACCTTGGCGCCCTTGGCTTTCGCGTCGTCCACGTGGTCGGTCACCGTGTCCAGCTGACTCGCGGAGATCAGGCTCCCCATGTCCACCGAGAAGTCATAAGCGGTGCCCAGCTTCATGTTTCGGACCGCGGCGCCGAACTTGCCGGTGAAGTCGTCGGCGATGTCCTTCTCGACGTAGATCCGCTCGATGGAGATGCACAGCTGGCCCGCGTTGGAGAAGCAGGCGCGGGTGGCCGCCTTGGCGGCCTTGTCGAGGTTGGCGCCGCGGGTGACGATCATCGCGTTCTTGCCCCCGAGTTCCGCCGAGAAACCGATCAGCCGACGCCCGCAGTGTTCGGCGAGTTGCCGGCCGGTGGCGGTCGAGCCGGTGAACATGAGGTAGTCGCAGTTGTCGATGATCGCGGTGCCGACCACCGATCCCGGGCCGGGCACGATCGCGTAGAGCGCGCGCGGCAAGCCGGCCCGGTAGAGCAGCTCGGCGCACGCCAGCGCGCAATATGGCGTCTGGCTGTCCGGCTTGAGCACCACCGCGTTGCCCGCCAGCAGCGCCGGGACCGAGTCGGAGGCCGTCAGCGTCATGGGGTAGTTCCACGGCGAGATCACCCCGACCACGCCCTTGGGCTGGTACACGACGGTGGTCTTGCCGATCCCCGGGAGCAGCGCCTGCACCTTGCGCGGCTTCAGCAGGTCGGCGGCGACGCGCACGTAGTAGTTCGCGTTCGCCATCAGATCGACGATTTCCTCCTGCGCCGCCCAGCGGGCCTTGCCGGCCTCGGCCTGCAGCAGGTCCATCAGGAACTCGCGGTTCTCGACGACCAGGTCGCGATAGCGGCGGATGACGTCGACGCGCTCGGCAACCGGACGATTCGCCCAGTCGGCCTGTGCCGCGCGGGCCTCGGCGAACGCGGCCTCGACGTCCTCGGCCGTGCCGATGGGGATCGTGGACAGCGGCTTGCCGGTGAAGACCTCATCGATCGTCTTGGTCTCGCGTGCGCTGATGTCCTTGATCGCGGCGAGCTGGCGCAAGCGGTCGAAGACCTCGGCTGATGGTGCGGACATGTCGTTACCCCTCGGAAGTGCACAGGCGTCCAAAGCACCAGCCTATAGCCGCGACTACAGTGCTCCACCGTGAAGCCTGACGCGGTTGCTTTCGCTGAGCAGTGGGTGGACGCATGGAACGCCCACGACGTGGAGTCGGTGCTTCGGCATTTCGCGGACGACGTCGTGTTCACGTCACCGGTGGCCGCCACGCTGCTTCCCGACACCGCTGGGGTGATTCGCGGCAAACCCGCGTTGCGCGACTACTGGACCCAGGCGTTGCAACACATCGCCAACCTGCGGTTCGCGATCGAGGCCCTCTTTGAGGGCATCGACACCATCGTCATCGCCTACCGCAACCAGGAGGGTGGTCTGGTCAGCGAAGTTCTCCGATTCAGCGACGGCCTGGTCGTCGAGGGCCACGGAACCTATCACGTTGCCGCGCAACGGGGTACGGGTCCGATCAGCTGATCGGGGTCGGCGGGCGGTCCTGGTCGGCGGCAGGCGTCAGGTCGAGCTGCATCCAGGCGACGTCATGCCAGCTGTCGTGTTTCCATCCGACGCGACGGTAGAGGCCGGCATCCCGAAACCCGAAGGATCGATGAAACGCGTTGCTGGCGTGGTTGGGTTGGGTGATGCCGGCGAAGGCGCGGCGGTAACCGCGATCGGACAGCCGGCGCAGTAGCTGTGTGTAGAGCGCGCGGCCGGCGCCCGAGCGGTGCTGCGAGTCATCGATGTAGATGCTTGTTTCGGCCGACCATTGGTAGGCGGCGCGGGGATTGAACGCGTGCGCGTAGGCATAGCCGACAATTCGCCCGGCGGCGTCCGCGGCGACAAGCCATTCATGGCTGGCCCGGGCCGCGGCGATGCGCGCGGCCATCTCCGCCACCGTCGGGACTTCCACTTCGAAGCTGATTGCCGTGTTCTCAACGTAGGGGCGGTAAATCGCCGTGCAACCGGCGGCATCGTCAGGGATCGCCGCCCGGACCGTGCTGTTGCTTGCTGCCATGCCGGTAGTGTCCCACTACGAATTCGGCAGGCGCCGCAACCTATTCAGCGACGGCGGCGGCGAGTTGTTGCCGGGCGGCCTGCAGGATCAGGCCGGCGGTCAGAAAAGCGGGCTTGCCTTGGTCGCAGGAGTCGACGGGCAGGTCGGCGGCTCGGCGCAGCACCATCACCGCGAGCGCGGTGTGGGTGGCATACGGGATGACCAGAAGGTTGACGTGTACCTGCCCGCCGCTCAACGTCATCACGTGCTGACGCTTGTGTTCCCAACCCGCCCAATTGAAATCGGGCGGTCGTTGCAGCGGTGGCCAGTTGACGTTGATGGAGTCGATGTCGCCGAGCAGGGGGGTCAGGGCCGCGACCAGAGTGGGCAATTCATTGGTGATCCGGTCCGCGCGGGGCCACCACGCACCGTCGATGGCACCACCCAACTCGCGAGCCACGGAGAGTCGGACGGGATCGGTGCGGCGCCGGCCCGCTCGCGGATACGTCATCGCTCAGCCGATCGATTTGGGGGCTGTGCAAACGGTTGGCGCTGTGCGATCCACGGGCTGGTCCTTCGCGTTCTGCATCGCCCGCCCCGCGGGCGCGGGCCGAGCGGAGGAATCGCGTTGCCCGGGGGTGTCATCCGCGCGAACGGCGGTGGACCACCACGGACAACGAAACGGCTCGCGATTGACGGTACGCCACCGGCGGCCGGCTGGACCGGTCGGGGGACCAGCGCGGAACGCAAATCCCAAGTAGGGTTGCCCCAACAACCAAAGGATGGACGAGATGCCCATAGAGAATTGGTGCGACGCACCCCAGATCCATCCCTCGCAGGTCCGCGTCGGTGACGTCATCGGCACGTTGCATGACACCAAATTGCGCCTGACCGTGAAACTGATCGGCGGGCCCCAGACCACCCCGCGGCAGTGGACGTTTTTTACCCGCGACGACAACGGCCTGCAGCGCACGAACACATTCGGCGAGGACGAGTTGGTCCGTAGGTACGCCAAGGCGTATTGACGGCCACCTAGCCGAACGCCGCTTTCCGTGAGCGCCCCCGAAGATAGCCGACCGGTCAGCTATTATGGGCGCTATGCCCCGCCCACCCAACCCGGAGGTGCGTCGCCGCCTGCTCGAGGCGGGGCTCGCGCTCGTGCACGCCCGGGGTTTCACGGCCAGCGGCGTCAAGGACATCACCGACGCGGCCGGTGTGCCGAAGGGATCGTTTTACGCGTATTTCGACAGCAAAGAGGCTTTCGCCGCGGCGATACTCGACCATTACTGGGCCGACCTCGAGGGGCGGCTGCTGCCGATCCTGGACGCGGACGGAACCGCCCAGGACCGAATCACCCGCTTCTTCCATGCGCTCGCCGACGAACACGAGGCCGGCGACTTCCTGCTCGGCTGCCTGGTCGGCAACCTGTCGCTCGAGCTCGGCGGGTCGAGCGAACCGGTGCGCGCCGAGCTCGTTCGCATCCTCGATCGCTGGGACGCGGCGCTCACCAGATGTGTGCGTTCGGGTCAGCGAGCCTCTGGTGGAATCCGCGAGGATCTCGACGCGGGCGAGCTCGCCGCCCAGCTGATCGAAGCGTGGGAAGGCGCGGCCCTCCGCGGGAAAGTGACCCGCAGTCGCACCCCGTACGAGCGGTTCGAATCGGTCACCGTCCCGGCGCTTCTGCACTGATCCGTCCGCCACGGGAATGACCGGTCGACCGTCATGGTTAAATAGACGACTGGTCATCTATAGGAGCAAGCCAGATGCTCGCCCGGTCGCGAATCGTAAGGACGGCCCATGTCAGACCCGACCATCTACGCCGAGCCGCAGCAACCCGCGCTGCCGGATTCGGGGTTTGAGCTCGATCCAGCGCACGCCGCGCTCGTCATCACCGACCCGCAGATCGATTTTCTGAGCCCGGACGGTGCCGCCTGGCCGGTGTGCGGTGACAGCATCCGCGACAATCGCACCGTCGCCCACATCGGCGAGCTGTTCGACGCGGCGAAGCTGGCGGGCATCACAGTCGCGATTTCACCGCATTACTTCTACCCAACCGACAAGCAGTGGCGGTTTGGCGATCCGCTCGAGAAATTCATGAGCGCCGTCGGCATGTTCGGGCGCCAGGGCGCCTACACGACGGACGGGTTCGCCGGATCCGGCGCCGACTTTCTGCCCGCTTACCGGCGACACATCCACGACGGGCAGACCGTGATCGCCTCTCCGCACAAGATCGTTGGCCCCGAGTCCAACGACCTCGTTCTTCAGCTGCGCAAGCGCGGGGTAAACCAGGTCATCCTGGCGGGGATGGCCGCCAACCTGTGCGTCGAAGGCCACCTGCGCGAACTGATCGAGCAGGGCTTCGAGGTCGCTGTCGTCAAGGACGCCACGGCAGGCCCACGGTTGCCCGAAGGCGACGGCTATCTCGCGGCCCTGGTGAACTTCCGATTTCTCGCCAGCGCCATCTGGACGACGGCCGAGGCCGTCGCACACCTCACCACGCACACGGAACACATTGTCCCCGAAAAGATTCCGTCAACACAACGAGAGGTCGAAAGCCATGGCGACGAACCACAACCTCAGTCAGCATAGATTTGCCCTGAACAACGGCAGCGGTGAGATTCCGGCGCTCGGGTTCGGGACGTCGCTGTCCGACAACACCAAGACGCGAGATGCCGTCAAGGCCGCGGTGCAGGTCGGGTTCCGTCACCTCGACGCCGCCGAGCGGTACCGCAACGAAGCGGAGGTCGGCGCGGCGCTCAACGAGTTGTTCGCGAACGGGACCGTGCGCCGCGAGGAGCTGTTCGTCACCACCAAGTTGTGGAACAACAACCATCGACCCGAACGGGTGCGGCCCGCCATGCAGGCCAGCCTGGACAGGCTGGGGTTGGACGCGGTCGATCTGTATCTGGTGCACACCCCGTTCGCGTTCCGGCCCGGGGATGACCAGGATCCGCGCGACGCCCGCGGAAATGTTGCCTACGACGACGGGGTCACCCTCGAGGAGACCTGGACGGCGATGGAAAGCCTTGTCGACGAGGGGCTTTCGCGAGCGATCGGCCTGTCCGACATCGACGCCGCGGGCACCCGGAGGATCGTCGAAACCGCCCGGATCAAGCCGGCGGTCGTCGAGGTCGAGTCGCACCCCTATCACCCGCAATGGGAGCTTCACGAATTGTGCGCGACGCACGGGATCATCCTGCTGGCATTTGCGTCTCTCGGGCACGCGCTCGAACCGCGCCTGCTCGACGACCCCCTCATCGTCTCGATCGCTGCCAGCGTCGGAAAGACCCCCGCGCAAGTGCTTTTGGCCTGGGGCATCCAGCGCGGCAGCGCCGTTCTCACCGCGTCCGTGACGCCGGCGCGTATCCGCGAGAACTTTGACGTCACCGCCCTCCCCGAGAGCGCGGTCCACGAGATCAACGAACGTCTGGAGACTCGGTACCGGTTCAATTCCGTCGTCGACGCCGGAGAACCGGGATTCGCCGAGGTTCCGCAAGGCAGTTGAGCAGATGACGATTGCGAGCGAGTCGGCCGCCGAGGGCTTCCACAGCGGCGAGCTGGCCGTGCAGCGCCAAGCCGGCGTCGCAGCCGAGGCCGCCCGGCTGGCGCCGATGGTAGGCCGGGGCCAGCTGCGGGGCGGGATGGCCGCATCGCTGTCCGAGATGACGTTCGCGGCGCTGGCCGCGCGCGATACGACCGGGCGGCTGTGGACCTCACCGCTGCATGGGCCGCCCGGTTTTCTGCAGGCCGCGTCGCCGACCACGTTGCAGATCCACGCGTCGCTACCGGGGGCGGATGCCCTGCACGGCCTGCCTTGCGGGCAGCCGGTGGGCGTCGTCGCGATGAACTTCCCGACCCGGCGGCGGGTTCGGATCAACGGCCGGCTCAGCTCCACCGAGGCCGGGCTGACCGTCGACATCGACCAGGCCTACGGCAACTGCCCGCAATACATCCACCAGCGGCGCATCCAGGTCGATGGACCACCCGGCGACAACCGAGTGCGGCTGTATTCCGGAAGCACGTTGCGGCCCGAGGACGTTCGCCTCATCAACACCGCCGACACGTTCTTCCTGGGCACCACCCATGCCACCTCCGGCAACGACGCCTCCCACCGCGGCGGTGCGCCCGGGTTCGTCCGCGCCGCACCCGGGCACCTGTGGTGGCCCGACTATCCGGGCAACAACATGTTCAACAGCCTGGGCAACCTCTCCGCGGATCCCACCGCGGCCCTGCTGTTCCTGGACTTCCGCGCCGGCATCGCGCTGCAGCTCTCCGGCGAGGCGGAGGTCAATTGGAGCGACCCGGCCGCCGGCGAGGACGGCAGCACCGGGCGCCGCGTCCGATTCGTTCCCCAGCGGGTGATCAGCACGGCGCCGCCCGCCCTGGGCGAGGCGGACCACGTTCCGCCCACGCGATAGCGACGGGTTTTCCAGACTCCCAAATGCCGCCGCAATGCCCCGAATGGAAGACGGCGGAAATTTAACAACTAAGTTTGTGGCTATGGGGCAGGACGATCGGGACGAATCCGCGTTCACCTGGCAGGGCCGGCGTGAGCTGGTGGGCCCGGTGCACGAGCAGCTCGACGACCTGGTGGCCGCCCGCAACCAGCTGGAGCAACTGGTGCGGGTCATCGTCGAGATCGGCTCCGATCTGGACCTGGACGTCACGTTGCAGCGCATCGTCGATGCGGCGATGGAGCTGACCGGTGCCCCCTACGGTGCACTCGGAATACGCGCGCCCGACGGCAGCCTGGTCTCGTTCGTGCACGCCGGAATCGACGACGACGCGGCGCGGCGGCTCGGTGAGCTCCCGGTCGGCCGCGGGCTGCGCATCGACGATGTGAGCGCTGACCCGCGGGCCGGCGGGCTGCACGTGCGCGGCACCGCGATTCTGGCGCTCCTCGGAATTCCGATCACCGTGCGGGCGGCGGACTTCGGGAGCCTCTACCTGGCCGACGACCGGCCGGGCCGGGTGTTCTCCGACATCCAGGAGGGCGCCGTGCGGGCGATGGCCACAGCGGCGGCCGCCGCCATCGACAACGCGCGGCTGTTCGAGCGAGAACGCGAATCGGCGAAATGGACGAAGGCCAGCCGCGAGATCACGACCGCGCTGCTGTCCGGCGCCCCGCAGACGGGACCGTTGCAGCTGATCGTGAACCGGGCGCTGGAGCTTGCCGATGCCGAGCAGGCGATCTTGCTGATACCCAAAGAGCCGGATCTGCCCGCCGACGAAGTCGACACCCTGGTCGTGGCCGCCACCGCGGGCCGGTACTCCTCGGAGGTGATCGGCCGGCAGGTACCGATGGAGGGCTCCACGACGGGCGGGGTCGCCCGGCGCGGTCTGCCGCTGATCACCGATTCCTTTCAGTACCCGATCGAAGGGTTCACCGATGTCGGCGAACGCTCGGCGACGGTCATGCCACTGATCGCCGACGACAGGGTGCTCGGTGTCATCGCCGTGGCGCGCCACCCGCAGCAGCCGCCGTTCGACGCCGACTACCTGGAACTGGTGAGTGACTTCGCCCGACACGCTGCCATCGCGTTGGCGCTGGCCGCCGGCCGGGAACATGCGCTCAATCAGGAACTGGCGCAGGCGGACACCGTCGATGACGCCCTGCGCGCCGTGGCCGAGGAACTGCGCCGGCTGTGGCGGGCCCGCCGCGTGCTGGCGGTCACCTTCCCGGCCCACGGCTCCTCCACCGAAACCGCTTACAGCGCACCGCAAGTGGTGTCGGTCGGCGAGCCCACCCAGTGGGCCGATCTGCCCGCCGATACGCGACGGATGCTCGGTTCCCTGCGCGACGGCGATCTCCTCACCCCGAATGCCACCAGGCCCGGGGCGGCCGGCATCGCGCTGCAGCATCCCGAGGGCGTGCTCGTCGTCTGGCTGGACCTGGCCGAGCAGCGCCCGTTCACCCTCGAAGACCAGACGCTGTTGACCGTGCTGGCCGGCCGCCTGGGCCAGGGCCTGCAGCGGGTGCACCAGGTGGATCAGCAGCGCGAGACCGCCCTGGCGTTGCAACACGCGATCCTTGGCCCCGCCGAGTTGCCGCACGGGTTCGCGGTGCGCTACCAGGCCGCGAGCGCCCCGCTGCAGGTGGGTGGTGACTGGTTCGACATCGTCGATCTGGAGGACGGGCGCATCGCGATGATCGTCGGCGACTGTGTCGGCCACGGCCTCGCCGCCGCCACCGTGATGGGGCAAATGCGCAGCGCGTGCCGCGCGCTGCTGTTCGACAATCCCAGCCCGGCCGCCGCGCTCGCGGGGATGGACCGCTTCGCCGCACGGCTACCCGGCGCCCAGTGCACCACCGCCGTCTGCGCGGTGCTCGACCGCGGCACCGGTGAACTTGTCTACTCCAGCGCGGGGCACCCGCCCCCGATCCTGGTCCACTCCGACGGCACCACCCAGATGCTCGACGACGGCCACACGATCGCATTGGGAGTGCGATCCAACTGGCCCCGCCCCGAAGCCCGCGTGACCATCCCGGCGCGCGCAACGCTGCTGCTCTACACCGACGGCTTGGTCGAACGTCGCCGCAGCGCGTTACAGCAGGGCATCTCCCGCGCCGCCGCCCTGCTGCAGGATGGCCGCACCTCCACCCTCGACGAGCTGGCGAACCACATCATGTCCGGCCTCGCGCCGAGCGGCGGATACCAGGATGACGTCGTCCTGCTTCTCTACCGCCACCCCGCACCGCTGGAGCTGACGTTTCCCGCGGACGTCAGCCAGCTCGCCCCCGCACGCACCGCGTTGCGCACCTGGCTCGCCCAGGCTCGGGTGGACCCGGATCAGACGGTGGACGTGCTCGTCGCCGCCGGAGAAGCCGTCGCCAACGCCATCGAGCACGGTCATCGACACTCTCCACAAGGCACGATTGTCCTGGGCGCGACCGCACTGGTGGACCAGGTGCAGTTGACCATCACCGACACCGGGTCGTGGAAGCCACCGCAACAGGCCGGCACCACCAACCGCGGCCGGGGCATCGCGCTCATGCGGGGGCTGATGCAGGATGTCACGATCCGACCCGGTGCCGCGGGAACGACGGTGCAGCTATCCGCGAGGATCGGCTCATGACCACGCCGCTCACCCTCGACACCGCGCGCGGCAACGACGGCAATCTCGTGCTGACCGCCGCGGGCGAAATCGACCTGAGCAACATCGACGCCTTCAACCAAGCCCTCACCACCGCCACCACTCAAGCCGGTGGCAGCGGCGAAACGCTCACTGTCGACCTCAGCGCCGTGGAGTACCTGGACAGCGCCGCGATCAACGCCCTGTTCGCCCGCGCCGAGGACATCCGTCTGGTCGCCCACCCGCTGCTGATGCCGATCCTCAACATCAGCGGTCTCACCGAACTGGTCACCACCGAACCCGCGCCCCCGGCTGAACACTGACACCGGCGGCTGGACCGCGCGATGAGGACCGATGCGCCGATGATTTTTTGAGATTTTCCGCTATTATTGCGACCAGAATCGGCCGAAATCATTTAGAGCGTTGCAATTGGTGAAAAGCCGAATTTTCGTAGCTCTATCGACGTTTTCCCACTAGGCTCAAGTTGCTTAGGTCATCGAGCGACCGTCGCATCCGACCCACAGGAGGCGCCTGTGTCATATCTGGTGACCGCTCCGGACGAGGTCGGGGCGGCGGCCCAGAATCTGGCAGGTATCCGTTCGTTGTTGGCGGGGTCCGCCGCATCGGCCGCGGCGCCCACGACCGCGGTGGCCGCCGCGGCCCAGGACGAGGTATCCGGCTTGGTCGCAGCGATGTTCAACGATTTCGGCCAGGAATTTCAACTTATCAATGCTCAAGCCGACGAGTTTCACGGGGAATTCGTCGGCCTGGTTAAGGCGGGCGCGGGTGCCTACCAGAGCACCGAGGCGGCCAACGCCGCGGCGGCCGCGACAGGCGCGATGAACGCGCCTGTCCAAGGACTCCTGGGGCATTCCACTCAGGGGGCTGCCGGCGCCACCGCCGCGGCTCCGATGTCCCCGCCGCCAAGCCCCGTCGTCACCGGTGGTGTGCCGACCCTGTCCTCATTGCTCGGCGGTGGGCGTCTGACCGTGCCCCCGGTGCTCACCGGTGGCCTGCTGGGCCTGGGCTAGGCGGGCGCCGAAAGGGATGGCGGCAGCGTCCCCGCCGACGCCGATTCCGCGATTTCCCGGATCCGCCGCTGTGACCGGAGCCAGCCCCGCACGTACTCTTCGCCCACCTCTTCGCCGTCGCGCTTGATCAGGATCCGCCACCGCAAACCGAGCCAGTGCGCCACAAACCAGAACGGCCACCACGCCCCGACGAGCACGGCGATCGCCACCAAGATCCCGAAGCCACCGTCCCCGGGATCGGTGAAGTCCCAACCAGACAGGGAATACCACCGGCGCCGGCGCACCGACCACACCGCGCCACATGGGTCGGTTACCTTTGCCATGCCGTCCTCGTTCCTTCGCTGATATCGACTCGTGCCGAACCGGCCATGCGTAGTCTGGGGAAACGGCCTTGGAGGATGCTTGGTGCCGAACGGTGTTGGGGCCCGACCCGTCAATCCCTCACTGTGGCGGAGCCGGGGTCATGGAACCGATGTAATAGGTTTCGTTCCCGGTCGGGTATCCGCCGCCGTTGGTGGCGATGTGGACGTGGTCGTAGTGGTTGAGGGTTTCGTTGCCGTAGTCCGCGGTCCAGCTCGGCGAGCCGACCCCCGGATAGATCTTTTGCCGCCAGATGACGTGGTTGATTCCCCACCGCTTCGCGTTCGCCAACGCGTACCCGGCGATTTCGTTGCCGAGCTGGATGCCCTCGGGGGAGGCATGGTTGGGGATCATCACGTCGATCGCCAAGCCGTTGGGGTGCCACGGCAGGGGATCCTCGCGGTACCCGTAGATCGTGGTGATCTCCGGGAACAGCACGCTGATGGCGCGGGCCGCCCAAATGGTCTTGACCTGCAACCGCTGCTCTGACGCGACGCCGGGCGACAACGGGAACAGGAATTGCTGGGCCGCCGCGGGGGCACCCGCCGCCAGCTTTTCCACCTCCGCGGGAGTGGCGATCTGCGGCGCCGGACCGGCGGCCGCCGGCGGCGCTCCGGCCACCATGGACGGCGGGCCAGCTGGGGCGGGCGCCGGTGGTGTCGGGCCGGCCGCCGGATTGTCAACGCAGCAGGGCGGTTTGGCGATTTCGGCCTGCAGCGGCTTAGCGCCCTGGGCGTAGACGATGGCGGCCGAGGCCACGAGGGAGGCCGCCAATGCCAGCCAGCGGCTCTTGCCGATGGCTAACACACCTTTGCCCACGACCAGCAGCTTAGTGGCCTCAGCGACGCATGTGGCAATCTTTTTCATTTCTTGCCGGCTACCAGGTCGCGGGGTGGGATCCTGTCCGGATGAGCGTCAACGACGAATCGGCCGGACCGGGCGGTTTCGTGGCTTACGAAATGCCCACCCCCCGCTGGACCAACAAGTGGACCCTGGTGGTGTGGCTGGCGATGGTGGCCTTCCTCATCGTGGGCATGATGGGGGTCTCGCTGGGGTGGCTCCCGTTTGTCAATCCGAAGGCGCTCGTGATCGTGTTCCTCGGTGCCCCTTTCGTTTTCATGGCGTTTCAGATGCGCGGTTGGATGGGCCTCAACCAGAAGATCGACGTGGGCGTCACCGAGGATGGCCTGACCGTCGATCGGTGGCCGGCTGACATTTTTCGGTTCGGCGACGTCACGTTGGGCCTGTGGACGAGCGCGGTGTACGGCGGCACCACCAGCGGAACCGCGCTGCACCTGCGATCCGGCCGGCATCGCCTGGTGATCGGGGGACGCGACCATCGCATGGCCGCCGGCACCCGGCTGGACGAGCCGCCCGTGCAATACCCCAACGCATGGATGTCGGCCGCGGATTTTGACGAGCTGCTCACCGCGGTCGCCCGCCGGGGCGAGTTGGGGGTGCGAACGCCAGCACCGGGGGCGCCGACGCGCTGTTCGCTGATTCCCTGCCCCAATTGGTTCTTCTCGGACACGCTGTCCGGGTCACTGGCGGCGTTTACCAGGCCCTTCAAGCTCGGATTCAGCCGCCGTGCCCAGAGCGCGGCGCCGACCCTGGCCCTCGACGTCGACGACGGCGCGGTCCGGGTGATCGACCCGGCCACCAAAACCGTCCTCGCCTCGGCGCGGCTCACGCAGGTGACCGCGACGCCCGCGATCCACACCTACTACCGGAAGTCGGGGCTGGCGATGCCGGTCATGGTGGTGCGCATTCCCGGTCTGCAGGAGCGACTGCAAGCCGACTGGCCGCTGACCGTCACGTGCCGCGATGGCCGGTTTACGTGGGGCACCCAGGTCCCGTCGGAGCCGGCACCGGCGTTCGTGGTCTCGGGCGCGGATTGGCGCACGCTCGTCGAGAAATTCGGCCTGGCGCCGTATCTGTCGGTGACAAGTGACGAAGTGGGCGCCGCATACCAGTGGCGGCCTGGTTTTAGTCGGCGCCCCTGAGTACGCGCCGCCGAACCACTCCGTGTGGGAGCATTCCGGTCATGGACTCCGACGATCCCGAACAGCGAATCAGGGAGTTGGAACGCCGGCTCACTGACGCGAAAGGTGGCCCCCGCGAGAGCGTCCCGGCGGGGAGCGAGGTCGGGGCCACGCCGAACGCCTGGCTGCCACCGCCGCCGAGTGTGAATCAGCCCAACTACGAACTGCTGCGCCGTCAGCTGAACCGGCGGCGCCGATTGAGCAGCATCTGGGGGATCTTCCTAGTGCCCGGCATACTGCTGGTGGCCGTCCTGGTGTTCCATCCGTACCGGGTCGACAAGCATTCGCCGCCGGCCACCGCGTTGCCGGGCGCGGAACCCACCGCGGACCTGTCGGGCGCGCTGACCGTGGGTCCGGGCGGGAATCTGACCGAGGAGCCCAGCAGCGCCGCTTTCACGGTGGTCTGTGATCGGGCCGAACTGACGATCGCCGGCAATGGGAACTCGGCCTACGTCGTCGGGCACTGCGCCCATCTCATCGTCAGGGGTTCGCGCAACAAGGTGGTCGCGGACAACGCGGACGCCATCGATACCGATGGCTCCGCGAACCAGGTGATCTATCACGGCGGAGCGCCACAGATCTCGGTTGGGGGAACCGACAACATCGTCAGGAAGGGCTGAGACCGCTTGGGCGACTTGGGACAGGCCCATCTACGGTGAACTCATCAAACACGAAATGGCTCCCCACTAGCGTGCTGTACGCATCCGCTCGTCTCGCCCTCGCCGCGCCTCGCCGCGTCATCGCCATCGCGGTTCTGGTCATGGTCGGCGCCGCGATCTTCGGGATCCCGGTCAGCAAGTCGCTTCTGCCCGGCGGCTGGTTCGATCCCGGCGCGGAGTCGTCGCGGGCGTCGGCGTTGCTCGCCCAGAAGTTCGACCAGGGGGACATGGTCATGCTGATCACCGTCACCTCCAGCGGCGGCGCGGAGGCGCCCCGGGCCAGGGCGCTGGGCACCGAACTCGTTGAGCGGCTGCGGAATTCGGCGAATGTCGGACAAGTGCAATCCGCGTGGACCGTGCCCGCCGCGGCGGCGCACGCCTTCATCAGCAAGGACGGCAGGACGGGACTGATCATGGCCGCCATCACCGGCGGCGAGGCCAACGCCCAAAAAGCCGCCGAGCGGTTGTCCCGCGAACTCGTTCACGACCGCGACGGGCTCACGGTGCGCGCCGGGGGTGACGCCACCGTCTTCTGGGAAGTGGACGAGCAAACCCGCAAGGACCTGCTGGTCATGGAGTCGTTGGCGCTGCCGCTGAGTTTTCTGGTGCTGGTTTGGATTTTCGGCGGCTTGTTTGCCGCCGCGCTGCCGGTGGTCGTCGGCGGATTCGCGATTCTCGGCGCCATGGCGTCGCTGCGGGCGGTCTCGTTGTTCGCCAACGTGTCGATCTTCGCGCTGAACCTGACGGTCGCGATGGGCGCGGCACTGGCCATCGACTACACGCTGCTGATCCTCAGCCGGTACCGGGATGAGTTGGCGGAGGGCCAGACTCGCGAAGCGGCGCTGATCCGCGCGATGGCCACCGCGGGTCGCACGGTGCTGTTCTCGGCGACGACGGTGGCGTTGTCGATGGCCACCATGGTGCTGTTCCCGCAATACTTTCTGAAATCGTTTGCCTACGCGGGCGTCGCGGTGATCGCGTTCGCGGTGGCCGCGGCGGTCGTGGTGACACCGGCGGCGATCGTGCTGCTGGGAGACCGGCTCGACTCGCTGGACGCGCGCCGGCTGCTGCGCCGGATCCTGCGGCGGCCGCAACCCCAGCCCGCGCCCTACGAGCGGTGGTTCTGGTATCGCTGGACGAGATCTGTCACGCGCCACGCGGCGCCGATCGTCGTCGCCATCGTCGCCGTGCTGTTGTTGCTCGGCTCGCCCTTTGCCGATGTGCGGTGGGGTGTCGCCGACGACCGGGTGCTGCCCACCTCGGCCTCGGCGCGTCAGGTCGGCGACCAGTTGCGCACCGACTTCCCCGGCAGCGGCGTGCCCGATGTCACCGTGGTGCTGCCCGACGCGACCGGTCTTTCCCCGGCCGACCTCGATGCCTACGCCGCCGCGCTGTCGCGGGTGCCGGACGTGTCGGCGGTGTCGTCGCCGGGCGGCGCGTTCGTCGGGGGCAGGCCGGCCGGACCGCCCACCGGGCCCGCCGCCGTGCGGGACCGCAGCGCCTTCCTGACGGTGAGCACCGTCGCGCCGCTGTATTCCGCCGCGTCGGCCACCCAGCTCGACCGGCTGCACGCCGTCGCCACCCTGGCGGGCAGACCGGTGCAGTTCACCGGCGCGGCACAAAGCGATCGCGACACCGTGCACGCGATCACAACGCGCCTGCCGAGCGTGCTCGCGGTCATCGCCGTGATCACCCTGGTCCTGGTGTTCTTGCTGACCGGGAGCGCGGTGTTGCCCTTCGAGGCGCTGGTGACGAACACCCTGTCGCTGGCCGCGGCGTTCGGCGCGGTGGTGTGGGTGTTCCAACAGGGGCACCTGGGCGGGCTGGGCACGGCCGCGACCGGCACGATCGGGGTGGACCTGCCGGTGTTGTTGTTCTGCATCACCTTTGGGCTTTCGATGGACTACGAGGTGTTCCTGATTGCGCGGATCCGGGAGTACTGGCTGACCTCGCACCGGGGCTGGGGCGCGAACGACAAGAGCATCGCGCTGGGCGTGGCCCACACCGGGCGGGTGATCACGGCCGCGGCGCTGATCATGGCGATCTCGTTCGTCGCGCTGATGGCCGCCCAGGTGTCGCTCATGCGGCTGTTCGGGTTCGGGCTCACGGTGGCGGTGCTGGTCGACGCCACGTTGGTGCGGATGTTGCTGGTGCCGGCGATTATGCATCTGCTCGGCCGGGCCAACTGGTGGGCGCCGCAATGGTTGGTCCGGCTGCATGACCGGTTCGGGATCGAGGAAATCGCGCGCCGTGGCCCCAGCCACGCCCAAACCGATTGGCGGATGCTGAGTCGCCGCGTGCTTTTCGGCGTCCAGAGTCAGCCGCAGCACGGCCGGTGAGGCGGCGCACCTGACGCTGGCGGCACGCTCGGCGAGCGATCAGAGGCGACGGCCCGACCGAGCGCGGTTCGCGGACCGTGAATTGCGAGGAACTCCAGCCCGTGCTCTTCTTCAAGCTAAGTATTGTGTACTATACTTAGCATGGCCGACAAACTTCCCTCCCGACTGGCCGAGCACCCCACCGTGCGGCGGGTGCGCTCGCGCACGACGCAGCGGCCCGGGCCGCTGGACGCCGACTGGCTGCGCGAGATGTGCCTGGCCGCCGGCGTCGACGACGTGGCATTCGCCAGCATCGACAACCCCGACCTGGCCTCCGAGGCCGAGCACGTCGAGGCCGCGCTGCCGGGAACCAAGAGCTACATCTCGCTCGTGGTCAAGATGAACCGCGACAACGTGCGGTCCAGAGCGCGCAGCGTGGCAAACCAGGAGTTCCACCGCAGCGGCGAGCTGCTCAACGAAGCGGCCCACCGCATCGTGCGACGGCTGCAGGACGCCGGCTATCGGGCGCTCAACCCGTCGGCGACCTTCCCGATGGAGATGGACAACTTCCCCGGCCGGATCTGGGTGGTGGCGCACAAGCCCGTCGCCGTGGCCGCAGGCCTCGGGGTTATGGGCATTCACCGCAACGTGATTCACCCGAAGTTCGGCAACTTCATCCTGCTCGGCACGATCTTGGTGGACGCACCGATCAGCAGCTACGGCCGGCCGCTCGACTACAGCCCGTGCCTGGAATGCAAGTTGTGTGTGGCGGCCTGCCCCGTCGGCGCGATTGGCAAGGACGGCGATTTCGACTTCGTCTCCTGCTCGGTGCACAACTATCGCGAGTTCATGGGCGGGTTCACCGACTGGGTGCAGACCGTCGCCGACAGCGCCGACGCGGCTGATTTCCGTTCGCGGGTAAGCGATTCGGAGAACGCCTCGATGTGGCAGAGCCTGGCCTTCAAGCCCAATTACAAGGCCGCGTACTGCCTGGCGGTGTGCCCGGCGGGGGAGGACGTCATCGAACCGTACCTCGAGGACCGCAAGGGGTTCATGGACCTGGTGTTGAAACCGTTGCAGGACAAGAAGGAAACGCTGTACGTGCTGCCGAACTCGCGGGCGAAGGCGCACGCCGAGCGACGCTATCCGCACAAGCCGGTGCGCGTCGTCGACGGCGGAGTCCGGGGACGCTAGAACTTACCCGGACACCGTCGTCCTGTATTGCGGGCAATAGGCGGACGCGGAAATGCCCAGGAAGAAGCCGGCTTGCCGTGCCGTGAGATTGGTGTCCCGCATCAGCCTCATCACCAGCAAGGGTCGCGTGGTGCCCTGGTCGAGTAGGGCGCACATGGTGCGGCCCTCCTGGATCGCGGCGTCGTTGTCGGGAACCGGGAGGCCCTGGTTGAGCAGCGCGGCGATGAAAGCGTCGTCGTTCTGGTCCGCCGACGCCGGTGCCGCGCCGAGCGGGGCAGCGACCGACAGCAGCACGGCAAAAAGTGCCGACCACGCCCCGCGACCAAGCCTCGAATGGGTCATGGTTCCCCTTTGTGCGGGCGAAGCACGTCGATCCAAAACCAACCCCGCCGCACCGCGGGCGAAAGCGCCGCCCGGGCTCACATCATCGGGGGAAACGGCACCGCCCAGTTGAACGAGTTGTCGGTGTTTCCGCGGTACTGGGGGCAGTAGGCGGCCACCGAAACGCCGACGAAATAGCCGGCTTGTTTCGCCGACAGATCGGTGTCTTTCACGATGCGCATCGCGAGCTGGGTGGACGGTTGGCCCTTGTCGAAGCCGGCGCACACCGTGTGAGCCAGCGAAACCGCGGTGTTGCGGTCGGACAGGGAAATCCCGTTCTTGGCCAGGGCCGCAACGAACGCGTCGTCGATCGGATCCGCCGGCGCGGGAGCCGCGCTGAGCAGGGTGGCGGCCGACAGCAGGCCCACGCACGCCGCCGACCACTGAGTGCGACCGATAATCATGGCCTTCCCGATGCTGGCAAACCGGCTCCGAGTCACGAATGACTTGGTTGAACGGTAACTGAAACCCCGGCTTTTCTCTCTCCGAGCGGCCGCAAGAATTCCGCAAGAACTTCGCGACGGACCGGCAAGCGCTGGGGAGTTACGTATGTGCTGCCGGTCACGGCGACCGGCCCGCCAGAAGTTTCGCGAAGAAAGTGTCCGACCGCGGGGGAGCGGTGGCTCTTACCTAGCGAGCGGCTCACCGCGCGGCGGCGGTTCCGATGTTGGGACCGGTAGCGGCGCGGGCGGTGTCGACTTGCACACAACTACAGACCACCCAGCGAGAGGAAACACCCCGTGAGCACCGACCTCGACAACGCGCCGACGCTGCGCATGCGGAGCATCGGAGCGCTGACCCCCGTGAGCGAGCCCCGCATCGCCCACCGTGGCTGCTACACGACGGGATCGCGCTCGCTCGCGGCGACGGACACGACCACGCTTTCCCGGCCCCAGGTCGTCAGCGGCGCGGTGGTCCCGCTGCCCGCCGCATCGCTCGAACGTGTTCCCCGGAAATGGCAGGGTCTGTACGCGCTGAAGCCGTGGTACACCCGCCGGTTGACGCCGATCGTGAATGCCGCCGTGGCGCGCCGTATCTCCCCGGACGCGTTCACCGCGGCCGGGGTCGTGGCGGCCGGCGCGGCGGGCGTCACCGTCGCGCTGGGATGGTGGCCGCTGACGGCGCTGTTCCTGGCGCTGCGGCTGGCCGGGGCGAATCTGGACGGCGCGGTCGCTCGCGCTCGGGGCGTGAGCCGGCCGTGGGGATTCGTCGTCAACGAAATCGGCGACCGCGCCTCGGACCTGCTGACCTTCGCTGGACTGGCGGTGTGGGCGGCGCGCCAGCGCGGCCCCGGCCTGCACTGGTTGTCCTGGCCGGTGCTCATGGTGCTGGTGGCGGCGCTCGCCGCGACGCTGCCCACCTTCGCGTCGCTGGCCGCGGCGGCGGCCGGGGCGGAGCGGCGCAACGGCGGCCCGCTCGGCAAGACCGAACGCTGCCTGTTCGTCCTGCTGGCGACCGCGTTCCCGGTCATCCTGCCCGTGGTCTCAACCCAGCTGGTGAACGGGTCGCTGATCACCGCGACCCTGCGGTTGCGGGCAGCCCGTCGTGAGCTGGCGGCGAAGCAGCGGGGCGAGGTGTCGGCGTCATGAGCGCGAGCCGGATCACGAGCACGCTGCGGCACCGGCTGTGGCGGTCCGTGTGCGCCGTTTCGGGCGGGCTGACCGTCACCGGGCGCTGGCGCGTGTCGGGCGGGTGCGTCGTGGTGGCCAACCACTGCTCGCACGCCGACACCGCGGTGCTGCTGGCCGCGCTGCCCGCCGGCGCCCAGCCGGTGTTCGCCGCGGCCGCAGATTACTGGTTCGACGTGCCGGTGCGCCGTTTCGTGGCCGCCTCGCTGATCGGGGTGCTGCCGGTGCGGCGCTCGGGCGCCGACACCTACGCCCAGTTGCTGGCCGCGGCGCGCCCGGCGCTCGAGGCCGGACGCACCGTCGTCATCTACCCGGAGGGCACCCGCTCCACGGACGGCAGCATCGGCGAATTCCGCTCCGGCGCAGTGCGCTTGGCGCGCGACTGCGGGGTGCCCGTCGTCCCGGTGGCCGTGCTGGGCACCGCCGAGGTGCTACCCAAGGGCGCCAGCTTCATCTCCCACGCGCCGATGCAGGTCCGGATCGGTGAGCCCGTCGACCCGCACGGCGCCTCGGCGCCGGAGCTGCGCGAGCGGGTCATGGCGTTGCGCGACGGCACTCCGGCGAACCGCGCGGAGCTGGCGCGCGCCGCGTGACGCGGCCGCTCAGCCGAGCAGATAGGCCAGCGGCAGCACCAGCAGCAGGGAGTCGATCCGGTCGAGCAGACCGCCGAAGCCCGGCAACCACGTGCCGGCGTCTTTGACCTGGGCCTGCCGCTTCACCATGGATTCGACCAGGTCCCCGAGCACGCCGCCGAACGCCACCGCGACCAGCAGGCCGACCGTCACGGTGCCCAGCAAGGCCAGCACCAGAAACGCCCCGACCACCGCGCCGACCAGGCCGCCCACCGTCTTGTTGGGGCTCAGCGGCGACAACGGTGTGCGGGCCCACCGGAAGTGGCGCAGGCCTTTCCCGCCGCACCAGGCGGCGACGTCGGTGGCCGCGGCCGCGAAGCACACCAGGTACGCGTCCGACCACAGCGTCACCAGGTGCGCCAGGGACCAGCAGATCCACACCGAACCGAACGCGGTGAACGTGGTGCGCCTGCTGCCGTGCTCGACATCGCCGCTGAACACCGAGGGCAACGCGCACGCCAGCACGATGATCGGCGCGAGCCGCAGCAGCGGTGGGTGCAGCCACGCCGCGGCGGGATACAGCACGGCCAGCGCCAGCAGCAGATAGGTGTCGACCTTGCCGAGTTTCACCAGGCGCGCGTACTCGAACACCGCGACCACGGCCAGCGCCGCGGCCAGCACCGCGGTGGTGCCCCGTCCGATCCAGATGGGGATACCGACCACCGGCGCGATCATCACCCACGTGGTCCATCGCCGAATCAGCTCACGCCGGCGCGACGCCAGCACCACGACTCCGGCGATCACCAGGATCACCACGGTGACCCACATGAAGAACACCGAGCGCGCGTACAGGTGCACGTGCAGCGGGCCGAGGTCGAAGTTGAGCGGCATTCGCCGATCCCATTGCAGGATCCACAGCGAGTCGTCGGTGAGCATCAGCGCGGCCAGGCGTGTCGGTGGTGCGGAGCGATCAAGCGGTACCTGCCGAACGGCGTCCCGTCCACATCAGCCTCCCAGCAAACTGTGGTCCAGGAAACGATAGCCGTCCGGCCCTGTCCGGGAACGAAAACGCGGCATGGCCGGGGCGCCGGCTGTTGCTCAGTGAGTTCGGCCCGCGTAGACGGGCGGGTCTTTCGTCAGATCGACGAAGCTGTCCACGCGCATCGCGTCGCGGAGCGTCTTCGGCTGCGAGTTGACTTGCACCTGCGCGGAGTAATTGATCGTTCCCGTGACGTGAACTTTCATGACGTTGGGGTCAAGCTCGTAGTTCATGTCCTGGGTGCTTTCGATCTTGTCGATCTTCAGCGTGTCGTAATCGGTCCCGGGGCCACCGGTGAACTGGCACCCGCCCGGTGGGCAGCACCCCTGCGGCGGCGCCACTCCGGTGAAGCAGGAGTGGATCTTGGTGTCGACGGCGGTCAGGGAGGCCTGGCGCCCGGCGTCGTTGAGTGCGACGGTCGGCTGGATACTGGACCGATTGTTCGTGTCGGTGAGGGACTCGAGGAGCAACGGTTTCGTCGCCGCGGTGATGTCGATGTAGCGGTTGGTCGATGAGACCGCGGGAGTGCCGGGAAATACTGAGACGGGGTTGGCGCCGTTGGTCCCCACCCCGTAGATCGCGACGGTTTTCATCGCTTCATCCGCGTTGGCCGGCTTGTCGATGGTCACCTCGATGGTGGTGACGTCGAGCTTCCATTGGCCGTCCTTCTTGTGCGCCCACAGCACGGTCTTGGATGGGGTGGTGCCGAAGTTCGCGGCCATGACCAGGCGCTGGGCATCGGCCGCCGCGCCCTGGTCCTGGGTCGAGTCATTGGTGACGACGATGTCGGTGACCGGCGTGGTGGCCAGCTGCGCCCGCAGCACCTTATCGGTGAGCAGCTGGGGCGTCGGCGGCTGCTGCGCGCCCAGCGCCAGCGCCGCCCGGGCGTCGCCGACGGCGAGCGCCTCCAGGTAGTGCTGTCCGGCCAGCCGGGCGGCTTCGCGGTCTTGCGCGGCATGTTTGGACGCGTTATGGGCGATCAGCTTGTTGGCCGTCACGGTGCCCACGCCGGCCAGCACGGCGAGCACGGCCAGCGCCGAAAGAGCCGCCACCACAAGGCGTTTGCGACCGCGCCGCGGGGGTGCGGCGGCCGCCCACGGCGGGGGCGCCAAGGGCGGAGGCGCCGGTGCGGGCCCGACCGGGTGCCCGGTCGGGGCGGGCGGCGCGAAACCGGCGACCGGCGCCGGGGCACGCAGCATCGGGTCGTGCGGCGCGGAAATCGTTGTGGGCGTGAGGAGTTGGTTGGCCAGGGCGGTGGCGAAGTCGGTGCAGCGGGGGTAGCGGTCGGTGGGGGTTTTGGCCAGGGCGCGGGCGAAGACGGGGTCGGTGCCGGCCAGGTGGGGGCGGATGGTGCCGGGTAGTGGGGGGCGCTGGGTGAGGTGGGCGCTGATGACGGCGACGGGGCTGGGGTTGGCGAACGGTTTGGTGCCGGTGAGCAGGTGATAGGCGGTGGCGGCCAGGGAGTATTGGTCTGCGCGGGGGTCGAGTTGGTGGCCCAGCAGTTGTTCGGGTGAGCAGTAGTCCACGGTGCCCACGGTCATGTTGGTCACCGTGAGCCCGGTGGTGTCGTCGACGGGGCGGGCGATGCCGAAGTCGCTCAACATGATTCGTGGTGTGCCGCCGTCGTCGGGGTGGCTGACCATGATGTTGGCGGGTTTGACGTCGCGGTGCAGCAGGCCGCGGTGGTGGGCGTGGTCTAGGGCCGCGCCGACGGCGGTCATGATGTCGATGACCTGGGCCGGCGGCATGCCGGTGGGGTAGTGCTGTCTGAGCAGCGCGCCGACGTCGGGGCCGTTGACGTAGTCCATGGTGATCCACAGTTGGCCCTCGAACTCGCCCCGGTCCTGTACCCCGACGATGTGGGGGTGCCACAGCGCCCCGGCCAGGTCGGCTTCGCGGTTGAAGCGTTGCTGGTAGTCGGGGTCTGCCGACAGATCGGCGCGCAGGATCTTCAGCGCCTCAAAGCGCGGCAACCGGGGATGGCGCACCAGATACACCTCGCCCATACCCCCGGCCCCCAACAGCCGCACCACCGTATAGCCCGCGAACCGAGCCCCCTCACTCAACGGCATGGCCGCATCCTAAACGTCGGAGCGGTCGGATCGGCCCAAATCGCCCCGCAGCTGCGGCGTCATCCGCGGGCGGTGCGAACGAACACCGGCGGCTCCTTTGTCAGGTCTACCGTGCCGATCGGGACGGAGCTCACCGTGTAGTCGGCGATGCCGGCGGCACGGCCGTGGTAGACGATGGGTCCGCTGGTCGTCACCGCCATCGTGTTCGGATCGAAGGCGAAGGTCACTTTGCTGAAATCCCCCCCGCCGTCGACGACCACGGTGTTGTTGCCGGTGTCCAGCGTCGAACAGTCGGGGGGCGGCGCGACGCCGCGAAAGCAGTGGCGCGTCCAGCTGTCCAGGGCCATCTTGACGGCTTGGCGCCCCACGTCGTTGAGGGTGGCCACCGGTTGGATGGTGGGGCGGTCGGCGGCGCCGGTCAGCCCGTCCAGCAACACCGGCTGCGCCTGCGCGGTGATGTCGATATTGGGATTGCTCGACGAGACAGCAAGCGCGCCGGGGAAAACCGCGACGGGCGAGGCCCCGTTGGTGGCGACACCCCACAACGCCACCGCCTTGAGCGAGGCGTTGTTCGATCCCGGTGACCCGATGTCGACCGCGACGGTGCCGCCGTCGAGCTTCCATTCGTCGCCGTTGCGGTGCACGCCGACACGGGCCTGCGACAGCGTCGGGCCGAACTTGGCCGACAACATGACGTACTGGACATCGGCCGGGTCGTCGCCGGGTGCCGCGGGGGCCGGCGTGACGGTGACCGCGGTGATGGGGGCGGCCGCGAGCTGGGCGCGCAGCACATCGGCCGTCAAAAATTGAGTCGTCGCCGGCGGGTTTGCGCTCACCGCGAGCGCGCCCGCGGCGTCGCCACGGGCCAGCGCCTCGAGGTATCTCTGCCCGGCCTGCCTGGCGGCATCCTGCTGCGGTCCGCCCGGTTGCGCCGAATGAGACGAACCACCGCCGATGCGAGGTATCACGAGCAGGGCCGCCACCGTCACCGCGACCGCGGCGACCGCCAGCGACGCGGCGGCCAGCACGCGCCGCCGACGTGGCGGCCTCACCCGTGGTGGTGCGGCGGCGGGTGGTTCGGGCGGTCGCGGTGGGGCCGCCGGGGCGGGGGAGCGCGTGTGTTGAGCGGCGGTGTGGAGTTGGTTGGCCAGGGCGGTGGCGAAGTCGGTGCAGCGGGGGTAGCGGTCGGTGGGG
>LQPB01000064.1 GCA_002102225.1 Mycobacterium interjectum
GCTCCGTGGTGGTCCCGCCACCCCCGCCTTCCCAGGGTGGCGCGACCACCACGGAGCCGGCCGTCGGGTTCACCCGCGCCGGCGCCCTGTGGACGTCCCTGACCGTCGGCTTTCTGACCCTGATCCTGTTGCTCATCTTCATAGCCCAGAACACGAGTTCGGCGTCGTTCGCGTTCTTCGGCTGGCGCTGGAGCCTGCCGCTGGGCGTGGCGATCCTGCTGGCGGCGGTGGTGGGCGGGCTGATCACCGTGGCGGCGGGCACCGCGCGGATCCTTCAGCTGCGCCGTGCGGCCAAGAAGCATCACCTGGCGGCGCACCCGAATTCCTGAGCGCCGGCCGCCTACCCGGGCAGCTTGGCGAGCTCGGCCAGTCCGCGCGAGATCAGGGGCGCGACGACCTCGGGGGTGTGCTCTGACTCCGTGCCGCCGGCCAGGTCCGACATCCGCCGGCGGAAGTCGATGCCGGCGGCGATGATGGCGAGCTTGAAGTAGGCCAGCGCCATGTAGAACTCCCAATGCGCCAGCGGGAGCCCCGCCGCCAGCGAATAGCGGTCCGCCAGCTCGTCGGCCGTCGGCAACAGCGGCGATGTCCAGGCGGCCTGCGCGTTGACGATCAGGTCCAGCGCCGGGTCACGGTAGACACACATCAGGGCGGCGTCGGACAGCGGGTCGCCCAGGGTGGACAGCTCCCAGTCCACGACGGCGCGCACCGTCGTCGGATCGTCGGCGTCCAGGATGGTGTTGTCGATCCGGTAGTCGCCGTGCACGATCGAGGTCCGGCTCTGCTGCGGAATCGATTGCCGCAGGCCCGAATGCAGTCGCTCGACGTCGGAGTCGCGGTGATCGTCGGGCAGGCGCACCAGCTCCCACTGCGAACCCCACCGCCGCACCTGCCGCTCCAGATACCCGCTGGGCTTGCCAAAGTCGGCCAGCCCCACGGCGTTCGGGTCGACGCTGTGCAGATCGACGAGCACCCGGATCAGCGAGTCGACGCAACCGTCGATGACGGTGCGGCTGAACGCTTCGAGTTGCGCGCGGCGGCGCACCACCTGCCCGGCAACGAATTCGACGATCTGGAACGGCGCACCCAGCACCGAGTCGTCCTCGCACAGCGCGATCGTGCGCGCCACCGGGACGGGGGTGCCCTGCAGCGCGGCGACGACCTTGTATTCGCGGGCCATGTCGTGTGCCGACGGTGTCAGCCCGTGCAGCGGAGGGCGGCGGACCAGCCAGCTCGTCGCGTCGTCGTACACCCGGAACGTCAGGTTCGAGCGACCACCGGAGATGAACTCGCCCCGCAGCTCGCCGTCGCGGCCAATCCCGAGGGAGCGCAGGTACCGGTCCAGCGAGGCCAGGTCCAGCCCTTCGAGTCGGTCAGTTGGAGTCACTCGAAATTGTTTACCACCGCCGGTGCCGGCCAAGTTCACCACCGCTGATTTCGGGGCAACAGGTCCCACACGTGCTCGACGGTGTTGACCCCCGCCACCGTCGCCTCGCCGGACCGCGAGAACAACAGCCGGGTCACCGACGCGTAGTCGACGGGAAACGACAACAACCGGGCCGTGTCGAGGATCTCGTGCAGCAGCACGTTGATCACGCCGCCGTGGCTGAACACCGCGACCGTGTCCTCCGGATCGGCGGCGGTGACCAGGTCGTCGACCGCCGCGCGGACGCGTGCCCGAAACGCGTCCTCGTCAACCGCACTGGGTAGATGCCCCTGGGCCAGGCGCGCCCACTCCTCGGGTCGTTCCGCCTTGATCTGCTCGACGGGGATGTAGACCGGAAGGTCGCGGTCGTATTCGGCGAACCGGTGGTCGATTTCGACGCTGAGCCCGCGGGCCGCCGCGACGGGTTCGGCGGTCTGGATCGCGCGGCGCTGCGGGCTGCTCACCACGCGCGCTATCGGAAACCTCGCGAGCGCGTCGGGCAGCCGTTTGACCTGAGCCAACCCGCCCTCCGACAGATTCGGATCGGAGCCCTCGCCGTGTTCGCTGCGCAGCGGTAACGCGTGGCGGACCAGCAACACTTGCATGTTTGTTCCCGTCGTCGGATTGTGGGCAGCGCCAGTTTCTCATCGCGCCTCAAAGGGGGAGAGATGACCCAGCCGGGCATGGATTGGGACGCCGCCTATCGGCAGGAAACACCGCCACCGTGGAGCATCGGCCGGCCGCAGCCCGAGCTGGCCCTTCTGATCGACCAAGGCAAGGTCCGCAGCGATGTCCTGGACGCCGGCTGCGGCCATGCCGAGCTGTCGCTGGCCCTCGCGGCGCGCGGCTACACCGTGGTCGGCCTGGACGCCAGCGGGACCGCGGTCGCGGCGGCGACGGCGGCGGCGGCCGCCCGGGGATTGACGACGGCGACCTTCGCGCAGGCCGACGTCACCAGCTTCCGGGGCTATGACGGCCGCTTCTCGACGATCCTGGACAGCGGGCTGTTCCACACGCTGCCGCCCGAGCGACGCCAGGACTACCTGCAGTCGATCTCTCGGGCCGCCGCGCCGGGCGCGGCGCTGTACATCCTGGCGTTCGCCGCCGGCGCGCTGTGCGACAGTGGCGGTCCCGGCCCGCGCGGCTTCACCGAGGCCGAGTTGCGCGACGCCGTCGGGCAGCGGTGGCGGGTCGAGGACATCCGCCCCGCAAAGCTGTACGGCAACGCCGCGGCACTCGCTTCTGCCCCCGGCCTGGCCTCGGGCGTCGAGCGTGACGACGAAGGCCATTTCCTGGCTCCCGGCTTCCTGCTCAGCGCCCACAAGCCGGAATGATGACGCGACCGCGGGCTGGTACAGCCGCGGAGAATGCTATTCTCTGTGCAGAGAGCGGGGTGTGCAGCCTATGACGAGTGTCAGCGAATCCCAACTGGACGCGGGCGTTCTTGCCCGCTGGCTCGATGCGAACGACGCACCGGGCGGCGGCGAGCAACCGGTGCTGCAACCGCTGAAGGGCGGTTCGCAGAACACCCTCTACCTGGTCGAGCGGGGCGGGCAGCGGATGGTGCTTCGGATGCCCGGCGCCCGCGCCGACGCGGCCCGTATCGACGGCTTGCTGCGGGAAATCCGGCTGGTCCGCGCGCTGTCGGGGACCGACGTCCCGCACGCGGCGCTGGTGGCGGCCGACGACACCGGCGCCGTGCTGGGCATGCCGTTCTACGTGATGCAGGCGATCGACGGGTGGAGCCCGATGGACGGCGGGTGGCAGGCGCCGTTCGACACCGACCTGAGCGCCCGCCGCGGGCTCGCGTTCCAGCTCGTCGAGGGCGCCGCCAAGCTCGGCCGGGTGGATTGGCGCGCGCAGGGGCTCGAGGGCTTCGGCCGCCCGGACGGATTCCACGAGCGCCAGGTCGACCGCTGGCTGACGTTCCTCGACGCCTACAAGGTGCGCGAGCTGCCCGGGCTGGACGAGGCCGCCGGCTGGCTGCGCAACAACCGGCCGGCGAGCTACCGGCCGGGCATCATGCACGGCGACTACCAGTTCGCCAACGTGATGTTCGCGCACGGGGAGCCGGCGCGGCTGGCCGCGATCGTGGACTGGGAGATGACGACGGTCGGTGATCCGCTGCTCGATCTCGCGTGGGCGCTGCTGGGCTACGCCGGCGAGGAGCCCAGCACCGACGGGTTCTATCTGGACATGCGGGGCATGCCGACGCGCAGCGAATTGCTCGCGCACTACGAGAAAGTCAGTGGGCTGTCCACCGAGCACATCGACTACTACCTGGTGCTGGCCAACTGGAAGCTGGGGATCGTGCTGGAGAAGACCTATGCGGCGGGCGTGCGCACCGGGAAGGTGGACCCGCAGATCCAAGACACCTTCGGGGCGATGATCCCCCGCCTGATCGCCACCGCGGCGGAGCTCGCCCGGTCCCTGCCGTCGAGCGGCCGCTGAAATGGCCTACGCCGACCAGCTTTTCGACCTCACCGACCGGGTGGTGCTGATCACCGGCGGCAGCCGTGGCCTGGGGCGCGAGATGGCGTTCGGCGTCGCGCACTGCGGCGCCGACGTGGTGATCGCGAGCCGCAACATGGACAACTGCGTGGCCACCGCCAAGGAGATCGAGGCCGAGACGGGCCGTTCCGCCATGCCCTACCAGGTGCACGTCGGGCGCTGGGAACAGCTCGACGGCCTGGTCGACGCGACCTATCAGCGGTTCGGCAAGGTGGACACGTTGATCAACAACGCCGGCATGTCACCGTTGTACGACAAGCTGACCGATGTCACCGAGAAGCTGTTCGACGCGGTGCTCAACCTGAATCTCAAGGGGCCGTTCCGGTTGTCGGCGTTGGTGGGCGAGCGGATGGTGGCGGCCGGTCGCGGATCCATCATCAACGTGAGTACCGCCGGATCGCTGCGCCCGGCCCCCGACATCATTCCCTATGCCGCGGCCAAGGCCGGGCTCAACGCCATGACCGAAGCCCTGGCGAAGGCGTTCGGACCGGCCGTCCGGGTGAACACGTTGATGGCGGGGCCGTTTCTCACCGACGTCAGCAAGGCCTGGAATCTCGACCGCGCCGAGGGCAAACCGTTCGGCCACCTGGCTTTGCGGCGCGCCGGCGACCCGCGTGAAATCGTCGGTGCCGCTCTGTTTCTGGCGTCCGACGCCTCCAGTTTCACCACCGGCTCGATCCTGCGCGCCGACGGCGGGATCCCCTGACACCTAGGAGTATCGAATGCCTTGGGACTTTTCCACCGAACCGGAGTTCGAGAAGAAGCTGGACTGGATCCGCGAATTCGTGCGCGAGGAGGTGGAACCCCTCGAGGTGCTGTTCCCGGGCTGCGAGTTCCTGCCGCTCAACGACGAGCGGCGCCGCATCGTCGACCCACTCAAGCAGCAAGTTCGCGACAACGGCCTGTGGGCACCGCATTTGGGCCCCGAGCTGGGCGGGCAGGGCTTCGGGGCGGTCAAGCTGACGCTGATCAACGAGATCCTGGGCCGCAGCCCGTGGGCGCCGATCGTGTTCGGAACGCAGGCGCCCGACACGGGCAATGCGGAGATCATCGCGCGCTTCGGAACCCCGGAGCAGAAGGAGCGCTACCTGGCCGGGCTGCTGTCCGGGGAAATCTTTTCGTGCTTCTCGATGACCGAGCCGCAGGGCGGGGCCGATCCCCGGGTCTTCACCACCCGGGCCGAACGGGACGGCGACGACTGGGTCATCACGGGCCGAAAGTACTTCTCGTCCAACGCCTCCGTCGCCTCGTTCTTCATCGTGGTGGCGATCACCGATCCGGACGTGCCCGTGCATCAGGGCGCCTCCACGTTCCTCGTTCCGGCCGGAACCCCGGGCCTGAACGTCGAAGCCACCCACCACCTCGTCGGCGCGGACCCGCATGAGCCCGGGCATTCCCTCGTCCGATACGACGGGGTGCGGGTGCCTTCCGACGCGCTGCTGGGCGAACCGGGTCAAGGCTTCCTGATATTGCAGACAAGGCTGGCCGGCGGGCGGCTGCATCACGCGATGCGCTCGATCGGCATGGCGCAGCGTGCCGTCGAGATGATGTCCCGGCGCGCGAAAAGCCGCTTCACCCAGGGCAGCTCGCTGGCCGACAAGCAGTTGGTGCAGGAGTTCGTCGCCGATTCGTACACCGAGCTGTTGCCGTTCCGGCTGACCGTGCTGCACGCCGCCTGGCTGATCGACAACGGCGACGAGCGCGCCGCCCGCGCCGAGATCGCCGCCTGCAAGATCCTGGCATCGCAGGTGCTGAAATCGATTGCGCTGCGGGCCATCCAGGTCCATGGCGCGCTGGGGCTCACCGACCAACTGCCGTTGGTCAACGTGCTGCTCGGCGGCATCGCGCTCGGACTGGCCGACGGGCCGACCGAGGCGCACAAGGTCAACCTGGCGCGGATGCTCCTCAAGGGCTACGAGGCCGAGGACGGGGACTGGCCGAGCGAGATGCTGGACGTCCGGCGCGCGGCGGCCCGCGCCAAATACGGTGAACTCATTGACAACTAGCAAGCCCAATAGCCGGGTGGTCGCGGCGGTCGAGCGGGCCCTCGACGAGCGCCAGCGGGAGGCGACCGAGGAGGTCGAGCGCATCCTGGCCGCCGCGGTGCGCGTCATGGAACGGGTCGCGCCGGAGGCGCCCCGGGTCAGCGACATCGTCACGGAGGCGGGCTCGTCGAACAAGGCGTTCTACCGGTATTTCGCCGGCAAGGACGACCTCATCCTCGCGGTGATGGAACGCGGGGTTGCCATCGTCGTGTCCTACCTGCAGCACCAGATGGCCAAGGAGTCCCGGCCGCAGGACAAGGTGGCGCGCTGGATCGAGGGCACGCTGGCGCAGGTCGCCGACCCACACCTGATCAGCATGAGCCGCGCGGCGGCCGGGCAGATGTCGGCCGGCGCCAATTCGCGGATGGTCGACCAGGAGATGCTGCGACCGCTGCGGGATCTTCTCACCGAACCCGTTGCGGCGCTGGGCAGCACCGACGTCGACCGCGACGTCGACGCGGTGTTCTGCTGCTCCGTCGCGGCCATGCGGCGATATGTCGGTTCCGCCAACCGGCCCGAACCGGACGACATCGCACACCTGGTGGGATTCTGCCTGCGCGGCCTGGGGGTCGGATGATGCGCGCCGCCGTCTGCCGCGCCTATGGCTCGCCGGAGGACCTGGTCATCGACGACGTCCCCAATCCGGTGCCCGGCCCCGGCCAGCTCGTGGTTCGCGTGCACGCCGCGGCCGTCAACTTTCCCGACGTGCTGTTGATCGCCGGCAAGTATCAGGTCAAGATCCCGGTGCCGTTCATCCCGGGCAGCGAGCTGGCCGGGGAAGTGCTGGCCGTCGGTGACGGCACCCCGTATCGGCGCGGCCAGCGGGTGTTCGCGACCACGCCGACCGGGGCGTTCGCGGAGCAGGCCCTGCTCGATGCGGGCTCGGTGGCCCCCATTCCGGAGGGCGCCGACTTCGCCTCCGCCGCGGCGTTCGGCGTCACGTATCGAACCGCGTATCACGCGCTGCGGTCGATCGCCGAAGTGGCGCAAGGTGATTGGGTGGTGGTCCTGGGAGCCGCCGGTGGTGTGGGTCTGGCCGCCGTCGATCTGGCGGTGGCGATGAAGGCCCGGGTGCTGGCCGCGGCGTCCAGCCCGGAAAAGCTGGAGCTGTGCCGGCGGCGCGGGGCTCAGGCCACCGTCGACTACGACCACGAAGACCTGAAAACCCGGATCCGCGAGCTCACCGGCGACGCCGCCCGCGTGGTCCTGGACCCCGTCGGCGGGTCCTACGCGGAGCCGGCGCTGCGGGGCCTGGCCCGGGGCGGCACCTTCGTCACGCTCGGCTACGCCTCGGGCAGCATCCCGTCCATCCCGCTGAACCTGGTCCTGCTGAAGGGAATCACCATCCGCGGCATGGAGATTCGTACCTTCATGGGCGACCGGCCCGACGACGCCGCGCGCGACATGGCCGAGCTGTCCCAGATGTTCGCCGCCGGCACCATCCGGCCCCACATCGGCGCGCGGTTCCCGCTATCCGAAACCGCGGCCGCGCTGCGGCACGTTTCCGAGCGCAAGGTGCTGGGCAAGGTCGTCATCGACGTGCCGCAGTAGTTCCACGCGCAGGCTGGTTACGGCGTGACGATGTTGAAGTTCTGGTCGGGCTCGTCGAGCACACCCAAAAACGCCTGCAGCGCCGCCTGGTCGCCGGAGATTTCGAGTCCGGGCGAGGCGAAGTCGCCCATCGCCGCCGTCAGCAGTCGAAACTTCTTGTCCAGCTTGACCGTAACGGCGGCTGTCGCCGCGTCGGCGGCCGCCTTCCGATAGACCAGCACGCCGTTGCGCAGGGTGAGCCGATAGTTGGCGGCCAGGTCGGCGAACGAGATGTCCAGTGCGATGTCGAGGTCCCAGCCGCGCGGCCCGTCGACCCGCAGGGCGAAGCTGTCGAAGATCTGCTCGGGGGTCAGCTGGTTGAGCATCGAGGCCGACGCCGCCGTCACGGCGGTGCCGAAATTGCCGTCCCGCAATTCGGTCGCGCCGCTCATGAAGAAGTTGCGCCAGGTGGCGTTCTCGGCGCCGTAGGCCAGCTGCTCCAGTGTGTCGGCGTACAACGCGCGGGCCGCCGCGTGGTCGCTGTCGGTGAAGATCGCGTGATCGAGCAGCGTTGCCGCCCAGCGGAAGTCACCGGTGTCGAAGGCCGAGCGGGCGAGATCCACCACCCGGTCGATACCGCCCATCGCGTCGACGTAGCGCGGGGCGAGGGCCTCGGGCGGATGGGGCCACAGCCGGCCGGGATTGCCGTCGAACCAGCCCATGTAGCGCTGGTAGACGGCCTTGACGTTGTGGCTGACCGACCCGTAGTACCCGTGGGTGTGCCAGGCCCGCTCCAGCGCGGGCGGCATCTTGAACATCTCGGCGATCTCGACGCCGGTGTAGCCCTTGTTGAGCAGCCGCAGGGTCTGGTCGTGCAGGTAGGCGTACATATCTCGTTGCAGGGAAAGGAATTCCACGATGCGGTCGCGTCCCCAGGTCGGCCAGTGGTGGGAGGCGAACACCACGTCGGCGCGGTCGGCAAAGGTGTCGATCGCCTCGGTGAGATAGCCGGACCAGGCGTGCGGGTCGCGCACCAACGCGCCGCGCAAGGTCAGCAGGTTGTGCAGGTTGTGAGTGGCGTTCTCGGCCATACACAATGCGCGGAAACGCGGGAAATAGAAATGCATTTCGGCGGGCGCCTCGGTGCCGGGCGCCATCTGGAATTCGATGTCCACACCGTCGATGGTGTGCGTCTCCCCGGTCTCCCGGATGTCGATGGTGGGCACGATGACGGCCACCTCGCCGGTGGACGGCGCCTGGCCGAGCCCGCAACCCACCTGGCCCAGCGGCCCGCGGTCCAGCAGGGTGCCGTACATGTAGGTCGCCCGGCGCGTCATCGCCGGGCCGGCGTAGACGTTCTCCTGGACGGCATGCTCGACGAAGCCGTCCGGGGCCAGCACCGCGACCGCTCCGCTGTCCACGTCGGCCTGCGAGGTGACCCCGAGAACGCCGCCGAAATGGTCGACGTGGCTGTGGGTGTAGATCACCGCGACGACGGGGCGGTCGCCGCCGCGGTGGGTGCGATACAGCGCCAGCGCCGCCGCGGCCACCTCGGTGGATATCAGCGGATCGATGACGATGACCCCGGCGTCGCCCTCGACGAAGGTGACGTTCGAGATGTCGAAGCCGCGGACCTGATAGATGCCCGGCACCACCTCGTAGAGACCTTGCTTGGCGGCCAGGGTCGACTGCCGCCAGAGGCTGGGGTGCACGGACGTCGGCGCGGTCCCGCCGAGGAACGAGTAGGTGTCGTTGTCCCACACCACCCGGCCGTCGGCCGCCTTGATGACGCAGGGCGACAGGGCGGCGATGAAGCCGCGATCGGCGTCATCGAAGTCCCTTGTGTCATCGACCGGCAGGGCGTGTCCACCATGGGCCGACTCGATGATGGCGGTTGGGGGCTTGTGTTCCACCGTCATTACATTGCCACTGATGCGCCGTCCCGGGAACGAACGCAAAGAAGACATCCGGCCGGTCAAAAGAATTTTCCCTGAACCTCTTCTTTGCGGCGCGGCAAACCCGCATACTGCCTTGACGGTTCTCGATGGCGAGGACCGCAACGATCGGGCGAAGGAGAACAGGTGAAGCGTGGACTGACTGTCGCGGCGGCTGGAGCCGCAATTCTGGCAGCAGGGATTGCCGGTTGTTCGAGCAACAAGGGAACTACGGTCAGTGGCGGCGGCGTCACGGCGAGCACCGGCGGCACGACGAAGGTCATCATCGACGGCAAGGACCAAAGCGTCCAGGGCAGCACCGTCTGCACCAAGGCCGCCGGCAACGTGAACATCGCGGTCGGCGGCAGCAACACCGGGATCAGCGTGGTGCTCACCGATGCCAACCCGCCCGGTGTGAAGGCAGTCCAGCTCGGCAACGTCAACGGTGTGACCCTGCAGTACGCGCAGGGCGGTCAGGGCAACGCCTCGGCGACCAAGGACGGCAACACCTACAAGATCACCGGCACCGCCACGGGCGTGGACATGGCGAACCCGATGCAACCGGTGAACAAGCCGTTCGAAATCGACGCGACTTGCTCTTAACTCGGTGACTGTGCGGGCGGTTGCCACCCGTTGAGTGGCAACCGCACCGTGAACTCGGTGTGGCCCGGTGCGCTGTTGACCGTGATCGTCCCGTTGTGCGCCTTGACGACGGCCGAGACGATCGCCAGGCCCAGCCCGGTGCTGCCCCCCTTTCGGGAGCGCGAGGAATCGCCGCGCGCGAACCGCTCGAAGACCTCGGATTGAAGCGCCGCCGGGATGCCGGGGCCATTGTCGATGACCTGCAGCAGGGTGTGCGACGGCTCGGTGGTCAGCCTCGTCGTCACGACGGTGCCCGCGGCGGTGTGGACGCGGGCGTTGGCGAGCAGGTTCGTCAAGACCTGATGTAGGCGCGCCGCGTCGCCGGTGACGACGACGGGTTCCTCGGGCAGGTCAAGCTCCCACTGATGATCCGGCCCGGCGACGTGCGCGTCGCTGACCGCGTCGACCGCCAACCGCGTCAGGTCCACCGGTTCGCGTTCCAGCGGCCGGCCGGAGTCCAGGCGGGCGAGCAGCAGCAGGTCCTCGACGAGGCGCGTGATCCGCTCCGTCTCGGATGCCACCCGGCTCATCGCGTGCGCCACCGCCTCGCGGTCGTCACCCATGCGCTGGGTGAGCTCGGTGTAGCCGCGGATCGCCGCGAGCGGGGTGCGCAATTCGTGGCTGGCGTCGGCGACGAACTGGCGAACCCGGGTCTCGCTGGCCTGGCGCGCCGACAGCGCGGCCGCGATATGGTCGAGCATCCGGTTCAGCGCGAACCCGAGCTGGCCCACCTCGGTGGCCGGGTTGGCGTCGGACTCGGCCACCCGCACCGGCAGCTCGACCTCGCCGCGGTCCAACGGTAAGTCCGCCACCTTGCTCGCGGTTTGCGCGACGCGGCGCAGCGGCGCCAGCGCCCGCCTGATGATGACGACGCCCGCCGTGGTCGCGGCGACCAGCGCGATCACCGTCACGATTCCGAGGATGACCAGCATCCGGATCATGGTGGCGTCTACGCCCGCCATCGACAGGCCGGTGACGATGATGTCGCCGCCGCTGCGGCTGGGGGCGGCGACGACACGGTAGCGCCCGAGCCCGTCGAGGTCGAGCGTCACCGCCTTGCGGCTGTCGGCGATGTGTTCCAGTTGCGCTTGCGCGGCGGGGGTCAGCGCGGCCCGCGACCCGGCGCTGGTCAAATATCCGGCGTCGACGGTCTTGCCGTTGCCGATCACCGCGGCGACCATGCCGGCGGGCTGGCCCGGGGCATCGAGGAACCGCGGACCGGGACCCGGTCGCGGATAGTAGAAGTGCGATTCATGGTGCCAGCCGGGACGTTTCGGCTCGGGGTACATCAGTGCCGACCGATAGGAGGCCCCGGCGAGTTGCCCGTCGAGCTGCGCCACCAGATGGTGCAGCAACGCCAGTTCGGTGGCCGCGGTGATGCCGATGCAGACGACGGCGAGAACGACGATCTGCCCGACCAACAGCCGGAGCCGAAGCGACCAGACCCGCCGTGTCCTAGCGGGCTGGCTTGAGGACATAGCCCGCGCCACGCAGCGTATGGATCATGGGTTCGCGACCGTTGTCGATCTTCTTGCGCAGGTAGGAAATGTAGAGCTCGACGATGTTGGATCGGCCGCCGAAGTCGTAGCTCCACACCCGGTCCAGGATCTGGGCCTTGCTCAGCACCCGCTTGGAGTTGCGCATCATGAAGCGCAACAGCTCGAACTCGGTGGAGGTCAACGAGATTGGCTCGCCGGCGCGCGTGACCTCGTGGCTGTCCTCGTCCAGCACCAGGTCGCCGACCACCAGCTGCGCCCCGCTGTCCACCGTCGTGACCCCGGTGCGCCGCAACAGCGCCCGCAGCCGCAGCACTACCTCCTCGATGCTGAACGGTTTGGTCACGTAGTCGTCGCCGCCGGCGGTCAGCCCGGCGATGCGATCTTCCACGGCATCCTTGGCCGTCAGCAGCAGCACCGGCAGCTGCGGGTTCTCCTCGCGGAGCTTGTGCAGCACGTCGAGCCCGCTCATGTCGGGGAGCATGACGTCAAGAACGACCACATCGGGCCGTTGCGCCCTGGCCGAGGCGATGGCCGACGATCCGTCGCCGGCGGTGGAGATGTTCCAGCCCTCGTACCGCAGTGCCATCGACACCATTTCGGCCAAGACCGCTTCGTCGTCGACGACGAGGACATTGATCGGGTTGCCGTCGGCGCGGCACATGACAACACGCTCTACCGACGCTCGCGACTGTGTCACAGGGTCCAGTATCCGCAGCGGACTGAGTCGGCGCTATGCCGTTCCTATGCGTGTCCTGTGAAAAGATCGCGTGACCGCCGGGCGGTCACGCGATCCGGTATCCGGGCGCTGGCTAATACCAATAGCGCCTGCCGGCGACCGGCCGGCCGACGGATCCCAAGATCCACAGGACCGCGCCGATGACGAGCAAGACGACGCCCAGCACCCATAACAAATGGATGCCGAAGATGAATCCCAGAACAAGCAAGACGATGCCGAGGATGATCATGACAAAATTCCTTTACTTGAGGGGTAGCAGGCTGCTGGACATCGAGCTGGGCTGCGGGACTTTGCAATCCTTGACTTTCGGATTGACACCCGCGTAGTTCAACGGCCCGGCAATTACTGTCAACGCGATATTTCCCGCAGTGACACAGTTTGTTGAATCACCCTTGAAGTAGTCGCGCTGGAACGCCGCGAAAACTCCGATGAGCAGCCACACCAGGACAATCGCGCCGATCACTCCGCGTCCACGCATGGTGACCTCCATTGTGTTCGAGAAAATTCCCGTGCGCCTAGCTTTACCCGTTCGACTTATGTCTAAACCTGGCCGATTCCCATTCCTCCGGCGTCAACCGGTAAAGCGAGACGCTAGGAATGTTCGGCCAGCCAGGCCGCGGCCCGCCGCGCCGAGGCGCGCGACAGCCACGCGTCCTGAATCAGCTCGGCCAGTTCGGTCGTCGTGATCTCGGACAGTCGGCTGGCCCGCACCAGCACCGAGGGGTGCCCGTCGAAGTGGCCCGTGGTGAAGAACGGCGACGCGGGATCCTGGTTGAGCGCCAGCTTGTCGCTTTCCGACTCCACCCAAAGCATGATCACGTCGCCGTAGCGTTCGCCGGTGTCCGGGTCGGTCGCGTCGGGCTGGGGCGTGCGAAAGAAGACGAACGACTTTCCGCCCACCTGGTAGATCGGGTTGCCCTTCGGGCCCTCCAACCGCTTGACGTGGGGCATCGACGCGGCGATCCGATGCACGTCGCCTACCCGGGCGGGGCGATCACCCATGGCCGCGACACTACCGGCCGGATCGGTAGCATGACGAGGGGCGTTGCGGTAAAGGGGGATTGATGCGCGGTGACTGACACCCTGTTCGCTGACGTGTCCGAATTTCAAGTCCCCGTGAATGATTCGTATCCCTACCGGGTGCTTTCGATCCGCGCCTGCGACGGCACCTATCGAGACCACAATTTCGCGGCCAACTACGCGTGGATGCGGGCAGCCCTGGACAGCGGGCGCCTGACCTTCGGGATCGTCTACACCTACGTCCGCCCGAATTGGTTGGACAACGCCAACACGGTGCGCTCGATGATCGATGCCGGCGGCGGCCTGCATCCGCGGGTCGCGCTGATGCTCGACGTGGAATCGGGCGGCAACCCGCCCGGCGACGGTTCGAGCTGGATCAACGGTCTGTACTGGAACCTCGCCGACTACGCCGGCGATCCCGCGCGAATCATCGGTTATGCCAACGCCTATGACTTCTCCAACATGTGGCGGACGCGGCCCGAGGGCCTGCGGGTCATCGCGGCCGGCTACGGGGCCAACCCGGACCTGCCGGGCCAGGTCGCGCACCAGTACACCGACGGAACGGGTTTCAGCCCGAACCTGCCGCAGGGGTGTCCGCCCTTCGGAAACTGCGACATGAACTCGGCCGACGGGCTGACACCACAAGAGTTTGCCGCCGCGTGCGGCATCAGTGCGAACGGAGGATGGTTGATGGCGCTCACCGACGCCGAGCAAGCCGAACTGTTGAGCAAGGTCCGCGACATCTGGGACCAGCTGCGCGGGCCGGACGGCGCGGGCTGGCCGCAGCTCGGTCAGAACAGCGACGGCCAGGACCTCACTCCGGTCGACGCGATCGCGGCGATCAAGCGGGACGTGGAGGCGACGCGGGTGTCTGAAGCGGGATAGCTTGCGCCGCCGTGTGTTTCACGCTCGTCGCTGCGCTGACACATAGAGCGTCGGCGGCATCACGTGCCCGGTGCCATCCGGAATGCTGCGGCCGTACCGGGCCATCAGCTCGGCGAAGGTCGCCGTCGACACGTCCCAGCCGTGCTCGCGCAGCCAACCGTCGACGGGTGTGCGTTCCTCCGGGTACCAGAGGTCGTCGAAGTCGGTGATCTCGGTGTCGACCAGCCTGGCGGCCGCGGCCCGCATGCGCTGCATGTCCTCGCGCTGGCGCCGGACGAGGTCGGGGTCGGTGAAGCCGGCGCCGGGCACGTTTGAGGCCAGCCAACTGCCCGGGACACTCAGCGAGTGGACGCGCTCGAACAGCAGGTCCTGGGCCTCGGCCGGCAGGTAGCGGACCAGCCCCTCCGCCGACCAGACCGCCGGGCGTGAGTCGTCAAAGCCCGCGTCCCGCAGCGCTTTCGGCCAATCCTGGCGCAGATCGATCGGCACGTTCACCAGCCGTGCCTTCGGGTCCGCGCCGTGCTCGCGCAGCGTGTTGGTTTTGAATTCCAGCACTTTGGGCTGGTCCAGCTCGTACACGACCGTGCCGTCCGGCCACGGCAGCCGCCAGGTGCGTGCGTCCAGCCCGGCGGCCAGTATCACCACCTGCCGGACACCGGCGTCGGCGGCGCCGAGGAAGAATTCGTCGAAAAACGCCGTGCGCGTTGCCATGAAGTCGATCATCAGTTGTATCCGCGCCCGCACGTCCGGCTCCAGCTCGGCCGCCTTGGCCAGCAGCTTGGGGTCCGCGTAGATGCTCCACATCCCCTCGCCCGCCGCATCGACGAACACGCGCGCGAACGGGTCGCTGATGAGCGGGTTCGCGCTTGCGGTCTCGGCGGCCCGCGCCGCGGCGACCCCCAGTGCGGTGGCTCCCACGCTTTGAGTGATGTCCCAGGAATCGTCGTCGGTACGCGGCATCGCCATCCCCTTCAGGCCCAAGTTTGTTAGTTCCGCACACTATTGTTCCAGCCTCCGGCGCGCCCCGCCGCTCCTCCCGGGTGACCTAGGCTTCATCCCATGACCGTCGACCTGGAGGCCGTAGCGGGATGGATGTCCCGCCAGGGGCTCGGCGAGGGACCGCTCGAGGACGTCGCCACCGTCACCGGCGGGACACAGAACGTCATGCTGCGCTTCACCCGGGCCGGCCGCCCCTACGTGCTGCGGCGCGGGCCCCGGCACCTGCGGCCGCGCAGCAACAGCGTGATCCTGCGGGAAACCAAGGTCCTTGCGGCATTGGCCGGCTCCGACGTGCCGCATCCGCACCTGATCGCCACCTGTGACGACCCCACCGTGCTCGGCGACGCCGTCTTCTACCTGATGGAACCCGTCGACGGGTTCAACGCCGGCGAGGGGTTGCCGCCATTGCACGCGGGCGACCCGGGCGTGCGGTTCGGGATGGGGCTGTCGATGGCCGACGCGCTGGCGAAGCTGGGCGCCGTCGACCACGTCGCGGTCGGGCTCGCGGATTTCGGCAAGCCGGAGGGCTTTTTGGAGCGCCAGGTGCCGCGCTGGCTTTCCGAGCTGGACTCCTACAGCGAATACGACGGCTACCCCGGGCCGCAGATCCCGGGGATCGAGGAGGTGTCGTCCTGGCTGGAGCGCCGCCGGCCGACGGCGTGGACGCCCGGGATCATGCACGGTGACTACCACGCCGCCAACGTCATGTTCTCCCGCACCGGGCCGGAGGTCGTCGCGATCGTCGACTGGGAGATGTGCACGATCGGTGACCCGCTGCTGGACCTGGGCTGGCTGCTGGCCACCTGGCGCCAGGCCGACGGGTCCAGCGTGTTCAGCCACGCCCTCGGCGGCCAGGACGGGCTGGCCAGCACCGACGACCTGTTCCGGCGGTACGCGGCCAACACCACCCGCGACCTGTCGAACATCACCTGGTACACGGTGCTCGCCTGTTTCAAGCTCGGCATCGTGATCGAGGGCACGCTGGCGCGGGCCTGCGCGGGCAAGGCCGAGAAGGAGGTCGGCGACCAACTCCACGCCGCCACGGTGCATCTGTTCGAGCGGGCGCTGACGCTTATCGACACGCAACCCTGACGCACTAACATCTCCCCCCGTGCCGTCCTACCCCGAGAACCCCGACTTCTACTCCGAGCCGACCCAGGCCGCCGGATACGGCGGCTACTACGACGAGCCGGCGCCGCAGCCGCCCGAGCCGCCGACGCCCTGGTATCGCCGTCCGGCGGCCCTGGTCGCGGCCGGCGCCCTCGCGGTGATCGTGCTCGGCCTCGCGGCGTACGCGGTGGTTCAGCTGGTGGCCGGCCCGCCCCCGCCGAAGGCGCCGACCACCACCACGACCACGACGCCGGTTCCCACCACGACGGTGCCGACGACGGCGGCGGATTCACCGCGGCACCACGGCGGCGGCGGGGGCGCGCCGACGCAGACCGTCACCGAGACGGCGCCGCCGCCCAGCACCGACACGCCTACCGAAACCCCCACGGACACGCCCACGACGACCGTCCCGCCGAGCACGGTCACGGTTTCGCCGAGCACCGAAACCAGCACGGTCACCCAGACCGTGACCGTCCCCCCGCGGCGACCGTTCCAGCCGCGCCCATAGTGCAGACGTAGCGGCTGCCGATAGCATCCGATGCGTGGAAGTCGGCGATTCCGTCAGGCACTCACTAGACCATTGGGAACGCGGCGAGTGGGACGCGGCCATGGTGCACGCCGGCAACGCCATCGATGAAACCGCCAAGAAGCGCTACCCGCAGCTGGGAGTGGCGACCCGCTTCAAACGGACGATCCGCGATTCGATGGACATCTTCCGGGTGATGGCGGCACCGGACATCGACTTGGAGCAGAGCCGGTTTCCCATCGCGGTGAAGTCTGACCTGGCGGACGGCCGTCCCGACATCGCCGATGTCCTGTACGGGGTTCACCGCTGGAGCCACGGCCACGACGACGAGCTGCCCGCGGGATTCGAACTGACTCCCCACGGGCCCCGCCCCCTGAGAATCGACCTCTGGAAAACCGGGAAGATCCAGCTGCCCGCGGCCGCGGCGATCGGCCTGTTGGCGATCGCCGTGTTTGCTCCGGAGAACAAGGGGCAGTCCATCCCGGACGGCTACCAGCTGAGCTGGTACCAGTACGTCTTCATCATCTGCCTGTGGTGGGGGTGGCAGGATCACTTCCGCGACATCATCCGCACCGCCCCGATCCCGCAGACGACGCTCGACTTCTCGGAGTTCTGGGACGACTGGACACCGGTCAACGGCTAAGACCGCCGGCATGCACGCGAGCATCGGACTGGTCCGGCCGGCCGGCCCGGAAGATGCGCACGCCTGCGTGGCGATATACCGCCCCTACGTCCTGGACACGGCGATCAGCTGGGAGCTCGAGGTCCCGACCGTGGACGAGATGGCCGCGCGGATCACCGCGGCGCGCGAGACCCACGAATGGCTCGTCCTCGAACAGGACGACCGGGTCATCGGCTACGCCTACGCGCACGCCCTTTATCGGGTGGCTTCCTTCCAGTGGTCGGCTCAGACCGGCATCTACATCGACCCCGACCACCACCGCGCCGGCGGCGGCCGCGAGCTGTACACGCGACTGCTGCGCCGGCTGGCCGAGCGCGGCTACCGGCGGGCCATCGCCGGCATCACCCAACCCAACGCCGCCAGCAACGGTTTTCATCGATCCTTCGGGTTCACCGAAGCCGGGCTGTACCGGCGGGTCGAATGGAAGCTCGGCAGCTGGCACGACGTCGCGTGGATGCAACTCGATCTGCTCGGCGACACCGATCAGGGCGCGCCGGCGGACCCGATCACCTAGGTGGGCGGGCAGCCGGAAGGTGGTAAGGGGCTAGCGACCGCCGCCGGCGCCGCCACCGAAGCGGCCACCGCCCGCGCCACCGCCGAAGCGACCGCCGCCCGCGCCGCCGCCGAAGCGGCCACCGCCCGCACCGCCACCGATACCCATCGTTGCCGCACTGCTGATCATCATCATGGGCGGGAGGTTATAGCCGAATATCCGCGGCCACAACAAACTCCGTCTTAACGATTTGAACTACACGAGCTAGTGCGCGCCCGAAGGGATTCGAACCCCCAACCTTCTGGCGTATTCGGGCCAGCGCGGACAGTACGCTATGGTCCGCTAAAGTATTATGCCGCAACAGGATATGGAATCTTGCGTTCGTAGCAGAATTGCGTAATCCGGGCGCGACCGCCGGCGTTTGTATCAGGAAAGTGGAGACTTGACGGAGCCCCAGCCATCCTCAGCCCCTGGTCCTGTTCAGACGTACAGTCTCGATGAGGTCTCGGCGATGGTTCTGCCGCCTGAGTGGCGTGATGGCAAGCGTTGGCTTACACGTCGACTCAACGCCGGCGAGATCCACGGATACAAGGTCGGCCGGGTGTGGCGGATGACAGCCGCCGACGTCGAAGCGCTGATCGCCCGCTACAGCAACACCGTGAATCAACCGAAGCTGGCGACCGCCGATCCAGCCGATGAGAGTCCGGCTAGTTTCCTCGACGGATTATCTCCACGGTCGCGCCGCCGGTTGCAGAGGCTGACCTGATGGGCCGCCCTTGGCGTGCGGCGACCGGAGTCAGCCGCAAGACCGTAATCAAGGACCTCGCTCAGGTGGTGGAAAGTACACCACCTGCCGAACCCGACGTGGAAACGCCTGCCGACGAGCCGATCGTCGTCGAGCAGGAGTTGCCGCCGTGCCGTGCGCCCGGGAAACGAGGCAAGCCCGGGTCCAGAAGTGGGTGTGATTGTGGATCGTGCCGACGACCAATTTCAAGCCCTCCGGGAGCGCATGATGACGCCGAGTCCGCCGGGTTGGTATCCGAACCCGTCGGGTGCGCCCGGGATGTTGTACTGGGACGGCCGGGCGTGGCAGATGCCCGCGCCGTTTCCGCCGCCAGGTCAGGGCAGCACGGCGAAGACGGTGGGATCGGTGGCTGTTGGAGTGACAGGCGCAATGCTCACCGGAATCGTCGTGCTGGTCGTCTGCGCTCTGCTGGGTGTGGTGGCGTTGCTGATCGTGGTCAGCTCGCGCGCCGATCGGATTCCGGTTCCGATGGTCACCGACACCGGCACCCCGACGTCGTTGGCGCCATGGTCGAGTTCGCCGCTGCCCGAGCGGCCGTTTACGACGTTCCCGACCGCTCCCGGGCCGTCACAGGTGCCGTTTCCGACTCCGACGCGGTAGGCCCCTTTTGAGGGTCGCCCGCTTGCGTGTACGCTGGCGGACTTCGCTTGTGGGGCGGAGTCCCGAGGGGGCGTGCTGTTGAGCCGCACCGATAAGACCAAGCCGTTTTGGGTGAAGCTCGCTCATGGTGATTTGGCGGTTGTTGAGCGTCACGATCATCGTGACGGTTGCTGTGATCTGCCGGACCGGTTGGATGCCTTGGCGTTTAGCCGGCTGGGGACGCGTTGCCGTAGGGAGTTCTTCGCAACGGACATCAGGGTGTGCTGCTGTCCGATGTGCCATGCAGCCGAGTATCCCGACCGCACCGAGGCGCAACGCCGGCGACGCGAGCGCCGTAAACAGCGTCAGCGGTTACGCCGCGACTGGAGGAGGGTGTACGCCGGCGAGGCATTCCTGCCGAATGTCGTTTGCCCACCGAAGTAGCCCAACACGTCTCCTAGATACCCGGGTTTGAACCCGGAGTATCTGACCTGCGGATTAGCAACTTGTCGTTATCCGCGGGTGTCGCCGTGTTGGGCGACGGCGCTGGCGTAGGACATCCGTTGGGCGCGGTCGGCGATCTGGTTGACCATGTCGTCGAAGTTGCGTGGGTGCACGTTGACGTCGCCGGAGACGTGGAAGGACTGACCCCCGCCGCCCTGGCCGCCTGCGCCGCCCTGGGCGCCGGCTTGGTCTGAGGTGAGCGGCGCTTTGGTCTGGCCCGCGGTGTTGTTTTCCGCCGGCCGCACACCGGCGACGCCGGCCAGCAGCTTGCCGGGGAGGGTGTTGGCGAAGTTCGACAACGGGCTGTCGGACAGTGAGAGGGTTTCGATGATCCCCTCGGCGAGGATCCCCGCGTCCTGGGCGCCGTAGGCGGCGGTCCGGTTGAGCAGCTGGAAAGCCATCTGCGTCGCCGAGCTCGCCGCGCCGCCCGCGCCGCCGAAGCTGCCCATGCTGGCGGCCATGCCGGCGGCCTGGGAGGCTGCGCTCTCGGCTGCCCCGAGGAAGCCGCCGCCGAGGCCGAGGCCTGGGGAGGCGGGGAGTTCCTGGCCGAAGACCTCTTTTGACGCGCCGGGCTGCTGCAGCCCTTGGTGGGTGTTGGCGCCGCCGGGAACGCCGGGGGTCACGGCGGCGGTGAGGGTGGGGCCGGGCTGCGGGGGTTTGGGCTGGCCGCCGGGCGCCGGGTTGGCCGTCTTCGGTCCGGGCTGCGGCGCCGGCGCCGGCGGAGGGGTCAACGCAAAATCTGTCGGGCCGCCCCCACCGAAGTAACGCACCGACGACGGATCGACCCGGCCCTGGTTCAGGGCATCCATGAACGGGGCGCCGTAGCGCTGCACCGCCGAGGGCTGCTCGACGAACTCCCCTGGCGAGAGCCATGACGGAATCGTGTCCGACCCAGACGGGCCGCCGGCGGCGTGGTGTTGCACCGCGCCGGGGTTGACGCCGGGAAGGTAGCCGCCGGGCGGCGGCACGGGAAGGCCCTGGCGCCAATTCCGGCCTGGTTTGCCCTCGTTGGGAAGCTGGTCCAGATCGCCCGGGTAGGGGCCTCTTGGCACGCTGGCCGTTGGGGGCGTCCCGACGGGTCCGGATGGGATCGGCGGACCTGTGTAGTTGCCGTACGCGTCGATGTAGCCGCGCTGCAACGCCCACTGCCTGATCTCGGGCGGAAGTTCGGCCAGCCCTGGGTAGTCGACGCCGGGGATAGGGTTTCGCGGCGCTACAGGAGCTGCAGCCGGGGCGCCCGGCGGGGGCGCCTCCCATTCGCCTGTCTTGGGGTTGTATCGCGAGCCCGGCGCCGGAAAGTACTTGCGGACCAGATCCTGGCGCGACCAGTCGGGGGCCGAACCGCCGGGCGCTGAACCGCCGGGCGCCGCGCCGCTCTTGAACCAGGGGTCGTTGTACCAGCCCGGAGTCGCCGGCGCCCCGCCGGATGGCCCAGAAATGGGCGCCCCTCCGCCGCCACCCCCGCCGCCGCTGGCTGGACCTACTGCGCTGGCCAGATCAACGCCGCCGAGCGGGCCGTTGGTCAGCGGGCCCAGTGCCTGCGCCAACCCGACATTGCCGAAACCGCCCGCGCTGCCGCCGAGCCCGGCCATCACCGCGGTCTCCATCGGGCCCAGCACCAGGTCCTCGAGGAACCCGACAGCCCACTCCGCCAGGCCGGGAAGGCCCTTCCCGAGCCCGAACCGGTCAGCCAGCGGCACCGGCAACCCGATACCGCCCATACCGCCGCGGCCGTGTCCGGCGTGGAATGTGCCGCGCTCAGCCTGCTGTAGCCGCTGCTCCTCCTGGACGCGCTCGGCCCTGAGGTGGCGGATCTCCTCATCGAGGCGGTCCTTCTCCGACTGCTTCGCGTCGCTCTTGAGCTCACTGCGGCGTTTCTCGGCGGCCGCTATCTCCGCGTCGATGTGACGCAGCTGCTCCTGAGCGGATGCCACCCGCTGCGGATTCGGCGTGTAATAGCCGGGCATCCCGCCCGGACCGGTGCCCGCCGTCGCGCCCGGCGGAATCCCACCGCCAAAGCCGCCACCACCGAAGCCGCCCAAGCCGCCACCACCGAACATGCCCATTCCGCCGGCGGCGCCAGCGGGGCCGTCCGGATAGAAGCCCTGCAACGGCAGATGCATGTGGTTGGTGAACTCGCTCGACTCCGCGCCGGCAGCGCCGCCGCCGAGCATGATGCCGCCGTGGGAGCCACCGGACTCGAAATGCGTACCATCCGGCAGTGTCGCCGCCATGTGGCCGCCGCCGGGTCCGCCGTTGTACCAGCCGATGTTCAGCGAACCCGGGCCGCCCATGCCTGGCTGGAAACCTTTCTCCGCCAACCAGTTCTGCGCGGTCGCCGTCGACATCCGCCCGCTGGTGCCCAGCGCCGCGTTCACCAAATCCGACACCGCGCCCGAGCAGTCCGTGCTGCCCCACACATACGGGCCGCCGTTGAGCGCTTGGGCTTCCTGATACAGCCGCGACACCGGGCCGCCGTCATCATCACCGATCGGGCCGCCGTACTGGCGGTGCAAAGCGTTCCGGAAGGCGTGAACCGCGCCGTGGCCGCCCATCGCATCCACATCGTCGGCGGTCAGCATGTGCTCGCCCGGCGCAGCCCAGATCGGCACCGAATCAACACCTTTGGGACCGCGGCCGTGGATCGGGCCGCCGCCAGCGTGGCCGTCGCCGAACAGGAAGTTATAGGCCCCCACCCCCGACGCCGGGTTATGCAGCCACAACGTGTCCAGCGTCGGCCCCAGCGACGGGAACTTTTCCTTGATGTGGTCCATCGCCTCACTGGCCAGACCTGCGCCGGCGAACGCCAACCCCAGCGGCCCCCACGCAGCAGAGAACCGGCCACCACCCCCGCCACCCGCGCCGCCGGCTGGGCCGTGGCCGGCGTCCATGGCGGCGTCGGCCTGCAAGGCAGCGTCCCGCACTCGGCCCTCGGCGGCCACTTCCTCCGCGGCCGCGGCGTCCACCTGGGCCGCAGCGGTGGCCGCGGCCGGGCCCCCCGCCGCGATCGCCGTGTTCGCGGTACCTGCCGACGCGCCGATCTTGTTGAACGCCCAGGCCGCCGCAGTGCCAAGAGGTTTCAGCACATCCTTGTAGGCCAGGGTGGCGAGTTTGGTGGCGGTCCACGTCACGCCCAGGGCGCCGACCGCGATCGTCAACCCCTCCGCGAGACCCTTGTGCTCTGCCAGGAATTGGCCCGTGGTCCGCAGTGCCCCAGCCACGTCCGTCATGACCGGCAGGAACGCCTCACCCATCTCGATCCGCGCCGCGCCCATCGAATGCTTGAACTGGTCCATCTTGGCGTTGAACGTGGCGGTGGTCTCGGTGTAGCCCTTGACCGTTCCATCGGCCTCACGAACCGACCCATCGATCTGCTTGATCTTGTCGTTCACCGCGCCGGCATTCTCACCGGCTGCCTGCAACGCGACCTGCAGGGTTTCCTGGTCGCCGGTCAGGATCTTCAGCGCCTGGTCGTAGCTGATGTGATCGCCGATACCGCTCTTGATTAAATCGTTGTAACCGGTCAGCTTGCTGTAGAGCGCGTCCCACTGGCCGAGCTCGCTGGTCAGCTGCTTACTTACGCCGCCCCTGGACTTGCGCCACTCCTGGTAGGTGAGCGATCCGTTTTTGATCTGCTCGGCAACAGCTTTCGCCGGCCCGGTGAGCGCGTTGAACGCTTCAGCCTCGGCGCGGGAAGCCTGGGCGCTTTGGTAGTGCACACCGACGTCGACCATGCCGTCTTTGGTGTGCGCCTGCAGTGCCTGCTGCAGCAGCTGCAGCGTCCCTGTCACACCGCGCTCGCCAAGATGGTCCGTCACATCTTGCGCGTCCAGGCCCAGCGAACCCATCATGGCCCGCATCGACGCCGTGGGGCCGAGCATCTTCGACGTCGCGTGACCGATCAGCTCAAACGCGTGCTGCGCCGAGTCACCCGTCTGCGTCATCTGCGCGCCCAGCCCATAGAGGTCGGCCATCAGATAATGCATCTGAGTCGCGCTGAGACCCTGGCTCTTACCGATGTTCGCGATCAGCGGCTCAGCAGAATGAAGCGCTCCCGAGAAATCCTGAAAGTTGCTCTTCGCCAACGACGTTGCCGTGACCATCTTCGACATCACATCGGCGGCATCATCCGATTTGTAGCCAAAGTCATTCATCGACGTCGTCAGACCATTGAGAACCTCCTTCAGCTCGGAGTTCTCCGACTTCGCACCCTGGGATGCGGCTCTGAGCACATTCACGCCGTCAGCACCCCGATAGCCGGCCTTCTCAACGCCGTACATCGCGTTCATCAAGTCCTGCGCCGAATAGCCCACCTGGCCGGACAACTGCAAGATGCCATCGTGCACCGCCCGCAGATTGGCGGTCGTTTCACCCGCAGAGGCAACCAGCCGCGTCTGCGAGGCCTGAAAATTGCCCGCAGCCTCGGTCGCCGAAACCAACGACGTCCCCAGCACCGCCAAAGACCCGACACCGACCGCATTCCACGCCCGCCCCGCCACAGTGGCGGCCGCTGCGCTATCTTCAGCTGCGCTGCCCAGTTTCCGGTGCGCCGCCTCACTCGCCGCCAGCGCATCCACATTCGCCCGCATATCCCGCGCCTGGCGGGCCTGGGCATCGGCCAACAGCATCTGCCCCCGCGCCGCCTGACTACTCGCATCCCCCCACCGGGCGGTCATCTCAGCCGCACGACGCGTCGCGACTTCCACCTCAGCAGCCGAACGCTGCGCCACCCGCGCAGTCTCAATCTCAGCATCACGCAGCCGCGCCAGATCCTGCTGCATCGCCAACACATGCTGACGCGCACTGCCGGCATCAAACGCCCTGAACGCCTGAGAGAGCGAGCCGCCCAGCCCGTGGGAGATGTCCTTGCCCAAGGCGTCGAACGCTTGCCGAATCTCGCGGGCGGTCGCCGTAAGGGCGGAGCGATCCAGGCGGCTCTCAACGTCGAGGAAGACAGGAATGGTGGACCCCCTCTATCGCCGAAGCCGCTCGCCCGACGGCGGGTGAACCACCAAGCCCAGGCCGGCGCCGCGCAGGTAACTCATAGCTCAAACGCTAGAGACCAAGAGCCCTAAACGCTTCGCTTGCTCGCGCCGGCGCGAGCAAGCCTGCGCAGGCCTGCGCCGTGCGAGCGGTAGCGTTCCCTATCATGGCTGCGTCTGTGCCGAGCGTGTCCGCAGTGAACCGGGCCGGGAATGTCTTGCGCAATCTGCGAGTAACCGGGAATCGGGTCAAGGTGCCCGCCGCGGTGGAGATCACGGCCGAACAGATCTTCGCCGCACTGGACACACTGGAGGCGTGGCGCGCCGCGCACGCTCGTCCTCTCGGGGCCGCAACGATGGGACTGCGGTCACGTGTCGCCACAATGGGCTGCGCTCATATCGAGGTCTCGCAGCGGTTGAAGCGCATTCCAACGATCATCGACAAACTCAGACGCGAGCCTGGCATGAACCTGGGCCGGATGCACGACATCGGCGGATGTCGCGCTGTCCTGCAGAGCCTGGACGAGGTCCAACGCGTCCAATCGAGATATTCCGGCGATCCGGTCACTGCCAGAACCAAGGACTACGTTGCCCAGCCAAAACCGGACGGCTATCGCGCAGTGCACGTGATCGTCCGCTATCAGGGGCGGCTGATCGAAGTCCAGCTTCGAACGCAGGTCCAGCATGAATGGGCCTACACGGTCGAGAGCGTCACATCTCGGTTCGGGTTGGATATCAAAGCTGGCGGCGGGCCGCCGCCCGTGCGAGACTGGTTCGCGGCAGTGTCAGAGGCGATGGCACTCGAGGAACACGACCAACCGGTGGGCCCAGAGCTTCTGCACCGGGTATATAAACTGAGAGAGACAGCCCAACCCTACTTGCAAGGAGTTCGTCGATGACTGCATCGCAGCTCAAGCACTTCTTGCTCGTATTCGACCACAACCGCGCCCAGCTGATCGGCCTGAAAGAGTTCGGCACGGACGCCAAGAGTGCGATGGCCGAATACGCCCGGCTAGAACGTGCACACATGAAAGAGTCAGACTCGATCGAGATCGTCCTGATCGGCTCGGATTCGCTGGAAACCGTGAAGATCACCCACGCGAACTACTTCGACGGCACCGTAGCCGTCTCGAAATACTTCGCCGGCATCTGAACTATCGGCGGCACGCGCGCCGCAACACCGCAACACCGCAACAATAGGCCAAAATCCCACGTCAGAGGGCTAGTTCCCCGATTTTTTGGGCCTGTACGTAAAAATCGGCGACGGACAGGCGGTCGCCTGGTGCCCCCCTCCCCTTGATTTTTTCGGCCGGGGGGTGGGGCCCCTTTGTCCGGCCACCATCGCTTGGTGCCGCGGGTAGGGGCCAGCGGGATTACCTGCGGCCCGAGGCCGCGCTCGGTGGCCGTGTTCTGCACGCCTAGAAAGGCGTGGACATGTAGTCGATGCCGTCGTG
>LQPB01000065.1 GCA_002102225.1 Mycobacterium interjectum
GGGTGCGGGCAGCCGGCCCCGCAACCGGGCATGACGCCGGGCCCCCGTCCCGGCCCGATGCCGAAGCCGGCTGCCCGCACCCCGCGCGTCGGCAACAACCCGTTCTCGTCGGCGCAGCCCGTCGACCGGCCGATCCCGCGTCCGCCGGCCCCCCGTCCCGGGGCGCCCCGGCCGGGTGGGCCACGCCCGGGCGCTTCGCCCGGCAGCATGCCGCCCCGACCCGGTGGCGCCGCGGGCCAGGGTCGCCCGGCGCGGCCCGGCGCACCCCGACCCGGCGGTGCCCGGCCGGGCGGTCCCGGCGGGCGCTCCGACGGCGGCGGCGGCAACTACCGCGGCGGTGGCAGCGGAGTCGGCGCCCCGCCCGGCGGTGGCGGCGGTTTCCGCGGCCGTCCCGGTGGCGGTGGCGGCGGTGGTGGCCGTCCCGGCCAGCGCGGCGGCGCCGCCGGCGCGTTCGGCCGTCCCGGCGGTGCGCCGCGGCGCGGCCGCAAGTCCAAGCGGGCAAAACGCGCCGAATACGAGAACATGCAGGCGCCGGTCGTCGGTGGCGTGCGGTTGCCGCACGGCAATGGCGAGACGATCCGGCTGGCCCGCGGCGCGTCCCTGAGCGACTTCGCCGAGAAGATCGACGCCAACCCGGCCTCGCTGGTGCAGGCGCTGTTCAACCTCGGCGAGATGGTGACGGCCACCCAATCCGTCGGCGACGAGACGCTCGAGCTGCTGGGCAGCGAGATGAACTACGTCGTCCAGGTGGTCAGTCCGGAGGACGAGGACCGGGAGCTGCTGGAATCCTTCGACCTGACCTACGGCGAGGACGAGGGCGGCGAGGAGGACCTGCAGACCCGTCCGCCGGTGGTGACCGTCATGGGTCACGTCGACCACGGTAAGACGCGACTGCTGGACACGATCCGAAAGGCCAGCGTCCGCGAGGGTGAAGCCGGCGGCATCACCCAGCACATCGGCGCCTACCAGGTCTCCGTCGACCTCGACGGCACCGAACGGCCGATCACCTTCATCGACACCCCGGGTCACGAGGCGTTCACCGCCATGCGTGCCCGCGGTGCGAAGGCCACCGACATCGCCATCCTGGTGGTGGCCGCCGACGACGGCGTCATGCCGCAGACGGTGGAGGCCATCAACCACGCGCAGGCCGCCGACGTGCCGATCGTGGTGGCGGTCAACAAGATCGACAAGGAGGGCGCCGACCCGGCAAAGATCCGCGGTCAGCTCACCGAGTTCGGGCTTGTCGCCGAGGATTTCGGTGGCGACACGATGTTCGTGGACATTTCCGCCAAGGAGGGCACCAACATCGAGGCGCTCGAGGAGGCGGTGCTGCTGACCGCCGACGCCGCCCTGGACCTGCGGGCCAACCCCGACATGGAGGCCCAGGGTGTGGCGATCGAGGCGCACCTGGACCGCGGCCGAGGACCGGTCGCCACCGTCCTGATCCAACGCGGCACGCTGCGCGTCGGTGACTCGGTGGTCGCCGGCGACGCCTACGGTCGCGTCCGGCGCATGGTCGACGAGCACGGCGAGGACGTCGAGGAGGCGCTGCCGTCGCGTCCGGTGCAGGTCATCGGGTTCACGTCGGTCCCCGGCGCCGGTGACAACTTCCTGGTGGTCGACGAGGACCGCATCGCGAGGCAGATCGCCGACCGGCGCAGCGCCCGCAAGCGCAACGCCCTGGCGGCGCGCACCCGCAAGCGGATCAGCCTGGAGGACCTGGACTCGGCGCTGAAGGAAACCAGCCAGCTGAACCTGATCCTCAAGGGCGACAACGCCGGTACGGTCGAGGCGCTGGAGGAGGCCCTGATGGGCATCCAGGTCGACGACGAGGTGGCGCTGCGCGTCATCGACCGCGGCGTCGGCGGCATCACCGAGACCAACGTCAACCTGGCGTCGGCCTCGGACGCGATCATCATCGGCTTCAACGTGCGCGCTGAGGGCAAGGCGACCGAGCTGGCGAACCGCGAGGGCGTCGAGATCCGCTACTACTCGGTGATCTACCAGGCGATCGACGAGATCGAGAAGGCCCTGCGCGGCATGCTCAAGCCGATCTACGAGGAGAACGAGCTGGGTCGCGCCGAGATCCGGGCGATCTTCCGGTCCTCGAAGGTGGGCATCATCGCCGGCTGCATGATCAGCTCCGGGGTGGTGCGCCGCAACGCGAAGGCCCGGCTGCTGCGGGACAACATCGTGGTGGCCGACAACCTCTCGATCACGTCGCTGCGCCGGGAGAAGGACGACGTCACCGAGGTCCGCGAGGGCTTCGAATGCGGTATGACGCTGGGCTACTCCGACATCAAGGAAGGCGACATCATCGAGTCCTACGAGCTGGTCCAGAAGGAGCGCGCCTAATGCCCGACCCCGCGCGGGCGCGACGGTTGGCCAAACGGATCTTCACGATCGTCGCTTCGGCGATCGAGTTCGAGATCAAGGATCCCGGGCTGGACGGGGTGACCATCATCGACGCGAAGGTCACCGCCGACCTGCACGACGCGACCGTGTTCTACACGGTGATGGGGCGCACGCTCGACGACGAGCCCGACTACGCCGCCGCCGCGGCCGCGCTGGAGCGGGCCAAGGGCGCGCTGCGCACCATGGTCGGGGCCGGCACCGGGGTGCGCTTCACGCCGACGCTGACGTTCAGCCGGGACACGACCGCCGACAGCGTGCAGCGGATGGACGAGTTGCTGGAGCGCGCCCGCGCCGCGGACGCCGACCTGGAACGCGTCCGCTCCGGCGCCAAGCCGGCCGGTGAAGCCGATCCATATCGTGTGAGGGACACCGGTGACGGCGATCGACCCGAAGACTGACCTGGCGGGCGCCGGCGCGCGCGTCGACGCCCTCGGCGCCGTCGAGCTGTTGTCGGGCGCCGCGACGATCGCGGTGGTCTGCCACGTCCACCCCGACGCCGACACCATCGGCGCGGGGTTGGCGCTGGCCCTGGTCCTGGACAAGTGCGGCAAGCGCGTCGAGGTCGGCTTCGCCGCGCCGGCGACCCTGCCCGAATCGCTGGCGTCGCTGCCCGGTTGTCACCTGCTGGTCAGCCCCGAAAGGATGAGCCGCGACGCCGATTTGGTTGTGACCGTTGATGTTCCGAGCGTCAAGCGGCTGGGGGAGCTGGGCGACCTGGCCGGCCCAGGCCGGCGGCTGCTGGTCATCGACCACCACGCCTCCAACGAGATGTTCGGCAGCGCCAACTTCATCGACGTGGCGGCGGATTCCACCACGATGATGATCGCCGACATCCTCGACGCCTGGGGCAAGCCGATCGATGTGGATGTGGCGCACTGCATTTACGCCGGGCTGACGACCGACACCGGATCGTTCCGCTGGGCCAGCGCCCGCGCGCTTCGGCTGGCGGCCCGGCTGGTCGACGTCGGCGTCGACAACGCCCAGATCAGCCGCACGCTGATGGACACGCACCCGTTCGGGTGGCTGCCGCTGCTATCGCGGGTGCTGGCCTCGGCGCAGTTGTTGCCCGATGCGGTCGGCGGTCGCGGGCTCGTGTATGCGGTTGTGGGACATGAAGATTGGGTCAATTCGCGCCCCGAGGAAGTCGAGAGCATCGTCGACATCGTGCGGACCACGCAGCAGGCGGAGGTCGCGGCCGTCTTCAAGGAGGTCGACCCCCAGCGGTGGTCGGTGTCGATGCGGGCCAAGGCCGACGTGGACCTGGCGGCGGTCGCTTCGGAGTTCGGCGGCGGTGGTCACCGGCTCGCCGCCGGCTACTCGACCGACGGCTCGATCGACGACGCCGTGGCGTCGCTGCGCGCGGCCCTCGGCTGAATCGCTCGCTTCCTCCGCACCTCGCTGCGCGAGCTGCTTCGTCACCGGGCTAGAACGCCCAGCTTCCCGACGGGTCCAGCACGAAGCCGTGGTCCCCGCTGGTGGTGTCCAGGCAGGCGACGACGTTGTCGGCCCCCACCGCGCACGTCACGTTCAGGTACGACAGCTTCTGGCCTGGGCCCAGCGCCTTGACCCCCGACGGCAGCGGCGGCGGGTTGCCCTCGCACCCGGCATAGGTCATGCGGCTCAGTTCGTAACCGGGTCCCTTGAAATTCACCGCACCCACCACGCAATCGCCGGGCTTCGGGTGGCCACCGCCGGGGAACGGCACGTCGTCCATCCCGGGGGTGTCGCCGCTGCACTTGATGTCCTGTGACGGTTGCGGCACGGGCGCGGGCCCGCCGTAGAAGTCGCACACCAGGGTCGGCGTGGCCGAAAAACTGATGCGCGGGCCGCCGCCCTGGCGCGGCGTCGTGGCATAGCCGTCCACCGGGACGGCGCTGAACTTGTTCAGATCGGGGAACCCCGGCGGGGGCAGCGCCGCGGCCCGCGGCGCCGGCGCCAATGCGGATACCGCCAGGGCCAGGCCGCCGAGGGTCAACAGGGTGCCGCGCATCGCCTTCTCCTAACGCACCTGGGCCCGACCGCGTTGCAGGACGGCGTCGCGGTTGGCGGCGATGTCGTCGCCGCTGGTCCGGAACTGCCTGGCCGCCATCGCCTCCATCCACAGCCCGGCGCTGGTCTGAGAGTCGTCGATCCGGTGATAAGACGCCAGCAACGCCCGGACCGCGTTCTGGTTGTTGCCGACGATGGAGGCCGCCACCTGGCGGGCCGTGGGCATCAGCCGGTCGTGCGGCACCACCTCGGTCACCAGGCCGGCGCGCAGCGCGTCCGCGGCGGAAAGGTAGTCGCCGGTGAGGCTCATGCGACGGGCCACGCCGATGCCCACCTTCTGCGGCAACCGCACGCTCAGCCCCCAGGTGGGCAGCAGCCCCACCCGGGCGTGCGTGTCGGCGAACCGGGCCTGCTCGGAGGCGATCAGGACGTCGCAGTACAGCGCCAGTTCCAGCCCGCCGGTGACCGCGGCGCCGTTGATCGCGCCGATCACCGGCTTGGTCAGCGGCGGCCAGCGCGGCGAGATGTCCGGCAGTGCCGACTCGCTGCCCAGCTCCTTGAGGTCCAGGCCCGCGCAGAACACCGGGTCGGCGCCGGTGACGATGACGACGTCGACGCCGTCGTCGGTCTCCGCGTCGGTCAGCGCACCGAAAAACCGGTCCCGCAGCGCCGATGAGAGCGCGTTGCGCGCCTGGGGCCGGTTCAGCGTCAGGGTGCGCACCCGCTCGTCGGTCTCGATCAGCAGGATGTCGTCGGTCATGTGTTCACCGTAGAGGGTCGCGAGCGGCGTTTATCGTTGAGTCTCATGTGCCGGAACATCACAGAACTGCGCGGATTGCAGCCGGCGGCCACGCCGGAGGAGATCGCCGCGGCCGCGCGCCAGTACGTGCGCAAGGTCAGCGGCATCACCCGCCCGTCGGCCGCGAACGCCGAACCGTTCGAGGCGGCGGTCGCCGAGGTCACCGAGACGACGATGCGCTTGCTGGCGTCCCTGCCGCCGCGGCGCCAGCCGCCCAAGACCGTCCCGCCGCTGCGCCGGCCCGAGGTGGTCGCCCGCCTCGCCAACGCGACATGACGCTGACCGCCACCATGCCCGCGCTCAAGGAGTGGAGCGCGGTGGTGCACGCGCTGATCGACGGCAGGCAGCGCGTGCTGCTGCGCAAGGGCGGCATCGGCGAGAAGCGCTTCGAGTTGGCGGCCCGGGAGTTCCTGCTGTTCCCGACGGTCGCCCACAGCCACGCCCTGCGCGTCCGGCCCGAACACCGCGACCTGCTGGACGCCGGGGCCGGCGACAGTACCGACGAGCGGCTGGTGGTCCGCGCCGCCGCGAAAGTGGTTGCGGCGCAAGAGGTCAACCGGCCGGACGGCCTCCCGGCCCTGGAGGACCTGCACATCTGGACCGCCGCGTCGGTGCGCGAGGACCGGCTCGACTTCCGGCCCAAGCACAAGCTGGCCGTGCTGGTGGTGTCGGTGATTCCGTTGGCCGAGCCGGTGCTCATCACGCGGACCCCGGAGTACGCGGGCTGCACCAGCTGGGTGCAGCTCCCGCTGACACCGGCCGATGTGCGGCTGGCCGCCCCGGTCTGCGACGAGGCCGCGTTAGACCGGGTGGCCCGCCGGGTCCGCGACGCGGTGGGCTGACAGCGGCGATCGCGAGCGCGGCGCAGCCGGGCGCTGCGGGTCGACGCCCTCAGACAGCGGCGATCGCGAGCGCGGCGCGGCCGGGCGCTGGGGGCACCCCCGCGCAGCTGGGGGACGGGTCGACGCCCTCAGACAGCCCCGATTGCCGTCAACTCACGGGTCGCTCGGCCCGACCGGAAGCAGCAGCCGGGAGCGGCCGTAGTGCACGGCGTGGGTGGCCGGCATCGACTGCCGGGCCGTCAACAGCGGTTCGTCGGTGCCGAGGTTGCGCGCGTAGCGCGGGAACCAGCTGCCCGCGATCAGCACCCGGATGCGTGACCCCGCGCGGAACCGGTGGGCGATCCCGTCCAGTTCGATCCGGACCGTCTTCGTCTTGCCGCTCAACCGCCGGTAGCCGTCGCTGACGTTGCGGGACCGGCCGTTGACGTCGACCTCGCTGACCCGGACGAACAGGTCGACATGGGGATTGTCTGAGCTGTGCGAAAGCTCGACCGTCGGGTTTCCGTACACGTAGAGGTCGTGGGTGAGCGTGAAGCTGGTGAAGGCGAGCACGTCGTCGCGCAGGGCGAGGTGGCTGTCGTCGCGGTAGCCGGCGTCCGTGGACAGCATCGGGCCGCCGGTGGTCGGGGTCGGATCGGCGGGGTCGTAGCGAAACGTCGCCGGCGCCGGCCGCTTGAGGTTCGTCGGCGCGGTCTCGCCCAGGTGCCCGCCCGGCCGCAGGTACAGCGCCCGTTCGGAGGTGGGCGGTGGCCAGTCGGGCAGGTGGCGCCAGGCCTGACCCCCGCCCGAGCCGGTGACGTACGCATGGACCCTGCTGGGCCGGCGCAGGGGCGCGCCGGACAGGTGGGCGTTCAGCCAGTCCAGCGTCTCCCGCGCGCTGATGGGTAGCGCCTTGCCGATCAGCTGGGTGTGCGTCCAGGGCCCCACCGTGAGCGCGACGTCGACGCCCCGGTCGCGCAGCTGCGCATACTGCTGCAGCGTCTGCCGCACGAAAATGTCCTGCCAGCCGCCGATGAGCAACACCGGCACCCGCGCCCGCTTCAGCGCCTCGCGGCACCGCAGCGAGTCCCAGAACGCGTCGTCGCAGTCGCGATTTTCCACCCACGATTCGAACCACGGCGCACCCGCGCCGAGCAGCGCTCGGGCCGCGGCACCCAGGGGCAGCGCACCGGCCGCCTCCGCCACCTTGCGCCGGGCCTGCAGCTGGCGCAGCGCCAGCCGGATGCGCGCCGGGTCCTCCTGGTGGGAAACCAGGTCGCTCCAGCCCAGGAAGTCGTTGATGGCGAACGCGCCGGTGCCCCACACGGAGGCGTTGAAATCGTGCGGGCCCGCGGTGATGACGGCCGCGGCCAGCTCCGGCGGGGGATCCTCCATCAGCGCCCACTGGGTGAAGCCCAGATACGACACCCCGACGGTGGCGAATCGGCCGGTGAACCATGGCTGCTCGCGCAGCCACGCGGCCGTGTCGGCGCCGTCGGCGGCCTCGTTGACCATCGGTTCGAAGTCCCCGCCCGACCCGAACGTGCCGCGCACGCTCTGCAGCACGACGTGATAGCCGCGCGCGGCGTACAGCCTGGCGTAGGCCAGCGAGAACGGGAAGGCCCTGCCGTACGGCGCGCGGACCAGCAAGGTACCGGCGGGGCCAGACGTCGCGGGCGCATAGTGATCGGCCGCCAGGTGCACTCCGTCGCGCATCGGCACACCGACGCGGTGGACGGTGTAATCGGTGGTCGCCCGCGGCAGGCCCAGCACGCGGCCCAGCGCGGCGTTGCCGGCCCGGCTCAGCGGGCGGGGCGTGCGTCGCGCGGAGGTCGTACTCACGACCCCCACGCTAGGTTCTCTGCCGCGTTAAAACTTGTAATACGGCGCCAGGTCGTTTGCGCGCTGCAGGTTGGTCGACATGCAGTCCACCTCCGGGTTGGAGTAGACCGTCGAGAAGTACAGCGCCTGCTGCAGCACTCCGTAGCTGGTCTTGAACGCCACCATGCACGAGAAGAACCAGAAGCTGTTGTGATAGGTCGGCTTCATCACCCAGTACTGCGCGGCCCGGTGACCGGCGATCGTGGTTTCGACGGCGTCGGGGGGCAGGGACAGTTCGTAGGTGCGCCAGATGATGGGCTCGACGGCCATCTGGTAGTTGCCCGCGTCGAAGTGGCAGCGCAGCCCGTCCTCGTGTTCGGGAGGGGTGAACGCCAGCCCGAGCCGCTGCAGCACGTCGAACGGAATGTCCTCGCATGCGTCGAAGGGACGCGGGTCGGTCGTCGCCACGATGGGGCTCTTCATGGTGGTCTCCATCGGCTGGGCGGTCGACCGCAGCTCGACGGGCCCACCCCCGCTCGGCCCCGGCGGCGCGGCCTGCCAGCCCACCGCCGCGGCCGTGACCAGCGCGCCCAGCGCCGAGATCAGACGCAGATTGGCGAACACCACATCTCCTACCCCCACCCGGTCACGCCTCGGCCGTCCTTGCCGGGAGTGTACAAGTCGGGTCGGCGGCATCACAGTGAAAAGAGAACACGTTCTAATCCGCCAGGCAAGGGCCCGGCGCAAAACCGGCCCGGCACAGCGGGTCGTTAGGCTGGTTAGTCGTGGTGACACCGGAATCGACGAACGGGGCGCAGCCAACGCTGTGGGCGGTTTCCGACCTGCACACCGGCCACCTCGGTAACAAGCCCGTCACCGAATCGCTGCACCCGTCGTCCCCGGAGGACTGGCTGATCGTCGCCGGCGACGTCGCCGAACGCACCGACGAGATCCGTTGGGCGCTTGACCTGCTGCGGCGCCGATTCGCCAAGGTGATCTGGGTGCCCGGCAACCACGAGCTGTGGACCACCAGCCGCGACCCCATGCAGATCTTCGGCAAGGCCCGCTACGACTACCTGGTCAACATGTGCGACGAGCTGGGCGTGGTCACCCCGGAGCACCCGTTCCCGGTGTGGACCGAACGCGGCGGCCCGGCCACGATCGTGCCGATGTTCCTGCTGTACGACTACACCTTCTTGCCGGAGGGCGCGACGAGCAAAGCCGAAGGCCTGGCCATCGCGCGGGAACGCAACGTGGTGGCCACCGACGAATTCCTGCTGTCCTCCGAGCCCTACGCCACCCGCGAGGCCTGGTGCCGGGAGCGGCTCGCCAGCACCCGGGCCCGCCTCGAACAGCTCGACTGGATGACGCCGACGGTCCTGGTGAACCACTTCCCGCTGGTGCGGGACCCCTGCGACGCGCTGTTCTACCCGGAGTTCTCGCTGTGGTGCGGAACCACCAAGACCGCCGACTGGCACACCCGATACAACGCCATCTGCTCGGTGTACGGGCACCTGCACATCCCGCGCACCACCTGGTACGACGACGTGCGCTTCGAGGAGGTGTCGGTCGGCTACCCGCGGGAGTGGCGCCGCCGCAAGCCGTACAGCTGGTTGCGCCAGGTGTTGCCGGATCCCCAGTACGCGCCCGGCTATCTCAACGACTTCGGCGGTCACTTCGTGATCACCCCCGAGATGCGCCGGCAGGCCGTGCAGTTCCGGGAACGAGTGCGGCAGCGGCAGTCCCGATGACGGGCCGCTTGCTCGTGTCGTCGGTGCTGCCCGACACGGCGTCGGACGACCTCGCGTATTCGGAGGTGTATTCCGATCCGCCGGGCCTGACGCCGCTGCCCGAAGAGGAGCCGCTGATCGCCAAGTCGGTCGCCAAGCGGCGCAATGAGTTCATCACCGTCCGGCACTGCGCCCGCCTCGCGATGGCCGACCTCGGCGTGCCGCCGGTGCCGATCCTCAAGGGCGACAAGGGCGAACCGTGCTGGCCCGACGGCGTGGTGGGCAGCCTCACCCACTGCACCGGCTACCGCGGCGCGGTGGTGGGCCGCGCCGGCGCGGTGCGCTCGGTGGGCATCGACGCCGAACCGCACGACGTGCTGCCCGACGGCGTGCTGGGCGCGATCGCGCTGGAGGAGGAGCGCCACGAGATCGGCGCGCTGCCCGAGGGGCTGCACTGGGACCGGATCCTGTTCTGCGCCAAGGAGGCGACGTACAAGGCCTGGTTCCCGGTGACCAAGCGGTGGCTGGGTTTTGAGGACGCCCACATCGTGTTCGACCTCGACCCGCCCGGCGGGCGAACCTCCGGGGTGTTCGTCTCGAAGATCCTGATCGACGGGGAGGCGCCGGCGGGTCCGCCGCTGACGTCGCTGCGGGGCCGCTGGTCGGTCGAGCGCGGGCTGGTGCTCACCGCCATCGTGCTATGAGCGAGCCGGGAATCGTCCTCGTCGACAAGCCGGCCGGAATGACCAGCCACGACGTGGTGGGGCGGTGCCGCCGCATCTTCGCCACCCGCAGGGTGGGCCACGCGGGGACGCTGGACCCGATGGCCACCGGCGTGCTGGTCATCGGCGTGGAGCGGGCCACCAAGATCCTGGGTCTGCTGACCGCGGCGTCGAAGTCGTACGCCGCCACCATCCGCCTGGGCCAGACCACGTCCACCGAGGACGCCGAAGGCGAAGTGCTGCAATGTGTTCCGGCCGGACACCTGACGGATGCGGCGATCGCCGCCGCCGTCGACGGGCTGCGCGGCGACATCGACCAGGTGCCGTCGGCGGTCAGCGCGATCAAGGTGGATGGCCGGCGCGCCTACCGGCTGGTCCGCGAGGGTCAGGCCGTCGAACTGGCGGCCCGGCCGGTGCGCATCGACCGGTTCGAGGTGCTGGCCGCCCGCCGCGAGGGGGAGGTCGTCGACCTCGACGTCGAGGTGGACTGTTCGTCGGGGACCTACGTCCGGGCGCTGGCCCGCGATCTCGGCGCCGCGCTGGGTGTGGGCGGGCACCTGACGGCGTTGCGGCGCACCAGCGTCGGGCGCTTCGGGCTGGACCGGGCGCGCCCGCTGGAGGATCTGGCCGAACATCCCCGGCTGACCTGGTCGCTGGACGAGGCGTGCCTGTTGTTGTTTGACCGCCGCGACCTGTCCGCCGAGGAGGCCGAGGCGGCAAGCAACGGCCGATCTTTGTCGCCGGCCGGCATCGACGGGGTCTACGCCGCCGCCGACGCCGACGGCCGGGTGATCGCGCTGCTGCGCGACGAGGGGCCCCGGACCAAGTCGGTCGTGGTGATCCGTCCCTCGACGCTGTCGCGGTAGGTTCCTACGAATGAGCGAAGACAGGGTCCGGGTGCGCATCGGGGACGGTGGCGTGGCCACGGTGACGATGGTGCGCACCGACAAGCACAACGCCCTTGACCAAGCCATGTTCGAGGGCTTGATGAACGCGGCAGCACAACTGGCAGAAGACAAATCGGTTCGCGCGGTCGTGCTGCACGGCGAGGGAAAGAGCTTTTGCTCGGGCCTGGACGTTGCCAGCTTCATGTCGGGGCAGGGCGGCACCGGGGTGCTGCTGGAACGCGACGGCGACCGGGTGGCCAACTTTGCGCAACGCGTGGCCTACGACTGGTCGCTGGTGCCGGCGCCGGTCATCGCCGCCATCCACGGGAACTGCTTCGGCGGCGGCCTGCAGATCGCGCTGGGCGCCGACATCCGGATTGCCGCACCGGACGCGAAGCTGTCCATCATGGAGGTCAAGTGGGGGCTGGTCCCCGACATGGGCATCACGCAGACGCTGCCGCGACTCGTCGCCATCGACGTTGCCAAGGAGCTGACCTTCAGCGGCCGCATCGTGGCAGGCAGCGAGGCTTTGGCGCTCGGACTGGTCACGCGAAACAGTGACGATCCGCTGGCCTCGGCGAAGGAACTCGCGGACGAGATCGCGCGCAAATCTCCCGATGCCGTTCGCGCTGCCAAGCGCCTCTACGACGAAACGTGGCTCAGCGACGACGCCGCGGCCGCCCTCAAACGCGAAACCGAGCTGCAGGTCGGGCTGCTCGGCAAGCCCAATCAGATTGCCGCCGTGGTGGCCGGAATGTCGGGGGAGGACCCGGCCTTCGTCGACCCCGCCTGACGCCGGGCGCGCTCGCGGCGACGGGGGTTCCAGCGACCGAGTCCACCCGGCTAAGCTCCGGACCAGACGGGTGTCAACTCGCCCACATCTCCGGAAGGCGCGCGCTATGTCCAACAAGGTTTACGTCGTCGGCGTCGGCATGACGAAGTTCGAGAAGCCGGGCCGCCGGGAGGGCTGGGACTACCCGGACATGGCGCGGGAGTCGGGCACCAACGCGCTGACCGACGCCGGCATCGACTACCGCGAGGTGCAGCAGGGCTACGTCGGCTACGTCGCCGGCGACTCGACGTCCGGGCAGCGGGCGCTCTACGAGCTGGGCATGACCGGCATCCCGATCGTCAACGTCAACAACAACTGCTCGACCGGCTCGACGGCGCTGTTCCTGGCCGCGCAGGCGGTCCGCGGCGGGCTCGCCGACTGCGCCATCGCTTTGGGCTTCGAGAAGATGCAGCCCGGCGCGCTGAGCGGCGGCGCCTCCGACCGCGAGTCACCGATGGGCAAGCACGTCAAGGCGATGGCCGAGATCGACGAGTTCGCGATGCCCGTCGCGCCGTGGATGTTCGGTGCCGCCGGCCGCGAGCACATGCGGCAATACGGCACCACCGCAGAGCATTTCGCCAAGATCGGCTATAAGAATCACAAGCACTCCACCAACAACCCCTTCGCGCAGTTCCAGGAGTCCTACACGCTCGACGACATCCTGGCGTCGCGGATGATCTCCGACCCGCTGACCAAGCTGCAGTGCTCGCCGACGTCGGACGGGTCGGGCGCGGCGATCGTGGCTTCGGAGAGCTTCGTCGACAGGCACGGGCTGGCCGGCCAGGCGGTGGAGATCGTCGGTCAGGCGATGACCACCGACTTCGCCTCGACGTTCGACGGCAGCGCCAAGAACCTCATCGGTTATGACATGAACGTGCAAGCCGCCCAACAGGTTTATGACCAGTCCGGGCTGGGCCCCGAGGACTTCCAGGTGATCGAGCTGCACGACTGCTTCTCGGCCAACGAGCTGCTGCTGTACGAGGCCCTCGGCCTGTGCGGCCCGGGCGAGGCGGCGAAGCTGGTCGACAACGGCGACACCACCTACGGCGGACGCTGGGTGGTCAACCCGTCCGGCGGCCTGATCTCCAAGGGGCACCCGCTGGGTGCGACCGGGCTGGCGCAGTGCGCCGAGCTGACCTGGCAGCTGCGCGGGACCGCGGACAAGCGCCAGGTCGACAACGTCACCGCGGCGCTGCAGCACAACATCGGGCTGGGCGGCGCCGCCGTGGTCACCGCCTACCAGCGCGCCGAGCGCTAAGGGCGCAATGTTCGAATGGTCCGACACGGACCTGATGGTCCGGGACGCCGTCCGGCAGTTCATCGACAAGGAGATCCGCCCGCACCTCGATGAGCTGGAAACGGGTGCGCTGTCGCCCTATCCGATCGCCCGCAAGCTGTTCAGCCAGTTCGGCCTGGACGTGATGGCCGCCGAGTCGGTCAAGTCGATGCTGGAACGCGAGCACGCCAAGCAAGCGGGCGAGGCGCCCGCCGAAAACGGCGACGGCGCAGGCGGTTTCGGTGCGGGCGGCGCCCAGGCGTCGATGATGGCGGTGCTGGTGTCCGAGCTCTCCCGCGTCAGCATCGGGCTGCTGAGCACCGCGTCGGTCAGCATCGGGCTGGGCGCGGCGACCATCATGAGCCGCGGCACGCTGGCCCAGAAGGAACGCTGGCTGCCCGACCTGATGACGCTGAAGAAGATCGCGGCCTGGGCGATCACCGAGCCCGACTCCGGCTCGGACGCGTTCGGCGGCATGAAGACGTCGGTGAAGCGCGACGGCGAGGACTACATCCTCAACGGGCAGAAGACGTTCATCACCAACGGGCCCTGCGCCGACATCCTGGTCGTGTACGCCAAGCTGGACGAGGGTGACGCCGCCGTCGACAAGCGCAACCGGCCGGTGCTGATCTTCGTGCTGGAGGCGGGCATGCCCGGCCTCACGCAGGGCAAGCCGTTCAAGAAGATGGGCATGATGTCCTCGCCGACGGGCGAATTGTTCTTCGACAACGTGCGGCTGACTCCCGACCGCCTGCTCGGCGAGAACCAGCGGCAGTCCGGCGCCGACGGCCGCGACAGCGCCCGTGACAATTTCGCCGCGGAGCGGATCGGGATCGCGATGATGGCGCTGGGCATCATCAACGAATGCCACCGGCTGTGCGTGGATTACGCCAAGACCCGCACGCTGTGGGGCCGCAACATCGGGCAGTTCCAGCTCATCCAGCTCAAGCTGGCGAAGATGGAAATCGCGCGAATGAACGTGCAGAACATGGTGTTTCACACGATCGAGCGGCAGCAGGCGGGCAAACCGCTGACGCTGGCCGAGGCGTCGGCGATCAAGCTGTACTCCTCGGAGGCGGCCACCGACGTCGCCATGGACGCCGTGCAATTGTTCGGCGGCAACGGCTACATGGCCGAGTACCGCGTGGAGCAGCTGGCCCGCGACGCGAAGTCGCTGATGATCTACGCCGGCAGCAACGAGGTCCAGGTCACCCACATCGCCAAGGGCCTGCTGAGTTAGGGCGGGCTGAGGCTATCTGGCCACGACCCAGATCGCACGCGCGGCGGGGCTGCCCAGGTCGACGGTGCACTCGGCGCCGTCCACCGCTTCGATCGCGACGGAGATCATGCCGGCGAATTCGCGCCTGGTCAGCACGCGCAGCCGCGAGTCCAGATGGATGCCGACGTCGGTGAAGTAGCGCAGCATCTCCGGGTCGGAATCGGAGATGCGGGCGACCGTCCCGGTGTCCCCGTCGCCGCACGCCCACAGCTGGCGGGCCGGCGGCGTGGGCACCTGCCCGTCGGAGGCGGGGATGGGGTCGCCGTGCGGGTCGCGCCGCGGATACCCGAGCTTGGCGTCGATGCGGGCCACCAGCCGATCCGACACCGCGTGCTCGAGCACCTCGGCCTCGTCGTGCACCTCGTCCCAGCCGTAACCGAGCTCGTTGACCAGGAAGGTCTCCAGTAACCGGTGGCGGCGCACCACCTCGAGGGCCGCCCGGCGCCCGGCCTCGGTCAGCGTGACCGCGCCGTACTTCTCATGGTCGACCAGCCCCTGCTCCGCGAGCTTGCGGATCGACTCCGAGGCGGTGCTGGCCGACACCCCGATTCGGTCGGCCAGCATCTTGGTGCTGACCTTCTGCGCAGCCCCGTCCGTGGACCATTCCTGGGCATTCCAGATGACCTTCAGGTAGTCCTGGCCGACCGCGGTGAGACCGCCAGGCTCATCGTCAGCCCTCACAAGCACAAAGTTTAGGCAACCCACACCTGATTCGGCGTGCCGCGCTCCGATCTGGCGCGCCATCACCCGGTGCGGCGCCGTAGGCTTGCGGTCGTGCAGCGGTGGCGCGGCCAAGACGAGATCCCCACGGACTGGGGCAGATGCGTGGTCACCATCGGGGTCTTCGATGGTGTCCACCGCGGCCACGCCGAGCTGATCGCGCACGCGGTGAAGGCCGCCCGCGCCCGCAACGTGCCGACCGTGCTGATGACGTTCGACCCGCACCCGATGGAAGTCGTCTATCCCGGCAGCCACCCCGCGCAGCTCACCACGCTGACCCGCCGCGCCGAGCTCGTCGAGGAGCTGGGCATCGACGTCTTCCTGGTGATGCCGTTCACCAGCGATTTCATGAGGCTCACCCCGGAGCGCTACATCCACGAGCTGCTGGTGGAGAACCTGCACGTGGTGGAGGTCGTGGTGGGGGAGAACTTCACGTTCGGCAAGAAGGCGGCCGGCAACGTCGAGACGTTGCGCCGCGCCGGTGAGCGGTTCGGCTTCGCGGTGGAGTCGATGTCGCTGCTGTCCGAGCACCACAGCAACGAGACCGTGACGTTCTCGTCCACCTACATCCGGTCCTGCGTGGACGCCGGCGACATGGTGGCGGCCACCGAGGCGCTCGGCCGGCCGCACCGCGTTGAGGGCGTCGTCGTCCGGGGCGAGGGGCGGGGCATGGAGCTGGGTTTTCCTACCGCCAACGTGGCGCCGCCGATGTATTCGGCCATCCCGGCCGACGGGGTGTACGCGGCGTGGTTCACCGTGCTCGGGCACGGGCCGGTGGCCGGCACCGTCATCCCGGGGGAGCGCTACCAGGCCGCGGTGTCCGTCGGCACCAACCCGACCTTCTCGGGGCGCACCCGCACCGTCGAGGCCTTCGTCCTGGACACCAGCGCCGACCTGTACGGACAGCACGTGGCGCTGGACTTTGTCGCGCGCATCCGCGGACAGCGCAGGTTCGACACGATCAAGGGACTCATCGCCGCGATGGGCGAGGACACCGAGCGGGCCCGCGCCCTGCTCGCGGACTGACCGCGCCCGACGATTCGGGTCGGCCGCCGCCCCGCTGCTAAACTGCCGGACGACATCGGCGCGCGCTGCGGTTCGCGGTGGCCGCGCTCTGAATTCACATCGCGGACCGATTGATGGAGATAGTTTCGTGGCGCTTACTGCCGAGCAGAAAAAAGAAATCCTGGGCTCCTACGGCCTGCACGACACCGACACCGGGTCCCCGGAGGCCCAGGTCGCCCTGCTGACCAGGCGGATCGCCGACCTGACCGAGCACCTCAAGGTGCACAAGCACGACCACCACTCGCGGCGGGGACTGCTGCTCCTGGTGGGGCGCCGGCGCCGGCTGCTCAAATACGTGTCGCAGATCGACGTGGAGCGTTACCGCTCGCTGGTCGAGCGGCTGGGCCTGCGGCGCTGACGCCTGGCAAATCCCGGCGCCCGGTGGCCCCCTGAGTTCGCCCGTGTAGAGTAGGAGCGTTCTGGGCCGGTTCGGCCCGAGCAAACGGTGCGGTTTGCGCAGATCCGCGTGAGCCGTTCCAGCACCGTCACAAGGGAGCAGCCCGGTCTGTATCGGGCGGTCTTCGGTAGTGGCTGCCGGGCTCTCCGGATCTGGGGCAGGTCGGCCGCTTCGATCGATGGCCGTAGCCGCATCAGACTTCTTCCTCCAAGGGAAGCTCTCGGGTTACTCGCGCGTGACGACGCGAAACAGCTGAATACCCAGAGAGGTCATACGGACACCCATGTCTGTAGCTGAAATCGACGAAGGCGTCTTCGAGGCGACCGCCACCATCGACAACGGGAGCTTCGGCACCCGCACCGTCCGTTTCGAGACCGGCAGGCTGGCCCAGCAGGCCGCCGGAGCCGTGGTCGCGTACCTGGACGACGAAAACATGCTGTTGTCGGCGACCACCGCCAGCAAGAGCCCCAAGGAGCACTTCGACTTCTTCCCGCTGACGGTCGACGTCGAGGAGCGGATGTATGCCGCCGGGCGCATCCCCGGCTCGTTCTTCCGCCGCGAGGGCCGTCCCTCCACCGACGCGATCCTGACCTGCCGGCTCATCGACCGCCCGCTGCGGCCGTCGTTCGTCTCCGGGCTGCGCAACGAGATCCAGGTCGTGGTGACGATCCTGAGCCTGGACCCCAACGACCTGTACGACGTGCTGGCGATCAACGCCGCGTCGGCGTCCACCCAGATCAGCGGCCTGCCGTTCTCCGGCCCCATCGGCGGGGTGCGGGTGGCGCTGATCGACGGCACCTGGGTCGCCTTCCCCACGGTCGAGCAGCTGGAGCGGGCCGTGTTCGACATGGTGGTGGCCGGCCGCAAGGTCGACGGTGACGTCGCGATCATGATGGTCGAGGCCGAGGCCACCGAGAAGGTGATCGAGCTGGTCGAGGGCGGGGCCCAGGCGCCGACGGAAACCGTTGTGGCCGAAGGCCTGGAGGCCGCCAAGCCGTTCATCAACGTGCTGTGCACCGCGCAGCAGGAGCTGGCCGACAAGGCGGCGAAGCCCATCGGCGAGTACCCGACGTTCCCCGACTACGGCGACGACGTCTACTACTCGGTGGCCTCGGTGGCCACCGACGAACTGGCCAAGGCGCTGACCATCGGCGGCAAGGCCGAGCGCGACGCGCGCACCGACGAGCTGAAGGCCGAGGTGGCCCAGCGGCTCGCCGAGACCTACGAGGGCCGGGAAAAGGAGGTCAGCGCCGCGTTCCGCGCGTTGACCAAGAAGCTGGTCCGCCAGCGCATCCTGACCGACCACTTCCGCATCGACGGCCGGGGCATCACCGACATCCGCGCGCTGTCGGCCGAGGTCTCCGTGGTGCCGCGGGCGCACGGCAGCGCGCTGTTCGAGCGTGGCGAGACCCAGATCCTGGGCGTGACCACGCTGGACATGGTCAAGATGGCCCAGCAGATCGACTCGCTGGGGCCCGAGACGTCCAAGCGCTACATGCATCACTACAACTTCCCGCCGTTCTCCACCGGTGAGACCGGCCGGGTCGGCTCGCCCAAGCGGCGCGAGATCGGGCACGGCGCGCTGGCCGAGCGGGCCCTGATCCCGGTGCTGCCCAGCGTCGAGGAATTCCCCTATGCCATCCGGCAGGTGTCGGAAGCCCTGGGCTCCAACGGCTCGACGTCGATGGGTTCGGTCTGCGCGTCCACGCTCGCGTTGCTCAACGCCGGCGTGCCGCTGAAGGCGCCGGTCGCCGGCATCGCCATGGGCCTGGTCTCCGACGACGTCGAGGTGGACGGCAAGACCGAGCGTCGCTTCGTCACGCTGACCGACATCCTGGGCGCCGAGGACGCGTTCGGCGACATGGACTTCAAGTGCGCCGGCACCAAGGACTACGTCACCGCGCTGCAGCTGGACACCAAGCTGGACGGGATTCCCTCCCAGGTGCTCGCGGGCGCGCTGGCGCAGGCCAAGGACGCCCGGCTGACCATCCTCGAGGTGATGGCCGAGGCCATCGACGCGCCCGACGAGATGAGCCCCTACGCGCCGCGGGTGACCACCATCAAGGTCCCGGTGGACAAGATCGGTGAGGTCATCGGGCCCAAGGGCAAGGTGATCAACGCGATCACCGAGGAGACCGGCGCCCAGATCTCCATCGAGGACGACGGCACGGTGTTCGTCGGCGCCACCGACGGGCCCTCGGCGCAGGCCGCGATCGACCGGATCAACGCCATCGCCAACCCGCAGCTGCCCACGGTGGGCGAGCGTTTCCTCGGAACCGTGGTCAAGACAACGGATTTCGGCGCGTTCGTGTCGCTGCTCCCGGGTCGCGACGGCCTGGTGCACATCTCCAAGCTGGGCCGGGGCAAGCGCATCGCGAAGGTCGAGGACGTGGTGAACGTCGGCGACAAGCTGCGGGTGGAGATCGCCGACATCGACAAGCGGGGCAAGATCTCCCTGGTGCTGGTGGCCGATGAGGACGCAGCGGACGCGACTGACTCGCCGTCCGCCACACCCGCGCCGGCCGATGCCGCCAGTTCGGTCTAGCAGGCAGGCAGCCGACCCCGCGTCGCTGCGCCGGGGAGCGCAGATCGCCGAGGTGAGCCCCGACCACACCGCGGTCCGCCGCACCACGCTGCCGGGCGGCCTGCGGGTGGTCACCGAGCACCTCCCGGCCGTGCGCTCCGCCTCGGTCGGGGTCTGGGTCGGCGTCGGGTCCCGCGACGAGGGCGCCACCGTGGCCGGGGCGGCGCACTTCCTGGAGCACCTGCTGTTCAAGTCCACCCCGACCCGCACGGCCGTGGACATCGCCCAGGCGATGGACGCCGTCGGCGGGGAACTGAACGCGTTCACCGCCCGGGAGCACACCTGCTACTACGCCCACGTGCTGGACAGCGACCTGGAGCTGGCCGTCGACCTGGTCGCCGACGTGGTGCTCAACGGCCGCTGCGCGGCCGAGGACGTGGAGCTCGAGCGCGACGTCGTCCTCGAGGAGATCGCCATGCGCGACGACGACCCCGAGGATGCGCTGGGCGACATCTTCCTGTCGGCGCTGTTCGGCGACCACCCGGTGGGCCGCCCGGTGATCGGCACCGCGCGTTCGGTGTCGGCGATGACGCGGTCGCAGCTGCACTCGTTTCATGTGCGGCGCTACACCCCGGAGCGGATGGTCGTCGCGGTGGCCGGCAACGTCGATCACGACGAGGTGGTCGCGTTGGTGCGCCAGCACTTCGGCGCGCATCTGGTCCGGGGCCGGCGGCCCATCGCCCCGCGCAAGGGCGCCGGGCGGGTCACCGGAAGTCCCGGGCTGACGCTGGTCAACCGGGACGCCGAGCAGACCCACCTGTCGTTGGGCGTGCGCACCCCCGGGCGCAACTGGGAGCATCGCTGGGCGCTGTCGGTGCTGCACACCGCGCTGGGCGGGGGCCTGAGCTCCCGGCTGTTCCAGGAGGTCCGGGAGCTGCGGGGCCTGGCCTATTCGGTCTATTCGGCGGTCGACATCTTCGCCGACAGCGGGGCGCTGTCGGTATACGCCGCCTGCCTGCCGGAGCGGTTCCCCGACGTCATGCGGGTCACCAGCGAGGTGCTCGACGCGGTGGCGCGCGACGGCATCACCGAGGCGGAATGCCGCATCGCCAAGGGCTCGCTGCGGGGCGGGCTCGTCCTCGGGCTGGAGGACTCCAGCTCCCGGATGAGCCGCATCGGCCGCAGCGAACTGAACTACGGCCGGCACCGCAGCATCGAACACAGCCTGCAAAAAATCGACGAGGTGACCGTCGAGCAGGTCAACGCGGTGGCCCGCCGCCTGCTGGGCAGGCGCTACGGCGCGGCCGTTCTGGGCCCCTATGCCTCGAAACGATCGCTGCCCCAACAACTTCGGGCGATGGTAAATTAGCCGGATGGTACTGGGCTTCTGGGACATCGCGGTGCCCATCGTGGGTGCCCCGATGGCCGGCGGACCCGGCACCCCGGCGTTGGCCGCGGCGGTGTCCAACGCCGGCGGGCTCGGCTTCATCCCCGGCGGGTACGTGAGCGCCGAACGGTTCGCCGAGGACATCGCGGCGGCCCGCGCGATGACCACCGGCCCGTTGGGCGTCAACCTGTTGGTGCCCCAGCCCAGCGTCGCCGACTGGGTGGCGCTGGACTATTACGCCGACGAGCTCGAAGGCATCGCCGAGCACTATCAGTGCGAGGTGGGCCGCCCCGAGTTCGGTGACGACGACGACTGGGAGCGCAAGCTCGAGGTGGTCCTCGACGTGCGCCCCGAGCTGGTGTCCTTCACGTTCGGCGTGCCGCCGCCCGACGTGATCCGGCGGCTGAGCGCGCAGGGCCTGCTGGTGATGGTCACGGTGACATCGGTCTACGAGGCCGGGGTCGCCGTCGCCGCGGGCGCCGACAGCCTGGTGGTCCAGGGCCCCGACGCGGGCGGGCATCGCGGCACCTTCGCGCCGGACATGGAGCCCGCCGCCGACTCGCTGCACGACCTGATCGACCGGATCCACCGGGCGCACCGCGACGTCCCGATCATCGCGGCGGGAGGGCTGGGCACCGCCGAGGACGTCGCGGGCGTGCTGCGCCGGGGAGCCGTGGCCGCCCAGGTCGGCACCGCGCTGCTGCTGAGCAACGAGGCGGGCACCAGCCAGGCGCAGCGCACCGCCATGAAGAATCAGCTGTTCGCCAAAACCATCGTCACGCGCGCTTTCTCCGGCCGCTACGGGCGCGGCCTGGAGAACGAATTCATCCGCCTGCTCGACAACGTGGCCCCGCTGGGCTACCCCGAGGTCAACCAGATGACGCTGCCGATACGGGAGGCCGCGACCGAACGCGAAGACCCGAACGGGATGGCACTGTGGGCGGGCACGTCCTTCCGGCAGGCCCGCGCCGGCTCGGTCGCCGACATCGTCGCCGGCCTCAACGATTAGGGGTCTCAGGCCAAGACCGCCGCCGGGTCCGTGCACGGCAGGCCGAGGTCGTCGGCCACCTGTTCGGACAGCAGCATCCCCGCGTGCGTCGAAAGCCCTTTGGCCAGAGGGGGATCGGACCGGCACGCCGCCCGCCAGCCCCGGTCGGCGAGCTTGAGCACGTACGGCATCGTCGCGTTGGTCAGCGCGACGGTCGACGTCTTCGGCACCGCGCTGGGCATGTTGGCCACGCAATAGAACAGCGTGTCGTGCACCGCGAATGTCGGGTCGTCGTGCGTAGTGGGCCGCGAATCCTCGAAGCAGCCGCCCTGATCGATGGAGATGTCCACCAGCACCGCGCCCGGCTTCATCTGCGCGACAAGGGAATTCGAGATCAACCGGGGCGCCTTGTGGCCGGGCACCAGCACGGCGCCGATCACCAGGTCGGCGCGCTTGACGGCGCCCTCCAGCTCGTACGCCGAGGAATAGCGGGTGCCGACGTGGCCTCCGAACTCGGCGTCGAGCAGCCGAAGCTTGCCGATGTTGACGTCGAACACCATGACGTCGGCGCCCATGCCACCGGCGACCCGGGCGGCGTTATACCCGGCGGTGCCGGCCCCGATCACCACCACATCGGCGCCCTTGACGCCGGGCACCCCGCCCATCAACACGCCGCGGCCCCCTTGGGTGCGCATCAGGTGATAGCCCCCCACCTGAGCGGCGAGCCGGCCGGCGACCTCGCTCATCGGGGCCAAAAGCGGCAGAGCGCCGTCGTCGGTCTGGACGGTCTCGTAGGCGATCGACGTTGTGCCGGAGGCCAATAGCGCGTCGGTGCAGGCGCGCGACGCGGCCAGATGCAGGTAGGTGAACAGGACCTGCCCGTCGCGCAGCAGCCCGTATTCGGGCTTTATCGGTTCCTTGACCTTGAGCAACAGGTCCGCCTCGGCCCACACCCGCTCGGCGGTGTCGGCGAGTTGGGCGCCCGCCGTCTTGAATTCCGCGTCGGGGATGGCCGAGCCTTCGCCCGCGCCCGCCTGGACGAGCACCTCGTGGCCGTGGCGGGTCAGTTCGGCGACGCCGGCCGGGGTGATGGCCACCCTGAACTCGTTGGTCTTGGTCTCGGTTGGAACACCGACGCGCATCCCTCAAGTGTGCCTCAGGCGGCCACGAGAGCACCTATTTAAAGGCCGATCCAGGCCTTATGATCGGCGGATGGATGACCGGCAGGGTAGCCGGCGATGGTGACACGTGACCCCTCCGTGGCCGTCGTCGGGGCGGGCATGTCCGGGCTGTGCATGGCAATCGCCTTGCTGCGCAGCGGCGTTAAGGACGTCACGATTTACGAGAAGGCCGACGAGGTGGGCGGCACCTGGCGGGAAAACACCTACCCCGGCCTGACCTGTGACGTGCCGTCGCGCGTCTACCAGTACACCTTCGCCACAAAGCCCAACTGGTCGCACATGTTCTCGCCCGGCGGCGAGATCCAGGCCTACTTCCGCGGTGTCGCCGACCAATTCGGGCTGCGGGACCGGATCCGGTTCGGCACCGAGGTGGTCAGCGCGCGGTTCGAGGACGAGCGCTGGGTGGTGCGCACCGACGCCGGCGACGAGTCGCGGGTCGACTTCCTGATCTCGGCGACCGGCGTGCTGCACCATCCCCGGATGCCGTCGATCGCCGGCCTGGACGACTTCGCCGGCCCCGTCTTTCACTCGGCGCGCTGGGATCACTCCGTCGAGCTGACGGGGCGGCGAATCGCGGTGATCGGCAACGGATCCACCGGCGTGCAGCTCGTCTGCGGGCTGGCCGGCGTGGCCGGCCGGGTCTTGCTGTTCCAGCGCACCGCGCAGTGGATCGTCCCGATGCCCAACCCGCCGTACTCCAAATTCGCCAGTCGCAGCCACCGGGCCGTTCCGTGGCTTGACCGGCTGGCGTACCGGGCGTACAGCTTCGTCTTCGACACGTTCGCGGTCGCCCTGACCAAGCCGGGGCTGCGGCGAGCGGCGATGGGCGCGCTGTGCCGGGTCAGCCTGCGCCGGGTGCGCGACCCCGAGTTGCGCGCGGCGCTGACGCCCTCGTACCAGCCGATGTGCAAGCGGTTGGTGGTGTCGGGCGGGTTCTACCGGGCGATCCAGCGCGACGACGTCGAGCTGGTCACCGCCGGCATCGACCACGTGGAGCCGCGGGGCGTCGTGACCGACGACGGCGCACTGCACGAGGCGGACGTCATCGTGGCATGCACCGGCTTCGACACGCACGCGTTCTTCCGGCCGATGCGGCTGACCGGCCGCGACGGCATCGCCGCCGACGACGTGTGGCGCGACGGGCCGCGCGCGTACCGGACCGTGGCGATGCCGGGTTTCCCCAACTTCTTCATGATGCTGGGGCCACACAGCCCGGTGGGCAACCACTCGCTCACCGCGGTGGCCGAGCACCAGGCCGACCACATCCTGGCCTGGATCCAGGGTTGGCGCCGCGGCGAATTCGACACCGTCGAGCCGACGCGATCGGCGACCGAGAGCTACAACGAAAAGCTGCGCGCGGCGATGCCGAACACCGTGTGGACCACCGGCTGCGACAGCTGGTACCTGAACAAGGACGGGGTGCCCGAGGTGTGGCCCTTCACGCCGGCCGAACACCGCGCGATGCTGGCCGAAACGGACCTGCGAGAGTACGACTTGCGCAGGCGCGTGGCCGCGCGCTGAGGGGAGGGCCCACGATGTTCACCGTCGACGACCACGCGGCCGGTCCGCATGACGCGTCGCTCGACCACGAGCGTCTGGTCCTCGAGGCGCGTGACGTCAAGTTCGATTGGGCGGACCTGCCGTTTCACTACGTGCCGGGCGAGCCGTTCACCACCCACGTCCTCAACGTCCTGCACCTGCTGCTGCCCGCGGGCGAGGAGTTCTTCGTCGACGCGTTCAAGAGGGCGCTGCCGTTGATCAAGGACGATCAGCTGCGCCTGGACGTCCAGGGATTCATCGGCCAGGAGGCCGTGCACTCCCAGGCGCACGCCAAGGTGCTCGCCCACTTCGCCGCCGCCGGCGTCGACCTGACCCCGTACACCGACCAGATCCGGTGGCTGTTCGAGAAGCTGCTGGGGCCCCGGCCGGGGTGGGGCGAGCGACGGCAGCACCGCTGGCTGCTGGAACAGGTGTCGTTCGTCTCGGCGATCGAGCACTACACCGCCATCCTGGGCGAGTGGGTGCTCGACTCGCCCGCCCACGACGCCATCGGCACCGACCCCGTGATGCTGGACATGTTGCGCTGGCACGGCGCCGAAGAGGTCGAGCACAAGGCCGTCGCCTTCGACACCATGAAGCATCTGCGGGCCGGCTACCTGCGCCGGGTGCGCGCCCAACTGGTGGTGACGCCGGGCATCCTGCTGCTGTGGATTCGCGGCGTCCGGTTCCTGTACTCGGTGGACCCGTACCTGCCGCCGGGCAGCAAGGCGCGCTGGCGGGACTACTTCCGGGCGGCGCGGCGCGGTTTGGTGCCCGGGCCGCTGCGGTTCGTGCGGGTGGTCGGCAACTACTACCGGCCCGGTTTCCACCCCTCCCAACTGGGCGGCCTGGGGCCGGCGATCGACTACCTGGCGGTCTCGCCCGCCGCGCGCGCGTCGCGCTGACGCATGGCCGCAACGACTTCGAGCGTCACCGCCTCCGACGGCGCCACCCTGGCGGTCCACCGGTACACCGAGATCGACGCCGCGCGCCCGACCATCCTCGCCATCCACGGCTGGCCCGACAACCACCACCTCTGGGATCCGGTGGCCCGGGAACTCGAGGAACGTTACGCCGGGCGCTACAACGTCGTCGCGTACGACGTGCGCGGCGCCGGCGAATCATCGCGCCCCGCAAGGCGATCCGCCTACTCCTTCGCGCAACTGGTGTCCGACATCGGCGCGGTGATCGACAGCCTCGGCGTCGGGCGGGTCCACCTGCTGGCCCACGACTGGGGCTCGATCGCGGCTTGGGCGGCCGTCACCGACGACGACGTGATGGCCAAAGTTGCTTCGTTCACGTCGATTTCGGGGCCGCACCTGGGGTACGCGGGGCGATTCCTGCGCTCGGCGCGCACGCCGCGGGCGGTGGGCCAGGTCGCGATGCAGCTGCTGGGGTCGCTGTACATCGCGTTCTTCCTGTGCCCCGGCGTGCCGGAGCTGGCGTTCCGCTCCCGGATCGGCGTGCTGGTCCATCGGGCCCTGGAGCGCATCGGGCGGCCCCGCACCGGCGGCCGGCGCGACCCGACGCCGCGATCCATCGGCGACTACGTCACCGGGCTCAAGCTGTACCGCGCGAACATGCCCGGGCCGATGCTGTCGCCCGGGCCGGTGCTGCCGCAGACCGCCGTCGCCGTGCAGACCCTGGTGCCCCGCCGCGACGTCTTCGTCACGCCCGCCCTGCAGCGGTTCACCGGCTCAATTCCGCACGGCGGCAGGGTGATTCCCATCGAAGGCGGGCACTGGGTAGTCACGTCGCGTCCCGAGGTCATCGCCGAGTTGACCGCCGAATGGGTCGATCGGCACGTCAACGCTTGAGGCGGTATCCGAGGTGGGCCACCTTGATGCCGGGCAGCGGCTCCCAATCGAGGGTGCGGCCGTCGGCCCGGAAGTTGTTCTTCTCGTAGAAGCGGCGCGCCTTGTTGTTTTGCTCGGCGCACCACAGGATCACGTCACCGGACGGGTGTGAGCCGAGGACCTCGTCGAGCAGGCGGCCCCCGATGCCGTGCCGCTGGCTTTCCTCGGCGATGTAGAGCGCGTCGACGAGCAGGTCATCAGGCTGGTCGGAATCGGGCCCGAAGATGGCCACGCCGAGGGTGCGGCCGTCGGCCTCGGCGACCCACATGCGCCACCCGTGACGCTTCAGGCTCTGCGGGTAGATCTCGGCGACCCAGCGTTTCGGCGGCCCCAACAGGTCGAGCACCTGGGGCAGCAGGATCCCGGCCCACGACCGCCGCCACACCGGGTAGTGCATCGCCGCGACCTCGGGGAAGTCGTCCGGGGTGGCTTCCCGGATCGCGATGTCGCTGGCCTCCACACGCTAAAGGCTACGGCCGCCCCTCCAGGTAGGCCGCCAGCGCGTTCGTCAGCCCCCGGCGCGCCATGTCGAGGTCGGCATAGGAGCCCAGCTGGCGCTCGGAAACCAGGCCACGCATCGCCCCGGGGATGAGGGCGGCCACCTCACGCAGCCGGTCGGGGTCGACGTCCAGGCCGGCGAAGGCGTGCTGGCAGGTCTCGAGCCAGCTCTTGCCCCAGGAGAACAGCTCGGCGGCGGTGCGCGGGTAGAGGCGCTCCAGCTCACGGGGGTCGCGGGGGAGCGCGGCGCGCAGGTTTTCGATCGCGCGCGAATCCGCCGATGCCAGGCCGCGGTACAGGGTGTCGATGATGGCGCCGACGCGTTCCCGCAGCGGTGCGTCCGGTCGCACCGGTGTGGACAGCGTGGAGAACGTGGCGGCGCGCCGCTCCGCGGTGCGGTGCAGCACGGCCGCCCAGAACCCGTCGGCGTCGCCGAACTGGTATTGCACCGCGCCCCAGGTGGCGCCGATGTCCTTGGCGATGCGGTTGGCCGATACCGAGCCCGGCTCGCCGGAGGCCAGCGACTTCAGCGCGGCCTCGAGCATGCTCTCCCGCGTCGCGTGGCCGCGCCGGTTGGGGCGCCGCCCGGCGACCTTGGCTTCGGTCACCCGCCTAGCCTAACATTTTCATAGAGGGTACTGTGATTCTGTCACGAACCGAGGAGGGGCGCTCACATGGCAGGGCTCGATGGCTAAGCCGCCATTGTCGATGAAGCCGACGGGATGGTTCCAGGTCGCCTGGTCCGACGAGATCGGCGTGGGCGACGTACACCGGATGAAGTACTTCGACCAGGAGATGGTCGCGTGGCGTGCCGAGACGGGCGAGCTCACGGTGATGAACGCCTACTGCGAGCACCTCGGCGCACACCTCGGGTACGGCGGCAAGGTCGTCGGCGAGGTGCTGCAGTGCCCGTTCCACGGCTGGCAGTGGAACTCCCAGGGCCGCAACGTCTGCATCCCGTATCAGGATCGGCCGAACCGCGGCAGGCGGATGCGCACCTACCCCGTGGTGGAGCGCAACGGGTCGGTCTACATCTGGCACGACGCGCAGCGCCGCGACCCCTACTTCGAACCGCCCGACGTGTTCGCCTCGTTCGACGACGGCCGCGGCGCGGGCGACTACTACCCGCAGCAGCGGCTGCTGCGCGGCGGCCTGGAGCTGCACCCGCAGTACGTGCTCGAAAACGGCGTGGACTTCGCGCATTTCAAGTTCGTGCACAACACGCCGATCGTGCCGGTGTTCACCCGCCACGACTTCGCCGACCCGGTGTCCTTCGTGGACTTCACCATCACCTTCGAGGGCGACGACGGCCAGAAGATCGAGGACGTCAACAGCGGCGTGGAGGCCATCAACGGCGGGCTGGGCATCGCCGTCACCAAGAGTTGGGGCATGGTCGACAACCGCACCATCTCCGCGGTGACCCCGGTCGACGAATTCACCTCCGACGTCCGGTTCATGGTCTACATCGGCCGCACGCCGGGCAAGGATCCGGTGCGCGCCGAGCGCAAGGCGGCCGAATTCGGGCGGGAAGTGATACGGCAGTTCGAGCAGGACATCGAGATCTGGCGGCACCAGCGCTACTCCGACCCGCCCGCGCTGGCCCCCGACGAATACGAAGGTTTCACCGCAATCCGCAACTGGGCCAAGCAGTTTTATCCCGAGCTCTACGCGTCGCAGAAAGGCTGACCCGCAATGAATGCACCCGCTCGACCGATCCGCGTCTTCCAGGTGGCCACCGGAAACGTCGGTTCGGAGATGATCAAGCGGATCGCCACCCAGCCGGACCTGGAACTCATTGGCGTGCATTGCTATTCGCCGGACAAGATCGGTCGGGATGCCGGAGAGCTCGCGGGCATCGGGCCCAACGGGGTGACGGCCACGGGGACGATCGAGGAGATCGTCGCCGCCAAGCCGGACGTCCTGACGTTTCACGGCGTGTTCCCCGACGAGGATCTCTACGTCACGGTGCTCGAGGCGGGCATCAACATCGTCACCACCGCCGACTGGATCACCGGCTGGCACCGCGACAAGAACCATCCGCACCCGTCGGGGAAGCCGGTGACCCAGCTGCTGTCCGAGGCCTGCGAGAAGGGCGGCGCCACGTTCTACGGGACGGGCATGAACCCCGGCCTGAACCAAATCCTCGGCGTGGTGTGTTCGGCCGACGTCGCCGACATCGAGAACGTCACCACCATCGAATCCGTCGACGTCTCCTGCCACCACTCCAAGGACACCTGGATCGAGGTGGGCTACGGCCAGCCGGTCGACGACCCGGAGATCCCCGCGAAGCTGGAGAAATACACCCGCGTCTTCGCCGACAGCGTGCTGATGATGGCCGACTGCTTCGACCTGACCCTGGACGAGGTGAAGTTCAGCTACGAGTTGGGCGCCTGCACCAAGGACGTCGACCTGGGCTGGTACACGCTGCCCAAGGGCTCGCTGGGCGGCAACTACCTCAAGTACCAGGGCATGGTGGACGGGGTGCCCCGCGTCGAGACGCACCTGGAGTGGCAGATGACCCCGCACACCGATCCGAGCTGGAACATCAAGGGCTGCTACATCACCCAGATCAAGGGCGACCCGTGCATCTACAACAAGCACATGATCTTCCCCAAGCCCGGCGTCGACCTGTCGAACCCGGACAACTTCGCCTCGATCGGCATGACCGTCACCGGCATGCCCGCGCTCGCCGCCATCAAGTCGGTGGTCTCGGCGCCGCCGGGCCTGATCACCAGCGCCGACCTGCCGCTGCGCGGGTTCGCGGGGCGGTTCAAGAAGTAAGGGCACGGTCAAGGACCCTCGTCGTCTTCGTCGTCAGCGAAGAGGCGCTCCGGGTGGTGATAGTCGTTGGTGCGCGCGCCGCGGTCCAAGTGCGGCGGCGGGATCCACTCGGTGCGCCCGTTGGGCAGTTTCCTTGTCTTCCAACCCATTTCCACCAGCTTGTGGTGGGGCGGGCAGGCGAAGGTGAGCTTGTCGGCGTCGGTGCGCCCGCCCGTCGCCCACTCGTCGATGTGGTGAACTTCGCTCCAGTAGCCCGGCGCGTCGCAGCCCGGGTGCGTGCAGCCGCGGTCCTTGGCGTAGAGGACTATGCGCTGATCCGGTGAGGCTATTCGCCGGGTGCGCCCCAGATACAAGGGCCGCCCCGAGTGTTCGTCGAACACGGTGAGGTAGTGGTAGGCATGGCTGGCCATCCGGATCACCTCGCGCATCGGCACCACCGTGCCGCCGCCCGTCACCGCCAGGCCCGCGCCCGACGCCAGCTCCTGCAGCGTGGTCGACACGATGACGGTGACCGGCAAACCGTTGTGCACACCGAGCTTCGGATCGCCGAGCTGGCCGCGCACCAGGGCGTTGAGCGCGTCGTGTTGGCGCTGGGCGTGGCTGCGGGAATCGCGGCGTGCGCGGTCTTCGTCGGGTTCGCCGGTGACGCAAGCGGTTTCGTCGTCGGGGTTACACATCCCGGGCGCCGCGAAGCGCGCCAGCCATGCGTCGATGTTGGCCCGTAACTCCGGCGACGCCACCAGCTTGCCGACGCTCATCCCATCCGGGCGTTGGCCGCACCAGGTGAAGCCGCGCTGGCGCTCGCGGTCGGCATCGGAGTATTTCCCATCGGGATTGATCCGCGCCGCGCATTGGCGCGCCACTTTCTCCAGCTGATCGGGACGCAACTTGGTCGCTTGGCGCGCCAGAAATCGCTCGGCGTCCGCCACAGCGTCGACCGGCGTCGCTTCCGGCAGGCCGCGAACGAACGTCTGGATCACTTGCAGGTGCTGCCCGTCGAGCAGGCCGCGCCGCCACGCCTTGGCGGTGGCCGGCAGCTCCGGCGGCAACTCCTGGCCGGTCAGCGTCAGGCGCGGGGAGAGCTGTTCGGCGTCGCGGAGCCGGCGGGCCGCCTCGGCGCAGCTGATTCGCAGCCAGTCGGCGATCACCTTGTGGGCCGGGCCGCCGATATGCGCGGGATCCTCCTTGGCCAGGCCCGCCATCACGTCGTGGTTGGACGCGATCTGGGTTCGTATCGCCTTCTCCATTCGCACCAGCGCCCGCAGCCGGACGGCGGGGGCCACGGTGCCGAAGTCGACCCCGGCGATGAGAGCCACGGCCGCGTCGAGCGCGTCCAATCCGGCGCTCAGTTCCGCCGGACCTTCGATCGAACCCATGTTCGAATGATATCGGCGGGTGGCGACACCGGCACCCGAGAATGCGGTGCCTGTGGATCAACACCGAACTGTGGATAAAACCCCGCGGTCTAGGGTGAAACCATGCGGGTAGGGGTGCTGGGAGCCAAGGGCAAGGTCGGCTCGACGATGGTGGCGGCCGTCCAGGCCGCCGACGACCTGACGTTGTCCGCGGAGGTGGACGAGGGCGATCCGCTGAGCCTGCTCACCGACGGCGACACCGAGGTCGTCATCGACTTCACCCACCCCGACGTGGTGATGGGCAACCTGGAGTTCCTGATCGGCAACGGAATTCACGCCGTGGTGGGCACGACGGGGTTCACCCAGGAGCGCCTCGACCAGGTGCAGGCGTGGCTCGCCGACAACAGCACGTCGGTGCTGATCGCGCCGAACTTCGCGATCGGGGCGGTGCTGTCGATGCATTTCGCCAAGCAGGCCGCGCCGTTCTTCGACTCGGCCGAGGTCATCGAGCTGCACCACCCGCACAAGGCCGACGCCCCCTCGGGTACCGCGGCCCGCACCGCGAAGCTGATCGCCGAGGCCCGAAAAGGGTTGCCGCCCAACCCCGATGCCACCAGCAGCAGCCTGCCCGGCGCCCGCGGCGCCGACGTCGAGGGAATACCGGTGCACTCGGTGCGCCTCGCCGGGCTGGTCGCCCACCAGGAGATCCTGTTCGGGACCGAGGGGGAGACGCTGACCATCCGACACGACAGCCTGGACCGCACGTCGTTCGTGCCGGGCGTGCTGCTGGCCGTGCGGCGGATCAGGGAACGCCCCGGCCTCACGGTGGGCCTCGAGCCCCTGCTCAACCTCCAATGACCAAGACGCTGCGGATCCAGCTGCTCATCGCCTTCATGTGCCTGGCGTTGGTGGCGTACCTCGTGCTGCTGGGCCACCTGGCCATCGCGATGATCGGGTCGGGCCGCGCCGCCGCCGTGGGACTGGGCGTGGCGCTGCTGATCATGCCGGTCATCGGGCTGTGGGCGATGATCGCCACGCTGCGGGCCGGCTTCGCCCATCAGCGGCTCCCGCGCCTGATCGCCGCGGACGGAATGGAACTCGACACCAGCGCGCTGCCGCGGCGGGCGTCGGGCCGCGTCGAACGGGACGCGGCCGACGCCCTGTTCGCGACGGTGCGCACGGAGGTGGAGGCCGATCCGGACGACTGGCGGCGCTGGTACCGGCTGGCCCGCGCCTACGACTACGCGGGCGATCGCCGCCGGGCGCGCGACGCGATGAAGACCGCCGTCACCATGCAGGCGCGCCGATGAGCAAGACGCTGCTGATCGTGCACCACACCCCGTCGCCGCATACCCAGGAGATGTTCGAGGCCGTCGTTTCCGGTGCCACCGATCCCGAGATCGAGGGCGTGGAGGTGGTGCGGCGTCCCGCGCTCACCCTTTCGCCTGCCGACATGCTCGGCGCCGACGGCTACGTGCTCGGGACCCCGGCCAACCTGGGCTACATGAGCGGCGCGCTCAAGCACGCCTTCGATGTGTGCTACTACCCATGCCTCGACGCGACGCGCGGCCGCCCGTTCGGCGTGTACCTGCACGGCAACGAGGGCACCGAGGGCGCCGAGCGGGGCATCGAGGCCATCACGACCGGGCTGGGCTGGACGAAAGCGGCACCCACCGTGGTGGTTTCGGGTAAGCCCAGCAAGGCCGACCTGGAATCGTGCTGGGAGCTGGGCGCGACGGTGGCCGCCCAGTTGATGGGATGAGCTACTGATAGCTCGGCTGGAACGCGTCGGCGGGTTGGGCGATCGCCAGCGCCGTGCTGGAGCCGATCGGGCCGTGCCGGTCGAACAGGGTCGCGGTGCCGGTGGCCACACCCGCAGTGCCGTAATGGCTTTGGGCCGCCAGCCCGAGGAATTCGCCGTCCGGCAGGCGGCTCGCCGTGACGGTGTAGTCGGCGTTGATGTAGCGCAAACCGCCAGTGCCCCAATGGGTGAGCGAGCTGGTGATGTCGCCGACGAACCCCAGCCGGGTGAACGGCGTGAGCGGGTAGCCCTGCACCATCGGGCGGAACAGCCGCGTCCACGCGAACTTCTGGGAGTGGGCCTGTTCCCACTCGCCCGCCGCGATGCCGGGGCTGCCGCCGAGCGTGGCCCCGTAGCCCCAGATGAGGAACGGCAGGTCCGCTTCGAAGCCGTCGGAGCCGTCCGGCAGCGGCGGCATTTCGACCGGACCGGACCAAACCTGCTGCTCGGGATGCTCGCCCCGCCGCAGGAACAGTGCGCTGGCCCGCGCGACGATCTGCCCGTTCTGCACCAGCGCCCCGTCGACGAGCTTGATGCGCCGGCCTTCGCGCAGCACAGAGGTCCGAATCTGGACCGGCTCGAGCAGGACGGGTCGCAGCAGATCGACCGTCAGGCGGGCGGGCTGGAGGTCGGGATCGAGCCCCGATCGCTCTATTCCCCACGCCAGCAGGCCGCCGACGTTCTGGCCGCCGAGCGTCGCGCCCCACGGTCCCCGGGTCAGCGCGCCCGGCAGGTAGGAGTCGCCGTCGACAGTGAAGAACGCCTCGGGCATGATGGCGGAATCCTCGATCGTCACCGCTATCACGATAGGGCAGGAGGATACAGGGACCGGGCATGCCTCCAGTGATCGAAATTCCGCGCGGCCACAACCCATTCCCCGCAGACCCGACGGTGGGTGTGTCCCGCGGCGCCGACGGCGTCCCGCGCTACGGCCGCCTGCCGGCCACCCTGCTGGACATGCTCGCCGAGCAAGTCGACAACCGCCCGAACAGTGAGGCCGTGATCGAACTCGGCGCCGGCCGGCTGACCTACCGGCAGCTGTGGGAGGGCGCGGCGCGGGTGGCCGGCGGGCTGCACGCGGACGGACTGAGCCCGGGTGATCGCGTCGCCGTGCGCTACCCCGCGGGGATCGACTGGGTGCTGGCGTTCTGGGGCACGATTATGGCCGGCGGCGTTGCGGTGGCGGTCAATACGCGCTCGGCGCGCCCCGAGGTCGAGTTCGTCCTGTCCGACTCCGGCGCGCGGATCGACCTGTCCCCGGGCACACCGCTGCCCGACGGCCGGCCGTACGTGACCCACGGACTCGCGAACACCGACACGGCCGCCCTGTTCTACACCTCGGGCACCACCGGCCACCCCAAGGGCGTGCCGACCACCCACGAGGCCTTCGTGACCAACACCGAGAACGCGATCCGCTGTCTCGACCAGCCCAGGGATCTCGGCGAGGGGATGCGCACGCTCATCTCGGTGCCGCTGTTCCACGTGACCGGTTGCAACTCGCAGCTTTTGGCGGCGATGCGCCTCGGGGGCGCGTCGGTGATCATGCCCGCGCTCAACCTCGACGAGCTGATCGCGACGCTGGGCGCCGAGCGCATCTCGGTCATGGTGACCGTCCCGGCCATCTATGCGCTGATGTTGCGCCACAACGGCTTTGCGCAAGCCGACGTGTCCGGAGTCCGCTGGGTGGGTTACGGGGGCGCGCCCATCGCGCCGTCCTTGGTCAGATCGGTGAAGCAGGCGTTCCCATACGCAACCGTGTTCAACGGGTACGGCATGACCGAGACCGCCTCGCTGATGACCGTGCTGCCCGACCGCGAAGCCGTCGAGCACGCCGACTCCGTCGGCTATGCGGTGCCCTCGGTGGACCTGGGGCTGGTCCCGTTCGGCGGCGACGCGCCGGGTGTGGGCGAGTTGGTCGCGCGCGGCGCCAATGTCACCGCGGGCTACTGGAACCGGCCGGAGGCCACCTCGGCCACCTTCGCCGACGGCTGGCTGCACACCGGCGACGTGGTCCGGGTCGACGACGCGGGGCGGGTGCACATCGTCGATCGGCTCAAGGACATCATCAACCGCGGCGGCGAGAACGTCTCCAGCGTCGAGGTCGAGGCCGCGCTGCTCTCGGCGCCCAACGTCGCCGACGCCTGCGTGCTGGCGGTGCCCGACGAGGTGATGGGGGAGAAGGTCGGCGCCGTGCTCTTCGCCGGCGACGCGGAGATCGACGTGCGGGCCGTGCTCGAGCACTGCCGCGAGCAGCTGGCCGACTACAAGGTCCCGCAGTACGTCGCGGTGGTGTCCGAAGCGTTGCCGCGCAACGCCGGCGGCAAACTGCTCAAGGGCAAGCTGCGCGGCCAGGTGGACTGGGGAGACCCGCTCCGGTGAGCGCCACCCTGCTGGTCGCCAACCGGGGCGAGATCGCGCTCCGAATCATCCGTACGGCAACGGAACTGGGCTACCGGGCGGTCTCGGTGTACGCCGACGACGACGCCGACAGCCCCCACGTGCACGCCGCCGACGAGGCGATAGGACTGCCGGGCTCGGGCCCCGCGGCCTACCTGAATCACGCCGAGCTGCTCGCGGCGGCCAAGGAGTCCGGCGCCGAGCTGGTCCACCCGGGCTACGGGTTTCTCAGCGAGAACGCCGAGTTCGCCCGCGCCTGCGCGGCCGCCGGCTGCACCTTCGTCGGGCCCGGCGCCGACGTGCTCGAGTTGGTCGGCAACAAGCCGTCGGCCCGCGCCGCCGCGATCGCGGCCGGCGTTCCGGTGCTGCCCGCGACCGAGGGACCCAGCGGCGTCGAGGACATCAAGGAGTTTTTCGCATCGCACCGCGGCCCCATCATGATCAAGGCGGTCGCCGGCGGCGGCGGCCGGGGAATGCGAAAGGTGAGCGGCGCCGACCAGATCGAGCACGCCCACCGACAGTGCGCCGCGGAGGCGCAACTCGGCTTCGGTGACCCCGCCCTGTTCGCCGAGGCGGTCCTGTCCGACGCGCGGCACATCGAGGTTCAGGTCGTGGGCGCCGCGGCCGGGCATCAGACGCACGCGCTGGCGCTCGGCGATCGGGACTGCAGCATCCAGCGTCGCTACCAGAAGCTGGTCGAAATCGCGCCGGCCCCAGGGCTTTCCGAGCCGTTGCGCCGCGCGTTGCACCAGGCGGCGGCGCGGCTGTGCGCCCGGGTCGGCTTGCGCGGGGTGGCCACCGTCGAATTCCTGGTGGACGGCGATGGATTCGTGTTCCTCGAGGTCAACCCGCGCATCCAGGTGGAGCACACGGTGACCGAGGAAACGACCGGCGTGGACCTGGTGGCCGTCCAGCTGGCCATCGCCGGCGGCGCGTCGTACTACCAGCTGGGGCTGCCGGCCGGAATCGCCTCGGACGGAAACGAAGTCATCGGCGAGCCGGCGGCCCCGCGCGGCATTGCGGTTCAGGCCCGGGTCAACACGGAGACCTTCGCCGCCGATGGATCGGTGGTGCCCGCGGCGGGCACCCTGACGGTGTTCTCGCCGCCGAGCGGGCCGGGCGTACGCGTCGACACCTACGGCAGGCCGGGCCTGATCATCAGCCCGCGATACGATTCGCTGCTGGCCAAGGTCATCGCCCATGTGCACGGGTCGTCGCTGCGGGCCGCGGTGCGCAAGGCCCGCACCGCGCTGGGCGAGTTCGGCATCGAGGGCGTTCGCACCAACATCGAGTTGCTGCGAGAGCTGCTGTCCGACAGCCAAATCGAGTCCGGCTGGGTGACCACCGATTTTCTCGACGAGAAGCTGCCCGAGCTGGCCGCCGCCGCGCTGTCCCACCAGCACGACGTCCGTGTGGCGCCGGTCGAGCTCTACGCCGGCGAGGAGGCGCTGCGCGCGCAGCTGGCCGGCACCGTCGTCGAGGTCGCGGCCGAAGGCGAACAGATCGCGGCCGGCGGCCAGGTCGTCGTCCTCGAGGCGATGAAGATGCAACACGTGCTCACCGCGCCGGACACGCTGCGAACCGTGCGCACCCTGGCGACACCCGGCCAGGTCGTCGGAACCGGCGATCCCCTGATCGTGTTCACCCGCACGAGCGCCGGGTCCGATGGCGAATTGTACTCGGCCGCAGTGGATCTCGACCGGCCGCGTGCCGACCTCGACGAGGTCGCCCACCGGCATCTGCTCACCCGTGACGAGGGCCGGCAGGCGGCGGTGGCCAAGCGGCACGCGCGAGGCCGGCGCACCGCGCGGGAGAACATCGCCGACCTGGTCGACCCCGGCAGTTTCGTCGAGTACGGCGCGCTGGCGATCGCCGCCCAGCGCAGCCGGCGCTCCGAAGAGGACCTGATCGCCAACACCCCGGCCGACGGCCTGGTCGCCGGCCTGGCCAGGATCGGGGGCGGCGAGGCGGTCGTCGTGTCGTATGACTACACGGTGCTCGCCGGCACGCAGGGCATGCGCAACCACGCCAAGACCGACCGTGTCTTCGAGCTGGCCACCCGAAAAGGCCTGCCGGTGGTGCTGTTTGCCGAGGGGGGTGGCGGCCGGCCCGGCGACACCGACGTCGGCGGGGCCGCCGGGCTCGACGTGCCGACCTTTCGGATGTTGGCCGCGCTGAACGGGAAGGTGCCGCTGGTGTCGATCGTCTCCGGCCGTTGCTTCGCCGGCAACGCGGCGCTCGCCGGGGTGTGCGACGTGATCATCGCGACCCCCGACGCCAACATCGGCATGGGCGGGCCGGCCATGATCGAGGGCGGCGGGCTGGGGGTGTACCCGCCGGAGGCGATCGGACCCATCGACGTGCAGCGGCACAACGGCGTCGTCGACCTGGTCGCCCGCGACGAGGCGCACGCCGTCGCGCTCGCCAAGCAATACCTGTCGTATTTCCAGGGCGCGCTCGACGACTGGGAGGCACCCGACCCGCGGCTCGCGCGACACGTGGTGCCGGAGAACCGGTTACGGGCCTACGACGTGCACCGCGCGATCGCGTCGGTCGTGGACGTCGGTTCCGTGCTGGAGCTGCGGCCCGACTACGGCGTCGGGATCGTCACCGCGCTGGTGCGCGTCGAGGGCGTGGCGTACGGGTTGATCGCCAACAGCACCCACCACCTCGGCGGTGCGATCGACGCCGAGGCGGCCGACAAGGCCGGCGACTTTCTCGCCCTGTGCGAGGCGTTCCGGTTGCCGGTGATCTCGCTGTGCGACACGCCGGGATTCATGGTGGGGCCCGAGGCGGAAAAGGAGGCCGCTGTGCGCCGCTTCGGCCGAATGTTCGTCCTGGGCGCGAGGCTGACCGTGCCGCTGGGAATGATCATCCTGCGCAAGGGCTACGGGCTCGGCGCGATGGCGATGGCCGGCGGGTCTTTCCGCGCCCCCCGGTTCACAGTGGCCTGGCCGACCGGGGAGATCGGCGGGATGGGTTTGGAAGGCGCCGTGCGGCTCGGGTTCAGCAAGGAACTCGCGGCCGAGGCGGATCCCGCCGCGCGCCAGCAGCTGTTCGACAAGCTCGTCGCGGCGGCCTACCAGCACGGGAAGGCGCTGCGGTCGGCCACCACGTTCGAACTCGACGACGTCATCGACCCCGCCGACTCCCGGGCCTGGATCACCAGGCTCCCGGGAGGCTGAGGGTGCGACGGTTATGCGTGGCCGGAACCGCAGCCGACGCCCGGCAGGCAGCCGGTTCCGCCCGGCACGCCGCCGGGACCGGCGAACTGGCCGCCCGAGCCGCAGCCGACGCCCGGCACGCAGCCCTGTCCGCCCGGGCCGCCGCCGGGTCCCTGGTTCTGGCCGCCGGAGCCGCAGTTGCCGTTGGCGTCGCAGCCGCCGCCGCCCGGGTCGTCCTTGAAGACGATGTGCGTGGGCGCGGGTCCGGAAGGTGCTGCGGCGGAAGCAACCGGGTCGGTCATCGCGATCGGCGCGACCGCAATCGCCGCGGCGGCAGCCCCGCTCACCACCAGTCTTTTCGTGAGGGTTAATTTCGTGAACATGCGGGTCGGTTACCACGTACGCACATGTGTAAACATCCTTACAAGCGAACGGGAAGGCGCACCGCGATGACCTCACTGGATTTGACCGGCCGCAGCGCAATCGTCACCGGGGCGTCGCGCGGGATCGGGCTGGCGATCGCCCAGCAACTGGCCGCGGCCGGCGCCGACGTGGTGCTGACCGCGCGCAAGCAGGAGGCCGCCGACGCGGCCGCGGCGCAGGTCGGCGAGAAGGCCGTGGGCGTCGGCGCGCACGCCGTCGACGAGGAGGCCGCGCGACGCTGCGTCGACCTCACGCTGGAGCGCTTCGGCCGCGTCGACATCCTGGTCAACAACGCGGGTACGAACCCGGCGTACGGTCCGCTGATCGACCAGGACCACGCCCGGTTCACCAAGATCTTCGACGTCAACCTGTGGGCGCCGCTGCTGTGGACCTCGCTCGTCGTCAAGTCCTGGATGGGCGAGCACGGCGGGGCGATCGTCAACACTGCGTCGATCGGTGGGATGCACCAGTCGCCCGCGATGGGGATGTACAACGCCACCAAGGCCGCGCTGATCCACGTCACCAAGCAACTGGCGCTCGAGCTTTCGCCGCGCGTCCGGGTCAACGCCATCGCCCCGGGCGTGGTGCGCACCCGGCTGGCCGAGGCGCTGTGGAAGGACCACGAGGATCCGCTGGCGTCGACGATCGCGCTGGGGCGCATCGGTGAGCCGGCCGACGTGGCCGGCGCGGTCGCCTTTCTGGTCTCCGACGCGGCGAGCTGGATCACCGGCGAGACGATGGTGATCGACGGCGGCCTGCTGCTCGGCCCCGCACAGGGATACCAGGCCCAATGAGTCTTGAGGCGGACCTCGAGGCGCGGGTCAGGAAGTTGCTGGACGAGCACGACCCGGCCAGCACCGAACCGCGGGAATTCCTTGGGGCGCAATATGATGCGGGGCTGGCCTGGGTGTACCTGCCGGAGGGATTCGGCGGGCTGGGCCTGACGCGCAAAGCCCAGGAATTCGTTGACGCCGAGCTCGCCGCCGCGGGCGCGCCAGTGGGCGGCACCCCCAAGAACTACATCGGCATGGGCATGGCGGCGCCGACGATCGCGGCGTTCGGGACCGACGAGCAGAAGCGAAAGTTCCTGCGGCCGTTGTTCACCGGCGAGCAGATCTATTGCCAGTTGTTCAGCGAGCCCGGGGCCGGCTCGGACCTGGCCGGGGTCTCCACCCGGGCGGTCCGCGACGGGGACGACTGGATTGTCAACGGGCAGAAGGTGTGGACGTCGCAGGCGCAGCACGCGACCATGGCCATCCTGGTCGCACGCACCGACCCGACGGTGCCCAAACACGCGGGCCTGACGTACTTCCTGTGCGACATGACGCAGCCCGGCGTGGAGGTCCGGCCGCTGCGCCAGATCACCGGCGAGGCGGAATTCAACGAGGTGTTCCTCACCGACGTCCGGGTGCCCGACGCCAATCGGCTCGGCCCGGAGGGCGGCGGCTGGCGCGTCGCGACCACCACCCTCAACAACGAGCGCGTCGCCATCGGCACCCGCGCCGGGACGCCGCGCGAGGGCGGCCACATCGGCAAGGTCGCCAAGGCCTGGCGACACGAGCCGGCACTGCGCGACCCCGCCATGCACGACGAGCTGATGCGGCTGTGGGTCGAGGCGGAGGTGCTGCGGCTGGCCGGTGAGCGGTTGCGCCAGCAGGCGAGCGTGGGTCAGCCCGGACCGGAGGGTGCGGGCATGAAGGTGGCCTTCGCGCGGCTGGCCCAGGCGATCTCGGGATTCGAGATCGAACTGCACGGCGAAGCCGGGCTGCGCTACGACGACTGGACGATGCGCAGACCGGAAACGGTCGACCTGGTCGGTCGCGAGCCCGGCTACCGCTACCTGCGGGCCCGCGGCAACTCCATCGAGGGTGGCACGTCGGAGGTGTTGCGCAACACCATCTCCGAGCGGATCCTCGGCCTGCCGGGCGAGCATCGCGTGGATAAGGACAGACCGTGGAAGGACCTGGACCGGTGAGCGACCTGTTGTACTCCGACACCGAGGACGCGTTGCGGGACAGCGTCCGAAACCTGTTCGCCGACCGCTGCCCACCCGAATCGGTGGCGCGCGCCTATGACGCCGAGCCGCAGGACTTTTCCGGCCTCTGGCGGACGCTCGCCGCCGACCTCGGGGTGGCTGGGCTGCTGGTGCCCGAGTCGCTCGGCGGTGCCGGCGCGGGTGCGCGCGAGGCCGCCGTCGTCATGGAGGAGATCGGCAGGGCCGTCGCGCCGGTGCCGTTTCTGTCCAGCGCGGTGCTGGCCACCGTCGCCCTGCTGGGCGCCGGCGACACCGAAACGGTGTCGGCGCTGGCCCGGGGCGAGGTCACCGCGGCGCTGGTGGTGCCGCTGTCCACCGCGCCGGGCGATTCGGTCGCGGGCGTCAGCGGCGGTGCCGGCGGCGGCCTGAGCGGATCGGTCGGCAGCGTCGCGGGCGCCGGCGAGGCCGACGTGCTGGTGGTGCCGGTGGCGGGCCCGGACGGGCTCGAGCTGCACACCGTGGCGCGCACCGCGGCGGGCGTGCAGGTGTCTCCGGTGCTGGCGCTGGACATGACGAGACCGCTTGCGGACGTGAGCTTTTCGGGCGCGGCGTCGACACTGGTGGGCCCGGCGGGCGCCGCGCTGGCCGACGCGCTGCGCACGGCGGCGGCCCTGCTGGCCTCCGAGCAGCTCGGGGTGGCCCAGTGGTGTTTCGACACCACGCTGGCCTACGTCAAGCAGCGCAAGCAGTTCGGGCGCGCGATCGGCTCCTACCAGGCGATCAAGCATCGCCTGGCCGACCTGTGGTTCGAGATCGGCGCGGCGACGGCGGCCGCGCGGTACGCCGCCGACGCGTGCGCTCGCGGCGACGACGATGCGTCGACCGCGGCCGCCATCGCCCAGGCTTACTGCAGCGGCATCGCGGTCCACGCCGCGGAGGAGTGCGTGCAACTGCACGGCGGCATCGGAATGACCTGGGAGTATCCGGCGCACCTCTACCTCAAGCGGGCCAAGAGCGACCAGTTGGCGCTCGGCACCGCCTACCGCCACCGAGCCCTGTTGGGGGAGCTGGTCAACCTGCCGGCGTCGTGATGGCCGGGGCGTCGTTGAGCCACAGCTCCTCGGTGCGGTCGTGGAAGGTGACCAGCGCGACCGTGTCGTCACGGCGTCGCATCGCCGACTTGCTCATGCTGGCCCACACCGAGTGGCCGGATTTGTGCCGCAATTCGACGAGCCGCTTGGCGCCCGTGCCGACCAGGGTCACCCAGCGGTCGTCGGCCGGCACGCTGTAAAAGATGTGTTCGAACTCCATCTGGAGCAGATCGTCGGGCGAGTGCCCCACCATCTCGCAGAACGAGTTGTTGGCAAACAGGATGGTGCCCAGGCGGTCGACCGCGAGGGCCGGGGACGGCAGCCGGTCCAGGACGACCAGGGCCGGCATCCGGTGCAGCTCGTCGATCGGCAGGTGGTTGGGCGGCCTCGGGCTTCGACGCTCAATTCGTCGACCGTTGACGGCTGTGGGAATCTTCGCGATCACGGTACCCCCGTCGTCGCCCTGGCATTGTGCCCCGAAGCGGAAAAGTCGCGCTCATGTCTGAACGCGATGTCAGCAAATGGTATGGGAAGGGTCTTAATAAGTCTATAGTTTGCTGACCGTATTAGCTATTAGTCACGTGCCAAATTAAATCTACGCGCCGTGCACTGCATCGGCACTATTATTCCTAGCGGTGTTTATTAGCTGCAGAGCCGGATTTCACCCCCCCGCACGGCGTTCCGGCGGCATCCAGCAAACTTTGAAACGCGCCGGCGCTAACTCCGCACAAGTCTCGTTCACAGGCAGAAAGCGCCGTCAGCAACCGCCCCCGGCCGGGATTCGCTAACTCGGTCGGTCGGCCGTTTTTCCTGCGATCGAAACCATTTCGTCCGGCCACGGGCTCTGGCCCACCGTCCCCGGCTCGCGGTGAGCGCGGCGCTGCTGCAGAGTAAGCGAAATGCGTGTGTTGCTCTCGACATACGATTCGCGCGGGGGCGTCGAGCCGCTGGTCGGCCTGGCCGTGCAGTTGCAGGCGCTCGGCGCCGAGGCCCGCATCTGCGCACCACCCGACGAGGAGTTCGCCGAGCGGGTGGCGGGTCTCGGCGTGCCGCTGGTGCCGTTCGGCGACTCGGTGCGCGCGATGGTGACCGGCGCGACGCCGCCGTCGGAGGCAGAGCTGCGGCGACACATCGACGGGCTGATCGCCGCGCAGTTCGACACCGTCGCCGCGGCGGCGCAGGGGTGTGATGCGCTGGTGGCGGCGGGCCTGCTCCCGGCCGCGGCCGGCGCGCGCTCGGCGGCCGAAAAGCTGGGCATCCACTACGTGTACGCGAGCTATCACCCGACGGACCTGCCGTCACCGCACCACCCGCCGCCGTCGTTCTGGCGCACGCCGCTGGCCCCCGGCATGGTCGACAACCGGGTGTTGTGGGACGTCGACGCGCGGAACGCCAACGCGCACTTCGGCGCGACGCTCAACCGGCACCGGGCCGCGATCGGCCTGGCGCCGGTGGACAACGTCCGCGACCACGCCTTCACCGACCGCCCCTGGCTCGCGGCGGACCCGACGCTGGGCCCGTGGCCGGAGCCGGCGGACCTCGACGTGGTGCAAACCGGCGCGTGGCTGCTGCGCGACACCCGCCCGCTGCCCACCGAGTTGGTGGACTTCCTGGACGCCGGCGCACCGCCGGTGTACGTGGGCTTTGGCAGCATGCCCGTGCCCACGCTGGAGACCACCGCGCGCGCTGCCATCGAGGCGATCCGGGCGCAGGGTCGCCGCGTGCTGCTCGCCCGGGGCTGGGCCGGCCTGGCCCCGATCGACGACGGGGACGATTGCTTCGCCGTGGGCGAGGTCAACCAGCAGGCGCTGTTCGCCCGGGTTGCCGCCGTCGTGCACCACGGCGGCGCCGGCACGACGACCACGGCCGCCCTGGCCGGCGCTCCCCAGGTGGTGGTGCCGCAGGGGGCCGATCAGCTGTACTGGGCCCGCCGGGTCGCCGAGCTGGGCATCGGCGCGGCGCTGGTGGCGGCGCCGACGGCGGCCGCCCTGTCCTCGGTGCTGGCGCCCGCCCTGGGCCCCGACACCCGCGCGCGCGCGGGCGTCCTGGCCGGCGAGATCCGCACCGACGGTGCGGCGGTGGCCGCGACGCGCCTGCTCGAGACGATCGGCGCTCGAGGCGCCGGCGTGGCCCTATAGCGCCGAACCGAACACCTCCGTGATCGCCGCCCAGTGCCGCTCGTCGGCGGCGGGGTCGTAGGGCGGGTTGTCCGGCACCGCGAACCCGTGGCCCGCCGAATACCACTCGATGGTGTGCGCGACCCCGGCCGCCGTCAGCGCCTTGTCGAGCTGTTCGGCGTGATCGGCGGTGAAGGACGCGTCGTTTTCGGCGCCACCCACGTACACCGTCGCGGTCATCCGGTCGGCCAGCAGGTGCGGGCTGTCCGCGCCGTCGGTCACCAGCCCGCCGCCGTGGAACGACGCGGCGGCGGCGACGCGGTCGCCGAGGCGCCCGGCCACCACCACCGAGGTCCGCCCGCCCATGCAGTAGCCGCACACTCCGAACCGCTGACCGGACACCTCGGGGCGCGTGGACAGGTAGTCGAAGAAGGCGCCGGCGTCGCTTTCCATCTTGTCCGGCGTGATGCCGCCGATCATGGAGAACAGGCGTCCGCGTTCCTTGGCGTCGCTGAACACCGTGGCCATGTCGAACGGGGCCCAGTCGCCGCTGCGGTAGTACACGTCGGGAAGCAGCACCGCGTAGCCGAATCCGGCCAGCTTGGCGGCCATCCGGTCGAAGGTGTCGCGCACGCCGCCGGCATCGCAGTACATGACTACTCCAGGCCACGGTCCCGGGCCCTGGCCATCGGAGTCCTCGGGGGTGAACAGGCCGACGGGGCAGGTGCCGTCGGGAGTGGTGATGCTGTCGCTGATTTTCGGCATGGCCTCCGTTCTACTCCCCGTCCCGCGAGGTAGATTGGCCGCGTGTCGATCCCGACCCCCTACGAGGACCTGCTGCGCCTGGTGCTCGAGCGGGGCGCGGCGAAATCCGACCGCACCGGCACCGGAACCCGCAGCCTGTTCGGACAGCAGTTGCGCTACGACCTGTCGGCCGGATTCCCGTTGCTGACCACCAAGAAGGTGCATCTGAAGTCGGTGATCTACGAGTTGCTCTGGTTTTTGCGCGGCGACTCCAACGTCGCGTGGCTGCACGAGCACGGCGTCACCATCTGGGACGAATGGGCAAGCGACACAGGCGATCTCGGGCCGATCTACGGCGTGCAGTGGCGGTCCTGGCCGACCCCGTCCGGTGCGCACGTCGACCAGATCAGCGCCGCGCTGGAGCTGCTGCGCACCGACCCGAACTCGCGCCGCATCATCGTGTCGGCGTGGAACGTCGGCGACATCCCGCAGATGGCGCTGCCGCCGTGCCATGCGTTCTTCCAGTTCTACGTCGCCGACGGCCGGCTGAGCTGCCAGCTCTACCAGCGCAGCGCCGACCTGTTCCTCGGCGTGCCGTTCAACATCGCCAGCTACGCGTTGCTCACCCACATGATGGCCGCCCAGTCCGGTCTGTCGGTCGGCGAATTCGTCTGGACGGGTGGTGACTGCCACATCTACGACAACCACGTCGAACAGGTCCGGACCCAACTGGGCCGCGAGCCGCGGCCCTACCCGGAACTCGTTCTGGCGCACCGAGATTCGATCTTCGACTACACCTATGAGGATGTGGTCGTGAAGAACTACGACCCGCACCCGGCGATCAAAGCCCCCGTCGCTGTATGACGTCTCTGGGTCTGGTGTGGGCTCAGTCGACGTCCGGCGTCATCGGCCGCGGCGGCGACATCCCCTGGCGGGTGCCCGAAGACCTGGCCCGTTTCAAGCAGGTGACCATGGGGCACACGGTGGTGATGGGCCGGCGCACCTGGGAGTCGTTGCCGGCCCGGGTCCGGCCGCTGCCGGGGCGCCGCAACGTCGTACTGACCCGGCAGGCCGACTACCGGGCCGACGGGGCGCAGACGGTCGGTTCGCTCGAGGCCGCGCTGACGGAGGCGAAGGCCTGGGTGATCGGCGGCGCGGAGATCTACGCGCTGGCGCTGCCGCTGGCCACCCGGTGCGAGGTCACCGAGGTCGACATCGACCTCGCGCGCGACGACGAAGACGCGCTGGCCCCGGCGCTCGACGAGTCGTGGCTGGGCGAGACGGGGGAGTGGCAGGTCAGCCGCACGGGGCTGCGCTACCGGTTCCACAGCTACCGTCGGGCCTGAGCGCCCGCCTCGGCGCCCGTGACATACTCGGACGCGGGGTCGGTATCGCCGGGGTTTTTGACCAGACGTTGCCAGGAGGGGGAATTGGCAGTGATAACCGAACCCGCAAAGACGTTCACGCGCATGTTCAGGGGCTACGACCCCGGCGCCGTCGACGCGCACATCGAGATGCTGGCCACCAAGCAGCAGCTGCTGCTCGACGACGTCGAGAGCCTGCGGGCGCGGCTGAAGGAATCCGGCGAGGAGACGGCCGCCCTGCGCAAGGAGATCGCCGTCCTCACCGAGGCCTCGACCTCGCCCCACGCGGTGCAAAAGCGGATGGCGACGATGCTGCGCCGCGCGGTCGACGAGGCCGCCGAGATGCAGGCCGAGGCGCGGGCCGAGGCCGAGGCGCTGATCGCGGCCGCGGAGGCCGAGGCGCAGACCGCCCAGCGGCGCCGCGACGAGGTGTTGGCCGACATGGCCGAGCAGCGCAAGGCCATGGAGGCCGAATACGCGGAGGCCAAGGAGAAGCTCGAGGCCGAACTGGCCGACATGCGCGCCGACGCCCAACGGGCGCGTGAGCAGCTCCTCGGCGACGCGAAGCAGGAGGCCGATCACTATCGCGACAAGGCCCGGCGCGCGGTGGACGAGGCGAGCCAGCAACGGATCAGGATCCTCGAACAGCTGATGGGCGTCTACCGCGAGCTGGAGCCGGTCCCGGCCGCTCTCGAGTCGGCGTACGAAGAACGAAACGATCCGCAGGCCCTGGTATCGGCGGACGGGAAAGTCTGCGCCGGCTGAGCCCGGTCGCGCCGCCGCTGAGGACGGGCGAAAAGCCGGTATTCTCGGCGCGTGTCGCCCCGCACCCCCAGGCTGACCGCCGCGCAAGCCCGGCGGATAGCCGTTGCGGCCCAAGGATTTAGCGAGCCCCGCCCCGCCGGCCCGATCACCCGCGCGCACCTGAAGCGGCTCATATCGAGAATACAAGTGCTGCAGCTGGATTCGGTTTCGGTCGCGGTGCGCGCCCACTACGCGCCGGTGTTCAGCCGGCTTGGCCCCTACGACCGCGACGTTGTGGACCGCGCGGCCTGGGGGCCGCGCTCGGCGCGGCTGCTGGCCGAGTACTGGGCCCATGAGGCCGCGCTGATGGCGGTCGACGACTGGCCGCTGCTGCGCTGGCGGATGCGCCAATACACCCACGGCCGCTGGGGCACTCACATCGTCAAGGCCAATCCGAAGCTCGCCGAGCGCATCGTCGCCGCCGTCGCGGAGCTCGGGCCCAGCACCGCCGGGCAGATCGAGGAGCACCTGGCCGCCGAGCCCCGCCGGAAGAAGGGCACCTGGTGGACCCGTAGCGACACCAAGTGGGTGGCCGAGGCGCTGTTCGCCTCCGGCGTGCTCACCACGGCCACCCGGGTCGGTTTCGCGCGCCATTACGACCTGGTGGAACGGGTGCTGCCGGCGAGCGTGCTGGCCCGCGAGGTCGACGACGACGAGGCCGTCCGCGAGCTGACGCTGCGGGCCGCCACCGCGCTGGGCGTGGGCACCGAGGCCGACATCCGCGACTACTTCCGGCTGTCGGCCCAACAGGTCAAGCCGGCGATCGCCGACCTGGTGTCCGCGGGTGCGATCGAGCGGGTCGACGTCGACGGCTGGCCCGCGCCGGCGTACCTGCGGGCGGGCCGGCCGGTGCCGCGCGCCGACCGGGGCACCGCGCTGCTGTGCCCGTTCGACCCGTTGATCTTCTTCCGGCCCCGGGTCGAGCGGCTCTTCGGCTTCCACTACCGCATCGAGATCTACACCCCGGCCGCCAAGCGCCGGTACGGCTACTACGTGTGGCCGCTGCTGATGGACGGGCGGCTGGTGGCGCGCGTCGACCTCAAGGCCGACCGGACGGCTGACACGCTGCGCGTGCTGGGCGCCTTCGGCGAGCCCGAGGCCCCGCGACCGCGGGTGGTGGCGGCGCTGGCCGGCGAACTGCGGTCCATGGCGTCGTGGCTGGGCCTGGGCGGGTTCAGCGTCTCGACCCGGGGCGACCTGGCCGCCGAGCTGCGGGCCGCCGGCTGATGCGCGCAACGGACAAAGAACTCAAGGACACGCTCTGGAAGGCGGCCAACAAGCTGCGCGGCGCGCTGTCCGCCGGCCAGTACAAGGACGCCATCCTCGGGCTGGTGTTTCTCCAGCATGCCTGCGACTCGCGCTGGAAGTCGTTGGCGCGCAACGCCGAATCGCCGCACATCGGCCGGCTCGTCGACGACGCGATGGAGGCCGCCGCGCTGCCGCGGCTGTACGAAGGCCTCGACCCGCGCCGCCTCGGCGACCTGGTGCGCCTGCTCGACGACGCACGGTTCGGCCCGCCAAGCGGCGGGGGCGCGCGGGACCTGATGGGCGAGGTGTACGAATACTTCCTGGGCAACTTCGCCCGGGCCGAGGGCCGGCGCGGCGGCGAGTTCTTCACCCCGCCCAGCGTGGTGCGGCTGCTCGTCGAGGTCCTCGAACCGTCCAGCGGGCGGGTGTACGACCCGTGTTGCGGGTCGGGCGGAATGTTCGTGCAGACCGAGCGGTTCATCGCCGCGCGCGACGGCGATCGCGCGAACGTCACGATCTACGGCCAGGAAAGCGTGGAGCAGACCTGGCGGATGGCGAAGATGAACCTCGCCGTGCACGGCATCGACGACACCGGCCTCGGCGCGCGGTGGGGCGACACGTTCGTCGAGGACCTGCACCCCGGCGTGATGATGGACTACGTGCTGGCCAATCCGCCCTTCAACATCAAGGATTGGGCCCGCGACGCGGCGGATTCGCGCTGGCGTTTCGGCGCTCCGCCCGCCACCAACGCGAACTACGCCTGGATTCAACACATCCTGTCCAAGCTGGCGCCGGGCGGCAAGGCCGGAGTGGTGATGGCCAACGGCTCGATGTCGTCGAACACGCTCGGGGAGGGCGACATTCGGGCCGGGATCGTCGAGGCGGACCTGGTGTCGTGCATGGTGGCGCTGCCCGGGCAGTTGTTCCGCAGCACCGGCATCCCGGTGTGCGTGTGGTTTTTCGCCCGGGACAAGGCCGCGCGGGCCGGCCAGGTGCTGTTCGTCGACGCCCGCGGGCTGGGCTACCTGGCGGATCGGGCGGAGCGCGTGCTGTCCGACGAGGAGGTGCTCCGCATCGCCGACACCTACCACGCGTGGAGCGGATCGCGGTCGGCCACCGCCAAAGGCCTGACGTACCAGGATGTTCCGGGGTTTTGCCGATCGGCGTCGCTGGACGACATCAGGGCCGCGGGCTATGTCATGACGCCCGGACGCTATGTCGGCCCGCCCGCCGTGGCCGACGACGGGGAGCCCGTCGACCAGAAGATCGCCCGGCTGACCGGCGACCTGCTGGCGGCGCTGGACGAATCCGCGCGGCTGGACACCCTGGTGCGCGAGCAGGTGGAGCGCCTGCGGTGAGGGTCAGGCTGGGCGACCACCTCGAATTCAGCAACGGAACCAGCCCGCCGCGGCGGGCGCCGGACGGGTGCTTTCGCGTCTACGGCGCCAACGGGGCGATCGGCTATGCGGCACAACACAACGCGGCCGGGCCGTTGATCGTCCTGGGCCGGGTCGGATCGTATTGCGGCAGCCTGCGGTATTGCGACGCCGAGGTCTGGGTCACCGACAACGCGCTGGTATGCCGGGCCAAGGACCCCCGGGACACGCGGTACTGGTACTACGCGCTGCACACCTGCGCGCTGGGCGAGCACCGCGCCGGATCGGGCCAGCCGCTGCTCAACCAGCGGATCCTGCGCGAGGTCTCGGTCTCGACCGTCGCGGCGCCGCAACGCCGCCGGATCGCCGAGGTGCTCGGCGCCGTCGACGACAAGATCGCCGCCAACGAGCGCGTGATCGCGGCCGCCGAAGAGCTGATGGTGGCCATCGCCCAGTCGGTGTCCGACCACGTGCCGCTGGCGTGCCTTGCCGAGCGGTCGACGGCATTCGTCGGCCCGGATGGGTTCGACGACGTCGTCGCCCACTTCAGCCTCCCGGCCTTCGACGACGGCGCGAAACCCGCGCTCGTTGCCGCCGAAACGGTGAAAAGCGGCAAGTTCCTGCTGTCGCGGCCGTGCGTCTTGGTCGCGAAGCTCAACCCCAGGATTCCGCGCATCTGGAACGTGCCCGCCCTGCCGCCGCAAATGGCCTTGGCCAGCACCGAATTCGTGGTGCTGAGCCCGGTGGGTGTGGACACGTCGGCGCTGTGGTCGGCGGTGGCGCAACCCGTCGTCACCGAGACGCTGCGGCGCCGCGTGGCCGGCACCTCGGGAAGCCACCAGCGGATTCGGCCGCGCGATCTGCTCGAGGTTCCGGTCCGCGACGTCCGGCGCCTCGCCCCGGCGGCGGCGCGGACGATCACCGGCCTGGGCGCGCTGTGCCAGGCCCGACGCGCCGAATGCGTGCGGTTGTCGGCCTTCCGCGACGCGACGCTGCCGCTGCTGACAGCGGGTGAGCTGGCGGTGCGGCCGTCGCGTTAAGGTGAGCGCCGTGGCCGAGACCGCGCCGCTGCGCGTGCAACTGATCGCCAAGACGGAGTTCCTGGCGCCGCCGGACGTGCCCTGGAGCACCGACGCGGACGGCGGCCCGGCGCTCACCGAGTTCGCCGGCCGGGCCTGTTATCAGAGCTGGTCGAAGCCCAACCCCAAGACGGCGACCAACGCCGGCTACATCCGCCACATCATCGACGTCGGGCACTTCTCGGTGCTCGAGCACGCCAGCGTGTCGTTTTACATCACCGGCATCTCGCGATCGTGCACCCACGAGCTGATCCGGCACCGGCACTTCTCCTACTCGCAGCTGTCGCAACGCTATGTGCCGGAGGGTGACTCGCTCGTCGTCGTCCCGCCCGGGATGGACGACGACCCCGAACTGCGGCGGATCCTCACCGCCGCCGCCGACGCCAGCCGGGCCACCTACGCCGAGCTGCTGGCCAAGCTGGAGGCCAAGTTCGCAACGGGCGAGCCCGGCGAAAAAACGGGGGTGTTGCGGCGCAAGCAGGCGCGCCAGGCCGCCCGGGCCGTGCTGCCCAACGCCACCGAAACCCGCATCGTGGTGACCGGGAACTACCGGGCGTGGCGGCACTTCATCGCGATGCGCGCCAGCGAGCACGCCGACGTGGAAATCCGGCGCCTGGCCGTCGAGTGCCTGCGCCAGCTCGCCGGCGTGGCGCCCGCCGTGTTCGCCGACTTCGAGGTTTCCACGCTGGCCGACGGGACCGAGGTCGCCACCAGTCCGTTGGCCACCGAAGCCTGAGGCGGCGGGGCCCGCGCGGCTGCTTAATGCGTTTTGCGCCGCCAGGTAACCTGAAGACCGTGAGCACCGTCGGATTCGACGCCCCCGCGCGGCTGGGAACCCTGCTGACCGCGATGGTGACGCCCTTCGCCGCCGACGGGTCCCTGGACACCGCCGCGGCGGCGCGGCTGGCAAACCGCCTGGTGGAAGCGGGGTGCGACGGCCTGGTGGTCTCCGGGACCACCGGCGAGTCGCCGACCACCACCGACGACGAGAAGCTCGAGCTGCTGCGGGCCGTGCTGGAGGCGGTGGGCGATCGGGCCCGCGTCATCGCCGGCGCCGGCACGTATGACACCGCCCACAGCGTCCGGCTGGCGAAGGCCTGCGCCGCCGAGGGCGCCCACGGCCTGCTGGTCGTCACGCCCTACTACTCGAAGCCACCGCAGTCCGGGCTCGTCGCGCACTTCACCGCGGTCGCCGATGCGACCGACCTGCCGGTGCTGCTCTACGACATCCCGCCGCGCTCGGTGATACCGATCGAGACCGAAACCATCCTCGCACTGGCCGGCCACCCGAACATCGTGGGCATCAAGGACGCCAAGGCCGACCTGCACGCCGGCGCCCAGATCATGGCCGAGACCGGCCTGGCGTACTACTCCGGCGACGACGCGCTGAACCTGCCGTGGCTGGCGATGGGCGCCACCGGCTTCATCAGCGTGATCGCCCACGTGGCCGCGGGCCAGTTACGGGAACTGTTGTCCGCCTTCGGTTCCGGGGACATCGCCACCGCCCGCAAGATCAATGTCTCCCTCGCACCGCTGTGCAACGCGATGGGCCGCCTGGGCGGGGTGACGATGTCGAAGGCGGGTCTGCGCCTGCAGGGCTTCGAGGCGGGCGACCCCCGGCTGCCGCAAATGCCGGCGACGCCGGAGCAGAGCGAGGCGCTGGCCGCCGACATGCGCGCGGCCTCGGTGCTCCGGTGAGCCAAACGGTGGCCGCGACGTGGATGTAGACCTCGCCCCACCGGGTCCTCTGCCCTCGGGCGGATTGCGTGTCACCGCGCTGGGCGGCATCAACGAAATCGGCCGCAACATGACGGTTTTCGAGCACCTGGGCCGGCTGCTGATCATCGACTGCGGGGTGATGTTCCCCACCCACGACGAGCCGGGCGTCGACCTGATCCTGCCGGACCTGCGCCACGTCGAGGACCGGCTCGAGGACATCGAGGCGCTGGTGCTCACGCACGCGCACGAGGACCACATCGGCGCGATCCCGTTTTTGCTCCGGCTGCGCCCCGACATCCCGGTCGTCGGCTCGAAGTTCACCCTGGCGCTGGTCGCCGCCAAATGCCGTGAGCACCGCATCAAGCCGGTCTTCGTGCAGGTCGCCGAGGGGCAGCGCAGCACCCACGGCGTGTTCGAGTGCCAGTACTTCGCCGTCAACCATTCGATTCCCGACGCGCTGGCCATCGCCGTCCACACCGGCGCCGGAACGGTGCTGCACACCGGCGACATCAAGCTCGACCAGCTGCCACCGGACGGCCGGCCCACCGACCTGCCCGGCATGTCCCGGCTGGGCGACGCGGGCGTGGACCTGTTGCTGTGCGACTCGACCAATTCCGAGATCCCCGGCGTCGGGCCCTCGGAAAGCGAGGTGGGCCCGACGTTGCACCGGCTGATCCGCGGCGCCGACGGCCGCGTCATCGTGGCGTGCTTCGCCTCCAACGTGGACCGGGTGCAGCAGATCATCGATGCCGCAGTGGCATTGGGCCGGCGGGTGTCGTTCGTCGGGCGATCCATGGTGCGCAACATGGGCATCGCGCGGGAACTGGGATTTCTGCGGGTGGACGATTCCGACCTCATCGACATCTCCGCCGCCGAGATGATGGCGCCCGAGCGGGTGGTGCTGATCACCACCGGCACCCAGGGCGAGCCGATGTCGGCGCTGTCGCGGATGTCGCGCGGCGAGCACCGCAGCATCACGCTCACCAATGAGGACCTGGTGATCCTGTCGTCGTCGCTGATTCCCGGCAACGAGGAGGCGGTGTACGGGGTCATCGACTCGCTGGCCAAGATCGGGGCCCGCGTCGTCACCAACCAGCAAGTGCGCGTGCACGTTTCCGGTCACGCCTACGCCGGCGAGCTGCTGTTCCTCTACAACGGCGTGCGGCCGCGCAACGTGATGCCGGTGCACGGCACCTGGCGCATGCTGCGCGCCAACGCCAAGCTGGCGGCGCGCGCCGGGGTGCCCGAGGAATCGATCCTGCTGGCCGAGAACGGCGTCAGCGTCGACCTCGTCGCGGGCCACGCCTCGATTGCCGGGGCGGTGCCGGTCGGCAAGATGTTCGTCGACGGGCTGATCACCGGCGACGTCGGCGACATCACCCTGGGTGAGCGGCTCATCCTGTCGTCGGGTTTCGTCGCGGTGACCGTGGTGCTGAAGCGCGGCACCGGCCGTCCCGCCGCTGCGCCACAGCTGTTTTCGCGCGGGTTCTCCGAGGACCCCAAGGCGCTGGAGCCCGCGGTGCGCAAGGTCGAGGCCGAGCTCGAGGCGCTGGCCGCCGACGACGTGACCGATCCCGTCCGGATCGCCCAGGGCGTGCGCCGCACGGTCGGCAAGTGGGTCGGCGAGACCTACCGCCGCCAGCCGATGATCGTGCCGACGGTCATCGAGGTCTAGCGGCGATCGCGAGCGCGGCGGAGCCGGGCGAAGCGGGTCGCCGCCATCGAGGTCTAGCGGCGATCGCGAGCCATCGCGAGACATAAACTGTTGCGACGCTTTTCGGCGTGTCGTCGCAATCGTTTATGTGTCGCGTACCAAGGCGCGTCAGGCCTTTTCCGCGTAGGCCGACCATTCCAGCGCCGAGGCCGCGAGTTTGCGGCCGGTGGGCGTCACGTAGCGCTGGACGAGTTCGTCGGGGCCGGCCTGCTCCACGAGGCGCCAGCCGTACTCGGCGATGAACTCGGCGACCTCGTCGGGCTGCAGGCCGAAATGCCACAGTTGGTGGCGCTGGCGGACATTGCGGTACAGCGTGCGGGTGCCGTACCGATTCGTCCCGTCGATGAAATCCCGGCGGACGTAGGTGAACACCAGTCGGCTGCCCGGGGCGGCCGCGCGCAACCCCTCGAGGGTGCGGCGGACACCGTCCTTGGTCAGGTATTGGGTCACGCCTTCGCAGATGAAGAAGGCCCGGTAATCGGTGCGATACCCGTGCTCGGCCAGCGAGGTGAGCAGGTCGTCGCGCTCGAAGTCCAACGGCACCAACCGAACCGACATCGGCAATCCGCCCAGCACCCGCCGCACGGTCTTGGCCTTGCGGGCGATGTTGAGCGGCAGATCCACCTCGAAGACCGGGAGGCGGACCCGCCGCGTCAAAAGGTATGGCCGGGTGTCGAAGCCGGCGCCCAGGATGACGACCGCCTGGATCTCGGGCAGCGCTTCCTCGAGCTTGTCGGCGATGAACCGCTTGCGGCAGGCGAGATTGGCCCACAGCCCCGGGCCGGTGTATTCCGACCCGCGGACCATCAGGCGGCGAGCCGGTGCCCAGCGCGTCGCGACGACCAGCCAGCGCAGCGGGCGCGGCAGGAACAGCTCGGCGAGGTCGTCGTCGACCAAGCGGCGCCCGGGCGGCTCGTTGCGCTCGACCGCCGCCAACACCATCGGGCCGAAGGCGGTCTGCGCGGCGGGATTTCGGGCCATGCGCCGCCTATTTGTTCAAGAAGCCGGCGTCCACCGGCAACGTCACGCCGGTGATGTAGCGGGCCTGGTCGGACACCAGCCATGCCACCGCGTTGGCGATGTCCTCGGCCTGCAGCACCTCCACCGGCATCGCGTTACCCATCGCCCCCGGGGTGTCGGTGGCGGCGGCCATCCGCGCCAGCCACTCCCGGGTGAACTCATTGTTGATCATGGGCGTTTCGACACCGGACGGATGGATGGAGTTGACCCGAATGTATTCTCGCGCAAGAAGGTTCGCGTATACCCGCATCAACCCCACCACACCGTGCTTCGCGGCGGCGTACCCGACCGAACCGGCGTCCGGGCTGCCGACGCCGGCTAGCCCCGCACTGGAGCTGATCAGCACGATCGAGCCCCCGGAGCCCTGCTTGACCATGGTCGGGATCGCGACCTTGATGGTGTTGTAGACGCCGGTGAGGTTGACGTCGATCACGTCGCGCCAGCCGTCGTCGCCGGACTGCATGGGGGCGATCCCGGCGTTGGCCACCACGATGTCGAGCCGGCCGAACTCGTCCAGGCCCGCCTGCACCGCGGTGGACAGCGATGCCCGGTCGCGGACGTCGCCCTGGGCGGCCACGATGCGCGCGCCGGTGTCCTCGACCAGCTTGACGGTGGCCGCCAGGTCTTCGGGGGTGGCCAGGGGATAGGGAACGCTGGCGATCTGCTCGCACAGGTCGACGGCGATCACGTTCGCGCCGTCGGCGGCGAGCCGCACCGCGTGCGCCCGGCCCTGGCCGCGCGCGGCGCCGGTGATGAGCGCGACTTTGCCTTCCAGTGGGCGGGCGGTCACCGGCGCAGCTGGCCCTTGTCCGGGTCGCCAGCGGGAACCGGCTGCAGCATCTTGATGTCCGGCGCGCCCGCGAGGTGCTCGCCGGCCGCCGTGAACAGCTTGGTGATCGCGGGCGCGGTGCTGTGCGTCTTGAGCGCCTCCTCGTCGGCCCACTGCTCGACGAACACGAAGGTCTCGCCGCTTTGGTGCAGCGAATACAGCTGGCAGCCCGGCTCCTCGTGCACTTCCGAAACCGCGGTGGTCAGGATGTCGCGGACGGTGTCCACCGATTCGGGTTTGACGGTCATGGTGGCGACGACGACGACGGGCATGCTGGTTGCCTCCTGGGCGGTTGAGGGGTGGGTGACGGCGTGACTGCCATCACCATTCGTCACCCTACTCACGGCCGTTTCGGCGCATCCCGCACCGGGCGGTCGTTACCAGTGTGGCGGGTGGTGTTGATGAGGTATTTGCGACTACCCTTGCCCTCATGCCCAGTAAGACCGCAGCCCGCTCCGGTACCCGTACGAGCAGGTCAAAGGCCGCATCGCGGGCCGGCGGGGCGCGAAAGCCGCGCCCCGCGCCCCGCCGGAAGCCGAGCCGGCCCGCCAAACGCCGCAACTCCTCGCTGCTGGTCACCACCGGGCTGACCTGCGGCCGGGCCGTGCGCGCCACTTGGCTGCTGGCGGCGCGGGGCGCCGGGGGGGCGGCCCGGTCCATCGGGCGGGCCCACGACATCGATCCCGGGCACCGCCGCGACGGGATCGCGCTGGTGCTGCTCGGCGTGTCGGTCGTGGTCGCCGCCGGCTCCTGGTTCGACGCCGCCCGGCCGATCGGCGCGTGGGTGGACACGCTGCTGCGGACCTTCATCGGCTCGGGCGTGCTGGCGCTGCCCGTCGTCGCGGCCGCGGTGGCGGTGACGCTGATGCGGACGCAGCCCAACCCCGACGCGCGACCGCGGCTGATTCTGGGCGGCACCCTGATCGGCCTCTCGGCGCTGGGCCTGCGGCACCTGTGGTCGGGCTCGCCGGAGGACCCCGAATTGCGCCGTCGCGCAGCGGGATTCATCGGCTTCGCCATCGGCGGGCCGCTGTCGGACGGGTTGACGCCCTGGATCGCCGCGCCGCTGCTGTTCATCGGCTTCATGTTCGGCCTGCTGTTGCTGACCGGGACCACGATCCGCGAGGTGCCCGACGTCGTCCGCGGGCTGTTCGGCGGCCGGCTGGTCGCCGACGACGACGTCGCCTACGACTACGCCGACGAGTTCGACGACGATGACGAGCGGCCCCGCGACGACTTCTCCGACGGCTACTACGACGAGTCCCCGGAACCCCAGCCGCAGGCGTGGCCGTCGGCGGCCCCCGCGCAGGCCGGGACCGGCGAGCCGATCGCGGACGACACCCCGACCATCCCGGAACCCGGGCGCAGCCGCCGTCGCGCCAAGAAGCAGGACACCCGGATCGTGGACCGCGTCGTCGAGGGTCCCTACACGCTGCCGTCGCTGAGCCTGCTGGTGGCCGGCGACCCGCCGAAAAAGCGCAGCGCCGCCAACAACGTCATGGCCGACGCCATCACCGAGGTGCTCAACCAGTTCAAGGTTGACGCCGCCGTCACCGGCTGCACCCGCGGGCCCACCGTGACCCGCTACGAGGTGGAGCTGGGGCCCGGCGTCAAGGTGGAGAAGATCACCGCCCTGCAGAAGAACATCGCCTATGCGGTGGCCACCGAGAGCGTCCGGATGCTGGCGCCCATCCCCGGCAAGTCCGCCGTGGGTATCGAGGTGCCCAACACCGACCGGGAAATGGTGCGGCTGGCCGACGTGCTCACCGCGCCCTCGACCCGCCGCGACCACCACCCGCTGGTGATCGGGCTGGGCAAGGACATCGAAGGGGACTTCATCTCGGCCAACCTGGCCAAGATGCCGCACCTGCTGGTCGCCGGCTCCACCGGATCCGGGAAGTCGAGCTTCGTCAACTCGATGCTCGTGTCGCTGCTGGCCCGGGCCACCCCGGAGGAGGTCAGGATGATCCTGATCGACCCGAAGATGGTGGAACTGACGCCGTACGAAGGCATTCCGCACCTGATCACCCCGATCATCACCCAGCCGAAGAAGGCGGCCGCCGCGCTGGCATGGCTGGTCGAGGAGATGGAACAGCGCTACCAGGACATGCAGGCGTCGCGGGTGCGCCACATCGACGACTTCAACGAGAAGGTGCGCTCCGGTGCCATCACGGCGCCGCTGGGCAGCCAGCGCGAGTACCGGCCCTACCCGTATGTGGTGGCGATCGTCGACGAGCTGGCCGACCTGATGATGACCGCGCCGCGCGACGTCGAGGACGCGATCGTGCGGATCACCCAGAAGGCCCGCGCCGCCGGCATCCACCTGGTGCTGGCTACCCAGCGCCCGTCGGTGGACGTGGTCACCGGCCTGATCAAGACCAACGTGCCCTCGCGGCTGGCCTTCGCCACCTCGTCGCTGACCGACAGCCGGGTCATCCTGGACCAGGCCGGCGCCGAGAAGCTGATCGGGATGGGCGACGCGCTGTTCCTGCCGATGGGCGCCAGCAAGACGGTCCGGCTGCAGGGCGCCTACATCACCGACGAGGAGATCCACGCCGTCGTCGCCGCCTGCAAGGACCAGGCCGAACCCGAATACACCGAGGGCGTCACGACCGTCAAGCCGACCGGCGAACGCACCGACGTCGACCCGGACATCGGCGACGACATGGACGTGTTCCTGCAGGCGGTCGAGCTGGTGGTGTCCAGCCAGTTCGGCTCGACCTCGATGCTGCAGCGCAAGCTGCGCGTGGGCTTTGCCAAGGCCGGCCGGCTGATGGACCTGATGGAGACCCGCGGCATCGTCGGGCCGTCCGAGGGGTCCAAGGCGCGTGACGTGTTAGTGAAGCCCGACGAGCTGGCCGGCACGCTGGCGCTGATCCGGGGCGGGGCCGACGCCGTCGGGTCGCCCGAGTAACGCCGAACGTGCTCTCGAGCCAGCGGACAACGCCGGACAACGCGGACAACCAAACTTGTGAAAACCTGTTGGCTACGGCACGAACGATCCGGGCGCCCCATGCGCTCCGTCGTTGCCGGACAGCAACCCACGAGAACCGCCGGATCCACCATCACCCCCGGGGTCGCCATCGCCCCCGTTGCCGCCGCCACCGCCGCTGCCGAATAATCCGGCGCTGCCCCCGCTACCGCCAGCTCCGCCCGGTACTGAGGGAACTACGCCGCTGCCGGCCCCGCCGTTCCCGCCGCGACCACCATCACCGAACAGCCACCCGCCGTGGCCGCCGGCCCCGCCCCGCGAGCCTAAACCGCCAGCGCCTCCCATGCCGCCGTTGCCGATCAGCCCTGCGGGCCCGCCAGGCCCGCCCGGCTGGCCAGATGCGCCTGACA
>LQPB01000066.1 GCA_002102225.1 Mycobacterium interjectum
GGGGCGGGGGAAACCCGAACCCCGGCGGGGCCGTGGGCGCCCAGAGGCCGATCAGCGTGGCGGCCCCGAAGGCCCCCACGACCAGCCCCGCCAACCCGCTGGCGACCGCGACACCGACGGGGTGCCGCTGCACGACCGACGGTGGGGTTGCCGGGGGTGTGGTGTGGGTCGGTTCCTCGACGGTCACTGTGCCTCCTCGTTGCTGTGTTGGTGGCAGCGACGTTAGGAAGCGAAGCTGAAATCAACCTGAAGTCGGCCGATGATGCCGCACGTCTTCAGGTTCGCTTCAGAAAGGGATCGCGACGGGTGGCCCGAGCCGAGCGGGGAGCAGTTAGCTGACGGCCGCGGGCTCCGGGGTGGGCGCCTCGCCCCGCGGCGCGCTCTGTGTCGAGCGGTGGTGGTGCCGGCGGTGCTGGCGGATCTCGTAAACCAGCCCGGTCACCCCGAGGCCGCCCGTGCACAGCGACACCAGGAACAGCAGCGGGCTGGGGTGACCGGCGAGCGCGTCGCCCAGGATCACCACCGCGGCGGTGCCCGGCAGCAACCCGGCGATGGTGGCGAACGTATAGGGCGCCACCCGCACGGTCGACGCGCCGGCGGCGTAATTGATCACCGAAAACGGCACGGCGGGGATCAGCCGCAGCGACAGGATGGCCAGCCAGCCGCGTTGGCGCAGGCGTTCGTCGACGGTGTCGATCGATCGGTGGCGGACCAGTCGGTTCAGCTGCCAGCCGGCCGCGCGCACCAGCAGCAACGCCAGCACCGCGCTGGCGGTGCTGGCGACCACCGCTATCGCGACTCCCAGCAGCGGGCCGAAGAGCAGCCCGGCGGCCAGGGTGAACGCGGTGCGGGGAACCGGCACCACCGTGGCCACCACGTGCGCGCCCAGGAACGCCAGCGGGAACCAGGGGCCCACCGATTCCGCCCAGTCCCGCATCTGCAGCGGTGTCGGCAGGGGAAGCCAGGTCGCCGCCACGATCAGCGCTGTGATCCCGACCACTGTCGCCACAGCGCGCGGCCGGGAGAGCTGACGCGCCCCCGCGCCGATCGCGGCGCGGAGATCACGCAGTCTGGCGTTGATTTTGCAGGTGGCGGAAGCCGTCACGCCTGTCAAGGGTACGGGCCGGCGGTGAATAATTCCTTTCCCGTCACTGGCGTTTCGGAGGCGGGCCGTCCCGATTGCCGGCCCGCGCGGTTTTTTGCCGGGAGCCCCGATCAATTAGCCTCATTAGTACGTGGCAGAGCCCCATTTGCTGGCAAAAAGGGAGCAATCGGTGTCCATTGATGTACCCGAGCTCGCCGACCTAGAACAGGTTCGCGGGCGTTGGCGCAGTGCGGTCGCTGGCGTGCTGTCCAAGAGCACCCGCAAGGATCCCGACCAGCTGGGGGACGAGCCCGAGCGGCTGCTTCAGACCCCGACGTATGACGGCATCGCCATCCGGGCCCTCTACACCGCGCTCGACGAACTGCCCGAACCGCCGCTGCCCGGCGAGTGGCCCTACGTGCGTGGCGGCGACGCGCTGCGCGACGTCAACGCGGGCTGGAAGGTGGCCGAGGCGTTCCCCGTTCCCGGCGATGACGGCAACGCCGCGGTGCTGGCCGCCCTCACCGACGGGGTCAGCGCGCTGCGGATCCGGGTGGGCCGCTCCGGGGTGGCGCCCGCGGAGCTCGCGCAGCTGCTCGCGGGGGTGTACCTCGACCTGGTGCCCGTCATCCTCGACGCCGGCGCCGCCTACGCCGAGGCCGGTGACGCCCTGCTGGCGCTGGTCGGCGAGCTGGGTCCGGAGCGGCGCCCCGCGGTGTCCATCGACCTGGGCGCCGACCCGCTGACCGCAACGCTCAGCGGCCGGGAGCCCCCGTCAACGGAGCAAGTGGTCGCCGTGGCGACCCGCGCGGCCGCGGGCAGCGGCGTGCGGGCGATCACGGTCGACGGGCCGTCCTTCCACAACCTGGGCGCCAACGCGACGTGGGAGCTGGCCGGCGCCATCGCGGCCGCGGTGGCCTACCTGCGGTTGCTCACCGACGCCGGGCTGCCCGTCGCACAAGCCTTGCGGCAGATCAGCTTCCGGTTGGCCGCCGACGACGACCAGTTCCTGACGATCGCCAAGCTGCGCGCCGCGCGCCGGCTGTGGGCCCGGGTCGCCGAGGTCGTCGGCGACCCCGGGGGCGGCGCCGCGGTCGTCCACGCAGAGACGTCCATGCCGATGATGACCCAGCGCGACCCGTGGGTGAACATGCTCCGCGGCACGGTTGCCGCGTTCGGCGCAGGGGTCGGCGGCGCCGACACCGTGCTGGTGCTCCCGTTCGACGCGGCCATCGCGGGCGGCTTTCCCGGTGTCTCGAACGGCTTCTCGCGGCGCATCGCGCGCAACACCCAGCTGCTGCTGTTGGAGGAGTCGCACGTCGGGCAGGTGCGCGACCCCGCCGGCGGGTCGTGGTTCGTCGAGGACCTCACCGAGCAGCTCGCCCAACGGGCGTGGCAGCAGTTCCAGGAGATCGAGGCTCGCGGCGGGTTCGCCGACGCCCGCGGCTACGTCGCCCAGCAGATCGCGGGCATCGCCGAACGGCGCGCCGACGACATCGCGCACCGGCGCACCGCGATCACCGGCGTGAACGAATACCCGAACCTGGAGGAACCGCCCCTGAAGCAGGGGGGTTCGGCGGCCGAAATCCGGCGCTACGCGGCGGATTTCGAGGCGCTGCGGGACCGGTCCGACGCCTACCTGGCCCGCACCGGCTCGCGGCCGAAGGCGCTGCTGCTGCCGCTGGGGCCCTTGGCCGAGCACAACATCCGGACGACGTTCGCGGCCAACCTGCTCGCCTCGGGCGGCATCGAGGCGATCAACCCCGGGCCGGTCGACGCCGCCGGGATCGCGGCGGCCGTGACGGCGGCCGGGTCGCCGGCCGTGGCCGTCATCTGCGGCACCGACAAGCGCTATCACGACGAGGCCGCGGGCGCCGTCGAGGCCGCCCGCGGCGCCGGTGTCACGACCGTCTGCCTGGCCGGTCCCGAGCGGGCGCTGGGGGACGCCCAGCACCGCCCGGATGAGTTTCTGACCGCGAAAATCAATGCGGTGCAAGCCTTGTCGGACCTGCTCACGCGATTGGGGGCATAGCCGCTATGACGATGACGACACCCGCGATCGGTAACTTCTCGGACGTCCCGCTGCACGGCGAGCGCGAGGTGCGGCCGCCCACCGCGGCCGCCGCGGAGGAGCAGGCCGCCGCGGCCGCGGCGGCGCACGGGTACGCGCCCGAGCAGCTGCGGTGGCACACGCCCGAGGGCATCGACGTCAAGCCGGTGTACATCGCCGAAGACCGCGCCGCCGCGGCGGCCGACGGCTATCCGCTCAACAGCTTCCCCGGCGAGCCGCCCTTCCTGCGCGGTCCCTATCCGACCATGTACGTCAACCAGCCCTGGACGATTCGCCAGTACGCCGGGTTCTCCACCGCCGCGGATTCCAACGCGTTCTACCGGCGCAACCTCGCCGCCGGCCAGAAGGGCCTGTCGGTCGCGTTCGATCTGGCCACCCACCGCGGCTACGACTCCGACCACCCCCGCGTTCAGGGCGACGTCGGGATGGCCGGTGTGGCAATCGATTCCATCCTCGACATGCGGCAGCTGTTCGACGGCATCGACCTGTCCGCGGTGTCGGTGTCGATGACGATGAACGGCGCGGTGCTGCCCATCCTGGCGCTGTACGTGGTGGCCGCCGAGGAGCAGGGGGTGCCGCCGGAGAAGCTGGCCGGCACCATCCAGAACGACATCCTCAAAGAGTTCATGGTGCGCAACACCTACATCTACCCGCCCAAGCCGTCGATGCGCATCATCTCCGACATCTTCGCCTACACCAGCGCCAAGATGCCGAAGTTCAACTCCATCTCGATCTCCGGCTACCACATCCAGGAGGCCGGCGCCACAGCGGATTTGGAGCTGGCCTACACGCTGGCCGACGGCGTGGACTACATCAAGGCGGGCCTGGACGCCGGCCTGGACATCGACAAGTTCGCGCCCCGGCTGTCGTTCTTCTGGGGCATCGGCATGAACTTCTTCATGGAGGTCGCCAAGCTACGCGCCGGCCGGCTGCTGTGGAGCGAACTGGTGTCGCAGTTCGACCCCAAGAATCCCAAATCGCTGTCGCTGCGCACACATTCGCAGACCTCGGGGTGGTCGCTGACCGCCCAGGACGCCTTCAACAACGTCGCCCGCACCTGCATCGAGGCGATGGCCGCCACCCAGGGTCACACCCAGTCGCTGCACACCAACGCCCTGGACGAGGCGCTGGCGCTGCCCACCGACTTCTCCGCCCGCATCGCGCGCAACACCCAGCTGGTGCTGGCGCAGGAGTCGGGCACCACCCGGCCGATCGACCCGTGGGGCGGATCGTATTACGTGGAGTGGCTGACCCATCGCCTCGCGCAGGCGGCCCGCGCCCACATGGCCGAGATCGCCGAGCACGGCGGCATGGCGCAGGCCATCGACGACGGCATCCCCAAGATGCGCATCGAGGAGGCGGCGGCGCGCACCCAGGCCCGCATCGACTCGGGCCAGCAGCCGGTGATCGGGGTGAACAAGTACCAGGTTGACGAGGACCAGGAGATCGAGGTCCTCAAGGTCGAAAACAGCCGCGTGCGCGCCGAGCAGCTGGCCAAACTCCAAGAGCTGCGGGCCAACCGGGACCCCAAGGCCGTCGACGCGGCCCTCGCCGAGCTGTCCCGCGCCGCCGCCGCCACCGGCCGCGCGGGCGAGGACGGCCTGGGCAACAACCTGCTGGCGCTGGCCATCGACGCGGCCCGGGCCAAGGCCACCGTGGGCGAGATCTCCGACGCGCTGGAGCAGGTGTATGGCCGTCATCAGGCGGAGATCCGTACCATCTCCGGGGTCTACCGCCACGAAGCCGGAAAGGCCACCAACATCGCCACCGCCACCGAACTGGTCGAGAAATTCGCCGAGGCCGACGGGCGCCGGCCCAGGATCCTGGTGGCCAAGATGGGGCAGGACGGCCACGACCGCGGGCAGAAGGTGATCGCGACGGCGTTCGCCGACATCGGGTTCGACGTCGACGTCGGCTCGCTGTTCTCCACGCCGGAGGAGGTGGCCCGGCAGGCCGCCGACAACGACGTGCACGTGATCGGTGTGTCCTCGCTGGCCGCGGGGCACCTGACGCTGGTGCCGGCGCTGCGCGACGCGCTGGCCGAGGTCGGACGGCCCGACATCATGATCGTGGTCGGCGGCGTCATCCCGCCCGGCGATTTCGACGAGTTGTACGCCGCCGGGGCCACCGCCATCTTCCCGCCCGGGACGGTGATCGCCGACGCCGCGATCGGCTTGCTGCACAAGCTCGCCGAGCGGCTGGGGTATGACCTGGGCCAGTGACGCCACCAATGCTTCCCGCGAACGTGACGTCATGGCGAGAATCGGTCCGTTTTTTCGCCGTGACGTCACGCTCGGCGCGTGCCATATGAAGGACTCCATCGAGGATCTGGCCAAGGCCGTTTCTGGCGGCGACCGCGCGGCGCTGCCGCGGGCCATCACGCTGCTGGAATCCACCCGGGCTGACCACCACGAAAAGGCCCAACGACTGCTGCTGGAGCTGATGCCCCACGCGGGCAACGCGCACCGCGTCGGCATCACCGGGGTTCCCGGGGTGGGGAAGTCCACCAGCATCGAGGCGCTCGGGATGCACCTGATCGAGCGGGGCCACCGGGTGGCGGTGCTGGCCGTCGACCCGTCGTCGACCCGCACCGGCGGCTCGATCCTCGGCGACAAGACCCGGATGGCGCGGCTGGCGGTGCACCCGGAGGCCTACATCCGCCCGTCGCCGACGTCGGGCACGCTGGGCGGGGTGGCCAAGGCGACGCGGGAAACCATCGTGCTGCTGGAGGCCGCCGGGTTCGACGTCATCCTCGTCGAGACGGTCGGCGTGGGCCAGTCCGAGGTGGCCGTGGCAAACATGGTGGACACCTTCGTGCTGTTGACCCTGGCACGCAGCGGCGACCAGCTGCAGGGCATCAAGAAGGGCGCGCTGGAGCTCGCCGACATCGTGGTGGTCAACAAGGCCGACGGCGAGCACCTGGGCGAGGCGCGCAAGGCCGCGCGGGAGCTGTCCGCGGCGATCAGGCTGATCCATCCGGGCGAAATACTTTGGCGGCCACCGGTTCTCATCATGAGCGCGACGGAGGGAACCGGCCTGGCCGAGCTGTGGGAGACGATCGAGCGCCACCGCAAGGTGCTCGCCGACGCCGGGGAACTCGACGAGCGACGGCGGGCCCAGCAGGTCGACTGGACCTGGCAGATGGTCCGCGACGCCGTCCTGGACCGGGCGCTGTCCAACCCGGCGGTGCGCAAAATCCGCGCCGACGTGGAACGCCAAGTCAAGGCGGGGGAGCTGACCCCGGCGCTGGCGGCCCAGCAAATACTTCAGGCCGCGTCTTCCTAACGGAAAGGTAAATTAGCCGCGGTTTCCCCTACGGACAGTATGGAATCCAAGTAAATTCAATACTGTGACAATGGAGTCTCGGGTCGCTCGCCGCGCGGTCCCCGTCCACGATGGCCCTGACGCAGGCCATCGCGTGTCCGGTGCGGCGGACCCACATTTCGCCTGCGTCGTCCGGAGTTTCTCCACGATGTTCCCGGCCCGCCGATTCGGTGGCGGGGCGCTGGCCGTCTACGTCGACGGTCAACCCGCCGTTGACGTGTGGTCCGGCTGGGAGGACCGGGGCGGTCACGTGCCGTGGTCGGCCGACACCGCCCCGATGGTGTTCTCGGCAACCAAGGGCATGGCCGCCACCGTCATCCACCGGCTCGCCGATCGCGGGCTCATCGACTACGAGGCCCCCGTGGCCGAGTACTGGCCGGAGTTCGGCGCCAACGGCAAGGCCGAACTCACGGTGCGGCAGGTGATGCGGCACCACGCCGGGCTGTCGGGCCTGCGCGGCGCCACCCAGGAAGACCTGCTGGACCACACCCTGATGGAAGAGCGGCTGGCGGCCGCGTCGCCGGGACGCCTGCTGGGCAAATCCGCCTATCACGCCCTGACGTTCGGCTGGCTGATGTCCGGGCTCGCCCGGGGCGTGACCGGCAAGGGCATGCGCGCGCTGATCCGCGAGGAGCTCGCCGAGCCATTGGGTACCGACGGGATGCACCTGGGCCGGCCGCCGGCCGAGTCCCCGACGCGGGCCGCGCAGATCATCATGCCGCAGAACCTCGTCGCCAACCCCGTGGTCAGCTACGTGACGCGCAGGGTCGCCCACGAGCTGTCCGGTGGGTGGCGGTCCATGTACTTCCCGGGCGTCATCGCCGCCGCGCAGGGTGAGATCCCGTTGCTGGACGCCGAGATCCCGGCGGCCAACGGCGTGGTGACGGCCCGCGCGCTCGCGCGGATGTACGGGGCGATCGCCAACGGCGGCGAGATCGACGGCACCCGATTCCTGTCCCGCGAGCTGGTCGCCGGGCTGACCGGTCGGCGGAGCCTGCGGCCGGACCGGAACCTGTTCGTGCCGTTGGCTTTCCACCTGGGGTATCACAGCCTGCCGATCGGCAACGTGATGCCGGGCTTCGGGCACGTCGGGCTGGGCGGTTCGGTCGGTTGGGCCAACCCCGCGGAGGGGGTGGCGTTCGCGCTGGTGCACAACCGGCTGCTGACACCGTTCGTGATGACCGATCACGCCGCGTTCGTCGCGATCTACAAGCTGATCCGCGACGCCGCCGCGAAGGTGCGCAAGCGCGGTCTGCAGCCGGTGACCGAATTCGGGGCGCCGTTCTCGGAGCCTGGAGCCGTCGCCGGCTAGAGCTGTTGGCCTAAGAGCTGCGTTGGAGGCGCCCGCGGCACGGACGCCATAGAGAATGCTAAAAAGCCAACTTTCTTGTCGAAAACTATTATTCTCGAATCGGAACAGGCTCACAGCGAAGATGGGGTGGCGCACCTTGGGCGGGCTGGGAGCTGGAAGGTTAAGGGCACGACGCGCTTCGGCGAAAGGGGTTCATTACCAACGTTTTCGGTCGCGGGGATCCGCCGACCGCTGCCCCGCAGACTTAAATCTGTCGCCGTTCGGACAATCCGAGCTTGCTGGCTCAGCGCGGCAACCTATGTTTTGCGCCGATGCGGTCTGAGGGTCCTTTCTAATCCACCATAATCCGTTGGCGCACTCGGGCGACTTCGCGTAATGCGTCAAATCTTGCGCTACAACGATCGGGCAAACAACATATGACTCCGAAATTCACTGACCAGCTGCAATTCACTCATCACAACATTCGTCTCGATGATGGAACGTTCACTAAACCCGAATCGAAGCTGTCGATGGCGGACTATCCGTATTGCATATCGGCGCGCAACATCCTGGAGGCAGTCTTTCCCGGGGATAAAACTCAACTGCGCTTGGTTGATATTGGCTGCCTAGAGGGCGGATACGCGGTTGAGTTCGCGCGCATGGGATTTCAGGTCCTCGGCCTCGAGGTACGCGAGCTAAATATTGCAGCTTGCAACTATGTTAAGTCGAAGACGGACCTGTCTAATCTGGACTTCGTCCAGGACAACGCCTTGAATATCGCTGATCACGGTGTTTTCGACGCGGTGTTTTGCAGCGGATTGCTTTATCATCTTGAGTATCCAATGCAATATCTAAAGACGCTTTCCTCGGTCACCCGAAAGCTATTGATCTTGCAAACACAATTTTCGATCATCCGCCCTATCGACACCAGACTTCGATTGAGTACGAGCTTGCGACAGGCGTGGGATAGATTGCTTCTCAAACGCGAACCGGTGAATTTTCTGCTGTCGGCGCCGGCTGAACACGACGGGGTTCCTGGCCGATGGTTTACCGAATTCAAGGATGAGCGGTCATTCAGTCGGCGCGAAACCTCGCGGTGGGCTTCTTGGGACAATCGCCGGTCTTTCTGGGTTCAACGTGAGCATCTGCTCCAAGGGGTCAAAGACGTTGGATTTGACGTTGTGCTGGAGCAATATGACCATCTCGAGCCAAGCATTGCTGAATCGTTACTAGGTGGTTCCTATTCCGCACAGCTTCGGGGGATGTTTATCGGCATCAAGACGCGCTGAGCCAGGGTTGCCGGCAACCACACCGCATTGCGACGAGACGACCCGCGCCGTGCGAGGGCAAGGTATGCGTCGTCGGTCTTGCACTTTCTGATCACGCCGACTAATAGAGGGTTTCGACGACCTTTCCGATCTGGGCGGGTTTGCTGAAAACGCCTATGTTCGGATACTCCAGCTCGTAGGCTTCACCGCAAAGGAGCCATGAACGTCGAAGGCAGCAGGCATCGGGCTGAAGCTGTCGGAAGATGGGGAAGAGTCGGGAGGCGGCGGTTCACATGCAGACTCAATCCGATAAGCGCATCTGCATCATCGGCGGTGCCGGACACGTCGGGCTTCCCCTGGCGCTGGTGCTCGCGGACGTGGGATTCAACGTCGACATCCTGGACACCAACGCAACCGCGTTGAAGACGATCATGGCCGGCCGGATGCCCTTCGTGGAGAACGGCGCCCAGGATCTGCTCAAGCGGTTGTTGCCGACTGGGCGCATCTCGGCGACCACCGATTCGTGGGCGGTCAGGAATTCCGACATCGTGATCTGCGTCGTGGGCACGCCGGTGGACGAATACCTGACACCGCAGGCGCACACCTTCTTTCGCATCATCGACGAGATCCATCCGTACTTCCACGACGGGCAGACGCTCGTGCTCAGAAGCACCGTCTACCCCGGGCTGAGCCAGCGCGTCCACGACATGTTCGCCGAGCGGGGGATCGGCGTCCACGTCACCTTCTGCCCGGAGCGCATCGCGCAGGGCCACTCGATTCGAGAGCTGCGGATGATTCCGCAGATCATCAGCGGCTTCGACGCCGAAGGGCGCCGGATCGTGCGCGAGCTGTTCTCGCAGATCACCAGCGAGATCATCGAGGTCGAGCCGCAGGAGGCCGAGCTGGCCAAGCTGTTCTGCAACGCGTACCGCTATATCCAGTTCGCGGTGGCCAACCAGTTCTACCTGCTCAGCCGCGAGGCCGGGCTCGACTTCGACCGGGTGCACCACGCGGCCACCTACAAGAACGCCCGGGTCGACAGCCTGCCCCGGGCCGGGCTGGCGGCGGGCCCCTGCCTGCTGAAGGACACCATGCAGCTCGCGGCGTTCAGCAACAACAATTTCATGCTGGGGCACGCGGCCATGCTGATCAACGAGGGCCAGCCGCAGTTCATCGTCAACATGCTCAAGCGCCGGGTTGACCTGCGCGACAAGACCGTTGGCCTTCTCGGTATGACGTTCAAGGCGGACTGCGATGACACGCGCGACTCGCTGAGCTTCAAGCTCCGGCACCTGCTCATGCTGGAGGCCAAGAAAGTGATGCTGCACGACCCGTTCCTGGACGGCCCGGACTACTTCGCGCTCGACGCCGTTCTGGGCCGTGCCGATGTGATCGTCATCGGCGTGCCGCACTCGATCTACCGCGGCCTGCAGATTCCGCCGGACAAGATCGTCGAGGACGTCTGGGGCTGCCTGGACGTCAGCGAACCGGAGCCCCACGCGCCGAGCGGGGCCGCCATGGCAAGCACGGGAACCCCGGCCCGGTGAAAGTTCTCGTCACCGGTAGCGCGGGATTCATCAACGGCTACGTCGTCGACGAGCTGCTGCGCGCCGGCCACGAGGTGGTCGGCATCGACAATTACTCCAAATACGGCAAGGTCAGGAAGAGCTACGACGATCACCCGCGCTACACCTTCGTCGAGGGCGACGTCAAAGACGTGGATTTGATGTTCCAGCTGATCGAGGGGTGTGACCAGCTGGTGGCCAGCGCGGCCCGCATCGGCGGCATCACGTACTTCCACGAGTACGCCTACGACCTGCTGGCCGAGAACGAACGCATCGCCGCCGCCCATTTCGACGCCGCCATCTATGCGTACCGCAAGGGCTGGCTCAAAAAGATCAATGTGATCAGTTCCTCGATGGTGTTCGAAAACGCCACCGTCTTCCCGACGCCGGAGAAACACATCACCGAGTGTCCGCCTCCGACAAGCACTTACGGCTTTCAGAAGCTGGCCTGCGAGTACTTCGCGCACGGTGCCTATGAGCAATACGGCCTGCCGTACACGATCATCCGCCCGTTCAACTGCGTGGGCACCGGCGAGCAGCGGGCGCTCGGCGGCCGCGAGATCCCCAGCGGCAACGTCAAACTCGCGATGAGCCACGTCGTGCCCGACCTCATCCAGAAGGTCGCGAAGGGCCAGGACCCTTTGCACATCCTTGGCGATGGCACCCAGGTGCGCCACTACACCTACGGCGGCGACCTGGCGCTCGGCATCCGCGTCTGCATGGAGCATCCGGCCGCGCTGAACGGGGACTTCAACCTTTCGACTCCCCAAGCCACCACGGTGCTGGAACTGGCGGAAGTGATTTGGAAGAAGATGCGCCCCGACACCCCGTTTCGCTACGAGAGCGACCCGCCGTTCGAGCATGACGTCCAGTTGCGCTCACCCGATGTCCACAAGGCGTCCGAGGTCCTGGGTTTCGAGGCGGCGACGACGCTCGATTCCATGCTGGACGAGGTCATACCCTGGATCGTCGACGCCGTCGATGCCGGAACCATCTGACGTGCCACTGTCGTCGCCACCAGAACGTCATGCGCATCGCGGGTAGGCCCGACCTTCAGCAGCTTTACCGCAATCGCTTCGGCCATGCCCGCGAGGCGCGCTCGGCCATCTGGGCCGTGTTGGTCCGGGACTTCTTCCAGGCGTGGATCAGGCGCAGCGACACGGTGGTCGACCTCGGTTGCGGCTACGGCGAGTTCCTGAACCACGTGAGTGCCGCGCGCCGGATCGGCGTCGACCTCAACCCGGACAGCGCCGGCATGCTGGAACCCGGCGTCGAGTTCCAGCACGGCCGCGCCGACGACCTCGGCTTCCTCGCGGACGGGTCGGTCGACGTCGTCTTCACGAGCAACCTGCTGGAGCACCTGCGCAGCAAGGAAGAGGTCGAGCGCACGATCGCCGCGGCACGCCGGGTGCTCAAGCCGGGCGGGCACCTCATCGCGATGGGCCCGAACATCCGGTTCGTCCCCGGCGATTACTGGGACTTCTGGGATCACACGGTGCCGATCAGCGATCGATCGCTGACCGAGCTGCTGCAGTCGTGCGATTTCGAGATCGTGGAAAGCTGCGACCGGTTTCTGCCCTACACGTCGGCCTCGCCGTTGCCGCAAGCGCCGATCCTGGTGCGCTGGTACCTGCGCTCGCGAATGGCGTGGCCAATCTTGGGCAGGCAGTTCGTGATTCGCGCCCGTAAGCCCGATTCTCGATCCATGGCCGACGATCAGCATCTGGTGAGTGTGGTCATTCCGGTCTACAACGAGGGCGAAAACATTCAGCTCTGTGTCCGCGGGCTCACCGAGGCGTTGGCCGACACCCCGCACGAGCTCCTCGTGTGCTACGACTTTGACGAGGACAGCACGCTGCCCGCGCTGGCCGCCATGCCCGACAGGCCGGCCACCGTGCGGCTGGTGCGCAACTCGCTCGGGAAGGGCGTGGCCAACGCCTTGATCGCCGGTTTCGCGGCCGCGCGCGGCGACGTCGTCGTCACCAGCATGGCCGACCTGTCGGATCCGCCTTCGGTGATCCCATTGATGGCGGCCAAGATTCGCGACGAGGGGGCGCACGTCGTCAGCGGATCCCGCTACATGCGCGGGGGTGCCCAGCACGGCGGACCCCGACTGAAGACGCTGATGTCGCGGACCGCCGGACTCAGCTTGCATTACGTCGGGCGCATCCCGACGCACGATGCCACGACGAACTTCCGCGCCTACAGCCGCCGGTTCCTCGACGAAGTCCCCGTGGAGAGTGGGCGAGGATTCGAAGTGGGACTGGAGCTCACCACCAAGGCGCATCTGCTCGGGTATCGGGTCGATGAAGTCCCCAGCAGCTGGGATGACCGAGCCGCCGGCACCAGCAAGTTCGATCTGGTCGGCTGGTTGCCCGCCTACCTGCATTGGTACGGGGTGGCGATGCGGCGGCCGGTGTTGCGGTGGACCGGCGGCGGATTAGCGTCGCTGGGGGCGTTGCGAGTGCTGTGGCGGTACGGAAAGCGCCGCCTATGAAAGCGACCTCGGCCAACTCAATGCGCGCACAGGATAAGAAACTCATGCCCCCGGATGCTGCACCAGCCGTTGAGGTTCAACACGAGACAGGGACAAGTCCGAGGGATGAACCGCCAGATACGCGAACACGGCGCAGCGCCACGATCGTCCTACTTGCCGCGGTCGCGTGTGTTGTTTTGGGTGGCAAGCTCATCACCATTTTTGCCCTGGGTTCGCCGATGCCCTTTGGGGATCAATGGGACGGTGAGGCGGCGAATCTCTTTTCCCCGTATCTAAAGGGCACACTATCGTTCGCCGATCTCATGGCCGCTCACAACGAACACCGCATCTTCGTTTTCCGCGTGTTCGCACTGGCACATCTCGAGCTGGCCGGTGAGTGGAACGTGCGCCTCGAGATGGTCTTTGGCGCGATTGTGCACACCGCGGTGATCACGTGGCTGGCGGCGCTGCTGATGCCCCTTATCGCGGTGCATCGCCGAATGCTCCTGGCAGGCTTTGTCGCGCTTCTGTTCGCCCTGCCAATGGGTTACGAGAACACCCTGTGGGGGTTTCAGGGCCAGGTCTACCTCGCGTTGCTCTTCGGCATCGCGGCCTTGGTCGCGTTCGCTTTCGCGACGCCGTTTTCCGCGCGTTGGTTTGGCGGATTGGCCGCCGCGGTCCTCAGTTACTTCTCGTTTGCGACGGGTGTGGCCGCAGTTCTCGCCGTCGTCGCACTCGTAGGCTTGCAGATCGCTACCGACGTCAGAAAGCGGTGCGGCCGTGAGATCGCTGGCGTTGTCGTTCTCACGTTAATCGCTCTGGCGATGATCCTATGGGCCGCGTCTATCCCACATCCGATAAGCGTCCCATGGACTTCCTTTATCCAGGGCTTGTGCCGATTTGCCGCCTTGGTCGGTGCGGGGTTCGTCCCGATGGTCTGGTTTTGCTACCACACCGTGGCAAGGCGGCCTGGCATTTCCGACCGTGTCTGGGTAGCAGTCGGAATTGGTGTGTGGGTCACGGTCCAGCTTGTGCTGCTTGCGTACGGTCGTGGGACCGCGATCGCGGCGCGCTATCTAGACATTGTCCTGCTCGTTTACCCGGTGGCTCTGGTGGCGGTGTTCGCGAGTCTCGACAGAGCGCGCGCCTCCCGGTTCAGCCGGTTCGCGATGCAGGGCGCCGTAACGTGGGTGTTCATTGTCGTGGCGGCCTTTGGCGCGCTCGGCTACGGGTTGGTGCTGAAGGCCGTCGCCTGGGCCGAAGGGGCACATCAACAGGAGGTCAACGTCCAGGCTTATCTCGACACGCGAAACGTAGCCGATCTCAAAGCAAAAGGCGGCCGCGGCCAGACGGTTGACCTCTCTTTTCCCGACCCTCAGCGACTGGCGGCAATCTTGGCCGATCCCGACGTCAGATCCATCCTGCCGCGCGAATTCCGACCTACCGACGCCGACAACGCCGGGGCGCGCGGCAGGATGCTGCTCAAGGGTTCACTCGCGGGCGTCACGGGTGGCGCGGTCGGCCTCCTACCTGTAGTCGCCCCTGGATTGCTGGCACTCGGCGTAGGTTTGTTCTTTGCCGTGGGAGCACGGTTGAGCATCCCTCACGCGGCGGTGGCTCTGCTGCGATCACGACTCGAATGAGACTTCTGAACAACTTGAAGGGAGCGGAATGCTGCGTTCGGCGGTGAAACCGGCGGCCGACCTATTCTTTGCCGTGAAGTACGCGGCCCTGCGACTGCCGCTGCGACGCAAGTATCAGTCCTTCGTAGACGGCAGATACGGGGTCGAAGTCGGTGGTCCGAGCTTGCTCTTCAAGACGGTGCTGCCTCTTTATCAGTTCGCGGCAGGATTGGACGGTGTCAACTTCGCTACGGATACGGTATGGGAGGGCAGCATCGAGGCAGGGAATGATTACAGATATTACCCGGGTAAACGCGGCCGCCAGTTCATTGATGAGGCCGCGGACTTGGCCGAGATCGAATCCGCGCAGTACGACTTCCTCTTGTCCTCCAACTGCCTGGAGCACGTAGCAAACCCGATCAAGGCCTTGCATGAGTGGAGGCGGGTGATCAGACCCGATGGCGCTCTGATACTGGTCCTGCCCAACAAAGAGAGCAACTTCGACCATCGGCGGCCGTTCACTACGTTCGAGCACCTGCTGGACGACTTCAACAGCGACGTGGGAGAGGATGACCTCACGCACCTGGAAGAGATCCTCGCGCTCCACGACCTGCCGATGGATCCCCCGGCGGGTGATCTGGAACATTTTCGGCAACGAAGCTTGAAGAATTTTGAAAACCGGACGCTTCATCACCACGTGTTTGACGTCCAGCTCATCGAAAAGATGCTGGACTACGTCGGGTTTGAAATCTTAGATTTATCGACCACTCGAACCGACTTCTTCGCGTTGAGCAAGAAAGGCCGTTGAGCTGCCTCATCTCCGAGAAATCTTGCGCGCAGGTTCGGCCTGGAAGCGAAGCGTGCGGTGATACCGGCCGCGCTGGTTCGTTGCGACCTCAGCGTGATGCGACCACGCGGCTGCCTATTGTTCCCGATCGTGTTAGCGAGTGTGCTGGCCGGCCGGCGGTTGCGAGGCACAGGCCGCGCGGCGCGTTCGCGCGCCAGGTTGAGGGCGTTGGTTGCGCAGACGTTCCGGCCCTACAGCGACTGTTACATGACGGAATAACGCCGCACCTACCAGAGTGCGTTATGGTAGAAAGCCTCGAAAGCCGTAAGGTTAAAGCAGTTAAGGCTGGGGGGCAGAAAGTATTCGATGGTTGATTTACCGAGCGAGACGACGATAGCAGCGATTCGACGTAGGTTAGACACAGTCCTCCAGGGCGTTCCCGTTTACGATCAGACCTCGACGTTGAGTGCCAAGGCGGCAGGCCGGATTCGCCGGTCCCGCCAGATCGACCGCTATTTCCATGAGGTTTCACCTGAGAAACGGTGTCTCTCCATCGGTTCCGGACCCGACGTGATTGACGGCTGGCTATGTACCGATCTAATACCGCTCCGACGTGAGACCGTGTATCTCGACGCGACCAAGCAGTGGCCGATGCCATCAGCGTCCTTTCGATACATGGCTTGTGAGCACATGATCGAACACGTCCCTTACGAGGCGGGGTTGCGGGTGATAAGCGAAGCCCATCGGGTGCTCCAGCCTGGAGGGGTATTGCGCATCTCAACGCCGGACCTGGATGTGATCCGACTGCTGCCCGACTCCGATGACCCGGACGTTCACGACTATATTCGCTGGTTCAACCGCACGTTCGGGTCAGCAGCACAGCGTGATGACGAAGCTAACCCAGTTCACGCACTGAACCTCATGATGCATGAATTCGGCCACATCCATCTCTACGATGAAGGCATGTTGCGCCAGGTGCTGGCGCGGGCCGGGTTCCGTCAGATCCTCCGTTGTGACCCCAGGATGTCTGACCATGCTGAATTAGTTGGCGTGGACCGGCACGCGGATTGGATTCCCGATAAGGCAAACCGAGTCGAAGCGCTAATTCTCGAAGCTACCGCCTGACTCTCGCGCTTATAAAAGCTGGGGCTGTGCGTTGGCGATCGATGCGATCCCGGCACTAGTGAAGGCTGCTGCGCGCGGAGGTCGCTGAGGTCGCAAGGAATTCCTTACGACCATATGGCTGCCTACGATAGGCAGCTGTTGGCATGTATCTTTCTGCGTCGTCGAGGCGAATCTCGCGTGGCCGCCCGTCGTTCACCTTGGTGGCTCGGTTGATGAATGCGATAAGTCTCTACTTTTTGCCGAGTATCGCCCAGGCATCCCATCGCGCTTCCCATAGTTCGCGCATTAATTCGGGTGACTACGCCATTATGGACGAGGGGATGGCGCGTGCCTGCGGCCGAGTGCGTCCGTGGGACGGTTGCCTCGCGTCAGCTGGCGTACGAATTGCGCGGAGTTGACGTAGAGACGAGCCCGCCAATCCGACACTTCGGTGGAGAGCCTGTCCTTGAGCCGCCGCCAGGGCGGCTGGGCGCAGCGGTGCCGCAAGGCAACCATCGCACACCGCGGGTGCTGCGTGATGAGATCCAGAAGCACCGCGCGCCCCTCGGGGCCTGGAACTCTCGCGATCTCGGAGAGAATCCGATCGACCTGCTCGCCGAGAATCTCCTCGCGAACGGGGTCGTCGGAAAACAAGCCGATCATCACGTCGAACGTGGCCGCGTGCCCGAGACCGTGAGTCAGCCAGAACTTCCGCGGGTCCGCGACCGCGTCGGAGAACATGCCTTCAGGGTGGCGGCGGTAGACCGCCATCGTATCCGGCAGCAAGGCGATGCCTCCGTGGACTGCGTGCAGTACGTGCAAGTAGTAGTCGCAACACGCGCTCGCCGCCGGTACGTCATCGTAACGAGGCAGGCGGCGGTACATGACCGAGTTGTTCTGTATGAAGTTCCGCCTGAGTAGCCGCTCCAAACTTAGATCGAAGCGCCAGTCGGGCGGGGGAAACTCGTAATCATCGGCCACGCCGCCCTCCCAGCTGACTCGCACGGGATGGAAGCACACCGCCGTTTCCGGATGGTTGTCAAGGAATGCCGCCTGCTTGCTGAGCTTCATCGGGTCGATCCAGTAATCGTCCCCCTCGCACCACGCGATGTAGTCACCGCGGGCAGCTGCGAAGGCGCTGAACAGATTTGCCTTATATCCAACGTTCTCGGACCTAAAGATTGGCCGGAATAAGTCGGGGTGACGTTCGAGATACTCCCGGATGATGGCGGGCGTTGAGTCGGTCGAGGCATCGTCAGCGACGATGAATTCCACGGTAAAGTCGGTCTCCTGCGCGATTACACCGTCAAACGCCTGGCGAACGTAGGCCTCTTGGTTGTAGGTCGTCGACACCACGCTCACCTTTGGTGGGTTCGAGGCCGCATTGTCGGTCACTGTCAACTTCCCTTCTGCGTGGCAGTAAGGATCTGTGTGATGTCGTACGCTACGTCGACCGCAGCGGGCAGCGAGACGGTCCGCCAGGACACGTCTTCGGTTGCGGCCACGTCGGCCGACGTCGTTAGTTCGGAGGTGGCCGGAAGCGATGGTTGGCGCTTCCTGCGGGACCTGCCCTGAACGGCACGTTCGAGCAGGATTGCGGCCTCCGGGGGCCGGTCGTCGACGGACATACAGCGCACGCTCGCGAAGCATAGCGAGCAGGTTTCTGCGGCGGGCTGGAATCACCGATCTCAAGCGTGGCATGAACGCAGTTAAGATCGGGCGGGTTGCGGTGACGCCCTAGAAGCCTGCGACGTCTGTGGCGAGCTCGGTGCTCTGCGCATCAGACTGCATCACCGTGCGTTGCTCTGGCTTGGCGACAAGCGGCGCGATTAATGTCTCTTGTGTGTGGCAACAGTTTCGCTGCGGCGCGGTAGCCAACGAATCAAAGACTCGTCCGCAGAGCAAGGGCGCGATTTGTCAGACCTCGCGCAGCGACCAGGGCAGCGTCGGGAATCAAAGTGTGCCCCCGGACGGGATGTCAAGTCCCATATTGCTGTCCGTCATATTTGTTTCCCCGACGGCTCGCCGGGCCACTTGTGTCCAACGTGCTGCGTAGGCTGCGCGCTGAGGCCGGGCGCGCCCGCCGCTACCTGGACGCCGTGCCATACCGCTTATGTGGCAACGCACTACGCTTCATCCGCCAAACGCACCAGGAGCTGCCACCCCGGCCGCCGCCGGGTCGCGGCACGCTGGTCCTGTTCGCACACTTCGACTCCCAGGGAATCGTCGACCCCTACGTCGTCTATTACCTCAAGTCTCTGTACCAGCTGGGCGCAACGATCCTGTTCGTCTCCGGCACGCCAAGGCTCACACCGGGCTCCGTCGCACCAGTCCGCGACCTCTGTGCCGGCATCTACACTCGGCGTACGCTGTGCATGGACTTCGGCTCGTGGCACCTGGCGTGGTCCATCCTCAAGCAGCGCGGCTGGTCGCTCGATCATTTCGACCGCCTGGTCCTCGCCAACGACAGCGTGTTCGGGCCGCTTTTTCCGCTCGCAGAGATGTGGGGCTCGTTCCACGGCGCCGACATGTACGGCGCCATCGAAAGCGCCGAGTTCGGCGTCCACCTGCAGTCGTTTTTCCTGGCGTGGGACCTCAATGTGCGGACCCGTCCCTTCCTCGAGGACTTCTGGAACGGCTTTACCTACATAGTCGACAAGGTCAACATCGTCGACCGATACGAGATCGGGCTGTCCAGGCGCGCTCGGGACGCGGGGCTCAGCATCAAGCCGTTCGTGTCGGTCGCCGACATCCGGGCGACGTATGAGCGTTCCGCGGAACACCAGTGGGCGAGCAAGTTCTCGGGGGAACCGTTCAACCACACCCTCTACTACTGGGACGGCCTCATCGAGCACTTCCGTTTTCCCTTCCTCAAGGCGAGCCTGCCGCGATACAACGACCCCTGGCACGACTCCATGGCGCGGTTGCGCGACTTCATCGAGCAGCGCACCGACTATCCCTACGAGCTCATCCAGGCAAACCTCGACCGGCTCGGCTGCGGGCCGTCGACGTGGGTCAAACCGGCCTAGGAAGGCCGCCGCGCCGGCGTGGCAAGCCCCTCGCGCCACCGGCGCGCGCGGGCGAATTCGCCGACGGGGACCCGGGCCAAGGTCTTCAGCCGTGCCCGCCGGTCCGGTCCGAAGGCCAACACCCGAAAAGGCAGGGCCAGCCACGTGATTGACCACCACACTCCCGCGATGGCGCGAATGACGGCGGACGACGCCGGGTCGACGATGAGCCACGTGAGAATCCGCAGCTGATCCAGCCAGTTGCGCCCCGCCTTGACGATGTGCATCGATTCGTTGGTGGCCGTGTGGGTGCGCACCGACAGCTCCTGGGGCAGAAAACACACCGTCGACCGGACCATCAGGCGATACCAGAAATCCAGGTCGACGAGCTGGTAGATGTCCCCCCGAAAACCGCCGGCATCGAGTGCGAGCCGGCGGCGGAACATCACGCAGGTCGGCTCGCCTATCCAGTTGCCGGCGCCGCCACGCAGCAACTGCTGCGCGACAAGCCACGTTCCCCGGTTGCGTTCGCGAAGCCGCAAAAAATGTTTGTGCGCGGGGCCCACCCGGCGCCGCCACGGAAGGTTTTCGTCCTGCACCACGCGCCGGGGGGCGAACGCCATGCCCACCGCGGGGTCGTCGAAGCAAGCCAGCAGGGCCTGGAGCGCGCCCGGCAGCAACCAATCATCGCCATGGACGAATTGGATGCACGTGCCCCGCGCGAGTTCCAAGCACTTGTTGTGGTTTCCGTTCAGGCCCAGGCGGGACTCGTTGCGCACCAGCCGGTCTCCGGGCCGCAACATTGTTTCGGCGATCGCGGCGCAATCGTCGGACGACTCGTCGTCGACGACCAGGATCTCGAATTCGACGCCGTCCTGATCGAGGATGCTGCGCAGGCAACGCGCGATGGTGGCGCTGTTGTTGAACATCGGCACGCACACCGAGAGAGCGGGATTGGCGACCATGCCCCCTCCATCAATGAACCGTGCGCGAAATCGGCTTGAGCATAGCCCCCGGTCGATTTCGACCTGGGCGAGTTGCGGCGGCGGGGCCGAAGCCTGAAAATGCGGGTTGTCGGCACCGGCAAGGGTTGGACGCCGAACGAACGAATTCGCCAGTTACGCCACGAGATACGGCCCGGCAAGGTAGCGTCCCCACTGATGTGGACTTTCGTGCTGCTTTGCGGGTTTGGGATGGCGATTGACCCCGTCCGACTGGGGCTGGCGGTCGTCTTGTTGACGCGGCGGCGGCCGATGCTGAACCTGTTCGCCTTCTGGCTCGGCGGCATTGTCGCGGGTGTCGGCGTCGCCATCGGTGTCCTGTTGCTGATGCGCGAGACCGCGCTGGTGGCCATCCGCAACGTGGGAACGGCGATTTCGCAGGTCAGGTCCACAATTTTCTTCCTCGAGGGCGCGCGTCTGCAGATCACCCTCGGTGTGCTCGCGCTGGTGGTTCTCGCGGTCATGACGGCCCGGGCGCGGGCGGCGGCGCAGGTACCCGCGACGGCGGTTCCGGCGGGCGGCGTCGCCGGGGACACCCTGGTCGAGGAGCGTCCGCGCGGTGTTTTCCAGCGACTGGGCGCCCGCACCCAGGAAATGCTGAACACCGACGTGGTCTGGCCAGCATTCCTGGTCGGCCTCGCCTCGTCGTTTCCGCCGTACGAGGGCGTGGTGTTGTTGGCCTTCATCATGGGCTCGGGGGCGGCCCTCACCACGCAGTTTGTCGCGTTCGTCGTGTTCACCCTCATGGTGCTGGCGGTCATCGAGATTCCGCTGGTCGCCTACCTGGCCAAGCCGGACCAGACCCTGGCGCTGATGCTGCGGCTCCAGACCTGGCTGCGGACGTACCGTCAGCAGATCATGCAGGTCAGTTTTGGCGGCACCGGGCTCATACTGCTGACCCAGGGTCTTGTCGCTCTCTGACGGTCCCCCGGCCACCCCGCTGGTCTCGGTTTGCGTGCCGCTGTACAACAACGCCGGCACGATCGAGCGCTGCCTGCGCAGCATCCTCGAGCAGGACGGCGTCGACTTCGAGATCCTGGTGGTCGACGACGATTCGACCGACGACGGCGCCGCCATCGCCGCCTCGATGCTGCGGCCCGGGGACCGGCTGGTGAAGAACCAGCCGCGCCTCGGCCTCAACGGCAACCACAACAAATGCCTGGAGCTGGCGCGCGGCACGTGCGTCCAGTTCGTGCACGGCGATGACTGGCTGCTGCCCGGCGCCCTGGCGACGCTCACCCCTTACTTCGAGGACCCGGCCGTCGGGCTGGCGTTCGCGCCCCGACAAGTGGTGGGTAACGACGAACGGTGGCAGCGGCGGTACGGCAAAATGCACACGCACTTCCGCAACCTGCGGGAACGCAACGACGGGCCCTCGTTGGTGCGCCAGGTCGCGTTGCACGGCGCCAAGGAAAACTGGGTGGGGGAGCCGACCTGCGTGATGTTTCGGCGCCGGCTGGCGCTGGAGGCGGGTGGCCTACGCAACGACATCTACCAGCTCGTCGACGTGGATTTCTGGTTGCGCCTGATGCTGCGATCGACGGTCTGCTTCGTGCCCCGGGAGTTGTCGGTGCGCAGCCACATGAAGGGCACGGAAACGACGCACGTCATGAGCAGCCGACGCTACCTGCTCGACCAGTTGCGCATCCTCAGTTGGCTGGCCGTCGATCCGGTGTCACCGCGGTCCATCCGGATCCTGGCGCGGCTCTGGTGGTTTCCCGCGTGGCTGGCGCTGGTCGTGGAAATCGCGGCCTTCGGGCCGCAGCGGGGATTGCACCTGAAGACGTTGGCGCGGGCGCCCTTTGGCGAGTTTTCCCGCGCCCGGAGGCTAGCCGAAAATCTCGGCGGTCAGCCCGAACTCGCCGAACGTGCGTGAGACGTCCTCGCGCAGCGCCTCCTGAGAGTTCGCCCGGCCCGGAAGGTAGGCGTTCACCGTGACGAAGATCTTCCCCGCGCCACGCCCGGAGGCCAGAAACAGCTGGCCGCCGACGCGCTCGAGGGCGCGCCTGTTGATGCCGGGTTCGATCAACCTTCCGGACGCGTAGTCGGCGTCGGTGCCGTCCGGGCGCATCACGTCGGGGGGCATGTCTCCGATGTTGGAGCAACCGATGGGGCGGGCGGCCGCACCGAGCCCCATTCCCGCCGCCCTGCGCGCCACCCACTTCGGGGTCAACGAGGTCAGTGGCAGCGGCCCCAACAGCCCCTCGGTGATCCCGGCCAGGTCGGCAAACGCTTGCTTGAACTTGAGACGAGCTTCCCCCAGGTCCGTGGACAGCCGCTTCGGGTCGAGCGAAACGGTGGGGAACACCACCGCGTTGCCGCGCGTATCGTCTTCGGTGCGATCGCTGATCGGGAACGACAGGGTGACCGTTCCGTCGTCGCAAACGCGTCCCATTCGCACGCCCAGCCTGCCCGTGAACCCGGCGAAGAGCGTGAAACTGTTTCCGCCAATGCTTTTCGCGCACGCATCCCATTCCGCCACGTCGAGGAAGGCGATCAGGGAGGGCACCACGACGGGCGGCAGGTCGTCGCCGGCTCGCCGCGGGGCCGGCGGTGCCGACCTCACCGAGGCGACGACGTCCCCGCGCCGGTGCCGGGCGATGCGCAACGTCGCCCGCGCCGCCCGCGCCAGTTCCGGTGCGGAGGCGATGGTTTCGCGGACGTCCTGCGCGATGGCCCGCCGGCGGGCGCGCGAACGGGGATAGGGGTAGCCCAGGTAGCGGGTCCTTCCGTTTGCCGCGTCCGCGAGCGCCCGCAGGATCCCGAGGCCGTCGACCAGCGTGTGCGACGTCGTCAGGCAGACCGCGCCCCCGCCGTCGTCCAGGGGGAGCACCCCGATGTGCCAACTGGGCCCGTATTCGGGGTCCAGCGGCAGGCAGGCCCGCTCGTACAGCCAGGCGTTCAGAGTTGCACGGGGGCGCGGTGTTTGGGCGACGTCGATGTCCGCCGGCCCCCGCGACACGACCCACCGATCGCGCGCGAAAGGCAGCGGGGACGGTTCGACCAGCCGCCCCAACAGCCCATATCCGAGATTGCGGTGGAAACGGCGCAAACCGTCAAGATCTACCGGTCGGTTGTAGATCCAGATGAACTGCACCAGCGCCCCGTAGCCAAGCGCCCGCAGACCCAGGTAGGACGCCTGGTCCATGTGTGCGAGTCGGTTGTCCACCGCGTTCACGCTAGTTTATTTGCTGGCGGGGCGGGTCGCTGCGGCCTGGAGGGCGTGTTGTTACGGTTGCAACCTGGCCGTTCCTGGCCGGAAATGCCCTCGACGAAGGTAGTGTGTTGCCCGTGGTTCAGTCTACGATCCCTGCCGTGCTGCGCGAGCGCGCGAGCCTGCAGCCCAACGACCCGGCGTTCACATTCCTTGACTACGAGCAGGATTGGGATGGCGTCGCACAGACCCTGACGTGGTCGCAGTTGTATAAGCGCGTGGTCAACCTGGGCGAGCAGCTGAGGGCCCACGGGTCGACCGGTGACCGGGCGCTCATCCTCGCCCCGCAGGGGCTCGACTACGTCCTGAGCTTTCTCGGTGCCCTGCAGGCCGGCCTTGTCGCCGTACCGCTTTCGGTCCCCTATGGCGGGGCGCACGACGAACGCACCATCTCCGTGCTGGCCGACACGTCGCCCACGGTCGTCCTCACTTCGTCCGCGGTCACGGAGCTGGTCAGCGCTTCCGTGCAGTCGCAGCAGGGCGCGTCCGCGCCGTCGATCGTCGAAGTCGATTTGCTGGACCTCGAGACGCGGCAGCGGCCCGCCGGGCCGAGACCCCGCGCCGGCACCCCCGACGGGTCGGACTTCATCTACCTGCAGTACACATCCGGGTCCACCCGGACACCCGCGGGCGTCATGGTCTCCAGCAAGAACGTCTTCGCCAATTTCGAGCAGATCATGGGCGACTTCTTCGCGCCCGAGGGCGGGGTGGCGCCGCCCGACATGACGGTGGTGTCGTGGCTGCCGCTCTACCATGACATGGGCCTGCTCTTGGGGATCATCATGCCGATCCTGGCGGGAGTGCCGACGCTGCTTTCCAGCCCGGTGGGGTTCTTGCAGCGGCCGGCCCGCTGGATGCAGATGCTGGCGCACCACGGTTGCACGATTTCGGCGGGGCCGAACTTCGCCTACGAGCTCGCGGTGCGCAAGACGTCGGACGCCGACCTGGCCGGGCTCGATCTCGGAGGTGTGCACACGATCCTCAACGGCAGCGAGCGCGTGCAGCCCGCGACCCTCAAGCGATTCGCGGACCGGTTCGCCCCCTTCAATTTCGACCCCAAGGCGTTGCGGCCTTCCTACGGCATGGCCGAGGCCACGGTGTACATCGCGAGTCGCCGGGTGGGTGAACCGCCAAAGATCGGTCAGTTCGACGCCGAGAAATTGCCTGCCGGCCAAGCGATCCCGTGCCTGGATGGCGGCGGCACACCGCTGGTCAGTTATGGCAGCCAGCAGTCGACCCTGACGCGCATCGTCGATCCCGACACCGGCCGTGAGTGTCCGGACGGGACGGCCGGCGAAATCTGGATACGCGGCGACAACATCGCCCTGGGCTATTGGCAGAAACCCGAGGAGACCCAGCGGGTCTTCGGCGGAACGATCGTCAACCCGTCCGAGGGGACACCCGAAGGCCCCTGGCTGAGAACCGGGGACTCGGGCTTCTTCTCCGACGGCGAGCTGTACATCATCGGCCGCATCAAGGACCTGTTGATCGTCTACGGGCGCAACCACTCGCCCGACGACATCGAGGCCACCATCCAGGAGATCACCGCGGGACGGTGTGCGGCGATCGCGGTTCCCGACAAGGGCGTCGAAAAGCTGGTCGCGATCATCGAGATGAAGAAGCGCGGCGATTCCGAAGAGGAGGTCGTCGACCGGCTGCGCGGCGTGAAACGCGAAGTCACGTCGGCGATTTCGAAGTCACACGGGCTGAAAGTGGCGGATCTGGTTCTGGTGTCGCCGGGCTCGATTCCGATCACCACCAGCGGCAAGATCAGGCGGTCGCAGTGCGTCGAACTCTACCGACAGGATGAGTTCGTCCGGTTGGACGCGTAACCCGCTAGAGGGGCGGGTGTTTGCCGCCCCCGTTGCCATTGGTGGCCCGGGGTGCGGCGGTACCCGCACCGAAGAGCGGCAGTGAATTGTCGGCGTCGTCCGCGACGGACTGTTCCCCGTGTCCGTTGCCGTTCGGATGCCCATTTCCGTTGGCGCCGACGGCGATCGGCCGACGCGACAGGAAGTCCTGCCCGAACAGCGGCAACGAGTGACCAAGGTCCAGATCGCCGTCACCCGTGCCACCACCGCCGTAACCGGTGGTGGCCGACGGAAGATCTAGCGCCGAATCGCGCAGATCGTCGGTCACGTGATCCGGCAGGCCGCTCAGGTCGAATAGGGGCAGCGCGTGCTCGGGCGCACGCCGGCTGGACCGTCGGATATTCGCGGCTTTAGCGATTCCGCTCGACCGCGGTCGACGTGACTTGGCGCGCGACTTGTGGCTGGGCGGAACGAGTTTCAGGCGGACCAGCAGGTCGTCCGGAATCAACGGCGGGGCGGCCCCGTTCGCCCCCGCGGAAGCCGGTGCCAAAGCTTCACGGTTGGGAATCACCTTCATCCGGACCAATTGGTCGGTCAGCTGTTCCAGCTGTTGCTGCTTGCGTTGGTGTGCCGCGTACACCTGGGCCGCGCTCTTGCCGAGGTGTGAGGGCCACCAGTTCTTCTGGCCGATCAGCGCGGCCATGGCCGGCACCGTGATCGTGCGCACCAGGAAGGTGTCGATCAAAATGCCCATCCCGAGGATGAAACCGGCCTCGGCCATGGTGTAGATGCTGGCGGTCATCAGCCCGAACATCGAGGCGGCGAAGATCAGACCGGCGGAGGTGATCACGCCACCGGTCGAACCCACGGTGCGAATGACACCGACGCGCACGCCGTGGGGCGACTCGTCGCGGATCCGAGAGATGAGCAGCATGTTGTAATCCGCGCCGACCGCGACGAGCAGGATGAACGACAATCCGGGCAGGCTCCAGTGCAGGTTCTGTCCGAGCAACATCTGGAACACCAGGACGCCGAGACCCATTGCGGACAAATACGAAAGCAGCACCGAACCGATCAGGTACAGCGGCGCGATGACCGCCCGCAGCAAGCCGACCAGGATCAGGAACACGATGAGGATGGTCGCGAAGACGATGAAACCGATGTCGTCGTTGTAGTAGTTGCGGGTGTCGTCGAGCCCACTGGGCAGACCCGCCACCGCGACCTTGGCGTCCGACAGTTCGGTGTTCGGCTGCGCCGACTGAGCGGCCTTGACGATCTTCGGGATCTGATCCATGGCCTCGGTGGAGAACGGGTTGATGGCGCTTTGGATCAGGTACCGGGCCGCGTGCCCGTCGGGGGAGAGGAAGATCGCGGCGCCCTTTTTGAACTCGTCCCTCGTCATGATCTGCGGTGGGATGTTGAAGCCGGCCATGGACGGCTTGTTGTCGGTGTCGTGCTTCATGCTCAGCAGGAATTGCGATGCCTCGCCGAGGCCGCTACCGATGTTCCTGGTCTGATCGACCAGTTCCTTCACCCCGCCGGCGATCGCGCGGCTGCCGTCGGCGAGCGCATTGGCGCCCTGCTCCGCCTGGCCCATCGTGGTTTGCAGGTTCTTGATCGTCTTCATGGCGCTGGAGGCCTGGGTCAGCGTTTGCTGAACCTTGTCCAGCGTCTGCCCGACGGTCTGCGCCTGCCCCGCCGATTGCAGGTTGTGGGCCATGATCTTGATCGAGTTGAGCGTGCCATCGTTGTTGGCCTGCACCATGGCGGCCAGGCTGGCACGGGAGTTCACGCAGCCCGGGTCGGCATTGCAATCCGGGCTGTTGTTGAGGGCGACGAGCATCGGGCCGGCCCAGGCGGCGATGTTTTCGGCGTTCACGGTGGACATGTTGAGGTTGTCGCCGAGCTTCTTCATCTGCCCGGTCATCGCCGCGCCCTGGTCGAGCGCGTTGATGGTGCGGTCTCCGCCCGCCAGCTGCTCCATCGCCGTCAGCGCCGCGACGGCCGGGCCCAGGCTGGTCACCGCCCCATTGACCTGATCGCGAAGCTGGGCCAGCGCGTCGGCCAGCTGGTTGGAGCCGTTCACCAGCCGGTCCAGGTCGTTCCCATGCTCCTGAATCTGGGTGGAGCCCTCGGAAAGCTTGTTGCCGACCTCTCCGGCCTGGAACGAGATCTTGGTCTGCTCCAGCGGTTCCCCGTTGGGCCGGGTCAAGCCCCGCACCATGGTGATGCCGGGCAGCTGGCTCACCCGGCTGGCCATCTGCTCGAGGTCGGCGAGGGCGGTAGGCGTCCTCAAGTCGTGGGACGGCGACTTGATGAACAGCACCATGGGTGTGAGCGCGTTCGCCGGGAAGTGGGCGTTCATCGCGTCGTATCCCTTGGAGCTGTCTACCGACGCCGGCAGCGTTTTGAGATCGTCGTAGTTGAAGCGCATCACGCTCGTGCAACTGGCCAAAGCGATGAGCACGACCAGGCTTCCGACCAAATGAATCTTGGGCCGGCGCACGACGCGCGTTCCGATGATCCGCCACATGCGAGTGGTCCGGTCGCGTCCGGGCTTGATCCAGCCGCGTCGGCCGGCGAGTGCCATCAGGGCGGGCAGCAGGGTGATCGCGGACAGCAATGCCACGACGACCGAAATCGAAATAGCCGGCCCGACGGCCGAAAACACCTGCAGCTTGGTAAAAGCCATCGCCAGGAAGGCGACCGCGACGGTGGCCGCCGATGCCGTGATGACCTTGCCTATCGACATCATCGCCATCTTGACCGCTTGATCGGAGCCATGGCCCTGCCGCACATAGTCGTGATAGCGGCTGATGAGAAAGACGGCGTAGTCCGTTCCCGCTCCGACCATGACCGCGGTCATCAACACGAGGCTCTGCAAGATCACCGGCAGGCCGAACTGGGTGCTCAGCCCGGACAAGAGGCCCTGTGATACCGCGATGGATGCACCGATGTTGAGCAGCGGAAGCAACATGGTGACCACGTTGCGATAGATGAGGAACAGGATGAGCAGCACGGCCGCCACGGTGCCGATCTCAATGAAGTGCGCGTCTTCCATCGCCATTTCGGTGGCGTCGGCGAGGGTGGCCTCGGGCCCGCTGACGTAGGCGGTCAGCGACGTTCCCTCGGTCACCTGTTTGGCGATGTCCTTGACGTGGTGGTAGCCCGCGATCGTCGTCGGCGCGGTGGCCGCGCCGGGGAAAGAAACGGGCAGGATGAACGCCTTGCCGTCCTTGCTCGCCAGGACCTCACGCATCTGCGGGGTGGTGAGGAAGTCCTGCACCGTCATGCTGTCGGCTTTGTCTTGGTGCAGTTTGTCCACCAGCTTGCGGTAGACGTCCTCGTCGGCGGGCGAGATGCCGTTTTCGTCGGTCAGCAGGATCATCAGGAGGGAGCCGCCGCCGCCCAACGGATTGTCCCCGCCCCCGTCCCCGGCGGGGTCCCCGGCTTTTTTGGCGTCCCCGGGGGCCTTCGGGGCGGCGGAGTCCTTGCCGGGAGTGGCGAAGGCCTCGGCCATTTCCTGGTTGATGAGCACGGTGGGGGCGTTGTCCGGCAGGGGCTTTTGCTCGTGCCTGCCGGCCTCTACCATCAGCGGCGGAAAGACCAGCCAGAGGAGCGCCGCCAACGCGATCCAGCAGGCGATGACAAGCAGCGGCCACCGCACGACGATGTCGCCCATGCGGTCGAAGATTCCCCCAGGCTTGGCTGCCTCGCCCGTGCCAGTCCGGCTCGACACCCAACCAACCCTACAATCAAGCCCGCCGTCGCGCGGGCTAATCAAGATCTACGCGGCGACCGTGATCCCGCCGTGATCTTGACGGTGAATCCGCTGGTCAAGGCCCCGGAATCCGGCGCGCGAACGAGCCCGAAAAACCCGTCGGCGACCACGTAGCGGCGCCGATCCGGCGTGGGGCCCGGCGGATCCGTGTAACACTCTCCCCATGGCCATCGGTTACCGCCTGCAATCCAACCCGCTCGTCGGCAAGCTCACCACGAAGTACTTTCTGCCCCTAGGCACCCGCCAGGTCGGCGACGACGTGGTTTTCTTCAACTTCGGTTACGAGGAAGACCCGCCGATGGGCCTGACGCTGGCGGCATCCGACGAGCCCAACCGGTACTGCATCCAGCTCTATCACGTGACCGCCTCGCAGGTGGATCTCACCGGCAAGAAGGTGCTCGAGGTCAGCTGCGGGGCCGGCGGGGGCGCGTCGTACATCATGCGCAACCTGGGCCCGGCCTCCTACACCGGGCTGGACCTCAACCCCGCCAGCATCGACAAGTGCCGGGAACGGCACCAGCTTTCGGGCCTGGAATTCGTGCAGGGCGACGCCCAAAACCTGCCCTTCCCCGACGAATCCTTCGACGCGGTGATCAACGTCGAGGCCTCCCATCAGTACCCGAACTTTCCCGGTTTCCTCCAGGAAGTCGCGCGCGTGCTGCGCCCCGGCGGGCATTTCCTCTACACCGATTCCCGCCGCGCCCCCGTCGTCGCCGAATGGGAGGCGGCGCTGGCCGACGCGCCGCTGCGCAAGATCTCCGAACGCGACATCGACAAAGAGGCCAAGCGCGGGCTGGACGCCAACACGCGGCGCACCCAGCAGCAGATCAGCGGCCGCCTGCCGGGATTCATGAACTCCCTGATCCGTTACGGCGTGGGCGTGTTGGACTGGGATCTGCGCCGCTCCGGCGGGTTCTCCTACCGCGTCTACCACTTCGCCAAGGATTGATGCGGGTCCAGCGCGCACCGAACGCGAGAGGCTGAACTCTCCTCATGAAGTTTGCCTTGGCAAGCTACGGAACTCGCGGCGACATCGAGCCCCTCGCGGCCGTCGGCCGCGAGCTGCAGCGCCGTGGCCATGATGTCCGGGTTGCGGTGCCGCCCAACCTGATCGGCTTCGTGGAATCGGCCGGGCTGTCCGCGGTGGCCTACGGGCAGCGGGATTCCCAGCAGCAGCTCGACGAGGATTTCCTGCACAACTCGTGGAAGTTCACCAATCCGGTCAAGTTGGCGCGCGAGGCCATGGAGCCCGTCAGGGCGGGGTTCGAAGAACTGGGCGCCGCGCTCACGCCGCTTGCGGACGGCGTCGACCTGCTGCTGACGGGCCAGCTCTACCAGGAGATCGCCGCCAACGTCGCGGAGTACCACGACATCCCGTTGGCCGCATTGCATTTCTATCCGATGCGGCCCAACGGTCACATCGCGTTCCCGGCGCGCCTGCCCGCGCCGTTGGTGCGCTCGACGATGAAGACCCTCGACTGGATGTACTGGCGGTTCACCCGGGGCGCCGAGGACGCCCAGCGCCGGGAGCTGGGGCTGCCGAACGCCACTTGCCCTGCGCCGCAACGGATGTCCGAGCGCAACGCGCTGGAGATCCAGGCCTACGACGGGCTGTGCTTCCCCGGGTTGTCCGCGGAGTGGGGCGCTCGACGGCCCTTCGTCGGCGCGCTGACCATGGAGTGGCCCACCGAGGCCGACGATGAGGTCGTGTCGTGGATTGCCGCCGGCACGCCGCCGATCTACTTCGGCTTCGGCAGCATGCCGGTCGGGTCCCTGAAGGATCTCGTCACGATGATCGGCGGGGCCTGCGCCGAGTTGGGCGAACGGGCCCTGATCTGCTCACGGGCGCCCGACACCGGCGTCCCCGATTTCGACCATGTGAAGGTTGTGACGGCGGTGAACCACGCCGCGATCTTTCCGGCCTGTCGCGCCGTCGTCCACCACGGCGGTTCGGGCACCACCGCCGCCGGGTTGCGGGCCGGCGTCCCGGCTCTGATTCTCTGGATCACCTCCGATCAGCCGATCTGGGCGGCCCAGATCAAGCAGCTGAAAGTCGGCTCGGCCCGCCGGTTCTCCAGCACCAATCGCAAAACGCTGGCCGCCGACCTGGTGTCGGTGCTCGCGCCGGCGTGTGCCGGCCGGGCGCGCGAGCTGGCGGCACGGATGACCAAGCCGGCCGAGAGTGTCGCCACCGCCGCCGATCTGCTGGAAAAAGCGGCCCGCCGCGAAGGTTTCGGCTGATGCCGGAACCGCCGTCGGTGCCGGGCGAGCCGGTGTACGCTCCGGTTGTGTCCCTACTGATCACCGTGCCGGTTTACGGGCAGCACGAGTACACACACGCGCTGTTGGCCGATTTGCGGCGCGAGGGCGCCGACTATCTGATCGTCGACAACCGCGGCGACTATCCCAGGATCGGCGAGGAACGCGTCCTCACGCCCGGTAAGAATCTCGGTTGGGCCGGCGGCAGCGAGCTCGGATTCCGAACCGCGTTCGCGGAGGGTTACTCCCACGCGATGACGCTCAACAACGACACCCGCCTCTCGCGCGGATTCGTCGCCGCCCTGCTCGACCCGCGCCTGCCCGCGGACGTCGGCATGGTGGGGCCGATGTTCAACATCGGTTTCCCCTACGCGGTGGCCGGCGACGTACCGGACGCCGCGAGCTACGTTCCGCGGCCGCAATATCGGGTGGTGCCCGCCATCGAGGGGACGGCGCTGGTGATGTCCCGCGAGTGCTGGGACGCCGTCGGCGGAATGGACCTGGACACCTTCGGGCGCTACGGCTGGGGGCTCGATCTCGACCTCGCGTTGCGGGCGCGCAAGGCCGGATTCGGTTTGTACACAACGGAGATGGCCTACGTGAACCATTTCGGGCGCAGGACCGCGAACGCCCACTTCGGCAGCCGCAAATATCACTGGGGTTCCAGCTGGGCGATGATTCAAGGCTTGCGCAAAACGCACGGCTGGCCCGCCGCCATGGGAATCCTGCGCGAGATGGGGGCGGCGCACCGCCGCAAATGGTACAAGTCATTCCCGCTCGTCCAGCAGGACGCCGCCGCCAGCCGGCAGCCTTAAGGCCCGCAGCCGAATTCAGACGCCGACGCGGACGGTCTGCTCCAGCAGGTCGGCGGCGGTGGTGACGCCGACCGCGGGCTTGGTCATCTTCGGGGCGATCTCACGGGCCCGGGCCACGTAGTCCGGCGCCAGGATCTTGCGGAGCCGCCTGACCAACGATTTCCGGGTGATGTTCGAAAGTCGTTTCGCGGAGCCGACTTTGAGGCGCTTGACCTGAGTCGCCCAGATGAATTGGTCGGCCACGTCCCACAGGATCAACGTCGGCAGCCCGGCTCGCAGGCTGGCGGCCGTCGTGCCCGCGCCACCGTGGTGCACCGCCGCGCGGCAGGTCGGCAGGATCGTGGAGTAGTTGACGTGACCGACCAGCTTGACGTCGGAACGGGACGCGGTTTCCGTGCCCTCGGCGCCGGAATAGATCAGGGCGCGTTCGCCGAGCTCGGCGCAGGCGTCGGCGATCATCGCCACCGTCTCGGCGGGCGAGGAGACCGGCGTGCTGCCGAAACCGAAGTAGATCGGCGGTTTTCCCGCGGCGATCCAGGACGCGACCTCGTCGTCGGTGTCCGTCCCCAGCTCCAGCGTGAGGGAACCCACGAAGGGGCGCTTGCCATTCCATTCCGCGGCAAGACCGGGGAACAGAGCCTGGTCGTAGGCCTGCAGCTCGAGCGTTCCGTTCTCGGCCATTCGCCGCCACGCGGAAACCGCGGTGCTGGGCAGACCGAGTTCCCGGCGTTGCGCATCCTCGTTCGCCTTGGTGATGCGCGAATACAGCCACCAGCCCGCGGTCAACGTCGCGCGGACCGCGGGCGCCGGGGACGGCAGGAAGGGAACGCCGAGCTGGCCGTTGACCCGCACCGGGAAGTGATGCAGCCCCGCGACCGGAATGTCGTAGTACTCCGCCACATTGGCCACCACACCGTGGTAGGTCTGACCCGTCACCAACAGGTCGGCCCCGTCGGCCAGCGAGGTGAGGGTGCGACTCATGTCGGCCCAGCCCTCGACGAAAAGCTCCTTGAGGTCGCGCATGAAGTTGACCGGATTCTGCACCTTGAACGCGTTATGGGTGAAATCCGCGACCGCCACGACCTGCTCTCGCGTGTCCGGTCCGTACGAGACGGCGGGCACGCCGGCGGCCTCGACGAAGTCAACCAGGTTGGGCGGCACCGCCATTCGGACGTCGTGCCCTCGGCGCCGCAGCTCCGCACCAACCGTGGCGCCGGGCTCGATATCGCCGCGGGTTCCGTGGGCCGCCAGAACAAACTTCATCGAGGGAGCTCAGCCTTTCACTCCATCCCCGCCCGGGGATGGAGCGCTTTGGAGCCTACCTGGCTACGCGAACCGGAACGGCGGCCAGCTTGCCCGCGACGACCCGCTCGAAGACCGACTTCATGGCCTCGGTGTAGCGCTGAACGGACTCGCGGGCGACCGGGTTGTTCGGGTAGGACACCATGATGGAGACCTCATCGAACAAGCGGAACACCGTGGAGTACATGTACGCCGGGCTGCGGCCATCGGTGAACGCGGTCGCGTTCACGCCGTCCAGGGCGGTGGCGACGATGGCGGACAGGGGAGGAAGGCCCGCGTCCATGTAGCTCATCATGGTGAACTGGGGTCCGTGCCGGCGCAGCCAGGGCGCCAGCTCCAGCACCTTGTCGAACGGCACGTTGGCCAGGTCCATGTTCGCGTCGAACGAGGCCTGCGCCGCGCGGGCGGTCTCCTCGAACGAGTTCGGGTCGACCGGAACCGTGAACGGCACCACGCCGGTGAACCAGCCCACCGTCATGAAGTCCGCCGGGCTCTTCCGCTTGTCGGTCGGCGTGAGCCCGTAATAGGTTTCCGCACCGGTCAATTCGTACTGGGCCAGGGCCGCGCAGGCGAACAGGCCGCCGCTGAACCGGGCGCCCGCCTGCTGGCAGAGCGCCTCGAACTGCGCCGTTTCCTCCGGGCCCAGCAGCCGCTCGACGTGGGTGTCCCCGCCGCACGGGATCGATTGGTCACCCAGCGGCAGCGGGAAGTCCGGCAGGGTTCCGCCGTTGGCCTCGGCGAACTCGATCCACTTCTTCACCTCCGGGGACTCCAGCGTCATTCCCGACACGCAGGCGTGCTCGCGCATGCAGAAGTCGTCATAGCTGGCCGCCGGGGGCAGCGTGACGGGGGCCTTGCCCTCCAGCAGGGCGTTGTAGTTCATCACGATCTCCACGTACAGCCCGGCGATCAACATCGGGTCGCAGTGCAGGTGGTCGACGACCGCGTACAACGCGAAGCGGTCGTCGTACTGGATGATCCCGAACCTGAAGCAGTCCCACTGCAGCGGGTCGGGGGTCGCCAGCACGTGGTCGCGCCATTCCTGCTGGGTCAGCGCGCCGTACTCCTTCGCGACGAACTGGATGTCGCGCGGATTCTTCAGGGTGTGCCGGACGATGTTGTCGTCGGAGTATTCGAACCAGCTGTGGTAGGTCGCGTGGCGGCGCAGATGCGCGTTGATGACGTACGTCATCGCGCGAATGTCGCACCGGCCGGGCACCTCCCAGGAACCCATTACCGCCCGCGAGTAGTCGAGGCCACGGTCCCGGAACTCCACGAAGCCACGCAGGTGGCCCGCCTGCATGGAGCTGGGCGGCACCGGGCTGACGGGTGCCTGCCGAGCCTTCGCCGCACAGCCGGGTGTGGGTTCCCACGTTACGACGGGTCCCGGTTCCGGGTTCCAGTCGTAGGCGTTGCCAACTCGCAGGCTGTCGTGCTCAGAGCCTCCACCTATGAACACGTTTTCCCTCCTTTAGTACCGGCCTAGCAGTGCAGTCGACTTTGACGTAGGACCTCTCTCACGCGGGCGCCGCAGCGTTTTCCTCCTGGGGCGCCAGCTTGTGGAACAGGTGATCCGCCAAACCCCGCACCGTCGTGATGTCGGCAGAGGTAATGCGCACCCCCGTTTGGGCCTCGATGTGAGTCCGCAATTCGAGATTGCCCAGCGAGTCCAGGCCGTACTCGGAAAGCGGGTGGTCCACATCGATGTTGCGACGCAGGATCAGGCCGATCTGCTCGGAGAGCAGACGCCGCAGCCGGGTCGGCCACTCGTCGAGCGGCAGGTCGGCCAGCTCGGCGCGCAGTTTGCTTGAACCCGAACGCTTTTCGCCCGCGGACTTGAACATCTCGAGGAACTTGCTGCGTTCCGCGAAGGACGCGATCCACGGTGTCCCGATCAGCGGGCTGTAGCCCGTGTACGCGCGGTCGTGGCGCAGCAGCGCCTCGAACGCGTACGCGCCCTCGTCGGGAGCGATCGCCGCCCCGCTGCCTTCCGCGAAGTCCGCACCGCGGCCGATCTCGCCCCAGGCGCCCCAGGCGATCGCCGTGGCCGGCAGGCCCTGGGCGCGCCGCCAGTGGGTGAAGGCGTCCAGCCAGCTGTTGGCCGCGGCGTAGGCACCCTGGCCCGGCGAGCCCAGCAGGGCGGCCGCCGAGGAGAACGAGCAGAACCAGTCCAGGTCCGCTTTCTCAGACTGGCCAGCGGTGGCCTCGTGCAGGTTCCACGCGCCGTACACCTTCGGCGCCCAGTCGCGGTCGATCAACTCGTCGGTGATGTTGGTCAGGGTGGCGTCCTCGACCACCGCGGCCGCGTGCAGCACGCCCCGCAACGGCAGCCCGGTGGCCGTCGCCGTGGCCACCAGCCGCTGTGCGACGTCGGCCTGGGCGATGTCACCGCACTCCACGATCACGTCAGAACCTATCGCCCGGACCAGCTCGATCGTTTCAAGCGCCTTCTGCGAAGGCTCGGAGCGGGAGGTCAGCACGATCCGGCCCGCGCCGGCCGCGGCCATCTTCTCGGCGAGGAACAGGCCCAGGCCACCGAGGCCGCCGGTGATGATGTAGGAGCCGTCCTTGCGGAATACCGGCGCCTGCTCCGGCGGCAGCACCACGCTGCTGCGCCCGGCCCGCGGGATGTCGAGGATGAGCTTGCCGGTGTGCTCGGCCGCGCTCATCACGCGGATCGCGGTGGCCGCCTCGGCGAGCGGGTAGTGCGTGCTCTCGGGCATCGGCAGCACGCCCTCGGCCGTCAACCGGTAGACGTTGCTGAGGATCTCGCTGACCTGCTGCGGGTGACTGACGGACATCAGGCCCAGGTCGACGCCCCAGAACGCGAGGTTGCGACGGAACGGGAAGAGGCCCAGCTTGGTGTCCCCGTAGATGTCGCGCTTGCCGATCTCGACGAACCGCCCGCCCAGTGCCAGCAGTTTGATTCCGGCGAGCTGGGCCGCGCCCGTGACCGAGTTGAGCACGATGTCCACGCCGTAGCCGTCGGTGTCGCGACGGATCTGGTCCGCGAAGTCGACGGTCCGCGAGTCGTAGACGTGCTCGATTCCCATGTCGCGCAACAGCTGTCGACGCGCCTCGCTGCCGGCGGTGGCGAAGATCTCGGCACCCGCGGCGCGGGCGATGGCGATCGCCGCCTGCCCCACACCCCCGGTCCCGGAGTGGATCAGCACCTTGTCGCCGGCCTTGATGCGGGCCAGGTCGTTCAGGCCGTACCACGCGGTGGCGTGCGCGGTGGTGACCGCGGCCGCCTGCGCGTCGGTGAGCCCGTCCGGCAGCGTCGTGGCCAGGCGCGCGTCGCAGGTGACGAACGTGGCCCAGCAGCCGTTGGGGGACATGCCGCCGACGTGGTCGCCGACCTTGTGGTTGGTCACGCCGGATCCCACGGCCGTGACGACACCGGCGAAGTCGGTGCCGAGCGCGGGCAGGATGTTGTCCAGGCTCTGGTAGCGGCCGAACGCGTTGAGCACATCGGCGAAGTTGATGCTCGACGCGGTGACCGCGACCTCGATCTGACCGGGGCCCGGCGGAACCCGGTCGAACGCCGCGAACTCCATCGTCTGCAGGTCACCCGGCGTGCGGATCTGCATCCGCATCCCTTCGGTCTCGTGATCCGCGATGGTGGTTTGCCGCTCTTCCGGACGCAGGGGAGTGGGGCACAGGCGCGCGATGTACCACTCGTCGTTGCGCCAGGCCGTCTCGTCCTCGCCCGGACCCGTGGTCAGCAGCTGGCGCACCACGTGCTCGGCGCTGGTCTGCTCGTCGACGTCGATGTGGGTGGTGTGCAGGTGCGGGTGCTCGGAGCCGATCACCCGCAGCAGCCCGCGCACCCCGCCCTGGTCGAGGTTCGGGACGTCCTCCGACAACACCTTCTGGGCGTTGCGGGTCACCACGAACAACCGCGGCGACTCGCCTTGCAGCTCCGGGAGCTCGCGGGCGATGCGGACCAGGTGGTGGACGTATTCACCGCCGCGCACGGCGCTTTCGTCGTCCGGGTTGCCGTTCTTGGGCTCGGTGAGCACCACCACGCCGGCGTAGCCGCCCTTTTCGACCTCACCGCGCAGCCGCTCGGCGATCGCAGGGTGGTCGGCCCGCGACGGCCAGGACAGCGTGGTGCAGTCCGCCTCGTGCAGCTTCATCGCGTCGGTGAACGCCGTCGCCACGAGGTCGGCCGCGTCGGAGGTGCTGATCAGCAGCCAGGCGCCGGTTTCGGTGGCGGGCACCTCGGGCAGCTGCCGCTGTTGCCACTCCACGGTCAGCAACCGCTCGGCCATCACGCGGGCCCGCTCGCCGCTCGGCGAGACGCCGGTGCCCATCTGCAGCCCGCGCACGGTCAGCAGCACGGCGCCGTGCTTGTCCAGGATGTCCAGGTCGGCCTCGACGGACCCGCCGGTGGCCGCGGTCACCCGCGAGTAGCAGTAGCGCGCCGCGCTCACGGACGTGTGGACCCGCAGCTCGCGGACGCCCAGCGGCAGGAGCAGGCCACCCAGGCTGGCGTTGGCGACGCTCGGGTGCGCCGCGACCGACTGGAAGCACGCATCCAGCAGCGCGGGGTGCACGCCGTAATTGGTTTGTTGCGTCCGGATCACGCTGGGCAGCCCGATCTCGGCCAGCACCGTGGTGCCGGTGCCCTCGGCGGTGTGGGCGGCGGCCAGGCCGGTGAAGGCGGGGCCGTACTGAATGCCGCACAGGTCCATCGCGTCGCGAAGGTCGTTGCCCTCCAGGCGGCTCGGGTGCGCGGCCAGCAACTCCTCGATGTCCACCGCGGCGGGCCGTGCCGCATCGTCCGAGTCGTCGACGTCCACCAGCACCGCGGAGGCCCGCCGTGCCTGCACGCCGTCCTCGTTGGTCTCCACGGCGAAGCTGAGCGCGCCGGGCACCTCCGCGGTCGCGGTGAGGCTGATCTGCGTCTCCTCGTCGAGCATCAGCATCTGCTCGAAGCGGACGTCGCGAACCGCGGATGCGTCACCGAAGACGGTGCGCGCCGCGGCCAGCGCCATCTCGCAGTAGGCCGCGCCCGGCAGGGTCGCGGTGCCGTGGACCTGGTGGTCGGCCAGCCACGGCAGCGTCGCGGTGCCGATGTCGGCCTGCCACACGTGCCGTTCCGGCTCCTCGGGCAGGCGCACGTGCTGGCCCATCAGCGGGTGCACCGCGACGCTGGAAGCCAGCGCGCGGGAGCTGTGACCCTCGCGGCTCAACAGCAGCGAGCGGTGCGTCCACGCGGCCAGCGGGGCGTCCATCAGGTGCCCGCCGGGGTAGAGCACGGAGAAGTCGACCGTTGCGCCCGTGGCGTACAGGTCCCCCAACAGCCCCAGCATCCCGTGCGGCAGCGGCTGGTCGCGCCGCATCGCGGCGAGCGCGGCCACCGTCATGTCCAGGCTGCGGGCGGTCTGGTCGACCGCGTGGGTTAGCAGGGGGTGCGGCGACAGCTCACCGAACACCCGGTAGCCGTCTTCCAGCGCCGCCTGCACCGCCGCCGAGAACCGCACGGTGTGGCGCAGGTTGTCCACCCAGTAGTTGGCGTCGCAGTAGGGCTCCTCGCGCGGGTCGAACGAGGTGGCCGAGTAGTACGGGATCTCCGGGGTCAACGGCTCGATCTCGGCTAGCACGTCGTACAGCTCGTCGAGGATCGGGTCGACCTGCGGCGAGTGTGACGCCACGTCGACGGCCACCTCGCGGGCCATCACCTCGCGCTGCTCCCAGACCGCCACCAGCTCGCGGACCGTGTCCGTCGCGCCGCCGATGACGGTGGACTGCGGGGAAGCCACCACCGCGACCACCGCGTCGTTGACGCCGCGCGCCATCAGCTCCGAAAGCACTTGCTGCGCAGGCAGTTCCACCGACGCCATCGCGCCCGAACCGGCGATCTTGGTCATCAGTCGCGACCGGCGGCAGATGACGCGCACGCCGTCCTCGAGCGCCAGCGCTCCGGCGACGACGGCTGCCGCGGACTCGCCCATCGAGTGGCCGATGACCGCACCGGGCCGGACCCCGTAGGACTTCATGGTGGTCGCCAGGGCGACCTGCATGGCGAAGATCGTGGGCTGGACGCGGTCGATGCCCGTCACCTTCTCGGGTGCGGTCAGCGCCTCGGTCACCGAGAAGCCCGACTCGTGGGCGATCAGCGGCTCGATCTCGGCGATGGCCGCCGCGAAGGCGGGCTCCTTGGCCAGCAGGTCCGTGCCCATGGTCGCCCACTGCGAACCCTGTCCGGAGAACACCCAGACCGGACCGCGCTCCTCCTGGCCCACGACCTCCTGGAACAGGGCGTCACCGCTGGCGACCTCGCGCAGCGAAGTCACCAGCTCCGGGGTGTCGGCGGCCAGCACGGTGGTCCGCACCGAGCGGTGCCCGCGCCGGCGGGCGAGGGTGTAGGCGAGGTCGGGTGCCGGCACCTCCGCGGCGTGCGCCTCGACCCAGTCGGCAAGGCGGGCGGCGGTTTCGCGCAGCCCGTCGGCCGAGGTGGCGGACAGCGGGAACAGCAGCGTGCCGCCGCGGCTCGGCCTGGTTGCGGCGCCGTTGGGGGACAGGGGCTCTGGGGCCTCCTCGACGATCGCGTGCACGTTCGTGCCGGAGATGCCGTACGCCGACACCGCCGCGCGCCGCGGTTGCCCGCCGCTCAGCGGCCACGGCGTATTCTCTTGCGGCACAAACAATCCGGTGTCGATCCGGGCCATCTCGTCGGGCAGCGCTTCGAAGTGCAGGTTCTTGGGGACCACGCCGTGCTGGACCGACAGGACCGCCTTCATCACGCCGAGCGCGCCGGCGGCGGCCTGGAGGTGCCCGAAGTTGGTCTTCGAGGCGCCCAGCACGCACGGGTTGCCGATGCCGTAGACCTCGGCAAGGCTGCCGTATTCGATCGGGTCGCCGACGGGGGTTCCGGTGCCGTGCGCCTCGACCATGCCGACGGTGCCGGCGTCCACGCCCGCCGCCACGAGCGCGGCGCGGTACACCGCGGCCTGCGCCTCGCCTGAGGGCATCGCGATGTTCATGGTGTGGCCGTCCTGGTTGGCGGCCGTGCCGCGGATCACACCGAGGATCCGGTCGCCGTCGCGCTGCGCGTCCGTGAGGCGCTTGAGCAACAGCACCACGCAGCCCTCGCCGGAGACGAAGCCGTCGGCCTTCGCGTCGAACGCGTAGCAGTGCCCGGTGCCCGACAGCATGCCCCCCGCCGATGCGGAGGCGGACCGGCGCGGTTCCATCATCACGTTGACGCCGCCGGCGAACGCGAGCTTGCTCTCGCCGTCGTTGAGGCTGCGGCAGGCCTGGTGGATCGCGAACAGGCCGGACGAGCAGGCGGTGTCGATCGTGACCGCGGGGCCGTGCAGGCCGAGCGCGTAGGAAATCCGCCCGGACGCCATGCAGGAGATGGTGCCGGGGTTTCCGTACGGTCCGTCGAAGGCGTCGGTGGCGGCGTGAACGAATTGGTAGTCGCCGTAGTTCAATCCAACGAAAACGCCCGTTTCCTGGGCGATGGTGTCCTTGGTGAGGCCGGCGTGTTCCATGGCCTCCCACGCGGTTTCCATGAGCAACCGGTGCTGCGGATCCATGGCCGTGGCTTCTTTTTCGGTGATGCCGAAGAACTCGGGGTCGAAGTCGCCCACGTTGTCCAGGAAGGAGCCCCACTTGCAGACGGACCGGCCCGGGACGCCCGGCTCGGGGTCGTAGTAGTAGTCGACATCCCAGCGTTCGCCCGGGATTTCCTTGACAAAGTCCTCACCGCGCAGCAACGCTTCCCAAAAGAGGTCAGGGGAGTTGATGCCCCCCGGCAGCCGGCACGCCATCCCGATGACGGCGACCGGAGTCACGACTGCCTTATCCACTGTCCTTCACCTCTCCTTGCCTATCCACAAGTTCCTATCACTGCTGCTCGCTCATATCTCAGCTTCGAGAAATCTCGCCGAATTTTTTTGCGCGAGCGACTAACTCCGCGAGCAACTCACAAACACCCACCGACCCCCGCTATCGAAGCCCGCCGTAACAACGTGGCGCGATCAGCAGCGTAGCGGCTCGGCCCCAACCGCGTGGAAAAATCGTGCGAACGTACAAAAATTTAACAACGCGCGACGCATCGTCGCTGACAGGAAGCTTGGGTCACAGGGTGGTCACATACTTTTCGCACGATTATCGGGCGTCGCGCCGGACTCGGGTCGCTGTCAGAGGCGCTGTGCCACAACTGCTCCGGCGACGTGGCGCACTGGGGGCATACGTGACCACGGGCGTTGTCGAGCGGCGTGGTGGTGGGGGCAGCACGGCCAAGCCCGACCCAGGGCGGGCGAGGCAGCAACCAAATTGGACGCACCGATGCACTGCATCGGTGATGCCTAATCTCGCCATGGTAGGGGTTATTGAGATGCCCCGCAGGGAAATCGCTGAAATCTTTAAGATCGCAAGTTAGTGCCGATTAAAAGGTCGCCGATTCGTGCGGTGGGGCGATATGACGGGTCGGCGGCGCGGGGTTGCGGACGGCCGGGCTGGTTTTCGGCCTTGGCGCCGCGGGCTTTTCGCCGGCCCCTTGGGCCCGCCTGTGCCCGGGCCGCTGGCTACGATGGCCGATGAATGTGAGGTGCCTCACTAGTACACGGAGTGGTTCACGCGATGAGCCCACCCAGCGGGCAAGCCCGGGTCCCTCGACTGCCGGTCGACGAGGCAAAGGCCGCCGCCGACGAGGCCGCCGTGCCCGACTACATGGCCGAGCTCAGCATCTTCCAGGTGTTGCTGAACCATCCGACGCTGGCGCGCGCCCTCAACGACCTGCTCGCCACCATGCTGTGGCACGGCGCCCTCGACGCGCGGCTGCGGGAGCTGGTCATCATGCGGATCGGCTGGCTCACCGCGTGCGACTACGAGTGGACGCAGCACTGGAGGGTCGCGTCGGGGCTGGGCGTGAGCCACGACGACATGCTGGGCGTGCGCGACTGGCAGGGGTACGACGGCTTCGGGCCCACCGAGCGCGCGGTGCTGGCGGCCACCGACGACGTGCTGCGCGACGGTGCGGTAAGCGCCGCGAGTTGGGCCGCGTGCTCACGCGAATTGCACGGCGACACAACGGTTCTCATCGAGCTCGTCACCGCCATCGGCGCCTGGCGAATGGTCGCGTCGATCCTGCACAGCCTGCAGGTTCCGTTGGAAGAGGGCGTGTCCAGCTGGCCGCCGGACGGCCGGTCACCTTAACGATTGACTTATCAGTCAGTAACTCATAGCGTCGGGCGATGCGAACCAGGGTCGCCGAGATGCTCGGCGTTGAGTTTCCGATCTGCGCCTTCAGCCATTGCCGCGACGTGGTGGCCGCGGTCACCAACGCGGGAGGATTCGGGGTCCTCGGCGCCGTCGCGCACAGTCCGCAGCGGCTGGAGAACGAGCTGACCTGGATCGAGGAGCAGACGGGCGGCAAGCCGTACGGCGTGGACCTGTTGTTGCCGCCGAAATACGTCGGGGCCGAGCAGGGCGGGATCGACGCCAAACAAACCAGGGAGCTGCTTCCCGAGGAGCACCGCGCGTTCGTCGAGGACATCCTGGCCCGCTACGGCGTCGCGGCGCCCACCGAGGCGCCCAAGGCGTCGTCCGGCGGCCTCAACATCTCGCCCAAGGGCTACGAGCCGCTGCTGGACGTGGCCTTCGCCCACAACATCCGGCTGATCGCCAGCGCCCTCGGACCGCCCCCCGCCGACCTCGTCGAGCGCGCCCACCAACACGACGTCCTGGTGGCCGCGCTGGCCGGCACCACCCAGCACGCGCGGCGGCACGCGGCCGCGGGTGTCGATCTGATCGTCGCGCAGGGCACCGAGGCCGGCGGCCACACCGGCGAGGTGGCGACCATGGTCCTGGTGCCCGAGGTGGTGGACGCCGTGTCGCCGGTGCCCGTCCTGGCCGCCGGCGGCATCGCCCGGGGTCGCCAGGTTGCCGCGGCCCTCGCGCTCGGTGCCGAGGGGGTGTGGTGCGGATCGGTGTGGCTGACCACCGAGGAGGCCGAGACCGTGCCCGTGGTCAAGGAGAAGTTCCTGGCGGCCAGCTCCTCGGACACCGTGCGCTCCCGGTCGATGACCGGCAAGCCGGCCCGGATGCTGCGCACCGCCTGGACCGACGAGTGGGCCCGCCCGGACACTCCCGACCCCCTCGGCATGCCGCTGCAGACCGCGCTCGTCACCGGAGCGCAGGTGCGCATCAACCAGGCGGCCACCCACCCGGGCGCCGAGGCGCGCGAGCTGGCGACCTACTTCGTCGGCCAGGTGGTCGGCTCGCTGGACAAGGTGCGCCCGGTGCGCTCGGTGGTGCTCGACATGGTGGAGGAGTTCATCGACACGATCGGCCGGCTCGACGGCCTGGTCGACACGTGACCAGCGCCACCCGGCGGCGCCGCGCGGTCAGTGACGAGGACAAGTCGCAGCGGCGCGACCAGATCATGGCGGCCGCCAAAGAAGTCTTCGCGCGCAAGGGTTTTCACGCCACGACGATCGCCGATATCGCCAAGCGGGCCGGTCTGGCCTACGGCTCGGTCTATTGGTATTTCGACTCCAAGGACGAGCTGTTCCACGCGCTGATGGCCGCCGAGGAGGGCGCGCTGCGCGACCATATCGGTGCGGCGCTGGCCGCGCTTCCGCTGGCGGCGGCGGACGTCGGGCACGAGGAGCCGCTTCGCGCCGCCGTTCGAGTCACGCTGGAGTTCTTCGAATCCGACAAGGCCACCGTCAAGCTGCTGCTGCGCGACCCGTACGCGATGGGCGAGCGGTTCGAGAAGCACCTCGGCGGGATCTACGAGCGGTTCATCGACGACATCGAAGCCTTCGTCGTCGCGGCGCAGGAGCGCGGCGAGGTGGTGGCCGCGCCGCCGCGCATGGTGGCGTACACGCTGGCCGCGCTCGTCGGGCAGCTGGCGCAGCGGCGGCTGAGCACCGATGACGACGTGACGGCGGCCCAGGTCGCCGATTTCGTCGTGGCGCTGGCGCTGGACGGGCTGCGTCCGCGCGATGCTGGCTGAAAGCTGTGTGCGCGCGTAATGAACGCATAAAGAATGGATCACACGGCGCCCGGGGGTTTGACCGTGTCGTGCCCGTCGTGCATTATCGGTCGCGTATGCACCTCGTTAGGTGAGGCGTCTACACGAATACAGGCCACTGACCCCGAACGTCCAAAGACGCCCCGGGTCAGGACAGCTCCTCCCGGCTTAAGGGTTGAGCCCAGGTGGCTTCCGGAACATCGGACACGTCGTGTAGTGCCAAAGCTCTGACGAGAGGGGTGCGGATCTCCGGCGATCGCCGGTTTCTGTACTCCTTCTGGTGCGCGTAGATCGTGTGACAACGCACGCGTCGTGGCGTCGAGGAGGTGAGGGACGTATGAGTTCCAGCGACAGTCCGGGCCGAAGTCCGAACTGTGTTTCGTCCCGATCCGTTCTCCGGCGCGCCGTTCGCGGCTAATTGGCTTCGCGGCCAATCGTTCTGGGGTTCGGAACCACTACGGGACGGGACACGTCAGTCCATTCAGTCCTCGTTGATTCCGATTAGGAGACGATCATGACCGCAGTTCTGCACGACGAAGTGGTAACGGTGGCGCCCGCCCGCACGCTGACGGTGGTGCGCGACGACAACCCGGCCCCCGCCCCCAAGAAGGCGGCGCGCCCGGTCGAGCGCCGGACCATCGTCATCAGCGACCCGGTGGTGGACGGGGCCGCCCACCTGTTGAGCATCGGCCTGCGGCACGTCTACGCGGCGCTCTGGCGCGTCGGTGTGCTCGACGTCCGTGCCTGAGAAGGTGGACAGTGGGCAATCGGGGCTCCAAGGGGCTACCCGGCCGCAGGTCGTTTCCTGAGGCCAGGTAGCCCCTTGGAGTGCGTCATTCCGTAGAATCGACGAAGTGGCATCGATCCGGCGATCACCGGGGAGCCTTCGGAAGAACGGCCGGCACGGCTCAGTAGAACCGAACGGGTAGGCCCGTCACAGCCTGCATCGAGCGGTCGCGCGCAAGCGCGGCAAGCGGGGTGGTACCGCGGCGCTCGCGCACCGTGCGCGTCGTCGTCCCCGGCCTGAGCAGGACGGCCACAGGAGACGACACACATCGTGACCGAGAACGCTGACGTCAAGGCCTACCCGAAGCTGGCCGGCGGGGCGCCGGACTTCCCGGCGCTCGAGGTCGAGGTGCTCGACTACTGGGCCGGCGACGACACCTTCCGGGCCAGCATCGCGCGCCGCGACGGCGCCCCGGAGTACGTGTTCTACGACGGGCCGCCGTTCGCCAACGGGTTGCCCCACTACGGGCACCTGCTGACCGGGTACGTGAAGGACATCGTCCCGCGCTACCGCACCATGCGCGGCTACAAGGTGGAGCGCCGTTTCGGCTGGGACACCCACGGGTTGCCCGCCGAGTTGGAAGTCGAGCGCCAACTCGGCATCACCGACAAGTCGCAGATCGACGACATGGGCATCGCCGCGTTCAACGAGGCCTGCCGCGAGTCGGTGTTGCGCTACACCGCCGAGTGGCAGGCGTATGTCACGCGCCAGGCGCGCTGGGTCGACTTCGACAACGACTACAAGACGCTGGATCCCAGCTACATGGAGTCGGTGATCTGGGCGTTCAAGCAGCTGTGGGACAAGGGCCTGGCGTACGAGGGCTATCGGGTGCTGCCCTATTGCTGGCGCGACGAAACCCCGTTGTCCAACCACGAACTGCGGATGGACGACGACGTCTATCAGAGCCGCCAGGACCCGGCTCTGACCGTCGGATTCAAGGTGGCCGGGGGAGAGCTGGACGGCGCCTACCTGTTGGTCTGGACGACGACGCCGTGGACCCTGCCGTCGAACCTCGCGGTGGCCGTGAACCCGGAGGTGACCTACGTGCAGGTCCGGGAGGGCGGGCGGCGTTTCGTGCTGGCCGAGGCCCGGCTGGGCGCCTATGCCCGCGAGCTGGGGGAGGAGCCCGAGGTGCTGGGCACGTACCGCGGCGCCGACCTGTTGGGCGCGCGGTACCTGCCCCCCTTCCCGTATTTCATGGACACGGCCAACGCTTTTCGGGTGTTGCCCGGCGATTTCGTCACCACCGAGGACGGCACCGGCATCGTGCACATGGCGCCGGCCTACGGCGAGGACGACATGGCCGTCTGCGAGGCGGCCGGCATCGCCCCGGTCACCCCGGTGGATGCCAAGGGCCGCTTCGACGCCACCGTCCCGGATTACCTGGGGCAGCGCGTCTTTGACGCCAACCCGAACATCATCCGGGATTTGAAGAACGGCAGCGGCCCGGCGGCCGCGAATGGCGCGGTGCTGGTCCGCCACGAGACCTACGAGCACCCCTACCCGCACTGCTGGCGGTGCCGCAACCCGCTGATCTACCGGGCGGTGTCGTCGTGGTTCGTCGCGGTCACCCAATTCCGCGACCGCATGGTCGAACTCAACCAGCAGATCACCTGGTACCCCGAACACGTCAAGGACGGCCAGTTCGGCAAGTGGCTGCAGGGCGCGCGCGACTGGTCGATCTCGCGAAACCGCTACTGGGGCACGCCGATTCCGGTGTGGAAATCCGATGACCCCGCGCACCCGAGGATCGACGTCTACGGCAGCCTGGACGAGCTGGAGCGCGACTTCGGGGTGCGGCCCACCAACTTGCACCGGCCCTACATCGACGAGCTCACCCGCCCCAACCCCGACGACCCCACCGGCCGCAGCACGATGCGGCGCATCCCCGACGTGCTCGACGTGTGGTTCGACTCGGGCTCGATGCCCTACGCGCAGGTGCACTACCCGTTCGAAAATCGTGACTGGTTCGACGGGCACTACCCTGGCGACTTTATCGTCGAGTACATCGGCCAGACTCGCGGCTGGTTCTACACGCTGCATGTGCTCGCCACCGCGCTGTTCGACCGTCCGGCGTTCAAAACCTGCGTGGCGCACGGGATTGTGCTGGGTTCCGACGGCCAGAAGATGAGCAAATCGCTGCGCAACTACCCCGACGTTTCCGAGGTGTTCGACCGCGATGGCTCCGACGCCATGCGGTGGTTCTTGATGGCCTCGCCGATCCTGCGCGGCGGCAACCTGATCGTCACCGAGCAGGGCATCCGCGAGGGCGTGCGGCAGGTGCAGCTGCCGTTGTGGAACGCCTACAGCTTCCTGGCCTTGTACGCGCCGAAAGTCGGCACCTGGCGCACGGATTCGAGCAATGTGCTGGACCGCTACATCCTGGCCAAACTGGCGGAGTTGCGCGGGGACCTCACCGAGTCGATGGAGACCTGCGACATCTCCGGAGCCTGCGAGCAACTGCGCCAGTTCACCGAGGCGCTGACGAATTGGTATGTGCGGCGGTCGCGTTCGCGGTTCTGGGCCGAGGACGCCGACGCCATCGACACCCTGCACACCGTGCTGGAGGTGACTGCCCGTTTGGCCGCGCCGCTGTTGCCGTCGGTCACCGAGATCATCTGGCGGGGACTGACCTTCGGGCGCTCGGTGCATCTGACCGACTGGCCCGAGGCGGACGCCGTACCGGCGGATGTCGATCTGGTCACCGCGATGGACCAGGTGCGGGAAGTGTGCTCGGCCGCGTCGTCGCTGCGTAAGGCCAAGAAGCTGCGGGTGCGCCTGCCGCTGCCGAAACTGACCGTGGCGGTGGAGGATCCGCAGCGGTTGGAGCCGTTTGTCGACCTGATCGCCGACGAGCTCAACGTCAAGGTCGTCGAACTCACCGACGCGATCGACACCTACGGCCGGTTCGAGCTCACGGTCAACGCGCGGGTGGCCGGACCGCGGCTCGGCAAGGACGTGCAGGCCGCCATCAAGGCGGTCAAGGCCGGCGAGGGCGTGGTCAACCCCGATGGCACCCTGAGCGCGGGCCCGGCGGTGCTGCGGCCCGAGGAGTACAGCTCCCGCCTGGTGGCCGCGGACCCGGACTACACCGCGGCGCTGCCCGACGGGTCCGGTCTGGTGGTGCTGGACGGCACGGTCACTCCGGAGCTGGAGGCCGAGGGTTGGGCCAAGGACCGGATCCGCGAGCTGCAGGAGCTGCGCAAGTCGACGGGCCTGGACGTGTCCGATCGCATCCGCGTGGTGATGTCGGTGCCCGCCGAGCGGGCCGACTGGGCGCAGGCGCACCGCGACCTAATCGCGGGGGAGATACTCGCCACCAGCTTCGAGTTCGGCGAGCCCGCCGACGGCGCCGAGATCGGCGACGGCGTGCGGGTGGCGATCGCCAAGGCCTGACCGCGAAAGTGCAGCTAGCGACCCATTTCGCGAGCGGGGGGGTCGGCAGTCGCACTTTCGCGGGAAAAAGTTCCGAAAAAACTGTCCGACCCATCGGGGGTGGCCGCTCCTACCTGTGACGGCGGCTCAACGGGGGCCGCGACCACAGTTAAGGAACGCACCATGAGCACCATCGAAGACTTCCAGTCGGCGACCTTCGCAGCCCTCCGGCACGACGACCTGACGGTCGCGGCCACCCCGCACGAGGACCTCACCGTCGCCGAGGCGTGGGCATCGAGCCCGCTGGGCGATCCCGCGATCGAGGACGGATCCCTGTCCACGCCCGCGGCGTTTGAGGACTTTCCGGCCACCACCGCGACCGCGAAGCCGCGCTCGAGGGGCACGAACATCCTGGTGGCGGGGGCCGTCGTAGCGGCGCTCGGCGCGGTTGCCGGCCTCGGCCTGATGCTGCTCGACGGGTCGGGCAAGGAGCAGAAGCCGGCCGTCGTGGTGCCGAATTCCGCCGTGTCGCCCCAGGCCCCCAGTGCGGCGGTGGCGCCGCCGGCCGTCGCGCCGGCTCCGCCCCCGGCGGTGACGCCGCCCGACGCCGGACAGGCCTCGCCCGGCGCGACCGGACCCGCCGCCGGCGGGGAAGCGCCCGTCGTGGTCCTGCCCGCGCCTGCGCCGGCGCCCGTGGCCGGCCCGGCCGATCCCGGTGCCCCGGCCGACCCGGGCACCCCGCCGCCCCCTCCCTCGGTGACGGTCAACGTCCCGGGAGTGATCCCGGTGCCCGTGCCCGTTCCGGTTCCTGTGCCGCCGCAGCAGGGCGGTGGCCAGCAGCAGGGCGGTGGCCAGCAGCAGGGCGGTGGCCAGCAGCAGGGTGGCGGTCAGCAGCAGGGTGGCGGTCAGCAGCAGGGTGGCGGACAGCAGGGTGGTGGCCACCCGCCGGTCCAGTGCCTTGCCTGCCAGCAACACCCGATCCAGCAGCAGCCGATCCACCCGCTGCCGATCCAGCAGCAGCCGATCCAGCAGCAGCCAGTTCACCCGCAGCCCGTCCACCCGCAACCCATCCAGCAGCCGCTCCCCGTGAAGAAGTAAGCCCGGGGCCGCTCGATTCCGAAAGTGCAACTGCCGACACGCTTCCCGAGAGGGGCGGTCGGCAGTTTGCACTTGCGCGGTGTGGTTTAGGTGCGGGACCGCAAAGCGCGGCGGGCGTGCGGCCAGAACGGCATCCCGGCCACCACGGTCGCGCCGGTTGCGATGACGCCGACCGCGACGTCGACGCTCTCGCGGCCGTCCTGTGCCCAGTAGACGTCCTTGAGGTCCAGCAGCAGCGCCAGCTCGTCGACGATCATCGCGTTCGCTGCGCCGTACGCGGGGTGCCGGCGCTGCTTCTCCGATCCGCGCAGACCCACGGCGGCCACCGTCGCCAGCATCCCGATGCCGAGATTGTAGTGGTGAAAGTGCTTGCCGCCCATGCTCATACCGCCACCCGACGGCCCGTGGCCGGCGCGGATCCAGTGTGTGAGTCCGCGCAGACCGGCAAACGTGAGCGTGAACGACGCCCAGGCCAGCACGGTTGCCTGCTCGCCTGGTTGCAGCCGCTGGTCCCACTGGTGACGTAACCGCGCCAGCCGGGACGTCGGCGCGCCTCGCTCGGCGTCCATACCCCAGGACGTTAGACCAATAGCATCTGCAGGTGTGGAGTCCCGCTGGGTGCTGCACCTGGACATGGACGCGTTTTTCGCCTCCGTCGAGCAGCTCACCCGACCGACCCTGCGGGGGCGGCCGGTGCTGGTCGGCGGCCTCGGCGGCCGGGGCGTGGTGGCCGGCGCCAGCTACGAGGCGCGGGTGTTCGGCGCCCGGTCGGCCATGCCGATGCATCAGGCGCGCCGGCTGATCGGCGTGACCGCGGTGGTGTTGCCGCCCCGCGGGGTGGTCTACGGGCTGGCCAGCCGCCGGGTCTTCGACACGGTGCGCGGCCTGGTGCCCGTCGTCGAGCAGCTGTCCGTCGACGAGGGCTTCGGTGAGCCGCCGCGGCTGGCCGGGGCGTCGGCCCAGGAGGTCGAGGCGTTCTGTGAGGGATTGCGGCGCCGCATTCGCGACGAGACCGGCCTGGTCGCCTCCGTCGGGGCGGGCTCGGGCAAGCAGATCGCCAAGATCGCCTCCGGCCTGGCCAAACCCGATGGCGTGCGGGTGGTGCGGCGCGCCGAGGAGCAGGCGCTGCTCGGCGGGTTGCCGGTGCGGCGGCTGTGGGGCATCGGCCCGGTCGCCGAGGAGAAGCTGAATCGACTGGGCATCGAGACGGTCGGGCAACTGGCCGCGCTGACCGACGCCGAGGTGGCCAACCTGCTCGGCGCGACGGTCGGCCCGGCGCTGCACCGGCTGGCCCGCGGCATCGACGACCGCCCGGTCGCCGAGAGGGCCGAGGCCAAGCAGATCAGCTCGGAGTCGACCTTCGCCGTCGACCTGACCAGCCTCGAGCAGCTGCGCGACGCGATCGACCCGATCGCCGAGCACGCGCATCAACGCCTGCTGCGCGACGGCCGCGGCGCGCGCACCGTCACGGTCAAGCTGAAGAAGTCCGACATGAGCACGCTGACCCGCTCCGCGACGCTGCCCTACGCGACGACCGAACCGGGTGCGTTGATCGCGGTGGCGCACCGCCTGCTGCTCGACCCACGCGAAATCGGGCCCATTCGGCTTCTGGGCGTGGGTTTTTCGGGCCTGAGCGACGTGCGCCAGGAATCGTTGTTCCCGGACCTGGAGTTGGCGGGCGACACCCTGAATTCTCAGGAGGAACACCCCGCCGTGACCGCGACCGAGGCGATGTTCGCACCCGCCCCGGAGGCGTCAACGTGGCGGGTCGGCGACGACGTTGCCCACCGCGACTACGGGCACGGCTGGGTGCAGGGCGCGGGCCACGGCGTGGTGACCGTGCGGTTCGAGACCCGCGGCTCGGGGCCGGGCCAGGCGCGCACGTTTCCCGCCGACACGGGCGACCTCACCGGCGCCAATCCCGTCGACTCCCTGGACTGGCCCGACTACATCGGCGCGCTGCAGGCCGACGCGGTGCTAGCCCCAGCGGTCGATGACGTCGGCGACGGGTAGCCCCGCGGCCAGCGCGGCCATCGCCAGCACCCGCGCCTGCGGCGGCCGCAGCCTCGGCACCATCACCGCGCCCGCGGCCGCCATCTCGTGGCCCGGCCCGTAACTCGCGCCGACCCGCCCGCCGGGCACGCGGGTGGACACCGCGATGACCACCCCGCCGGCGCAGTGGCGGCGCACGCCCTCGACGACCGCGGCTCCGGCATTGCCCGAGCCGAGCGCCTCCAGCACGACGGCCCGGGCGCCGGCGGTCACGCAGGCGTCCAGCGCCACCGAGTCACTGCCCAGGTACGCCGCGACGATGTCGACCCGCGGCGCACCGGCGGCGCCGAGGTCGCCGAGATACGGTCGCGTCTTGGCGCCCGCCAGCGTCACACCGCCGTGCACCGCGCCGACCAGCTCGCCGGCGAAGCCGCTCAGGTCGTCGGTGGCCACTTTGTGCAGACCCAGCGGCTGCAGCACCCGGCCGGCGAAGCAGACCAGCACGCCCAGGCCGCGGGCGGCGGGGCTGGCCGCGACCGCCAACGCGTCACGCAGGTTTCCCGGGCCGTCGGCGTCGGGGGCGTCGGCGCTGCGCATGGCGCCGGTGAGCACGACCGGGACGTCGCCCGCGTGGGTGAGGTCGAGCCACAGGGCGGTCTCTTCCATCGTGTCGGTGCCGTGCGTGACGACCACACCGTCCGCGCCGCCATCGATCGCGGCGCGCACGGCGCCGCGGATCCGGTCCCAGTCGGCCGGAGTCAACTCCGAGCTGTCGAGGGCGAGCAGTTCGACGACGTTGACGTCGAACATCCCGCTGAGCGGCGCCGTCAGGTCCGCGCCGCTGTAGGCGGGTCGGCGCACCCCGTCGGCGCCTTTGCCGGTGGATATCGTGCCCCCGGTGGCGATGACGGTGAGCCGGGCCCTCGAGTGAGCCTTCGAATAAGCCACAGTGGCATCATCGCGCACCTTGGGGTTGGGGGATGATGGTGACGTGTCCGACGAACCCGAACCCGCACCACCCGCGACGCCGAGGCGGCTGCGCCTGCTGCTTTCGGTCGCGGCGGTGGTGCTGGCCCTGGACATCGTCACGAAGGTGCTGGCCGTCAGGCTGCTACCGCCGGGCCAGCCGGTGTCGATCATCGGTGACACGGTGACCTGGACGCTGGTGCGCAACTCGGGCGCGGCGTTCTCCATGGCCACCGGGTACACCTGGGTGCTGACGTTGATCGCGACGGGCGTGGTAGTCGGCATCTTCTGGATGGGGCGCCGACTGGTGTCGCCGTGGTGGGCGGTCGGGCTCGGAATGATCCTCGGCGGCGCGATGGGCAACCTCGTCGATCGCTTCTTCCGGTCGCCCGGGCCGCTGCGCGGCCACGTCGTGGACTTCTTGTCGGTCGGCTGGTGGCCGGTGTTCAACGTCGCCGACCCGTCGGTGGTCGGCGGGGCCATCCTGCTCGTCGTGCTGTCGATCTTCGGCTACGACTTCGACACGGTGGGTCGGCGCAAGCCCACCCCGGACCGCGGCCGGCGAGAGGCCGGCCAGCGTTGAGCGAACGATCGATGCCCGTTCCCGAGGGGCTGGCGGGCATGCGTGTCGACGCCGGACTGGCGCGCCTGCTCGGGCTGTCGCGCAGCGCCGCAGCGGCGTTGGCCGAAGGTGGCGGCGTCGAACTCGACGGGGTGCGTGCGGGCAAGTCCGACCGCCTGACCGGCGGCGCCTTCCTGCACGTGCGCCTGCCCGAGGCGCCGGCCCCGCCGGAAAACACGCCCGTCGACATCGAGGGCATGACGATCCTCTACTCCGACGACGACATTGTCGCGGTCGACAAGCCCGCGGCGGTGGCCGCCCACGCCTCGGTGGGCTGGACCGGTCCCACGGTGCTCGGCGGCCTGGCCGCCGCCGGTTACCGGATCACCACCTCGGGCGTGCCCGAGCGGCAGGGCATCGTGCATCGCCTCGACGTCGGCACCTCCGGGGTCATGGTGGTGGCGCTGTCCGAGCGGGCCTACACGGTGCTCAAGCGGGCGTTCAAGCAGCGCACCGTCGACAAGCGTTACCACGCGCTGGTGCAGGGACACCCGGATCCGTCCAGCGGGACGATCGACGCGCCGATCGGACGGCACCGCGGTGGTGAGTGGAAGTTCGCCGTCACCAAGGACGGCCGGCACAGCCTCACCCACTACGACACCGTCGAGGCCTTCGTCGCGGCGAGCCTGCTCGACGTGCACCTGGAAACCGGTCGCACCCACCAGATTCGGGTGCACTTTTCCGCGCTGCACCATCCCTGCTGCGGTGACCTCGTCTATGGAGCCGACCCCGTCCTGGCGAAAAGGCTTGGGCTGGAACGGCAATGGCTGCACGCGCGTTCGCTGTCCTTCGCCCATCCGGCCGACGGCAGGCGGATGGAGATCGTCAGCCCCTACCCACCCGATCTGCAGCACGCGCTGGACGTGTTGCGCGCCGAGGGCTGATCACCCCGCCTTGCGCGCCTCGACCAAGACCCGCGTCGGGTGCGCGACGAACGGCCCGTCGGCCTCGATCTGCTGGTGAAGTTGCCGCAGCCGGTCCCGGTAGCGCTGCACGGTGAAGTCCGGCACCGTCCACACCACCTTGCGCAGGAAGTAGACGACGGCGCCGATGTCGAAGAATTCGGCCCGAAGCCGCTCCGCGCGAAGATCCACCACCTGTAGGCCCGCGGCCTCCACCTGCGCGCGCACGGCGTCCGGGTGAAACTCGGCCCATTTCTCCGGCTGCGGCCCGATGAAGTACTCGACCAGCTCGCCCATGGTGGCGGGCCCGATGTGCTGCGCAAAGTAGGTGCCCCCCGGCCGCAGCACGCGACGGATCTCGGCCCACCACACCGAAATCGGATGACGGGTCGTCACCAGGTCGAACGCCTCGTCGGCGAACGGCAACGGCGGCTCGTCCCGGGTGGCCACGAGCACCACACCGAGCGGATGCAGGCGTTTGGTCGCCAGCGCCGCGTTCGGGGGCCACGTCTCGATGGCCGCCATGGTGGGCGGGAATGGGCCCGCGCCCGCCAGCACCTCACCACCCCCGGTGTGAATGTCCAGCGCGGCCGACACCTTCGCCAAGCGACCACTCAGCTTCCGCTGGAAGCCCCAGGACGGCCGCTCCTCGGTCGCGCGGCCGTCGAGCCAGGAGAAGTCCCAGCCGTCGACGGATACGGAATCGGCTTCGGCGACCAGGTCTTCGAATGTGCGGGACATGCATTGCATTGTCACCGAAGCACCGAGACCGCCGCCATGACGGCGGTCTCAGACCGTGCTGGGCTCGGGCGACGCGATCTCGGGGGCCAGCGGCGCGATGGCGCTGAGGATGTCGGTGACGGTCGCGGAGGACACCCCGGCGGCGGCGAGCGCGTCGGCCAGGTGCCCGGCGACCAGGCTGAAGTGGTGCATGGTGATGCCGCGGCCCTGGTGCACCTGCTTCATCGGCGCGCCCGTGTAGGGCTCGGGCCCGCCGAGCGCGGCCGCGAAGAACTCGACCTGCCTGCCCTTCAGGCGGCTCATGTTCGTGCCGGTGAAAAACCCGGACAGGTGGTCATCGGCAAGCACGCGAACGTAGAAGTCCTCGACGACGACCTCGAGGGCCTCCTGCCCGCCGATCCGCTCGTAGATGGTGGCCGGCTCGGGTTTGCGGAAGCGTGCCAGAATTCTCATAAATCCGATTGGAACATCGCGGCGTTGCCCACCAGTTAGTGCGCGATCACACCCGGATTACCCTCTGTAACAAGGGGATTGCCCCGCAATGGCCCCCACAAGGGCCGCCGTGTGATCCGCCGGATCGCCGTTCACATGGCGGCAATCTGGCCTCCGCCCGCCGGCCGATGCCCTAGGTTGGTTATATGACCCACGTCACACCGCCCGTCAGGAGCCATTGCCGATGAATCTCCTTGGAGACTTGACCAACCTGGTGGAAAAGCCTTTCGCGGCGATGTCCAGCATCATCAACACCCCCAACTCGGCCGGGCGATATCGGCCGTTCTATCTGCGCAATGTGCTGGATGCGGTGCAGGGCCGCACGCTCGAGGATGCCGTGCAGGGCAGGATCGTCCTCATCACCGGCGGCTCGTCGGGCATCGGCGAGGCCGCCGCCAAGAAGATCGCGGACGCGGGCGGGGTGGTGGTGCTGGTCGCCCGCACCCGGGAGAACCTCGAGAAGGTCGCCGACGAGATCCGCGGCAACGGCGGAACCGCCCACGTCTACCCGTGCGATCTGTCCGACGTGGACGCCATCGCCGCGATGGCCGACCAGGTGATTGAGGACCTCGGCGGCGTCGACATCCTGATCAACAACGCCGGGCGGTCGATTCGGCGCTCGCTGAAGCTGTCCTACGACCGCATCCACGACTACCAGCGGACCATGCAACTGAACTACCTGGGCGCGGTCCAGCTCATCCTCAAGTTCATTCCCGGGATGCGGGAACGCGGGTTCGGGCAGATCATCAACGTCTCGTCGGTCGGGGTGCAGACCCGCGCGCCGCGCTTCGGCGCCTACATCGCCAGCAAGGCCGCCCTCGACAGCCTGTGCGACGCCCTGCAGGCCGAGGTGGTGAACGACGACGTCAAGTTCACCACCGTGCACATGGCGTTGGTGCGCACGCCGATGATCAGCCCGACCACGATGTACGACAAGTTCCCCGCGCTGACGCCCGACCAGGCGGCCGGCGTGATCGCGGATGCGATCGTGCACCGGCCCAGGCGGGCGAGCTCGCCGTTCGGGCAGTTCGCCGCCGTCGCCGACGCCGTCAACCCGGCGGTGATGGACCGCCTGCGCAACCGCGCATTCGCCATGTTCAAAGATTCCGACGCGGCCAAGGGCGGCGAATCATCCAGTGATGCAGAGCCTTTCGACAAGCGGAGCGAGACGTTTGTCCGGGCGACCCGAGGGATACATTGGTGACACGGGGAAGATTGGTAAAACGATGAGCCTTCCAAAACCTGACACCGACACCACCGTCGTCATCACCGGCGCCTCCTCCGGCATCGGCGCCGAACTGGCCCGCGGCCTGGCCCGCCGGGGGTTCCCGCTGCTGCTGGTCGCGCGGCGCCGGGAGCGCCTCGACGAACTCGCCAACGAGGTGGGCCAGGAATACTCGGTGGCGGTCGAGGTGCTGCCGCTGGACCTCAGCGATCCCAAGAGCCGCGCCAAGTTGGCGGACCGGCTGCGCACCGAACCGATCGCCGGGCTGTGCAACAGCGCCGGCTTCGGCACCAGCGGGGTCTTCCACGAGCTGCCGCTCGACCGCGAAAGCGAAGAGATCACGCTCAACGCGCTGGCATTGATGGAACTCACCCACGCCGTCCTGCCCGGCATGGTCGAGCGCGGCGCCGGCGCGGTGATGAACATCGCCTCGATCGCCGGTTTCCAGCCGTTGCCCTACATGGCCGTGTATTCGGCCACCAAGGCGTTCGTGCAAACGTTCTCCGAGGCCATCCACGAGGAGCTGCACGGGACGGGGGTGTCGGTGACGGTCCTGTGCCCGGGTCCGGTCCCCACGGAATGGGCGGAGATCGCCAACGCCGAACGGTTCAGCATCCCGGTGGCGCAGGTGTCGCCGCACGACGTGGCCGAGGCGGCCATCGGCGGGATGCTGGCCGGCAAGCGCAGCGTGGTTCCGGGCATCGTGCCCAAGGTGGTCAGCACCGGCGGGAGGTTCGTGCCGCGCACCCTGCTGCTGCCCGGGCTGCGGATCGGCAACCGATTCCGCGGCGGCCCGAGCCGCTAGCGCCCCCGGTGGTCCCGGTGCTCACCTGAGTCTCTGCCCCGGGGGATGGCGTGGTGGGCAGGAAGAGCACCCCTGCCAGACCGGGGCCGTTGCGGCGGAAGTGACGGAGCCGCCGCGGTTTAGGCTCGAGCAATGGCCGCCGTTGAGATGACCACCGACATGCCGATGACCCCGCAGGACATGTGGGATCACGTGGCCGACCTGTCCGATCTGGGCGACTGGCTGGTGATGCACGAGGGGTGGCGCAGCGAGCTGCCCGACGAGATCACCGCGGGCACCGAGATCGTGGGAGTGGCGCGGTCCAAGGGCCTGCGCAACCGGGTGACGTGGACGGTGACGAAGTGGGACCCGCCGCACGAGGTCGCGATGAAGGGATCCGGCAAGGGCGGGGCGAAATACGCCGTCACGCTGACCGTCCGGGCCGCCGGGAACGGGTCCACCCTGGGCCTGCGCCTGGAGCTGGGCGGGCGTCCGTTGTTCGGTCCGGTGGGTTCGGCCGCGGCCCGAGCGGTCAAAGGGGACGTGGAGAAGTCGCTCAAGCAGTTTGTGGAGCTTTACGGCTAGGCAGCACGGCCGGGTCGTCGTCCTCCCACAGCAGCAGCTGACGCACCGCCGCCCGCGACCCGTAGGGCTGCAGCATCGTGCTGGCCGGCCGCGGGCGCACCCGTTGAGGCCACCAGAACCAGCGCCCCAGAAGCGTTGCGACGGAAGGCGTCATGAATGAACGCACGATCAAGGTGTCGAACAACAGCCCGAGGCCGATGGTGGTCCCGATCTGGCCGAGCACCTGAAAACCGCTGAACACGAACGCGCACATGGTGATCGCGAAGACCAGCCCTGCGGACGTGACCACCGAACCCGAGCCGGCCATCGAGCGGATGATGCCGGTCTTGAGGCCGGCGTGGATCTCCTCTTTGAACCGGGAGATCAACAGCAGGTTGTAGTCGGAGCCGACCGCCAGGAGCAGGATCACCGCCAGCGCCAGCACGACCCAATACAGCTTGATGCCGAACAGGTACTGCCACACCAGCACCGACAGCCCGAACGAGGCGCCCAGCGAAAGGGCCACCGTCCCAACGATGACGAGCGCCGCGACGAGGCTGCGCGTGATGATCAACATGATCAGCAGGATCAGGGCCAGCGCGGCGAATCCCACGATCAGCAGGTCGTAGTTGGCCCCCTCCTTGATGTCCTTGTACGTCGCCGCCGTGCCGCCGACATAGATTTTGGCGTCGGCCATCGGCGTGCCCTTCAGGGCCTCGTGCGCGGCGTTGACGATCGGGTCGATGTGCGAGATGCCCTGCGGCGTAGCGGGATCCCCGTCATGGGTGACGATCATCCGGGCCGCCTCGCCGTCGGGGGAGAGGAACAGCTTCAGTCCGCGCTTGAAGTCGGGGTTGTTGAACACCTCGGGGGGCAGGTAGAAGCTGTCGTCGTTCTTCGCGGTGTCGAAGGCCTGCCCCAGCGCCGTCGAGTTGTCGATCGCGGCCTGGGTCTGGGCGTTGATGCCGGCTTGGGTGGCGTGGCTCGCCAGCGCCAGTTGGCGGTTGGTCTCCTGGCTGTCGATCTGGGGCGGGATCAGCGCGACCAGTTTCGGCTGCAGCGCGTCGAGCTTGTCCAGGGTGGCCGTGAGGTTCTCGAACTTCTCCGTGAGCTGGTCGACGCCGTCGAGAGCGTCCAGCACCGAGCGGATCGCGAAGCAGGCGGGGATGTCGAAGCAGTGCCTCTCCCAATAGAAATAGCTGCGAATCGGCCGGAAGAAGTCGTCGAAGTTGGCGATCTTGTCGCGCAGATCCCGGATCGTGTCGACCGTGTCGTGAAAGCTCTGCGTCTCGCTGTGGGTGGCCGCGGCAAGCTGCTGCTGCAGGGTGTACTGCTCCTTCAGGATGTTGATCGTCTTCGCCAGCTCGCCGGCCTGCTTGAGCAGGTCGTCCGCCCGATCCCGTTGGTACGTCAGGTTTTCCTGTTGGGCGGCGCTCTGATTGCTGATCACGAACGCGAGCGAGCTGTGCACGAGCGGGGTTCCCAACGGCCGGGTGATGGTCTGCACCTGGGCGATGCCGGGGACGTGGAACACCGCCTTGGCGACCCGGTCCAGGATCAGCATGTCGGCCGGGTTACGCATGTCGTGATCCGTTTCGACCATGAGCAATTCGGGCTCGAGCCGAGCGCGGGAGAAGTGCCGCTCAGCCGCGGTGTAACCGATGTTGGCCGGGGCGCTGGCGGGCATGTAGGGCCGGGTGTCGTAGCTCGTCTTGTATCCGGGCAGCGCCAACAGGCCCACGAGGGCGAGGGCGCACGCGGCGGTGAGCACGGGGGCGGGCCAGCGAACGATGGCGGTGCCGATCCGTCGCCAACCGCGCGTCCGCATCGCGCGTTTCGGCTCGAAGACGCCTATGGCGGCGCCCAGGGTGAGCACGGCCGGGCCCAGGGTGAGCGAGGCGATGAGCGCGACGAGGATGCCGAGAGCGGCTGGAATGCCCAGGCTTTGGAAGTAAGGCAGCCGGGTGAAGCTCAGACAGAAGACCGCGCCGGCCACGGTCAGCCCCGAGCCCAACACGATGTGGGCCGTTCCGCGGTACATGGTGTGGTAGGCGGTTTCCTTGTCCTCGCCGGTCCCGCGCGCCTCCTGATAGCGGCCGACGAAAAAGATCGCGTAGTCCGTGCCGGCGGCGATCACCAGCAACGTGAGGATGTTCGTCGCATACGTCGACAACCCGATGACTCCGGCGTTGCCCAGGAAGGCGACGATGCCCCGGGCGGCGGACATCTCGATGAGGACCGTGAACAGCACGAGCAGCATCGTGAAGATGGAACGGTAGACGAACAGCAACATCAGCGCGATCACCCCGACGGTGATCGCCGTGACCTTCGCGGTGCCCTTGCTGCCGACGTCGAACTGATCGGAGATCAGCGGCGCCGCGCCGGTCACGTAGACCTTGACGCCGGGCGGGGGTTGCATGTGCTCGACGATGTCGCGGACGGCGCCGACGCCCTCGTTGGCCAGCGCCGAGCCCTGATTGCCGGCGAGGAACAGCTGGACGTAGGCCGCCTTGCCGTCGTTGCTCTGCGACCCCGCCGCGGTCAGGGTGTCACCCCAGAAGTCCTGAACGTGCTGGACGTGCTTGCGGTCCTGCTCGAGCTTGCGGATCATCGCGTCGTAGAACTTGTGCGCGTCCGCGCCGAGCGGTTTGTCGCCTTCCAGGACGATCATCGCCTGGCTGTCGGTATCGAACTCCTGAAACTTCTGGCCGATGCGCTTGATCGCCTTGAGCGACGGCGCGTCGGGGGAGTTCAGGGCCACATTGTGGGTTTTCCCGACCTCTTCCAGCTGGGGCACCGCGATGTTGGTGATGGCGGCCAGCGCGACCCAGAACAGCAGGATCGGCAGCGAGAGCCGGCGGATGATGTGCGGCACGCGGGGCCGCGTCTCTTGGTGGTTGCTCATCCCGACTTATCCAGGCAGAAGGTGTATGCGTCGACTTGATTCACGGTGCGTTCGTCCTTGACCTCGCCGTTGACGATGATCCGGCAGCCGAGGGTGTCCCCGGTGCCCTGCGCCACCACGTTGCCGATCACCGCGGGCTCCGTCGTGGTGATGGTGTACGACCAGGGCAGTGGCGCGTTCTTCACTTGCTGCGGTTGAGCGTTGACGTCTAGGTAGTTGATGGTCGCCACGGCGCCCGGCGCGCCGAAGACCTCGAGGACCACCTTCTTGGGGTTGAACGGGACGATCTCGTTGGCCAGGCCGCTGTTGGCCGAGACGTTGGAGTGGGAGCCGAAGATCCCGTGCAGGCGATAGATTGCGAATCCCGTGAGCGTGACGACGAGCACCGCAACCAACGGTATCCATCCTCGCCTGACGACGGACGCAATCGAAATCCCCTTCACCCGTTGGCCTTTCGATGCTCAGGCGCCACCATCACGCTGCCGTGTTGAGCGTGATCGCTGGGTATGACCATACGGTACTGACCAGTACTGCGCAAGAGACGGGACCGTACACTTTGCGGACCATCTATCAACTGGCCTGATATCCGCTGGAACCGGTGAGTCCGGGCATGAGGAAGCCGTCCACCAGCGCTTGCACGGTGCGACGGGTAGGTGCCTCGCCGGGCAGGATGGAGCGGAAGATCAGGTAGCCGGGCAACAGGTCCCAGAGCTCGTCGGCGATGGCCTCCTCGTCGATCTCGCCGCGATCGACGGCCTGCCGCAGGATGTGCTGGATCGCCTCCTTGCGCTGATCGAGGAACTGGTGCTGCAGGGCGTCCCGCAGGGCGGGGTCGCGCGAGACCTCGACGAGCACCGCGCGGATGGTGCCGGCGTTGAGCCGGCCCTGCTGGCAGATGGTCTCGCCGATCTGGAGCAGATCACCGCGCAACGTGCCGGTTTCCGGCGGAACCGCGACCTGGCAGATGCCCTCGATGAAGGCGGCGAGCACCAGTTCGGCTTTCGACGGCCAGCGCCGGTACACCGTGGCCTTGCTGGCCCGGGCTTCGCTGGCCACGGCGTCCACCGTCAACCCGTCGTAGCCGTGCTCCTGCAACAGCCGCAGCGTCACCGCGAGCAACTCGGCCTCGCGCGGCGACCACGGCGACGGCCCCGCGCGCCGGTCGGCTGTCTGGGGCATAGCGCCCACCTTAGATCCGCGGCGCCCGGGCGCGTGAGTTAAAGACACACTTGCGACACGCCGGGGATGCGTCGGTAGTCGGTCATAGACTGGCGTCCCTATGACCGGTTCGTTGCCTCCTCACGCGAGCGTTCGTCGCGAGTCGTCGTTCGTGCACCTGCATAACCACACCGAGTACTCGATGCTGGACGGGGCCGCGAAGATCACGCCGATGCTCGACGAGGTGCAGCGGCTGGGGATGCCCGCGGTCGGGATGACCGACCACGGGAACATGTTCGGGGCCAGCGAGTTCTACAACGCGGCTACCAAGGCGGGGATCAAGCCGATCATCGGGGTGGAGGCGTACATCGCCCCGGGCTCGCGCTTCGACACCCGGCGCGTCACCTGGGGGGATCCCAGCCAGAAGGCCGACGACGTCTCCGGCAGCGGTTCCTACACGCACCTGACGATGGTGGCCGAGAACGCCACCGGCCTGCGCAACCTGTTCAAGCTGTCCTCGCTGGCGTCCTTCGAGGGCCAGCTGAGCAAGTGGTCGCGGATGGACGCCGAGCTCATCGCCGAACACGCCGAGGGCATCATCATCACCACCGGCTGCCCCTCCGGGGAGGTGCAGACCCGGCTGCGCCTGGGCCACGACCGGGAGGCGCTGGAGTCGGCCGCCAAGTGGCGCGAGATCGTCGGGCCGGACAACTACTTCCTCGAGCTGATGGATCACGGCCTGGCCATCGAACGGCGGGTCCGCGAGGGGTTGCTCGAGATCGGCCGCAAGCTCGGGATCCCGCCGCTGGCCACCAACGACTGCCACTACGTCACCCGCGACGCCGCCCACAACCACGAGGCGCTGCTGTGCGTGCAGACCGGCAAGACGCTGTCGGATCCCAACCGGTTCAAGTTCGACGGCGACGGCTACTACCTGAAGTCGGCCGCCGAGATGCGTCAGATCTGGGACAGCGAGGTGCCCGGCGCCTGCGACTCGACGCTGTTGATCGCCGAGCGCGTCCAGCCCTACGACGAGGTGTGGGCGCCCCGCGACCGGATGCCGGTCTTCCCGGTGCCCGAGGGGCACGACCAGGCGTCGTGGCTGCGGCACGAGGTGGACGCCGGGCTGCGCCGGCGGTTTCCCGACGGCGCGCCGGACGGTTACGCCGCCCGCGCGGAGTACGAGATCGACGTCATCTGCGGCAAGGGCTTCCCGTCGTACTTCCTGATCGTGGCGGACCTGATCAACTACGCGCGGTCGGTGGGCATTCGCGTCGGGCCGGGCCGGGGCTCGGCCGCCGGGTCGCTGGTGGCCTACGCGCTGGGCATCACCGACATCGACCCGATCCCGCACGGCCTGCTGTTCGAGCGGTTCCTCAACCCCGAGCGCACGTCGATGCCCGACATCGACATCGACTTCGACGACCGTCGCCGCGGTGAGATGGTGCGCTACGCCGCCGACAAGTGGGGCTCCGACCGGGTGGCCCAGGTCATCACCTTCGGCACCATCAAAACCAAAGCCGCGCTGAAGGATTCGGCGCGCATCCACTACGGCCAGCCCGGCTTCGCGATCGCCGACCGGATCACCAAGGCGTTGCCGCCGCCTATCATGGCCAAGGACATCTCGCTGTCGGGCATTACCGACCCCAACCACGAGCGCTACAAGGAAGCCGCCGAGGTCCGCGGCCTGATCGAGACCGACCCGGACGTCCGCACCATCTACCAGACCGCGCGCGGCCTGGAGGGCCTGATCCGCAACGCGGGCGTGCACGCCTGCGCGGTGATCATGAGCAGCGAGCCGCTCACCGAGGCGATCCCGCTGTGGAAGCGGCCGCAGGACGGCGCCATCATCACCGGCTGGGATTACCCGTCGTGCGAGGCCATCGGCCTGCTCAAGATGGACTTCCTGGGCCTGCGCAACCTCACGATCATCGGTGACGCGATCGAGAACATCAAGGCCAACAAGGGAATTGACCTCGACCTGGAGTCCGTGCCGCTGGACGACAAGGCCACCTACGAACTGCTCGGGCGCGGCGACACGCTGGGGGTGTTCCAGCTCGACGGCGGCCCCATGCGCGACCTGCTGCGCCGCATGCAACCGACCGGGTTCGAGGACATCGTCGCGGTGCTCGCGCTGTACCGGCCCGGGCCGATGGGCATGAACGCCCACAACGACTACGCCGACCGCAAGAACAACCGGCAGGCGATCAAACCGATCCACCCCGAGCTCGAGGAGCCGCTGCGCGAGATCCTCGCCGAGACCTACGGCCTGATCGTGTATCAGGAGCAGATCATGCGCATCGCGCAGAAGGTCGCCAGCTACTCGTTGGCCCGAGCCGACATTCTGCGCAAGGCGATGGGCAAGAAGAAACGGGAAGTGCTGGAAAAGGAGTTCGAGGGCTTCTCCGACGGCATGAAGGCCAACGGCTTTTCGGCCGGCGCGATCAAGGCATTGTGGGACACCATCCTTCCGTTCGCCGACTACGCGTTCAACAAGTCGCACGCCGCGGGCTACGGCCTGGTGTCCTACTGGACCGCCTACCTCAAGGCCAACTACGCGGCCGAGTACATGGCCGGGCTGCTGACCTCGGTCGGTGACGACAAAGACAAGGCCGCCGTCTACCTCGCCGACTGCCGCAAGCTGGGCATCACGGTGCTGCCGCCGGACGTCAACGAGTCCGGACTGAACTTCGCCTCGGTCGGGGCCGACATCCGCTACGGGCTGGGCGCGGTGCGCAACGTCGGCGCCAACGTGGTGAGCTCGTTGATCGGCACCCGCGGCGAGAAGGGCAAGTTCACCGACTTCTCGGACTACCTCAACAAGATCGACATCTCGGCCTGCAACAAGAAGGTCACCGAGTCGCTGATCAAGGCGGGCGCCTTCGACTCGCTCGGGCACGCCCGCAAGGGCCTGTTCCTGGTGCACACCGACGCCGTCGACTCGGTGCTGGGCACCAAAAAGGCCGAGGCGATGGGGCAATTCGACCTCTTCGGTGGCTCCGAGGGGGAGGCCGCCGGTGACTCCGTCTTCACCATCAAGGTGCCCGAGGACGAGTGGGAGGACAAGCACAAGCTGGCCCTGGAGCGAGAGATGCTGGGGCTGTACGTGTCCGGGCACCCGCTCAACCGGGTGGCGCACCTGCTGACCTCCCAGGTCGACACCGCGATCCCGGCGATCCTGGACGGCGACGTGCCCAACGACACGCAGGTGCGGGTGGGCGGCATCCTGGCCTCGGTGAACCGGCGGGTCAACAAGAACGGGATGCCTTGGGCGTCGGCGCAATTGGAGGACCTCACCGGTGGCATCGAGGTGATGTTCTTCCCGCACGCGTACTCCACCTTCGGCGCCGACATCGTCGACGACGCGGTGGTGCTGATCAACGCCAAGGTGGCGATCCGCGACGACCGGATCGCGCTGATCGCCAACGACCTTGTGGTGCCGGACTTTTCCAGCGCCCAGGCGGACCGGCCCCTGGCGGTGAGCCTGCCGACGCGCCAGTGCACCTTCGACAAGGTCAGCGCGCTCAAGCAGGTGCTGGCCCGCCACCCCGGCACGTCGCAGGTGCACCTGCGCCTGGTCAGCGGGGACCGCATCACGACGCTCGAGCTGGACGCCTCGCTGCGGGTGACGCCCTCGCCCGCGCTGATGGGCGACCTCAAGGAGCTGCTCGGTCCGGGCTGCCTGGGGGGTTGACGCGATCGGGCGCGAGGGCGCAGACGTGAAGACGGATTAGGCGGACAACGTCAGCGCCGCCCGATGGTCGTGCGTCGGGATGATCGTCACCGCGCGCCGCGCGAGGTGCAGCCGGTGCAGCGTTCGAAAGGTCTCCTCGCGATCCTCGTCCACCAAAGCGCCGGGGTAGCTTGACTTTTGCCGGACCTTCTCAATCTGTAGTGCGTGCCAGGCGGCGTCGCCGGCGATCAGGATCCAGCCCCGCCACGTGTGCAGCAGCACCCCGACGCTGCCGGGCGTGTGCCCGGCCAGGTCCACCAGGACGACGGAGCCGTCCCCGAAGAGATCGTGGCTCCCGGTGAACGTCAGCACCGGCGGTCCGTCCAGGTCGTATTCGACGACGGAACGGCCGCGCAGCGCGTCGCGGACGCCGCCGACGGGTGCCACGGGTCCGGTCCCGATCCACTCGTTTTCGCGGCGGTGCAGGTGCACCGGAAGACCGGGCAGGTCCAGCAGGCCCGACACGTGGTCCCAGTGGGCGTGGGTGGGCAGCGCGAAATCCAACCGCGGCGTTTCGGGCAGCGCGGTCAGCGCCGTGATCGTCGGGATGGTCTCGGCGGGCGGGCGAACCGCGACGCGCAGCACCGCGGGCAGCTGGGCGATCGCCCGCCGCTCAACCTCGGTGCACACCGCGGGGTCGACGATGAACGTCGCCTCGGGGTGCGTGACGACGAACGACGTCAGCGAATTCTCCACGCGCGCAGGGGCGAACGTGCCCTCGACGATCGCGGCGGTCGGCACCGGGCGCGGCACCTGGGGCAGCGCGGTCACCGCGACGGTGCGGCCGGGATCCGGCAGTCCCGCGTCGGCGATGCTGCGAAGAAACCGCCGATCGGGCCGCCGCGGCCGCACCAGACCGTGGAGGAGTCCGGCTGCGGCGGTGCAGCTTGGAGCAAGGTGGGGGAGCGGACGGGATCGGGCGCGGGAGTGGCGGTCTGGGTCACGGCAGCTCCACCCGCACGATCACGCTGTCTTGCCAGACGCGGCGGTCGCGCGCGCGCCGCAGCTTCTCGCGGACACCCAGGTCCTGGTGGACGTTGGTCACGCCCGGGACCTTGATCAGCGGCACGACGTTCCACTGCCAGCCGTAGCGCCGGTGCAGCACGCGGTTGGCCCGCTCGGCGTCGGCGCCCGACAGGATCGTGGCGCGGCCGGCCACCGTCGTGGCCCCGGCCCGGACCCGGCCCCGGTAGTCGCAGGCGGCGAGTTCGACGTCGCGCCGCGCCGCCAGCCGCCTGGTCTTGGGGCCCACCTTGGTTCGGAACAGCACTGCGTCGCCGTCCAGCCCGAACCAGATGGGGGTGTCGACCGGTGTGCCGTCGCGGTGGAAGGAACGCAGCAGCGCGTATCGGGCGCGGCCCAGCTCGTCGAGTGCTTGTTTGTGCATGGACACAGTCAACGACTTAGAGTTAGCTCTAAGTCAAGCATCGAAGTTCTCGGGAGGCCCGATGGGTGCACGCCTGACGATCGGGGAGGTGGCGCGCCAGGCCGGGGTCGCGGCCACGACGCTGCGCTACTACGAGCAGATCGGGCTGGTTTCGGCGCCGGCGCGGCTGGGCGGCCAGCGCCGCTACGACGATTCGGTGCTCACCCGGCTCGAGGTGATCCGGCTCTGCAAATCCGCCGGCTTCGCGCTGGAGGAGATCCAGTTGCTATTCGCCGACGACGCGCCGGGGCGGCCCGCCAGCCGGGCGCTGGCGGAGGCCAAACTCGCCGAGATCGATGCCCAGATGGAGTCGCTGGCCCGGGCGCGGGCCGTCATCGAGTGGGGGATGCGCTGCACGTGTCCCTCCATTGACGCGTGCACCTGCGGGATTCATACCGCGTTACCCGCCTGAACAAAGGAGCGCCCGTGAGCCAGCCGCATCCCCTTGCCGTGCAGAACTTTTCCCACATCTGCGTCGGGGTCTCGGACATCGAGGCGTCGTGCCAGTTCTACACCGCGGTGCTGGGCATGGACGTCGTGTTCGACGTCGAGCTGGCCGGCGCGGGATTGGACTCGGTGACCGGCGGGGCCGCGCAGCAGGGCCGCATGATCGGAGGGCTGATCGGCGGCGTCATGGTCGAGCTGCTGTCGCTGGGCGCGGTCCCGGAAACCCCGAGCGGGCCGCACCTGGGCTACACCAACATGTCGTTCCGCGTCGAGGACCTCGACGCCACCTACGACACCGTTCGCCGGCACCACCCCGGCGTGCGGGCCGAGCCGCCGGTCGACATCGGCGGCGTGCGGATGTTCTTCGTCTACGACCCCGACGGCACCCCCATCGAGCTCCTGGAGTTGCCCGGCGGCGCGTCCAGCACCGTGCAGCTCTGGCGCCCCTAGGGCTGACCAAGCCGGGTGATGTGTTCCGCGCCACCGATCACGGACGTACGCTCACGAAGGGCAATCCGACCCCGCGCCAAGGAGGACGGCAATGACAGCACCCGAACGCCCGGCCACCTTGTGCGAGGCGTTTCAGCGCACCGCGGCGATCGCCCCCGATGCCGTCGCGCTCCGGACGCCCGGCGACACCCAGACTTTGACGTGGCGGGAGCTTGCGGAGCGGGTGCACAAGGCCGCCGCCGGCCTGGCGGGCCTGGGAGTGGGGCGGGGCGACACCGTGTCGTTGATGATGGCCAACCGGATCGAGTTCTACCCGGTGGAGATCGGCGCCCAGCACCTGGGCGCCACTTCGTTTTCGGTCTACAACACGCTGCCCGCCGAGCAGCTGACCTACCTGTTCGACAACGCCGGCACCAAGGTCGCGATCTGCGAGGAGCAGTACGTGGAGCGCATCCGCGCCAGCGGTGCGCCCATCGAACACATCGTCTGCATCGACGGCGCCCCGCCCGGCACCCTCTCGCTGGAGGACCTGTATGCCGCCGCCCGCGGGGATTTCGATTTCGAGTCGACATGGCGCGCGGTGCAACCCGACGACATCGTCACGCTCATCTACACCTCCGGGACCACCGGAAACCCCAAGGGCGTGGAGATGACGCACGCCAACCTGCTGTTCGAGGGGCTCGCCCTCGACGCCGTCCTGCCGATGCAGTTCGGCGACCGCGTGACGTCTTTCTTGCCGACGGCACACATCGCCGATCGGGTGATGGGACTGTACGGCCTGGAGGTGTTCGGCAGCCAGGTCACCGTCGTCTCCGACGCGCGCGCCATCGCGGCCGCCCTGCCCGACGTCCGGCCCACGGTGTGGGGCGCGGTGCCGCGCGTGTGGGAGAAGCTCAAGGCCGCAATCGAATTCGCCGTCGACCATGAGTCGGACGAGACCAAGCGGCAGGCTTTGCAGTGGGCGATGTCGGTGGCCGCCCGGCGCGCCGACGCCCTGGTGGCCGGCGAACCGATGCCGGAGCAACTGGCCGCCGAGTGGGCCCAGGCCGACGAGTTGGTGTTGTCCAAGCTGCGGGAGCGGCTCGGGTTCGGCGAGCTGCGCTGGGCGGTGTCCGGGGCGGCGCCGATCCCGAAGGAGACGCTGGCGTTCTTCCTCAGCATCGGCATCCCCATTGCCGAGGTGTGGGGCATGTCGGAGCTGAGTTGCGTTGCCAGCGTGAGCCATCCGCGCGACGCGCGCCTGGGCACCGTCGGCAAGCTGCTGCCCGGGCTGGAGGGCCGGATCGCCGAGGACGGCGAGTTTCTGGTGCGCGGTCCGTTGGTGATGAAGGGCTACCGCCGGGAACCCGCCAAGACGGCCGAGGCGATCGATGCCGAGGGGTGGCTGCACACCGGCGACATCCTCGAGGTCGACGGTGAGGGCTATCTCAAGGTGGTCGACCGCAAGAAGGAGCTGATCATCAACGCGGCCGGAAAGAACATGTCGCCGGCCAACATCGAGAACACCATCCTGGCCGCCTGTCCGATGGTGGGCGTGATGATGACGATCGGTGACGGACGGCCGTACAACGCGGCGCTGATGGTCTTCGACGCCGAATCGGTCGGCCCGTACGCGGCCCAGCACGGCCTTGCCGACGCGTCGCCCGCGGCGCTGGCCGCCCACCCCGAGGTCGTCGCGCGCATTGCCGCCGGCGTTGCCGAGGGAAACGCGAAACTGTCACGGGTGGAACAGATCAAGCGTTTTCGGGTACTGCCGACGGTGTGGGAACCGGGTGGGGACGAGATCACGCTGACGATGAAGCTCAAGCGCAAGCCGATCATGTCGAAGTATGCGCGCGAGATCGAGGAACTCTACGCCGCCGAGCGGCACCCCGAGGTCCACGAGCCCGCCGAAGCCGCCACGGTACAGCCGGCATGAGCGGGGGGCCGGGGGCGACGGCGCGCGACATCGGGCGCGCCGGAGTACGAAAGCTGCTGCAGCGCACCGGGATCGTCGACGAATCCACGGCGCCGTTGCCGACCGATCCCGACGAAGTCGTCCAGCTCCTGGCGGCGCCGTGGTATGACGAGCGGCTGGGCAAACTGGCCGAGGAGCTTGGGCGCGATCACGACGGCGTGCGCGCCGAGGCCGCGGGCTACCTGCGGGAGATGGCGCCCTCGCTGGACGAGCGGGCGGTGCAGGCCTGGCGCAGCTTCAGCAACTGGCTGATGCGGGCCTACGACATCCTGGTCGACGAGGATCAGATCGCCGCGTTGCGCAAGCTGGACCGCAAAGCGACACTGGCGTTTGCGTTTTCGCACCGGTCCTACCTGGACGGCCTGCTGCTGCCCGAGTCGATCCAGGCGAACCGGCTCTCACCCGCGCTCACCTTCGGCGGCGCCAACCTGAACTTCTTCCCGATGGGCGCCTGGGCCAAGCGCACCGGCACGATCTTCATCCGGCGCCAGACCAAGGACATTCCCGTCTACCGCTTCGTGCTGCGCGCGTACGCCGCCCAGCTGGTGCAAAACCACGCCAACCTCACCTGGTCGATCGAGGGCGGCCGGACCCGCACCGGCAAGCTGCGGCCCCCGGTGTACGGGATCCTGCGCTACATCAGCGACGCGGTCGACGAAATCGACGGCCCCGAGGTCTATTTGGTGCCGACCTCCATCGTGTACGACCAGCTGCACGAGGTGGAGGCCATGACGACCGAGGCCTACGGCGCGGCCAAGCGGCCGGAGGACTTCCGCTTTTTGATCCGGCTGGCGCGCCAGCAGGGGGAGCGGCTGGGCCGCGCCTACCTGGATTTCGGCGAGCCGCTACCGCTGCGCAAGCGCCTCGAGGAGCTGCGGGCCGACGAGCCCGGGACGGGCACCGAGATCGAACGCATCGCGCTGGACGTCGAGCACCGGATCAATCGCGCCACGCCCGTCACCCCGACGGCGGTGGTGAGCCTCGCGCTGCTGGGCGCCGACCGCTCGCTGTCCATCAGCGAGGTGCTGGCCACCGTGCGCCCCCTGGCGAGCTACATCGCGGCGCGCAACTGGACGGTGGCCGGTGCGGCGGACCTGACCAACCGCTCCACGATCCGCTGGACGCTGCATCAACTGGTCGCCTCCGGCGTGGTCAGCGTGTACGACGCCGGCACCGAACCGGTCTGGGGGATCGGCGCCGACCAGCATCTGGTTGCGGCGTTCTACCGCAACACCGCGATCCACATCCTGGTCGATCGCGCCATCGCCGAGACGGCGTTGCTGGCGGCCGTCGAGGACGCCGAGAATTCCGTGGACCGTCAGGTGTCGCCGACCGCCGTGCGCGACGAGGCACTGAGCCTGCGCGAGTTGCTGAAGTTCGAGTTCTTGTTCTCGGCGCGTGCGCAATTCGAAAAGGAACTCGCCGACGAGGTGCGCCTGATCGGGCGGGTGGAGGACACCAGCAAGGCCGCCCCCGCAGCCGATGTGCGCGGGCTCCTGGAAAAGGCCGACCTGCTGCTGGCGCACCTGGTGCTGCGCCCGTTCCTGGACGCCTACCACATCGTCGCCGACCGGCTGGCCGCCCTCGAGAACGAATCGTTCGACGAGGACCAATTTCTCGGCGAGTGCCTCGAGGTGGGCAAGCAGTGGGAGCTGCAGCGCAGGATCGCCAACGCCGAGTCGAGGTCGATGGAACTGTTCAAGACCGCGCTGCGGCTGGCGCGGCACCGCGAGCTGGTGGACGCGTTCGAGAGTCCGGACATCGCCCAGCGACGACGCGACTTCGCCGACGAGATCGCCACGGCCATCAGGCGCGTGAACGCCATCGCGGAACTGGCCCGGGTCCGGTCCTGATCAGCCGAGATCGACGGCGGCCGCGTGCAACTCGCGCAAGGCCGCGCAGGCCATGGCGCCCAGGTCTTGCTCCTCGCCCGGCTCGCCCCACTGCGCGTAGGCGGTTTTGAACGCCACGGCACCGAGTTCCGCGGCCAGCACGGCCGTCGGCGCCGGAATGCCGCGCGTCTGGAGCGCCTCGGCCATTGCCGTGGACAGCCCAATCTGCTTGAGCGCGTTGCGTTCTTGGAGCTCGGTGCTGGCGGCGATCGCGGCCTTGAGCCGGGGCGCGAGTTCGCGGTTGAACGAGGTAAACGCCGCCGCGGCGGACTTCAGGCCGCAGCAGACCACGGCCAGGGGTGTCGCGTCGGCCGGCGCGGCGGCGATGCCCTCACGAAGCAGTTGCGCGATGGTGTCCTGGCCCGCGGCCAGCAGATCGCGCTTGTCCGGGAAGTGACGAAAGAAGGTGCTCTTCGTCAGCCCGGCCCGCTCGGCGATCTGCGCGACCGTCGTCTCGTCGTAGCCGCGCTCGTTGAACAGCTCCAGCGCCGCGGCGACCAGGCGTTCGCGTGCGTCGGGTTGCCAGCGGCCCATGCCGCCATCCTAACGTGATGGGACTTTTGTCCCATCGGTGCTGTACGGTGATGGGATCATGGTCGCATCACTCGAAGGGAAGTCTCTCATGCGCGTGTTCGTCACCGGGGCCAGCGGAGGTATCGGCTCGGCCGTCGTTTCGGAGCTCCTCGCCGCCGGCCATCGGGTCGTGGGGCTGACGCGATCCGACGCCGCGGCCGCGACCGTCAGTCGGCTCGGCGGTGAGCCGCTGCGCGGTGACATCGCCGACGTCGAGGTTCTGCACAAGGCGGCCGGTGACACCGACGGCGTCATCTACCTCGCCTTCAACCACGACTTCACCGGTGTGGGGGACGCCATCGGGGACGAGGCCCGCGCGGTCGCCACGCTGGGCGAAGCGCTCGCCGGCACCGGCAAACCGCTGGTGCTCGCCAACGGCACCCCGGCGGTACCGGGGCGTCCCAGCACCGAAGACGATCCCTTCGCCATCGAGGGCCCCGTCGCGGGGCGCGGCCACACCGGCCGGGCCGTGATCGAGCTGGCCGAGCGCGGTGTCCGATCCTCGGTGGTACGGCTGCCGCGATCGGTGCACGACGCCGGTGGGCGGTACGGCTTCGCCGGCATCCTGATCCAGGCCGCACAGCGCAACGGGGTCTCCGCATACGTCGGGGACGGCACCCAGCGCTGGCCCGCCGTGCATCGCGACGACGCGGCGCGGTTGTTCCGCCTCGCGCTCGAACAGGCGCCGCCCGGCTCGGTGCTGCATGCCGTGGGCGACGAAGGCGATCCGATGCGGGCGATCGCCGAGGTGATCGGTCGGCGGCTCGGTGTTGGCGTCGAGCCGGCCCCCGCCGAGAGCTTCGGCCCGCTCGGCGCCATCTTCGCCGCCGACCAGCCCTCCTCGAGCGCGCTGACCCGCCAGCGATTCGGCTGGAATCCCGCCGGCCCAAGCCTGCTCGAGGACCTGGCATCGGGCGAGTACCCCGCTGAGGGGTAGTCGGCGCGCCTAAGGTGGGGGTATGCCGCTGTCAGGTGAATACGCCCCCAGCCCGTGGGATTGGTCGCGCGAGCAGGCCGACAAATACGCCGAATCCGGTGGCACCGAGGCCGCGGACATGAAGGGGAAACCCATCATCCTGCTGACCACCGTCGGCGCCAAGACCGGCAAGCTGCGCAAAACCCCGCTGATGCGCGTCGAGCACGACGGCGAGTACGCGATCGTCGCGTCGCTCGGCGGCGCCCCCAAGCACCCGGTCTGGTACCACAACGTCAAGAAGAACCCGCGGGTCGAGCTGCAGGACGGCAGCATCACCCGCGATTACGAGGCCCGCGAGGTGTTCGGGGACGAGAAGGCGGCCTGGTGGGAGCGCGCCGTCGAAGCGTGGCCCGACTATGCCGAGTACCAGAAAAAGACCGACCGCCAGATTCCGGTCTTCGTTCTGACCCCGGTCGGCTGATTTCCACCGGGCTAATCCCCAGCTGGGCGGCATGGGACCATTGATCGGTGTCCGCTGAATTCAGCCAGAGCCCGAGCAGTCCGCCGCTGTGCGCGGCCGACATCGATGCCGCGGCGCAGCGGATTGCCCCCGTGGTCGCGCCGACCCCGCTGCAGCTGAGCGATCGGCTGTCGGCGATCACCGGCGCGCAGGTGTACCTCAAGCGCGAAGACCTGCAGGTCGTGCGCTCCTACAAGCTGCGGGGCGCCTACAACCTGCTGGTGCAACTGTCGGGGGAGGAGCTGGCCGCGGGCGTGGTGTGCTCGTCGGCGGGCAACCACGCGCAGGGCTTCGCCTTCGCCTGCCGGGCCCTCGGGGTGCACGGCCGCGTCTACGTGCCGGCCAAGACGCCCAAGCAGAAGCGCGACCGGATCCGCTACCACGGCGGGGAGTTCATCGAGCTGATCGTCGGCGGATCGACCTACGACCTCGCCGCCGAGGCCGCGCTCGCCGATGTCGAACGCACCGGCGCCACGCTGGTTCCGCCGTACGACGACCTGCGCACCATGGCCGGCCAGGGCACCATCGCCGTCGAGCTGCTCGACCAACTGGATGCCGAGCCCGACTTGGTCGTCGTCCCGGTGGGCGGCGGCGGTTGCATCGCCGGCATCACCACCTACCTGGCCGAACGGACGACCAACACCGCGGTGCTGGGCATCGAACCGGCCGGCGCCGCGGCGATGATGGCCGCGCTGGCCGCCGGCGAGCCGGTGACGCTGGACCACGTCGACCAGTTCGTCGACGGCGCGGCGGTAAAACGGGCGGGGACGCTGACCTACGCCGCGCTGGCCGCCGCCGGCGACATGGTGTCGATCACCATGGTCGACGAGGGAGCGGTGTGCACCGCGATGCTGGACCTGTACCAGAACGAGGGCATCATCGCCGAGCCGGCGGGTGCGTTGTCGGTCGCGGGCCTGCTGGAGGCCGACATCGAGCCCGGCTCGACCGTGGTCTGCCTGATCTCGGGCGGCAACAACGACGTGTCGCGCTACGGCGAGGTGCTGGAGCGCTCGCTGGTGCACCTCGGGCTCAAGCACTACTTCCTGGTCGACTTCCCGCAGGAGCCGGGTGCGCTGCGGCGGTTCCTCGACGAGGTGCTCGGGCCGAACGACGACATCACCCTGTTCGAATACGTGAAGCGCAACAACCGCGAAACCGGCGAGGCGCTGGTGGGCATCGAGCTGGGATCGGCGGCGGGGCTGGACGGTTTGATGGCGCGGATGCGCGCCACCGAGATCCACGTCGAGGCCCTGGAGCCCGGTTCGCCGGCCTACCGCTACCTGTTGTAGGCGCCGGCATGGGCGAGCCGTATGGGTTGGGTACGGCCGGCTTCGGCGTCGTCAGTGCCGGCACCGTGGTGGTCGTGGCGCTGCTCGCGGCGGCGGCGTTCTGGGTCGGCCGGCGCGGGCCATGGTTGCGTCGGCTCTGGGCCCGGGCGTCCGGCGCGGCGGTGATCGGCCGGGCGCTGGCCTGGGGGCGCGACGAGATCCGCGCCCGGGGATGGCCGTTGGCGAGCCGGTTGCCCGCGGGCGAGATCGCCGGTGTCGCACTGCTTATGGGCTTTGTCGTGGTGGCGGCCGTGGCGGTGGGCTTCACCGAAGTGCTCGAGGACGTGCTCGAGGGCGACGGCATCGCCGGAATCGACCGGCCGGCGGCGCGCTGGCTCGCCGGCCACCGCGACCTGTGGCTCACCGCGACGCTGCGGGTGGTCACCGCCGGAGGCGATCCCCTCTTCCTCACCGCGCTCGCCCTAGCGGTTTCGGTTCTCGCCGGTTGGCGCTGCCGCTCGTGGCGGCCCGTGGTGCTTGCTCTGGTGGGAGGCGGAGGGATGGCTCTGATGCTCTTCACCGCCAAGGCCTTAGTAGGCCGGCAACGCCCACCCCTGCCGTTCGCCGCGATCGCCGCGGACGGCTATTCCTTTCCCTCCGGACACGCCACCGGCACCGCCGCGATCATGCTGCTGTCGGCCTGGATGGTGACGCGCTGGCTGATCACGAGGTGGGCGGGGCGGGTGTTCGTCTGGGCGATGGCGATCGGCTCGGCGCTGGTGATCGGGTACTCGCGCGTGTATCTGGGCGTGCATTACGTCAGCGATGTGCTGGCCGGCTGGCTGCTGGGCATCGCGTGGGCCGGCATCGTCATGCTGGTCGGATCGTGGTGGGAAAACGGCCGCCGAGCGGGCTCAGCGCGTTAGGTACGCGGGCAGCGGGGTGGCGGGATCGAGGTCGGCGGCGGGCACCGGCGCTCCGGCCGTCAGGCCCAGCGGCACCACGCCGGCCCAATGCGGCAGCGCGGCGTCTTCCGGGTCGTCGACCGGGCCGCCCGTGCGCAGCTTGGCCGAGACCTCGACGAGGTCGAGGGCGAGCACCCCGGTCGCCGCCAGTTCGCGTGCGTTGGGCGTCCGGCAGTCGTCCGAGCGCCCGGGCCGGATGTGGTCGAGCAGGCAGCGCAGCGCGCGCAGCTTCTCCGCCGGATCCTCGACCACGCGGGCGTCGCCCAGCACGACCACCGAGCGGAAGTTCACCGAATGGTGCATCGCCGCGCGGGCCAGCACCAGCCCGTCCACCAGGGTGACGGTGACGCAGACCGGCAGACCCGACCCGGTCGCGGCGGCCGCCGTCGCCGCCAGCATCGGGCCGCCGCCGGTCGAGCCGTGCAGGTACAGGGTCTCGCCGAGGCGCGCGTGCGTCGTCGGCAGCACCACCGGCCCGCCGGCGCCCAGGTAGCCCAGGTGACAGACCAGTGCCTCATCGAGGATCTGGTGCACGGTCGCGCGGTCGTAGTCGGAGCGCTCCCGGTAGCGGGTCGGCGTGGTCCGGGGGGTGGGGTGGTAACTCAACGGATTGCCTTCACATTTGTTCTAGTACATAATAATTCTCGTGCCAGTACAATATACGGGGACCGGTGCGGAATCCATAGCCGCCAGCGTCGAGGAGGCCATCTCCCGGGGCGCGCTGGTGCCCGGGGCGGCGCTGCCGCCGATCCGCGAACTGGCCGGACGACTGCGCGTCAACGCCAACACCGTGGCCGCGGCGTACCGCCTGCTGCGCGAACGCGGGGCAGTCGAGGCGGCCGGGCGGCGCGGCACCCGGGTGCGGCACCGCCCGGCGACCACCCCTCGCTCGCTGCTGGGGCTGGACGTCCCTGCGGGCGTGCGCGACCTGTCCACGGGCAACCCGGACCCGGCCCTGCTGCCCATCGGATCCGTCGAGACGCCGAGGGCCACCCCACTGCTCTACGGTGAGCCGGCCGCCTCGGCCGAACTGCTGGAACGGGCGTGCACCGCGCTGGCCGCGGACGGCGTCCCGGCGGATCACCTCGCGGTCACCAGCGGGGCGCTCGACGGCATCGAGAGGGCGCTGGCCGCCCACCTGCGCCCCGGCGATCGGGTGGCCGTCGAGGATCCCGGCTGGGCCAATCTGCTGGATCTTGTTGCGGCGCTGGGGTTCTCGCCCGAACCGGTGCGGGTCGACGACGACGGGCCGCTGGTCGCCGACGTCCAGCGCGCCCTGGCCCGCGGCGTGCGCGCGCTCGTCCTCACCGGCCGGGCTCAAAACCCAACGGGCGCGGCGTTATCCGCGGCCCGCGCGGATGAGCTGCGTGGCCTGGTTTCCGGTGCCGAGCTGCTGGTGGTCGAGGACGATCACTGCGCGGGGATTTCGGGCGCGTCGCTGCACACCCTGGCCGGTTCGACCGGGCAGTGGGCTTTCGTGCGGTCGGCGTCCAAGGCCTACGGCCCCGACCTGCGCGTCGCCGTGCTCGCCGGGGACCGGCGCACCATCGAGCGGGTGCAGGGGCGGCTCCGGCTGGGGCCGGGATGGGTGAGCCACCTCCTGCAAGACCTCGCGGTCCGGTTGTGGGCCGACGACGGGGCGTCGCGCCTGATCGCGCGGGCCGAGGCGCAGTACACCCGCAACCGCACCGGGCTGCGCCAGGAGCTGGCTCGACGCGGCGTGAGCGCCCACGGCCGATCGGGGCTCAACGTGTGGGTGCCGGTGCCCGACGAGACGGTGGCGATCACCCGGCTGCTCGCCGCGGGTTGGGCCGCGGCGCCGGGCACCCGGTTCCGCATGGGCACGGCGCCCGGAATACGCGTCACCGTGGCCGATTTGAGATCCGACGAGATCGAACCGCTCGCCGACGGGATCGCCGAGGCCGTGCTGGCTACGGGCCGTCCGAGCGTGTAGGGATGCCGGCGGCGCGGGCTACGTCGCCGTAGGCGGCGGCGAGGCCGGACAGCGACGCGTGGGCGTTGCGACCACTGGGATTGGGGACCACCCACAGCTCCGTCGCCGGATAGGGCGATACCTGCCTGCCCGAGCCGGCCCGGCGCTCGCCGAACGCGTCTCGAAAGGCGGTGATCCCCAGGACCGCGACCACCTTCGGGGAGTACTTCCGCACCGTCCGGTCCAGCTTCCGCCGGCCCTCGACCAGCTCCGCGACCGTGAGTTCGTCGGCGCCCGCGCTCGCCCGCTCGACCAGGTTCGTGATGCCAATTCCGCGCGCTAGCAAGTAATCCCGGTCGGTCGGGGTAAACCCGGACGAGGCGTCGATCAGATGATCGGTGATGCCGGCGCGGTAGAGGGCCGGCCAGAACCGATTGCCGCGGGGAGCGAAATGCGCCTGCACCGCAACGGTTCTCAAGCCCGGATTGATGCCCACGAACAGTAGCCGGACGTCGGCGGAGATCAGGTCGGGCAGCGTCCGGCCGCTGAACCCCTTCAGCTGCTCGCGAGTGAACCGCACCGCACCCGCCGGTTGCCTAGTCCAGATCGGCGGTCAGGTAGCCGGAGTCGCCGCCGAAGGCGGCCATCTCGTCGTTGGGCAGCTCGAACCCATGGGCGGAGTAGCACTGCTCGGTGGTTCGAATGTTCACCCGCCAACCGTGCCCGGTGAGGTACTCGGCGGCGGTGTTGCGCTCGCCGGTGTAGAACAACTCGGCCAGGTTGATGTTGGAGCCGATGCGCCGGGACCGCTCGGTCAGCCGTTGCGCCCAGTCCGAGGGGACGGTGCGCAGGTCCAGATGTTCGGTAGCGATCCGGCTGCCGGGCGCGGAAAGCGCGACGACGTTGTCGAACAGGCGATCCTGAGCCTCCGGGGGCAGATACGGGAGCAGGCCTTCGGCGCTCCAGGCCGTCGGCTGTCCGGTGTCGAACCCGGCCGCCGCCAACGCCGACGGCCAGTCGTCGCGCAGGTCGATCGCGACCGTGCGGCGCTGCGCGGTCGGCTCGGCCCCCAGGCCCGCCAGCGTCCGCGTCTTGAAGTCGATGACCGCCGGTTGATCGATCTCGTACACCACCGTGCCGGCCGGCCACGCCAGCCGGTAGGCCCGGGTGTCCAGGCCCGACGCCAGGATGACGGCCTGCCTGATGCCCGAGCCGGTCGCCTGCATGAAGAAATCGTCGAAAAAACGGGTGCGCACGGTGATCTGTTCGTTCATGGTCCGGCGGTTCAGCACCGGATCGTCGTCGCCGGGCCCGATCTCGCCATCGATCAGCTTGACGAAGGTGTCGATGCCCACCGCCCGCACCAGCGGGTCGGCCCACGGGTCGGCCAGCAGGGGATCGGGGCCCTGGGAGGCCATTGCCCGTGACGCGGCGACGGCCGTGGCGGTCGCGCCGACGCTCGACGCCAGGTCCCAGGTGTCGTTCTCGGTGCGGGTCATCCGCGAACTCCTTGTCCACGCAGCCATGCGTTAGTTAGGTCATATAAGGGTTATGGCCTACTGTACGCGCAGGATGGCAAATGAATGGCCGTCCAGCACGGTGCTGTCGGCGCCGACCTCCGGCTCGCCCCACGCGAGGACCACCTCGCCCGCCACGGGCACGCTCGCCGGCTCGGCGCCCAGGTTGCATGCGATCCGCAACCCGCCGCGACGAATGCTGATCCAGCGTTGCTCCTCGTCGTAGTCGACCGTGAGCTGCCCCAGCCACGGGTCGGCCAGGTCGGGGTCGTGGTGCCGCAGGGCGATCAGATCCCGGTACAGGCGGCGCGAGCGGGCGTGTTCGCCGGAGTCGACCTCGTCCCAGTTCAGCTTGGAGCGCAAAAAGGTCTGCGGATCCTGGGGATCGGGAATCTCGTCGGCATCCCAGCCGTGCTCGGCGAATTCGGCCTTGCGGCCCTCGGCGGTGGCTTTCGCCAGCTCCGGCTCGGGATGCGAGCTGAAGAACTGGAACGGGGTCGACGCGCCCCATTCCTCGCCCATGAAAAGCATTGCGGTGTAGGGCGAGCCGAGTGCGAGCGCGGCCTTGACCGCGAGCTGCCCGGCGGTCAGGTTCTGCGATGGGCGATCACCGAGCGCCCGGTTGCCGACCTGATCGTGGGTGCAGGTGTACGCGACCAGCCGGGTGGCCGGGATGGAACCCGTGTCCAGCGGGCGCCCGTGCCGGCGGCGCCGGAACGACGAATAGGTGCCGGCGTGGAAGTAGCCGTGCCGCAGCGTTTGCGCCAGGGTGCCAAGCGACCCGAAATCCGCGTAGTAGCCCTGGCGCTCGCCGGACACCGCCGTGTGAATGGCGTGGTGGATGTCGTCGGCCCACTGCGCGGTCAGCCCGTAGCCGTTGCGCTCGCGAGCGGTGATCAGCCGCGGGTCGTTAAGGTCGCTCTCGGCGATCAGCGACAGCGGTCGGCCCAACTGGCTTGCCAGCCGGTCGGTTTCGGTGGCGAGCTCCTCGAGGATGTGGATGGCCGTGGTGTCCACCAGCGCGTGCACGGCGTCCAGGCGCAGGCCGTCGGCGTGGAAGTCGCGCATCCAGCGCAGCGCGCAGCCGATGATGTAGCGCCGCACCTCGTCGGAGTCCGCGTCGGCTATGTTGATGCCTTCGCCCCACGGGTTGCTCCCCGACGACAGGTAGGGCCCGAAGCGCGGCAGGTAGTTCCCGGACGGGCCGAGGTGGTTGAACACCGCGTCGATCAGCACTCCCAGGCCGCGCGCGTGGCAGGCGTCGACGAACCGGACCAGGCCGTCGGGGCCGCCGTAGGGCTCGTGCACGCTGTACCACAACACGCCGTCGTAGCCCCAGCCGTGGGTGCCGGCAAAGGAATTGACCGGCATCAGCTCGACGAAGTCGACACCGAGATCGACCAGGTAGTCCAGCTTTTCGGCGGCGGCGTCGAAAGTGCCCGTCGGCGTGAAGGTCCCGAGGTGCAGCTCGTAGATCACCGCGCCGCCGTCCAACGAACGGCCCGGCCAATCGCCGTCGGTCCACCGCGCACCGGCCGGATCCCACAGCTGCGAGCGGGCGTGCACGCCGTCGGGCTGGCGGGCCGAGCGGGGGTCGGGCAGCACGGTGGTGTCGTCGTCGAGCAGGTATCCGTACCGGGCGTCGGGCGCCGTCTCGAGGTCGGCGTGCCACCAGCCGTCGTCCGAGCGGATCATGTGGTGCGTCGCGCCGTCGACGTCGAGGCGCACCAGCGACGGCCCGGGTGCCCACACCCGGAACTCAGTCATGCCGGCGTTCCAGCAGCACCACGGGCAGGTCCGAGAACAGCTGGGCGGCCGACGTCGCCCCACTGGCCACGGCGCCGGACAGGGCGTCGGTCCAGGTGCCCTCGGGCAGCGGCAACACGGTGTTGCCCCAGCCCTTTTCGGCCAGCCGCACGGTCCAGCGGGTCACCGCGACCAGCACGTCGTCGCCGCGGCGAAACGCCACGACGTGCTCGCCGGCCTCGCCGTCGGCGAGCACCGGAACGTACGCGCCGCGCAGGAACGTTTCCGGGCGCGATCGCCGCACCCGAAGTGCGGTGGTGACCACGCGAATCTTCGGGTGGTGCAGGTCTTTCAGGGCGCCGCGCCGCATCGCGTAGTCGACGGCGCGACGGTTGTCCGGGTCGACCAGGCTGTCGTCCCACAGCTCGGTGCCCTGATAGACGTCGGGTATCCCCGGCACCGTCAGCGCGAGCAGCTTCTGGCCCAGCGCGTCGCTGGCCGCGTGCGAATTGAGTTGCCCCACCAATTCGGTCAGCTGGCCGGCGACCGGGCCGTCGAGGACGGTGTCCAACCAACGGTGCACCGCGCCCTCGAAGTCGGCGTCCGGGTCGTTCCACGACGTATGCCAGGCCGCCTCGCGGATGGCCTTCTCGGCGTAGGCGTGCAGCCGCGCGCGCAGCTCCTCGGTGACCTGCCCGCCCACCGGCCAGACGCCGAAGATGTTCTGCCACAGGAACTGTCCGGTCGCGGGATCGGGGGAGGGCGCCTTGGCCTCCCAGCGGAGGAGGAACTCCGTCCACAGCGACGGCACCTGGGACAGCACACCGATCCGGGCCCGCACGTCCTCGCCGCGCTTGGTGTCATGGGTGGTCAGCGTGGTCATGCTGTGCGGCCACAACCGGGCGCGGGTGGCGGCGCTGTGGTGAAACTCGGCCAGCCCGACACCGAAGCGATGCGGTTCGCCGCCCACCTCGTTGAGCGACACCAGCCGGGCGTCGCGGTAGAACAGGCAGTCCTCGACGGCCTTGGCGGTCACGGCGCCGCACAGCTGCTGCAGCCGGGTAGCGGGTTCCCCGGCGCGCGCCAGGGCCGCCGCGAGCACCTGCAGTGCTGGCCCCAATTCTGGTGACTGCGCCTGGGTTTCGGCCAGCGCGGTGGGCAGCAGCGCGGCCAGGCCGGGGTAGTCGCTGCGGTAGACGCCGATGTGGGTGAGCAGGGCGGCGACCGCCTCGGAGAGCAGCGGGTGGTCGATGCCCGCCGCGGCCACGATGGCCCGTCGTAGCCGGGCCAGCTCGCTGGCCAACGTCACCGTGGCGGCGCGGATCTTGAGCTCGGCGAGCAGCTTGGGCATGGCGTGGTAATCCACGCCGGCCGAGCCGACCAGCGCGGTCAGCGCCTCCTCACCGGCCGGGTCGACGAAGACCCCGCCGACCTGGCGGAGCACGTCGTAGCCGGTGGTTCCCGCCACCGGCAGCGTGGGCTCGAGCGCCTCGTCGACGGCCAGGATCTTCTCGATGACGATCCAGGCGTCCGGGCCGGCCAGCTCGCGCAGCCGCGCCAAATAGCCGCAGGGATCGGACAATCCGTCGGGGTGGTCGATCCGGATACCGTCCACCAGTCCCTCGCCGAACCAGCGGGCCACCTCGGCGTGGCTGGCGTCGAACACCGCGCGATCCTCCTGGCGCAGGCCCGCCAGGGTGGTGATCGAGAAGAACCGGCGGTAACCGCAGACCCCGTTGCGCCAGCCGACCATCCGGTAGTTCTGGCGGTCGTGCACCTGGAGGCCGGTTCCCTCGCCGGTGCCGGGCGCGATGGGCAGCGCCAGGTCGCCCAGCCGCAGCAGGTCGCCGTCGACCTTCGCCTCGGCCGCGTCGTCGTCGGAACCCAAGATCGGCAACACGATTCGGCCGTCCTCGTCGAGGTCCCAGTCGATGTCGAAGAACGCCGCGTACCGCGAATCGCGGCCGCTCCGCAGCACGTCCCACCACCAGGCGTTCTGCCGCGGGTCGTCGATGCCGACGTGGTTGGGCACGACGTCGATGATCAGGCCCATGCCGCGCGCCCGCGCCGACGCGGACAGGCGCGCCAGGCCGTCGGGACCGCCCAGCTCGTCGGAGACCGTGGTGGGGTCGGTGACGTCGTAGCCATGCGTGGACCCGCGTGCCGCGGTCAGGACCGGGGACAGGTAGAGGTGGGTCACCCCGAGGTCGTCGAGGTAGTCCAGCAGGTTCTCGGCGTCGGCGAAGGTGAACGCGAATCCGCTGGACTCACCACGCAGCTGGAGCCGGTAGGTGGACAGGACCGGTAAGGCCATGCGTCACAAGGTCTTACGAAGGACGAGCAGCGAACGCGAGGGCAGCGAGACCTTCTCTTCGGCGCTCATCACCTGATCGGCCCCTTCTTTGGAGCCCGCCGGCTCGTTGGTGTTCAGCTCCACGGTCCACTCCTGGGCATAGTCGTCGGGCGGCATCACGAACTCGATCGGTTCGTCGCCGGCGTTGAAGCACAACAGGAACGAGTCGTCGACCACCCGCTCACCGCGGGCGTTCGGCGCGGTGATGGCGTCGCCGTTGAGGAACACCGCCACGCACTTGTGGATGCTCTCACCCCAGTCCTCATGTGTCATCTCGCGACTGCTCGGATTGAGCCAGGCGATGTCGCGGACCTCGTCGCCGCTTCGGATCGGCTCGCCCTCGAAGAAGCGACGCCGGCGGAACACCGGGTGATTCTTGCGCAACGTGGTCACCTTGCGCGCGAACGCCAGCAGGTCCGCGTTCTTGTCGACCAATGACCAGTCCATCCAAGACAATTCGGAGTCCTGGCAGTAGACATTGTTGTTGCCGTTCTGGGTGCGCCCGAACTCGTCGCCGTGCGCGATCATCGGCGTGCCCTGGCTGAGCATCAGGGTGGCCCAGAAGTTGCGCATCTGCCGGGTGCGCAGCTCGTTGATGTCGGGGTCGTCGGTGGGGCCTTCGACGCCGCAGTTCCACGACCGGTTGTGGCTTTCCCCGTCCCGGTTTTCCTCGCCATTGGCCAGGTTGTGCTTTTCGTTGTAGGAGACCAGGTCATTGAGCGTGAATCCGTCGTGGGCGGTGACGAAGTTGATGCTGGCGCTGGGTCGGCGACCCGTCGCCTCATAGAGGTCCGACGACCCGGTCAGCCGGGAAGCGAACTCGCCCAGGGTTGCGGGCTCGCCCCGCCAGTAGTCACGCACAGTATCGCGATACTTCCCGTTCCACTCCGTCCACAAACCCGGGAAATTTCCGACCTGGTAGCCGCCCTCGCCGACGTCCCACGGCTCGGCGATCAATTTGACCTGGCTGACCACCGGATCCTGCTGCACCAGGTCGAAAAACGCGCTCAGCCGGTCGACGTCGTGCAGCTCGCGGGCCAGCGTGGCCGCCAGGTCGAAGCGGAACCCGTCGACGTGCATCTCGATCACCCAGTAGCGCAGCGAGTCCATGATCAGCTGCAGCACGTGCGGGTGCCGGGGATTGAGGCTGTTGCCGGTGCCGGTGTAGTCCTTGTACAGCCGCAGGTCCTCGTCGACGAGCCGGTAGTAGGCGGCGTTGTCGATGCCGCGGAAGTTGATCGTGGGCCCGAGGTGGTTGCCTTCGGCGGTGTGGTTGTAGACCACGTCGAGGATCACCTCGATGCCGGCCTCATGAAAGCTTCGCACCATCGATTTGAACTCGGCGACGCTGGCCTGGCGGTTGGAGGCGTACTGGTTGTGCGGGGCGAAGAAGCCAAACGTGTTGTAGCCCCAGTAGTTTCGCAAGCCCAGGTCGAGCAGCCGCGAGTCGTGCATGAACTGGTGAACCGGCATGAGCTCGATGGCGGTGACGCCGAGCGACTTGAGGTGATCGATCACCACCGGGTGGGCCAGCCCGGCGTAGGTGCCCCGTAGCTCCTCGGGGACGCCGGGGTGGGTTTGCGTCATGCCCTTGACGTGGGCCTCGTAGATGACGGTCTCGTGGTAGGGGGTGAGCGGGGCGCGGTCGGAGCCCCAGTCGAAAAACGGGTTGCTCACCACGCTGGTCATGGTGTGGCCGAGCGAGTCGACCATCGGTGGGGTCCCGGGGTCGGCCCCGTCGGCGTTGGGGCCGTCCGGGGTGACGGCCTCGAGGTCGTAGGAATACAGCGCCTGGCCGAAGGTGAAGTCCCCGTGGAACGCCTTGCCGTACGGATCCAGCAGCAGCTTGCTCGGGTCACACCGGTGGCCGGCCGCCGGGTCGAAGGGGCCGTGCACGCGAAATCCGTACCGCTGACCCGGCGTGATGTTGGGCAGGTACGCGTGCCAGACGTAGCCGTCGACCTCATCGAGGGGGATCCGGGACTCGCCGCCGTCGCGGTCGATCAAGCACAGGTCGACCCGCTCGGCGATCTCGGAGAACAACGAAAAGTTGGTTCCTGCGCCGTCATAGGAGGCGCCGAGCGGATAAGGGGTACCCGGCCAGACCGTGGCCAGTTTGGGCTGGGCCCTGCCCGCATCCCGCGCGGCGGGGCCCGCGCCACTCCCTGATTCGACGGCTGGATCGTTCGTCGGCATCACTTGACCTTATCCGCGCCCCCGGTGCGGCGGCGGGTCACCACCAACCGGTGCTGGCCCCGATCTGACGGCCCAGCTCGGTCGTCATGGTGCGCACGTAGGTGGGCGACAGGTGGTGGGCGCCGTGGTAGATCAGCACGTTTCCCTCGACGGGGCGGCAGACGTCGGCGCGGCAGATCGCGTCCGACATGTCGAGGACCTTCAGCAGCGGGAACTGCGCGACGAAGTCGAGGGTCTGATTGTGATCGGACAGCACGTCCGAGCGCTTGACGGCGCACGACTGCGGGCTGCCGCCCTTCTTGGCCAGGCAGTCCGCGGGGTCGAACGGTTTGCCGTCCTTGACCAGCCACGGGGTGTCACGCATGCCCAGGATCGGAATGTTGTTGTCGGACAACGCCTGCCAGATGCCGATGTAGGTGGCCGGCATCACGTCGCCGGCCTTGATGTTCCACGGCCGGGTGGTCGTGGTGAACACGTAGTCCGGCCGGTCGTCGACCAGCTTGTTCATCGTCCGCTGCACCCACTCGCGGCACTGCATGTACGGGGCGTTGTTGCCCATGATCAGCGGGACTTCCTCGGTGGACAACGGGCAGCCCATCTTGAGATACGTCACCACCTTGAAGTGGTGCATGCGGCCGAGCAGGTCGAGTGCGGGCAGCCAGTGCTCGGCGTGCGACCCGCCGGCCAGGGCGATGGTGCGCGTGGCGGCGACGTCGCCGTAGGCGCAGTTGACGACGATCGGGTTGACGAAGTCGCTGATGCAGCCGTCCCGGGTCGAGACCGGAAGGTCCTCCTTGATCTCCAGGACGCTGGGCCGCATCGGCAGCGCCGGCACCCGCGCGTGTTCGGTCAGGGCGCGCGCGCCGGGGTAGTCCTGCGGGTTGAGGACGCTGAGTTCCTTGCCCGCGGCGCGTAACACCGTGACGTGCTGGCGCCAGGTGAACGACGTCGCGGTCAGCGTGACGCCGAGCAGCACCACCATCGAACCCAGCGCCATCGTCGGGCGGCGCAGGCGCAGCCACCAGGGAACCGTCGGGACCGAGTCGACCGGCGCGGCGGCGGCGGGTGCCCGGTACCGCAGCGGGTCCTCGACCAGCCGCGTGGTCAGGTAGGCCAGCACCCCGGACACCACCAGCAGCACCGCGCCCTCGACGAAGCCCGCGCGCTTATGCCCGCTGTAGGACAGCCAGAAGATGAGCAGCGGCCAGTGCCACAGGTACAGCGAGTAGGCCATCGCGCCCAGCGCCACCAGGGGCCCGGTCGCGAGCACCCGATTCGGCAGCGGCATCCGGTCGTCGGCGCCGGCCCCCAGGTTGGCCCCGGCGAGGATCATCAGCACGGTGGCCCCGACGGGGACCAGCGCCCACGGGCCGGGGAATTCCTTGACGCCGTCGATCAGCGCCCCGCACGACACGATCGCGGCCAGCCCGGCGGTGGCGGCGGCGGTGCGCAGCCACGTCGGCCAGCGGACGTAGGGCACCAGGGCGCCGACGAGCGCGCCGAGCAGCAACTCCCACGCCCGGGCGAAACTGTCGTAGTAGGCGATCGCCTGATCGTCCCGGTGGGCGACGATCGCGTAGACGAACGAGGCCACCGTGAGCGCGCTGAGCAGCACCAAGAACACGGTCCGGAGGTGGGCGGCCCGCCGGCCGCGCCACGCGTACGCGCAGCCGGCGACCAGCACCAGGAACGCGATGTAGAACTGGCCCTGCACCGACATGGACCAGATGTGCTGCAGCGGTGTGACGGCCTCGCCGGCCCGCAGGTAATCGGACGCGCTGTTGGCCAGCTCCCAGTTCTGGTAGTAGCCCAGGCTGGCCAGGCTCTGGTCGGCGAAGGTCTCCCAGCGGGTCTCCGGTTGCACCAGGATCGTCAGCAGCCCGCAGCCGGCCAGAACCACGACCAGGGCGGGCAGCAGGCGGCGGACCAGCCGAAACACCTCCGCGACCGGCGACAGCGAAAGGTCCGGGCTGAGTGCGGCGCGCAGGATTTTTCCGCCGAAAAAGAACCCCGACAACGCCAGGAAGACGTCCACGCCGCCGGAAACGCGGCCGAACCAGATGTGGAACACGGCGACCAACGCGATCGCGATGCCGCGCAGGCCGTCGAGGTCGTAACGATAGAAGCCCGCGGCGCGCGCAACCACCGGTTTCGCAGCGGCAACCGGTGGGCGGGGCGGTGACAGGCTCTGCATGGTCGACCGCTAATTTACCGAAAACCGCCACCCGCTCCCGACGGGAGCAAGTGGCGGATGTTCGGCGCGCTGGGAAGTGCCGCGCGAGGGGGCTACCGCGTGATGCCGTATGGGGCGGGCTGCACCGGCGCCTGCGGCGCCGGCGACTGCAGCAGCGGCAGCTGCTGCAGGGGCGCCTGCTGGACCGGGGCCGGTTGCGCGGGCGCCTGCTGGACGGGGGCTTGCTGGGCCGGAACCTGCTGGACCGGAGCCTGCTGCAGCGGGGCCTGTTGCGTGGGCACCTGCTGGACGGGGGCTTGCTGCAGCGGCGCCTGCTGCGTGGGCACCTGCTGCGCGGGCGCCTGTTGCGCGGGCAACTGCTGGACCGGTGCCTGCTGGTAGGGCATCTGCTGGACGCCGAGGACCCGCACCAGATACGGCGTCATGCCGTTGGCGCGCACGGGCGACACCTGGACGACGTCGCCCACCTCCAGCATCTGGTTGTTGCCGAGGTACATCGCGACGCTTTGGGTGCCCTCGGGGCCGTAGAAGATCAGGTCGCCGCGGCGCGCTTGCGCCGGCAGGACCTTCTGGCCGAGGCGGTACATCTCACCGGAGGAACGAGGCAGCTTGATCCCCGCCCCCGCGTAGGCGTACTGCATCAGCCCCGACGCGTCGAAGCCGACCGTCATGGCGCCGGTGCCCTTGCCGCGGGAGGGGCCGGTGATGCCGCCGCCGGCCCAGGAGAATGGCACCCCGCGCTGCGAAAGGCCGCGCATGACGACGATGTCGGTGGCCTGCTGGTAATCCATCGACCGGGTGCCGGGGTCGGCCGTCGCGATGCCGGCGGTGACCACAGGGGCCATCAGCATCGCGACTCCGATCGCGAAAGCGTAGATGCGTTTCATTTGGGATCCCTACCTTCTTGGGTCCTGGGCCTCCGGCGCGGTGACTTCGCGCGGCGGCCGCCAGTGCAGGCGGCGAGGGCCTCCCCGTCGGGGCCGGACGCCGCTGCATGACGTTTGGTACGAACCCGCCGGCTAGCCGGCAAGATTCACACCAGTCACTACAGACACTTTTACAACAGAAGTTGCAGCCGCAAAATAGCTGGTGACGTCCACGAGGGATTATTTGTCGTAACGTGACCGGACGGTGACTGGCGGGCCGAATCCGGCCCGCGCAGTTGTGATTTGGGTCTCAGTCCGCTCAGAGCCAGTAGCGCGCGCTGAACGTGGTCAGGATCGAGCCGGCCACGGAGGCGACCATGAGGAGGGCGAGGGCCAGAACCGGCCAGAAGGACATGTACCAGCCCTTCAGCAGCGAAACGAACGGGCCGATGCCGGCCGCGGCGATGGCGGCGCCGATGCCGCCCCACACCAGCGGGCGGATGTAGAAGTCAACCCCGAAGGGCACCGGCCCGCACGTGTCGCCCTCGCAGACGTTCGCGAGGAAGCCGAAAAGCCGCGCCGGCCACGTCGTCGCCGTCGCGAGGACCACCAGCAGCACCAGCAGGGCGACGGTGCAGACGACGTCCCACGGGACTATGCGCAGGCGCAGCACTCGGGGCGCCTGGTGCGGCTGGTCGGGCACCGGCGGGGCGGCGATGCGGTCACCCGGATTGGGGTCCATGGCCTTAGATGCTCCCCGATGGCCGGGATTTGTGCGAGCCGGCTGCTTTACGCTCGGTCTCTATGCCTGCGGCGAGGGCCGGGTTGACGCCCGAGCAAATCAGCGCGATCGACGCGGCGCACCTGTGGCACCCGTACAGCACCATCGGTGGGGAAGCGGTGGCGCCCATGGTGGCCGTCGGGGCCCACGGCACCACGCTGACGCTGGTCCGCGACGGCCGGCCCGTCGAGGCGCTCGACGCGATGAGCTCCTGGTGGACCGCGATCCACGGGCACGGCCACCCGGAGCTGGACGCGGCGCTGACCGCGCAGCTGGCGACCATGAACCACGTCATGTTCGGCGGGCTGACCCACGAGCCGGCGGCCCGGCTGGCGCAGCTGCTGGTGCAGATCACGCCGGCGGGCTTGGACACGGTTTTCTTCAGCGACTCCGGCTCGGTGTCGGTGGAGGTCGCGGTGAAGATGGCACTGCAGTACTGGCGCAGCCGGGGCCGTCCCGGCAAGCACCGGCTGATGACCTGGCGGGGCGGGTACCACGGCGACACCTTCACCCCGATGAGCGTCTGTGACCCCGACGGGGGCATGCACTCGCTGTGGACGGACATCCTGGCCCGCCAGGTGTTCGCCCCCCAGGTGCCGCGCGAATACGACCCCGCCTACGTCGCGGCGTTCGAGGCGCAACTGGCGCGGCACGCCGCCGAACTGGCGGCCGTCATCGTCGAGCCCGTCGTGCAGGGGGCCGGCGGGATGCGCTTCCACGATCCCGCATACCTGCGCGACCTGCGCGAGCTGTGCCGCCGGCACGACGTGCTGCTTGTCTTCGACGAGATCGCGACCGGGTTCGGGCGCACCGGGGAGCTTTTCGCCGCCGACCACGCCGGGGTGGGTCCGGACATCATGTGCGTCGGCAAGGCGCTGACCGGCGGATACCTCAGCCTGGCCGCCACGCTGTGCACGTCCGACATCGCGCGGGCGATCAGCTCGGGGGAGGCGGGCGCGCTCATGCACGGGCCCACGTTCATGGCCAATCCGCTGGCCTGCGCGGTGTCGGTGGCCAGTGTCGAGCTGCTGCTCGGACAGGACTGGCGGGCGCGGGTGGCCCGGCTAGCCACGGGGCTGGCCGAGGGCCTGGCACCCGCGCGTGCGCTACCCGGCGTCGTCGATGTGCGGGTGTGCGGCGGCATCGGCGTGATCGAATGCGCCCGGCCGGTGGACCTGGCCGTCGCCACGCCGGCGGCGCTGGACCAGGGCGTCTGGCTGCGCCCGTTCCGCAACCTGGTCTACGCGATGCCGCCCTACATCTGCTCGGCGGAGGAGATCGCGCGGATCGCGTCCGCGATGGTCGAGGTCGCGCGGCTCGCCGGCTGAAGCGGTCGAGGTCACTCAGCGAATTCTCAGTAGATTCTTCGACGGGGGCTAGCTTCGCTCAAAGGGTCCTCAAAGTCGCTGGCCTCAGACTTCTAGCTATGACAACTGGGTCGATTTGCACGAACCTGATCGAACGCTATCTGTCCACCTCCGGGCTGCGGTTCCTCAGGGGTGAGCACGATGGCGAATACTTCTGTGTCGTCGACGCCGGTTCCGGGCGGCTCCATGTCCACCTCGAGGGTTCCCCCTCGTTCGACGACATGTTGAGCGTCAGCGTGAGCCCCGGGCGGTTCTTCGGCGGTGCCGATCGCGTCTGGCTGACGCGCTTTGCCGACGCGTGGAACCAGAAGACCCGCGGAGTAACCGCAATCGTGCGCGGTTCCGATGATTCGGAGCGCATTGGCCTGGTGGCCCGCCGATCCCAGTGGATCCCGGAAGGCATCGCCTTCGAGCGTTTTGCTTCGTTCGTCGACCGCACCATCGCGGAGGCCGTCGATTTGTTTGCTGAGGCGGCCGTGGTTGTCGAGTTGGCCTCGATGACACAGCCCGTGCTGCGCGACGCGAGCTGAGATTCCTGCGCGGAGGCGGGCAGCTACGCGGAGGTCCGGCGAGCCGGACCGTCGATGATGAATTGAGGCTTATCGAAGCCAACCGGGCCGGTTTCGGGCCCGGCTCCATCCGCGTGGGCCGGTAGGAACCTACCGAACCCGGAGGACGGCACGCTTTTGAGGCGTTTTGGACCAGGTCGGCAGCGGCACTTGCAGCCGGTTTGCACTGCCGTCGGTTTTTATTAAATGCGTTCAGCCGAAGCTGCCCCACGCAGTTGTACTTGTGTGTAATCTCCGTGACGGGCGTGCCCAGTCGTGCTTGTCGCTTTGCCGCTGGGTCCCCAGTGACCGGCTGGAGGATAGATATGTCGTACGTGAGCGCGGCGCCGGAGATGATGGCGGCGGCGGCCGCCGACGTGGCTGCCATCGGTTCGACGGTCAACGCGGCCCACCTGGCGGCGGCGGTCCCCACCGTATCGGTGCTGCCGGCGGCCGCCGATGAGGTGTCGGCGGGCATTTCGCAGATTTTCTCCGGGGTCGCCCAGGAGTTTCAGGGCCTGCTGGGGAAGGCCACGGCGTTCGGTCAGCAGTTCGCGCAGCAGCTGCACGCGGGTGCCGGCGCCTACGCGGCCGCCGAGGCCGTCAATGCCGCGTCGGTGATGCCGAGCGCGGAATCAATCGTTGATATCGTCAACGGCCTGGCCGCGCCATACATCAATCAGATTACAAATCTGATGAGTACCGTGAACTACGTAATGCAAAAGCTCGTGAGCGCAATCTATCTCGCCTTCCTGGTGCCGTATGAGGCATTGGTACTGGCATATTTGACTCTGGCTCTATTGATTGGCGCGATACAACTGCTTGAGGGATTCCTCGGCATATCGATTCCGGTTCCATAACTAGTTTGCCGGTCTAGGGCCCACTCCAGGCCGCCGGCTTCGCGGCGCCATCAAATCGGGCGCCGAGCTAGACGGACAGCTTTGGGAAGTCGACCGTGACCGCGTCGTCGTCCTTGGCGGGCGGATCCTCCCTCAGCAGGAGGGACCGTACCAGCGGACGCGGCCCCACATCGCGAAGCATGAAGCTGGCCGGACGCGGACGCACCGTCTGTGGCCACCAGAACCAGCGTCCGAGCAGCGCGGCGATGGATGGCGTCATGAACGAGCGCACGACCAGGGTGTCGAACATCAGGCCCAGCCCGATGGTGGTGCCGACCTGGCCGATGATGCGCAGATCGCTGAACACCATCGAGGCCATGGTGAAGGCGAACACCAGGCCCGCGTTCGTCACCACTTTCCCGGTTCCGCCCATGGCGCGGATGATGCCGGTGTTGATGCCGGCCGCTATTTCCTCTTTCATCCGTGATACCAAAAGCAGGTTGTAGTCGGATCCGACGGCCAACAGCACGATCACGGACATCGGAAGTACCATCCAGTGCAATTTGATGCCGAGCAGGTACTGCCAGGCGAGTACCGACAAGCCAAAGGATGCACCCAACGAAAGCAGTACGGTCCCGACGATAACCAGGGCGGCCACAAAACTTCGCGTGAGGACGAGCATGATGACGAAAATGAGACAAAGCGCTCCAACCAGCGCGATCCATAGATCGTATTTCGAGCCGTCACGGAAGTCTTTGTAGGTCGATGCGGTGCCCGCCAGCTCGACCTTGGCGCCCTCCAGGGGGGTCGTCTTGAGCGCCTCCTCGGCCGCCGACCGAATCCGGTCGATCCGCGCGATGCCCTCGGGCGTCGCGGGATCGCCGCGATGCGAAATGATGAACCGGGCCGCCTTCCCGTCGGGAGAGACGAAGGAAGTCATCGCGCGCTGAAAGTCCGGGTTCTGGAAGATGTCTGGAGGCAGATAGAAGGAATCATCGTTGTGCGCGGCGTCGAACGCCTGACCCATGGCGGTGGTGTTCTGGTTCGTGTCGTCCATCTGGCCCAAGAACCCGGACGTGGTGCTGTGGTTGGTCAGCAGGATGGTGCGCGTGGCCTCCAAGATCGCGATCATCGGCGGGATCTGCGCCAATATCCGCGGCAGCAGCGCGACGACTTTCTCGGCATCTTCCAGGATGTGGTGGCTTTTGTCGGCGAGCTCATCGAGACCATCGAGCGCATCGAATATGCTCCTCAGCGCATAGCAAACGGGAATATCGTAGCAGTGCTTCTCCCAGTAGAAGTAACTTCGAATTGGCCTGAAGAAATCTTCGAAATCGGAGAAGTGATCTTCTGTTTCGTCGATTATCGAGATCATTTCCTTTGTCAGGCCGACCGTGTGTTGGGCAATCGCGGTGAGATGCTCCTGCAAGGTGTAGAGGCGTTTCATCAGCGTAATTTGCTCTGATAGCAGGTCGGCCTGTTTGAGAAGGTCGTTCATGGTTTTTTTGATGAACGTCACATTTTGCAGCATTGCCGCGTTTTGCACGCTGATCAGGAACGGGATCGAAGTGTGCTCAATCGGCGTCCCCTCGGGTCGGGTTATGCCTTGGACCCGAGAAATGCCTGGGACCCGAAAGATCGCCTTGGCCAGTTTATGCAGCAGGAGAAAATCTGCCGGGTTCCGCATATCGTGGTCCGCCCGGATCATCAATATGTCGGGCATCATTCGCGACTGGGAGAAATGTCGATTGGCGGCCGCATACCCGAGATTCGCCGGAAGGTCTTGCGGTAGATAGGAGCGGTCGTCGTAGCTCGTTTTGTAGCCCGGCAGTGTCACCAGGCCAATCAGCGCGACCGCCAATGTCGCGGCGAGAATGGGCGCGGGCCAGCGGACGATCGCGGTGCCGACCCCTCGCCACCGGCGTTCCGCGATCCTGCGCTTGGGGTCGCATAGTCCGAAGCGACTCCCGATGGTCAGGATGGCCGGAACCAGCGTGATCGCGATCGCGACCGCGACGAGCATGCCTACCGCGCACGGGACGCCGATGGTCTGGAAGATGGGCATCCGGGTGAAGCTCAGGCACAACATCGCTCCGGCGATCGTCAATCCGGAACCCAAAACGACGGGAGTGACCCCGCGGTAGGTGGTGTAGTAGGCCGTGTGGGGGTCTTCGCCGGCCTGACGGGCCTCTTGATAGCGGCCGAAAAAGAATATTCCGTAGTCGGTTCCGGCGGCCATCGAGAGCGTCACCAGCAGGTTGATGGCGAACGTCGACAGCACGACGACGTTGTGGTCGGCGAGAAAAGCGATGATCCCTCTGGCGGAGCCGACTTCGATCCCGACCCCGATAGATACCAGGACGGCCGTGGTGACCGAACGGTAGACGACCAGCAGTACCGCGAAGATGATCACGGCGCCTATCAGGGCCATCGCCAGGAGTGATGCGTCGCCGCTGCGCTGCATGTCCGGTATGAGCGCTGCCGGGCCGGTGAGATGCACGTCGACGCCCGGGGGAGGCGGCGTCTGTTTCACGATGTGCCGGACCGCGGCCACGGATTCCTTAGCCAGGGGGGTGCCTTGGTTGCCGGCCAGATTCAGTTGCACATATGCGGCCTTGCCGTCGGGACTTTGCACGCCGGCCGCCGTCAGCCGATCTCCCCACAAATCCTGCACGTGTTCGACATGCTGTGGGTCGTTTCGTAACGCGCGAACCAAGCTTTGGTAGTACGTGCGGGCGTCGTCCCCGAGCGGTTGCTGCCCCTCCAGCACGATCATCGCAAAACTGTCCGAATCGGACTCTTTGAACGCCTTGCCCATGTCCGTCATGGCTCGCACCGACGGCGCGTCTTGGGGGGCCAGGGGTACGGAATGTTCTTCCCCGACCTGCTCCAACGGCGGAACGGCGAAAGTCACGGTGAGTGTCAACGCCGCCCACGCCAGGATGATGAGCGGTGAAAGCCTGCGGATTGTTCGCGCCACCAAGGGCGGCCGAGGGTGTTCGTCGCTCATGCGGCCTTCAACGGGCAGACGGTGAAGGCGCGCGTGCCGGGCACCTCGAGGCGGCCTCTGGTTTCGCCATCGCCCTGCGCCACGGTGCTCCCCACGGTTGCCGCTGTTGTCCTCAACTGGAAATCCGCCATGACCGCAGCTATCTCAGCAACAAGGCGCGTACCAACGGACGGGGACCGGTGGGACGAAGTAAGGAACTGGCGGGACGGGGGCGCACTTGTTGCGGCCACCAGAACCAGCGCCCCAGCAGCGCGGCGATGGACGGGGTCATGAACGCCCGCACGACCAGCGTGTCGAACAGCAAACCCAGACCGATCGTTGTGCCCACCTGACCGATGACGCGCAGGTCGCTGACCATCATCGACCCCATGGTGAAAGCGAACACGAGCCCCGCGTTCGTCACGACTTTGCCGGTGCCACCCATGGCGCGGATGATGCCGGTGTTGATGCCGGCCGCTATTTCCTCTTTCATTCGGGCAACCAGCAGCAAGTTATAGTCGGACCCCACCGCCAAAAGGACGATGACGGACATCACGAGCACCGACCAATGTATTTGGATGCCGAGCAGATCCTGCCAGGCGAACACCGAGAGCCCGAAGGAAGCGCCCAGCGAAAGCAATACCGTGCCGACGATAACCAGGGCGGCAACAAAACTTCGTGTCATGATCAGCATGACGATGAAGATTAGGCAGAGCGCAGCAACCCCGGCGATCATCAGGTCGTAGGTGGAGCCCCGCACCACGTCGCGCACACCCGCGGCGGTACCGGAGAGGTAGATTTTCGAGGCTTCCAGCGGGGTTCCCTTGAGCGCTTCCTCGGCCGCGCTCTTAATCGGATCGACCCGGGAAATCCCTTCTGGCGACGCGGGATCGCCTTTTTGCAAAATGAGCAAACGGACGTTCTTCCCGTCCGGTGAGACGAATATCTTCATGATTCGTTGGAAGTCCTTGTTCTGGAACGCTTCCGGTGGCAGGTAAAACGAATCATCGTTTTGAGCGGTGTCGAACGCCCTACCCATCGCGCTCGCGTTACCGTTGTCGTCGCCCATGTTTCCGAGCACCCCGGACATGGTGCTGTGCATGGTGAGCAGCATGGTCCGGGAGCTCTCCATGATCCCGATCATCGCGGGAAACTGGGCGACTATCTGGGGTAGCAGCACGTCGATCTGACCGAGGTCGGTTACCACGTCGCCCAGCTTGTCGGTAACCGCATCAACGCCGTCGATAGAATCGAAAATGCTTCTCAACGCGAAGCAAACGGGAATATCGTAGCAGTGCTTTTCCCAGTAGAAGTAACTGCGGATTGGCCGGAGAAAATCCTCGAAATCCGAAATATGAACTCGCAGGTCGTTGGTGAGGCTCTGTATGTCACGCGTTGTGGAAACCATGTCGTGCGTCACGGCCACCGTCTGCTGCGTGAGCGCATAAAGCTGTCGCGTTATGTTGATCGCTTCCGCTAACATATCGGCCTGCTTGAGCATGTCTTTCAGCCGCTCTTTCTGAAAAAACATGAATTGCTGCTGCCCGGCCACTTGCATGCTGAGCAAATAGGGGAGCGTCGTGTGCTTGATCGGGGTCCCCTCGGGCCGGGTGACGGCCTGCACCATCGAAATGCCCGGCACAGCGAGGACCGCCTTGGCCAATTTCTCCAACACCAGAAAATCGGCCGGATTGCGCAGATCGTGGTCGGTCTCGACCAGCAGCAGCTCGGGTGACATCATCGTCGACGGGGGAAAATGTCGCGCCGCGGCCTCATACCCCAAATTGGCGGGGATATCTTTGGGAATGTACTTCTGGTCGTTGTAGCTGGGCCGGTAGCCCGGCAGCGTCAGCAGCCCGAGAAGTGTGACAGCCATTGTGGCGACGAAAATGGGCGCGGGCCATCGAACGATCGCAGTGCCGACCCGTCGCCAGGCGCGAGCGTTGGTGTTTCGCCGGGGCTCGAACAGACCGAAACGGCTCCCGGCGGCGAGAACTGCCGGAATCAGCGTGACCGCGACCGCGACGGCGACCAATACGCCCACCGCGCACGGGACGGCCAGCACCGAGAAAGAGGGCAGCCGCGTGAAGATGAGGCAGAAAAGCGCTCCGGCGATCGTCAAACCCGAGGCCAAGACGACCTTGGCGACCCCGTGATACGTGGTGTAGTACGCCGTTTCGCGGTCCTCGCCCGCCTGACGCGCCTCCTGATACCGGCCGACGAAAAATATCCCGTAGTCGGTCCCAGCCGCGATCACCAGGGATACCAGCAAATTGACCGCGAAGGTAGTGAGACCGATGACCCCGTGATGGCCCATGAGGGCAACAATTCCGCGGGCCACTTGTAATTCAATTCCGACCACCAGCAACAGCAGAATTACGGTGACGATCGAACGGTAGACGAGGAGCAACGTGATGAAGATGACCGCGACGCTCACCAGGGTGATCGTGGCAACCGTCCGGTCGCCGCTGTGGCTCATATCCGCATTGATCGCCGCCGGCCCGGTGACGTAGGCCTTTACTCCCTGCGGCGCCGGCGTCCGCGCGACGATGCGCTGAATGGCGTCGACCGAATCGTTGCCCGCGGTCTGACCCGAGTTTTTCGCGAGACCGACCTGAACATACGCGGCCTTACCATCGACGCTTTGCGCGGCGTGTCTGGTGAGTTCATCGCCCCAGAAATCCTGGACAAATGCCACATGCTTCGAATCGTCTTTTAACTGAGAAATCAAGCGGTCGTAGTACTTGTGGGCATCGTCGCCGAGGGGTTGCTGACCCTCCAAAACGATCGTCGCCACATTGCCGGTATCCGAAGGACCAGAACGGTCAGCAGACCTGAAGTCTTCATTCATCCGCTGTGCCGCCTGGACGGCCGGCGCATCTGTCGGATTCAGGGATACCGAACGCTCGGCCTCCACCTGCTCCAGTGAGGGGACGCCGACAATCAAGAAACCGATGATCCCCAGCCATGCCAGGATGATGAGCACCGAAAATCGATGGATCGTCCGCGCTACCAATGGTCGACTGGTGGGTGGCTGCTGGTTGCTCATGCGCTGTTCAGCGAGCAGGACGTAAAGGCGCTTACTTCGTGTGTGGTCTTCTCGGTTTTGACCACGCCGTCCAGCATGATGCGGCAGCCGATACTGTCACTGTCGCCCTGCGCCGCGACACTTCTCATGCCCGTTGCCGCGGTGATCGCGAACTCGTACGACCACGGGAGGCTCGCCCCCTCAACGTGCTGCGGATCGCCATTGGCGCCGAAATAGCTGATCAAGGCCACGGTCCCCGGTGGTCCGAAGACCTCGTACCTCAGGTGTTGGGGATTGTAGGGTTTGTTGTCGACCCGGGTGTCGGCATACGAGAGCCTCTTGTCGGAGCCGAAGAGGCCGTGCAGTCGCGACACCGTCAATCCTCCGACGGCGATCACCATCACAACGACCACCGGTATCCACAGCCGCCTCAGCAGCTGCAGGACCACAGCTCCCGGATTTCGGCGATTCTTTTTCGATCGAACTGGTGCTTGGGGCGCGGCTGCCGGTTGGCGAGCACGGCGCATAAAAACGCGCCGGGAGCCGGGCCGTTGTTCAGCGTCTCGGCCGCCCTCGACGGGGACATCGGGCCACGCCGGCTCAACATCGCGCACACTGCCCCAGACCACTGCACCACCCTAGCTGACACGAGTTTAATTACGGCTCCAAACCATACTGGCGGCCCACAGCGTCCGACCAGTATTTAAGGAACTTCTCAGGGTGCTGTCCCGAAGGGGCTGGGCCACCGCCTCGGGCAATCGGTGCGGCGCTGGTTTGGCATGGCTGACGTGGTCATGGTTGCGGATGTCGCCGCTGTTGGGGCTATGCTGCTGGGCGGCTGAGCCGGGACGCCGTCTGCCGCTTTCATTTCGCATCACGCGCACGGAAGTGAAGGGCCAGGACCACGCGATGAGATTTGTGCTGGCGTTCTATGGAACTCGCGGCGACGTGGAGCCCGGCATCGCCGTCGGCCGCGAGTTGCGGCGCCGCGGGCACGAGGTGTGCGTGGCCGTCCCGCCCGACCTGGTCAGCTTCGCCGAATCGGTTGGGCTAGCGGCGACCGCCTACGGGCCGGACATGCAGGCGTGGCTGGAATCGACGCGCAACTTCTGGGCGCGATTCTTCCGCACCTTCTGGAATGTCCGGGAGGCGAAGAAGTTGCTGCGCGAAGCGCGGGAGCCCGGTACTCAGCGCTGGGCGGAGATGAGCACCGCGCTGACCGCGCTGGCCGACGGGGCCGACCTCTTACTCACCGGCATGAGTTATCAGGAGCTCGCGATCAACGTCGCGGAGTACCGCGACATTCCATTGGCCACGCTGCTTTGGTTCCCGATACGGGTTAACGGCCAACTCTTTCCGGGCCTGCCGGCTCCGTTGATCCGCTCGGCGATGGCGGCCTACGAGTGGTTGGTGTGGCGGGGCGTGAAGAAGGTCCAAGACGCACAGCGCCGGCAACTAGGCCTTCCGGAAGTGAAACGTCCCGCGCCACAACGCATCGCGGAACGAGGCGCCCTGGAAATCCAGGCCTACGACGAGGTGTGCTTCCCCGGGCTGGCCGCCGAATGGGCGGAATGGAATGCGCGGAAGCCGCCCCAACGGCCCTTTGTCGGCACGCTGACGATGGAGTTGGCGACGGGCGCCGATGACGACGTCGCTTCGTGGATCGCCGCTGGTACGCCGCCGATTTGCTTCGGGTTCGGCAGCATACCGGTCGAATCTCCGGTCGATACGCTGTCCATGATCAGCGCCGCGTGTGCGCAACTCGGCGAGCGCGCACTGGTCTGCGCCGGTTGGACCGATTTCGGCGACGCCGCCCACTCCGACCACGTCAAAGTGGTGGGCGCGGTGAATTACGCGGCGATCTTTCCCGCCTGCCGCGCCGTCGTCCACCACGGCGGCGCGGGCACCACGGCCGCAGGCCTGCGCGCCGGCGTTCCCACGTTGATCCTTTGGATGGCAGACGTTCAGCTGATCTGGGGAGTCGCGATCAAACGGCTGAAAGTGGGTACCGCGCGCCGCTTTTCGAACGCTACCGAGAAATCGCTGGTCGCAGATCTGCGCCGGATCCTGGCCCCGCAATATGCCGCCCGAGCCCGCGAAATCGCTACGCGGATGGGCAGACCCGCCGAGAGCGTTGCGACTGCCGCTGATCTTGTGGAAAATTTCGCCCGCCTCGAGCGCGTTGGGTGATACACGCTCGGAACTGTCGATACCCCAACCGGTCAGGCGGGGAAATGCACCCGGTTGACGTGCTCGGCTACCCGCAGGGCGTTGGCCGCGACGGTCAAGCTGGGGTTCAGACCGGCGCTCGAGGGGAAGAACGAGGCGTCGACGACGTAGAGGTTGTCGACTTCATGGGCCCGGTTTTGCGGGTCGAGGACGCTGGTTGTGGGATCGCTGCCAAAGCGGCACGTGCCGCAGACATGGCCCAGGGTTGAGTTGTTCGCACCGGTCCGCAATGTGAGCGTGCGGAATGGCTTCAACACCTCTTTTATCTGCCGGATAAACACCGCGCGGCGGTCGATCTCATTGGGGTGTAACCGATAGCGAAGCCGCAGCCGCTGGCGGCCGTCCAGGCTGGGCCGGTCGTAGGGCAGCACGCGGTTGTCCAGATACGGCAGGTCTTCCATCATCGGGGCCAGCACCAGACCACCGTTGAAAAAGTGATCGTAGACCGGTCGCACCGCCGGGCTCATCATGCGCAGCACCTTGGACTGCCAACCGGGCTGGTTGGTGAACATGTCCATCGATGCCAGATTGGCCATCGCCCCGGCCGACTGTAACGTGCCGTATTTCTGGCCCTCCCAGAAATAGAAGTCGTTGAGCCCGATCTCCTTGTTTTCGGCCGTGATCTTGCAGCCGGGTTCCGTCCAGACCTCGACCCAATCCATCAGATGGCGCATCAGGTTTCGGCCCACGTGGTCCGAGCCGTTGGCCAGTCCGCGCGGCCAGTCACCGGAACGGGAGTTGAGGAGCAGTACCGGGGTGGCCAGCGCGCCGGCGGCCAGCACCACCACCCTGGCTTTGAGGGCCAGCATGTCGGAGTGCTGCTGGGCGATCACCTCGGTGACGTGGGTGCGATCGGCCTCCAGGCGCAGCACCCGGCATTCGGCCAGCAGCTGGGCGCCGTGCTCGGCCACGGCGGGTTGCACGCCGTTGCGGGCAGCGTCGTTCTTGCACGACCGCGGACACAGATGGGCCTGGCAGGTGGGGCACCCTTCCGTGTAGTCGCAGGCCATCGGCAGGTGGTAGGGGTGCAGTCCGCGCTTCGCCAGGTGGTTGACCAGCGGCTGGTTATCGCTCGAGAACGGCGGTGCCGGGGGCAGGCCGACGGCGGCGGCTTCGGGGCGCAGGGGGTCGGGCGCGCCGCGCACCCCGAGTAGTTTTTCGGCCCGGGCGTACCAGGGGCTGAGCTGGTCGTAAGTGATGGGCCAGGCCTCGGGCACGGTGGACTCGCCGGGGTCGCGGAAGTTTTGCCGGGGGGTGAAGTCTTGGGCGAAGAACCGTTCGCAGACCATGCCGTACAGGGCCGACGAGCCGCCGGTGCCGGCGCCGATATACGGCACGAACCGCTTGGGGAAGCGCCCGCTGATGTCTTCGACCTCGTCGGTGCTGCGTCCGGCGCGGGCCAACGCGTCGTAATACGTCTTTGCGGAGCGGGCCGCCCGCGGTTCGGCCAACTCCGGCATGGCGGCGCGGATGGTGCCCGGTGTGCCGGGCAGGGTGGAGCGTCCCTTTTCGACGAACAGCACCCGGCGCCCGGAGCGGGCCAGTGAGTAGCCCAGCATGCCGCCGCCCATGCCGGTGCCCACGACGATCACGTCCCACAGCACGCGTTCGGCCTCGCGCGCACTCAGTTCGCCGTCAGCCAATCGAGCTCCTCAGCCGATGATGGGCCCAAAACGCGACCGGCCTGGGCGAATCGGGATCGTACACAACTCTCAGAATTTCCAAGTTACCGACCTGTCGAGCAACTCGGCGCGGCGCCGGCCAGACCGACCACCCGTTTGCTGCAGCTTCTTTAGGCCTTTAAGTATCGGATTGAGATCTTAATTAGACGTGTGTACTGTAAACGAGTCGTGAAGCGCCACTTGTGACGAGGGTCGTTGCTGGTAATCGGAGCCACATATGTCTCCTTATGTGATCGCAATGCCGGAGGTATTGTCCGCGGCGTCTTCTGAGCTGGCCGGTATCCGGGATGCGATCATGGCCGCCGCCGCGGGGGCGGCGCCTGCGACGACGGGGCTGGTGCCCGCGGCGCAGGACGAAATCTCACGGGCGGTCTCGAATCTGTTTGGCGCCTATGCGCAGGAGCATCAGGCGCTCAGCGCGCAGGCGGCGCTTTTTCATCAGCAATTCATCGATGCCGTTCACGGCGGCGCGGCGCAGTACGCGGCGACGGAAGCAGCCAATGCCAACCCGTTGCAGAGCGTGCTCGACCCGATTAATGGGGAAGTCCAGGCCCTTACCGGGCGTCCGCTGGTCGGCAACGGCGCCAACGGCGCGAACGCGACGGCCCCCGGGGGCGCGGGCCAGGCCGGCGGCAACGGCGGGTGGCTTATCGGCAACGGTGGCAACGGTGGCAACGGCGCTGACGGACCCAACGGCGGTGCCGGTGGGCGAGGCGGGTTTGCCGGCCTATGGGGCCAAGGTGGTAACGGCGGGTCCGGCGGGAACGCCACCGCCCCGGGCGGGAACGGCGGCGCCGGGGGCGCCGGCGGGGGCAATGGCCTGCTCGGTGGCGGCAGCGGCGGGCTTGGCGGAAATGGCGGCAACGGCATGTCCGCGACGCAGCCCGGCCAAAGCGGCGGGAACGGCGGTGACGGCGGAGCCGGCGGCACCAACAGGGCGATGTTCTCCTTCAATGGAGTCGCGGGCAACGGCGGCAGCGGCGGTAACGGCGGCAACGGTGTCGACGGCACCTCGAGCACCACTCCCGGGGCGGCAGGGATGGCGGGTGGGGCTGGCGGCCACGCCGGGTACGGCGGGTCCGGTGGCGACAACGCGGCTCTGTTGGGGGGGAACAGCGGGG
>LQPB01000067.1 GCA_002102225.1 Mycobacterium interjectum
GCGGCGCTGCTGCAGCTGTTCGCCGCCGGCGCGCTGCGGCCGTTGCCCACCACCAGCTACGGGCTGGTGAACGCGCCCCAAGCCTTCCGCGACATGAGCCAAGGAATCCATACCGGCAAGATCGTCCTGATCCCCCGCCCGGTGCTGGACCCCGAGGGCACCGCGCTGATCACCGGTGGCACCGGGATGCTGGGGGCGCTGTTCGCCGAACACCTCATCACCCACTACGGCATCAAGCATCTGCTGCTGCTGTCGCGCAGCGGCCCGGCCGCGCCCAGTGCGGCGGAACTGCAGCAGCGCCTGACCCAGCTGGGCGCGCAGGTCACCATCACCGCCTGCGACACCAGCAACCCCGCGGAGCTGGCGGCGGCGCTCGACACCGTCGGCGACGGCCATCCGCTGACCGCGGTCATCCACGCCGCCGGCGTCCTCGACGACGCCGTCGTGACCGACCTCCGCCCCGAACAACTCGATGCGGTCTTGGCCGCCAAGGCCGACGCCGCCTGGCATCTGGATCGCCTCACCGCCGACCGCGATCTGGCCGCATTCGTGTTGTTCTCCTCGGCGGCCGGAATCCTGGGTAGCCCCGGGCAGGCCAATTACGCTGCGGCCAACGCCTTCCTGGACGCGCTGGCCCGCCGCCGCCGCCACCACACCCAACGCGCGGCCACCAGCGTGGCCTGGGGCTATTGGCAGACCCCGTCCGGGATGACCGCGCACCTCACCACCGGCGACCTCACCCGGCTAGCCGGCACCGGCCTGACCCCCATCACCAACCAACACGGCCTGGCCCTCTTCGACGCCGCACTGACCAGTCAGCGGCCCAACGTGGTAGCCACCCCGTTCAACACCGGCGCCTTGACGCGCCAGGCGCGCCACCACACGCTGAACCCGATCCTGTCCGCCCTGACCCACATCCGTCCCCAAGCCGCCACCGCCAGCCCCCGCACCCTGGCCGCCCGGTTGGCCGCCGAAACACCCCGGCAACGACTCGACACGCTCACCGCGATGGTCACTGCCACCACCGCCGCCGTCTTGGCTCACCCCGACCCGGCGGCGCTCGATCCCGACCGGCCGTTCAAGGACCTCGGCATCGACTCGCTGACCGCCCTGGAGCTGCGCAACACCCTCAACCAACGCACCGGCCTCGTCCTGCCCGCGACCCTGGCCCTCGACCACCCGAGCCCCACGGCGCTCGCCTCGCACCTGGCCGACCTGCTCACCGACACCGCCCCCGCGCCCGCCGCCCCGGCGGCCCAGGTCAGCACGAATGGCGTTGTGCCGGTGGACGATCGGCTCGCGTATCTGGACCAAGCGGCATTTCTCGCGCTGCGAGCGGTGCACGGCGCCCTGATTCAGGTCACATGGATCTACAACCGCCCCGTCGACGTCGAGGGATTGCGGCGTTTTCACCGGAATCTCGGACGCGGATTGCTGGGGCGCAGGATCGAACGGGCCACGCTGCCGTTCGCGCGTGACCGCTGGGTGGTGGCTGCGGAGTCGGCCGACATCGATTTCGCCCCGACGCCGCGGCCCCGCGCCGAGGTGAACGCGTGGGCCGACGAGCGTGCGCGTCTGCCCCTTGACCCGGAGTGGGGGCCCGGCTGGCATCTCGGAGTACTTCCGCTGGTAGACGGTGGGACCGCGGTCAGTCTGGTGGCGTCGCACACGATCGTCGACGCCATCGCCTTCGGCCAGGCGATCGAGGACGCCGCCGAAGGCAGGACGCGCGAATTCGGTTATCCGCCTGCGGGATCCCGCACGCTGCGCCGCGCGTTGCGCGAGGATCTGCGGCAGACCGTCAAAGACCTGCCCGACGTCGCCCACGCTTTGGGCGCCGTGGCGCGCAGGGCCCGGCGCGACCGGCAAGAGCTCAGATCGTCGATGAAGGCGGCGCCACCGTCTCCGAAAACCTCTAATGGCGATCAGACGGTAGAGGTGCCCGCCCTGACCGCCTACATCGACCTGGCGGAATGGGATGCCCGCGCGAAAAGCCTTGGCGCAAGCAGTAACTCGCTGGTGGCGGGAATCGCGTGCCGGCTCGCGGTGCGGGTCGGGCGCGTCCAGGACGACGGGACGGTCACCCTGCGATTCCTGGTATCGCTACGGACCGACGACGACACCCGCGGCAACGCTCTCACCAGCGTCGACGTGACGGTGGATCCCACCCGCGCGGCGACGGACCTCGGGGACATGCAAGCCACGATCACACAAGGAATCCTGGCCGCCATGGAGGACCCCGACAACGAGTGGTTGGCGCCGTTGCCGCTCGCCGCGCTGACACCGGTGTGGGCGGCCCGGAAGGTCGCGGGGATGGCGGCCGGCGGTTCCACCCTTCCCGTCACGTGCTCCAACGTCGGTGATCTGTCCCCGGCGGCGAACCGCCCCGACGGCACCGACGCCGACTATGCGTACCTGAGAAACCTCGAGCCCGACATCAAGAAGAGCACGCTCGAAGCCATGGGTGGGCAGCTGTTCCTGGGTTCAGGCCGGGGCCAAGGGAAGATGTTCATCAGGATCTCCGCCTATCTCCTCGACGGCCCGAATACCAAAGAAGAGCTGCGCAAGAACGTTTCGGCCGCATTCGCCGAATTCGATCTGAATGTGGAGATCGACGGCTGAGCGCCTAGCGCCCTGGCGTTGGCTGGGCTGTTTTCTCCTGTACCACAGTGTGTTTGGGCTGCGGGGACGCGGCTGGCGAAATCGGTTATTTACGGCGAAATCATGTTGATTTATGATGGAAAATAATGGTGAACAAAAGGTGAACGCAAGGTAAACGAATTCAAGGTGGAGCAGTGCGCCGTGAAGCCGGAGGGGCGGCGCACGTACGCGTTGAGATGCCAATTCGTCCGTCGATGACGGCCCGATCCAGAACGGATGCCCCTCCATGTTCATCGGCACCACCGGCCGCTCCGGTGCCCTGGTTACCGCCATCGTGTTGCTTTCTGGCGCTGCAATTCTGCGCGGCGGCGCGGCCGCGGCCGACCCACAAGACGACCGCTTCTTGGCGCTGCTCGATCAAGAGGGCATCCCTGCCCTACAGGGTGTGCCGAACCTCATCGACACGGCCCATGACGTCTGTCGCACACTAGACGCCGGCATGCCGGCGGCCGGCCTCGTCGATGCGATGGTGAACAATGCGTTTGGCATCGACCCGGCCGAGCGCGAATACGCCCCGGGTCGCCTCGCGCGCACCGAAGCCCGCTTCATCACCGCGGCGGTGGGGGCGTACTGCCCACACAACCAGGGCAAGATCGCCTCGATCCGCGCCAATCGCACGGGATGGAATGGGTCGGCGCGCCGGATCGTCGTAGTTCCCTCCGGAGAGATCACCGATCCGAACCCGCCGCAGATTCCGACACCACCGCCCGCGGCGCAGATTCAGGCGCCGCCCCAGCCGGTGGTGCCGCCACCGCCAAAACAGGCGCCGTCTCCAGCCCAAAAGCCTCCGCCTCCAACGCAAAAGCCTCCGCCTCCACCGCAACAGGTGGCGGCACCACCGCCCCAAGAGCCGCCACCCCCCGCGGTCGGTCCCCAGCCGGGTGGCGCTGTCGGCGGGGGCGGCGGTAATAGCGGCGGTGGCACCGGCGGTGGCAACGCAGGCGGCAGCGGCGGTGCCGGTCCGAGGGATCCCTCGCCTGGCTTTGTCAGGCTCGCGCCGTAACTGCGGTAAACAACCGCGTCTTAAAGGCGGCCAGCCACGAAAGTCGCTGCCTGACCGGGCATCCCGTTGTGCGTATAGGACAGGTGCTCGGGGGAGAACAGCTCGTCATGCGTTGGCAGCGTCAACAGTGCGCCCGGAGAACAAACCGGATCGCCCGGCGCACACAAGTCAATCGTCTTCGCCCCGTACCAGGGGCTGAGTTCAGTTACCGGCGCCCCCAAGAATCTGCCCGTCGGATTCCCGAAGAGGGCGAGTGCCGCGACATGTTCCGCCTCATCCGCCGTGAATATGTCGGGGACCAAACCTGCTACGGGGGCTCGGGCGATGGTGGCCAGATCTATCGCACCCGCCCCCTGGGAATATCCGCCCAGCACCAGTTTGGTATTCGGACAGGTCGCCACCATGGACCGAACGTGAGCGTGCGCATCGACCGCGCCGGCGGATGCCGATGGGGCGAGATCGTTGCCGGCGGGGTAGTTGACCGGATACACCCCGAGGGACCGGCCGCCAACCTGCGAGCGCAGCGCGTCGATGAATTGCTGTCCGACCCCACCGACACCGGGCGCTTCGTCGGTGCCGCGGGCGAACGTCACCTCGGCATCGGGGCATGCAGCGGCGGAGGCAGGGGCAATGAGGATCGGTGCGCTCAGCAGAGCCGCCGAGGTGGTGACCGCGGCGGCGCCCAGCAAACAGGCGAATCGGTGTGCGTTCACGTCCCAATGCTGACACGTGCGGTGTGTAGGGCGACACCCCTGAGCGTCTGATTATTGGCGCCGCGCACCAGCTAACCCAAAATGCAAAGTCGCCGCACATATTAAGTCCGTAATATCGCGTCATGAGGCTCGTCGCGATAACGCCAGGCGCGCATCGTGTCCTCAGCCTGGCGGCCGCCGCCCTCCTCGCGGCGGCATTGATAATGGCCCCGGCGGTGGCGCCCTCCCCGACCGCGGGACAGATTCCGGCCGCATCGGCGGCGTGCCCCGACGCCGAAGTGGTTTTCGCCCGCGGGCGAGAGGAGCCACCCGGCGTCGGCGCAGTCGGCGACGCGTTCGTCAATTCGCTGCGCGGCAAGACGCCGAGGTCGATCGGCGTGTACGGGGTGAATTACCCCGCCAACATCACCACCGGCAGCGGCGCGAACGACATAGGCGCGCACGTCGAATCGATGGCCAGAAATTGCCCGAACACGCGCATCGTGCTCGGCGGCTACTCGCTCGGCGCCGAGGTCGTTGACCGCGCCATGTGGGGCGGGCTGCCGCCGGGCGCGGATCAGCACATCGCGGCGGTCGCGTTGTTCGGTAATGGCACCCACGGGTTGGCCCCGGCGTTCGCCGGCAAGACGATCGACCAGTGCGCCGCCGGCGACCCCATCTGCGGGCGGGGCACGAATTGGCCGTCGCACCTGCAGCCCTCATACATCGGCTCCGGGCTGGTGGATCAGGCCGCTGGCTTCGTCGCCGGGAGGCTCTAGGCCACAATCGTCGACATCAGGGGACGCAGCCTCTCAAACCGCGCCTGCCGATCACGAAGATAGAAGTGGCGTGGCCGAAGAAGATATGTGGCTGATCGAGGGCGGATCGCAGCTGATCGTTGACCTCGTCGACGAGCTGCCGCAGCGTAGCGAAGCGGTGTCGGTCGCTGACCTCGACCGGAATTACCTCGACGGCCGGCCCCAGCGCCTTCTTCCAGGCGTTGAACGCCAACCCGCCGCCCCCGGCATGGTGGAAGCAGAATAGCCGCATGGTGCCAGTCGCCTTTCTCATCGTGGCTCACCGGAATCGCTGTCCCGCAAGCCCTTTGCGTTCAGCAGTTTCAGCTCCTCGGCCAGGACGTTGACCATCAAGCGGATCTGTTCGGATGAGTGACAGCTGGTCACTACGAAGCGCAGACGCGCTTGGTCTTCCGGTACGGCGGGGAAACGGACCGGGTCGGCATAGATACCGTGCCGCAGCAAAGCACCCGACAGCCGCATTGCCGTGCTCGTGCTCCCGACGACGCAGGCGATCACGTTGGTGCCCTCGCTGTCGGCGGTGTCGATGCCGGCTTCCCGGGCCAGGCTCGCGAAGAGCGCGGCGTTCACGCGCAGCCGGCGCAGGTGTTCAACCAGCGCGGGGCGCCCTGTGGCCCGTTGTTTGGGCGCCGCCGGGGCGGCCACGTCGAGGCCGTGGGTGATGCTCATGTTGTGCTCCGTTTCCTTCGCGGGGTGCGACCCGAGCGGGCCGCGCTCACGGGTAGGAGCGTCAGACGGGTCTCACACAGACACTTTTTGTGAGACTTTTTCCAACCAGCGACCCGGTGACAGACGCGGCCGCAGGTTGCTCAGACGTCTATCGGCTTTTGTTGATGGGACCTTCCGAGGCGGATTGGAAGACCCTTTGTTCCCCCGGGCAATTGCGCCCCACAACGGGTTTGACAGGTCCGCGACATGGCAAAGGTGTTAGCCGTGCGGGTACCACTAACCGCGACACGAGCCGTTCGGCATCAACCGAAAATGATCCTTTTCCTCAACCGGCTCTGAACAGGACCGACTTCATGGCTCGCCCCGGGGTCGAGTGGAGTTGACATCGCCAATCCGTGGCGTCGTAAACTAACAATAGAAGCTCGTAGCTAACTGTCGACTCTTGATCAGAACGAATTGGTTTCAGATTGTCTGTGTTGATTCAACGGTTAAGGGAGTCGGAATGACGTTCACACTTACCCGCCTCGGCGCCGCGATCGTGGGTTGTGCCGCGGCGTGTGTGTTTTCCACCGGGGTCGCCGCCGCCGATCCGCCCGACCCGCACCAACCGGACATGACTAAGGGCTTCTGCCCGGGCGGTCGATGGGGGTACGGAAATTTGGCCGTGTGCGACGGCGAGAAGTACCCCGACGGGTCGTTCTGGCACCAGTGGATGAAGACCTGGTTCGTGGGCCCGCAGTTCTACTACGACTGCGTCGGCGGCGACGAACCCCTGCCGGGCCCGCCACCGCCCGGTGGCTGCAACGGGGCGATCCCGCCCGACCAGCCGCCCCCGCCGCCAACCTGATCTTGCGGCGCAATGGCCGCGAAGCACTTTATTAATTCTTCTGAAGGCGTTGCATCCCTTTCGATTTCGACGGACGCGTTCAGCCGACCCGCTTCAGCGTGTAGTGGGCAATCGTCCGCCTCGGGTCGTCGGCGAGTCTCTTCACCTCCTGGCGGATGGGATCCACGGCACCGCCCAACACCCCGGGGCAGCCATCGGGGCACCGGACTTCCCACCACGAATCCGATCGGTGTGGCGGCCACGCCGCGAGCTGGCCACCCCTCGGCTGATAACCGATCTCGGCCGCAAACTGCCTGAGATTGCCGACGTGATGCTGTGCCGGGCAGAAGAGGGAAACGTCGATGCCGAGGTTCTCGGATTCGTTCATGACGCCATTCTCGCCCTCCGGCACGGCGGCGTGACCACAATCACGGAGCGCAGCTGGCCCGCCATGAGTGTAGTCAGTTGACTACACCCTCGGGATGTGGTGTAGTCAACTGACTACACACCCCAAGGAGGACGGACCATGACCACAGCCCGCGCGCGGGATTGCGGAACCGATCTAGCCATGGCACTCGACCTCGCGGCACCCATCGGGGCAACCCGCGTCGACGAATGGGAAAGCATCGGGGCAGCCTTCAGGGTCTTCGATGGCCCGCAGTGGAGAATCACGCACATCGCCAACCACGGGCGATGCGCCGATATCGGCGACATCGTGGTGTCCGTAATCGGGCGGCAGTTCGCGGATGGGCGGGCCGAGCGCGAGATCATCATTGACGGCGCCTGTACCCCGGTCATCACGCCGGCCGAGGCGCGGACGCTGGGCAGGGCGTTGATCGCCGCCGCAGACGCGGCTGACGGGTGAATCGAGGCCCACGCCCGGTCCGCGGGGCATCGAGCTCCTTTGCGTCGCCCCAAATGGCGCGTGCAGTGCCCCCGGCACGACTCGAACGTGCGACCTAGGGATTAGAAGGCCCTTGCTCTATCCACCTGAGCTACGGAGGCAATGTGCAGGTCAGTCTATCGAACGCGACACGCCCGAAGGACTCGCCGAGCGCGACGCGCCCGAAAAGTCTTCCAGCGGAGTGCTTATCGGTTATCGTGTGAGCCTCGACACACGGACAACACCGGTTGATAAGCAGCCGTTAACCGCAACGAAGCGTGTGCATAACGTCGAGGGGTGCGTTGATGAGCGTGGCCTTGAACTTGACTTCGCGGTGCTCGCAGGCCGGTGCGCAGGCATTGCGACTGGCGGCCGACGCCAGGGATACCTGCCGAGCGGGCGCATTGTTGCTGCGTGGCTCGCCGTCGGCGGTCGGCTGGGTCGCCGGCTGGCTCTCCACGGAATTCCCCCCGCATGTGGTGACCGGCCACGCGTTGTCGCGGGTCACGCCGCCGGCCATCGGACGCGTCGGCGCCTCGTGGGCCGCGCAGAAGGCCGACCAGGCCCTCACCGCCGCGCTCGAGGGGTGCTTCGGGCCGGACTTCCGTGACCAGGTGCGCCACCCGGCCTGCGCCCAGTCCGAGTGCACCTCCCGCGGCGGTCTGCTGCGCAGGCCCGGGCGGCACCGCCGCTACACGGCGGGAACCTCCGACATCTCCTACGGTCCGGGCGGCGTCGAACACCTCCTCGACATCTGGCGGCGTCACGACATGGCGCCCGGCCGCCGCGCGCCGGTCTTGATCCAGGTCCCGGGCGGCGCGTGGGCCATCGGGGACAAGCGAGTGCAGGCCTACACGCTGATGAGCCGGATGGCCGAACTCGGCTGGATCTGCGTGTCGATCAACTACAGCAAGAGCCCGCGCTGCACGTTCCCGACGCACCTCATCGACGTGAAGAGGGCGATCGCGTGGGTCCGGGAGAACATCGCCGACTACGGCGGTGATCCCGATTTCATCGCGATCACCGGCGGGTCGGCGGGCGGGCACCTGGCGTCACTGGCGGCGCTCACCCCGAACGACCCGGCGTTTCAGCCCGGCTTCGAGGGCGCCGACACCACGGTTCAGGCCGTCGCGCCGTATTACGGCGTCTACGACTTCACCGACGCCGAGAACATGCACGAGTTGATGCTGCCGTTCCTCGAGCAGTTCGTCCTCAAGACCCGCTACAGCGAAAACCCCGACCGGTTCCGGTCGGCGTCGCCGATCACCTACGTGCACCACCAGGCCCCGCCCTTCTTCGTGCTGCACGGCGAGAAGGACGAACTGGTGCCCAGCGGCCAGGCCCGCGTCTTCTGCGCGGCGCTGCGCGACGCCGGGGCCGCGACGGTGGCCTACGCCGAACTCGCCAACGCGCACCACGCCTTCGACATCACCCCGACGGTCCGCTCGCAGCTGGCCGCCGACGCCGTCGCGGACTTCCTGGGCGTCGTCTACGGGCGCCGCGCCTACCCGCTGATGGACTCGGTGCCGGTGCCGGCAACGTCCGCCAGCTGAACGGGCGCCAAGTTTCGCGCAGCGGATCGCGCCTTTCACCGCCGCGGCATCCCGACTAGCGTTGGGTTTGCAATCCGGTTCGCGGCTCCGAGGCAGGAGGCTTGGTCGGCGGTGACAACGTTGGCGCGTCGAGTTCATCATGGCTGAGTCCGTCGGGGCCGTTAAGTTGTCCGACGAGCTCGGACCCGTCGACTATCTGATGCATCGGGGCGAAGCGAATCCCCGGACCCGGTCGGGAATCATGGCGCTCGAACTCCTCGATTCCACGCCGGACTGGGACCGGTTTCGGACCCGATTCGAAAACGCCTCGCGGCGGGTGCTGCGGCTGCGGCAGAAGGTTGTGGTGCCGACGCTGCCGACGGCGTCGCCGCGGTGGGTGATCGATCCCGACTTCAACCTGGACTTCCACGTGCGCCGGGTGCGCGTGTCCGGATCCGGCACGCTGCGGGAGGTGTTCGACCTCGCCGAGGTGATCCTGCAGTCGCCGATGGACATTTCGCGGCCGCTGTGGACGGCCACGTTGGTCGAGGGCCTGGCCGAAGGTAAGGCCGCGACGCTGCTGCACGTCAGCCACGCGGTCACCGACGGCGTCGGCGGCGTCGAGATGTTCGCCGAGATCTACGACCTCGAGCGCGACCCGCCGCCCAGGCCGACGCCCCCGCAACCCATTCCGCAGGACCTGACGCCCAACGACCTGATGCGCCAAGGCATCAACCGCCTGCCCTTCGCCGTCGTCAACGGCGTCGTGGGCGCCGTGGCGGGCGCGGTGTCGGCGGCCGGTAAGGCGGTGCTCGATCCCGTGTCCACGGTCGGCGGAGTCGTTAGTTACGCGGTGTCCGGCATGCGGGTGATGAACCGCGCTGCCGAGCCGTCACCGCTGCTGCGCCGGCGCAGCCTGGCCTCCCGCACCGAGGCGATCGACATCCCGCTCGCCGACCTGCACAGGGCCGCCAAGGCCGGCGGCGGATCGATCAACGACGCCTACCTCGCCGGCCTGTCGGGCGCCCTGCGGCGCTACCACACTGCGCTCGGTGTGCCGATCAGCACGCTGCCGATGGCGGTGCCGGTGAGCCTGCGGGCCGACGCCGACACGGCCGGCGGCAACCGGTTCACCGGCGTCAACCTGGCGGCCCCGCTGGGCACCGCCGATCCCGTCTCGCGGATGAAGAAGATCCGCGCCCAGATGACGCAGCGGCGTGACGAGCCGGCGATGAACATCATCGGGTCGATCGCCCCAGTGCTGAGCGTGTTGCCCACCGCGGTGCTCGAGGGCATCACCGGCTCGGTCATCGGCTCGGACGTGCAGGCCAGCAATGTCCCCGTCTATCCCGGCGACACCTTCATTGCCGGCGCAAAGGTGTTGCGCCAGTACGGTATCGGGCCGCTGCCCGGCGTGGCGATGATGGTGGTGCTGATCTCCCGCGGCGGCTGGTGCACGATCACCGTGCGCTACGACAGGGCGGCCGTGCGCAACGAGGCGTTGTTCGCCCAGTGCCTGCTGGAGGGCTTCGACGAGATCCTGGCGCTGGCCGGCGACCCGGCGCCCCGCGCGGTGCCGGCTTCGTTCACCGAACCGGCCGTTTCGTCACGATCGGCGGCAAGCTCGTGAGCGCCGCACAGGAGCGCGGCACCCCAAAGCCCGGGCAGGACATGCGGCTGCCCGGCTCGGTGGCCGAGATCATGGCCAGCCCGCCGGGGCCCAAGATCGGTGCGTTCTTCGACCTGGACGGGACGCTGGTCGCCGGCTTCACCGCCGTCATCCTCACCCAGGAGCGGATCCTGCGCCGCGACATGGGGGTGGGGGAGCTGCTCAGCATGGTGCAGGCCGGCCTCAGCCATACCCTGGGCCGCATTGAATTCGAAGACCTGATCGGCAAGGCCGCCGCGGCGTTGGCCGGGCGACTGCTCGACGACCTGGAGGAGATCGGCGAGCGGCTGTTCGTCCAGCGGATCGAGTCGCGGATCTACCCGGAGATGCGCGAGCTGGTGCGGGCCCACGTGGCCCGGGGCCACACCGTGGTGCTCAGCTCCTCGGCGCTGACCATCCAGGTCAACCCGGTGGCGCGCTTCCTGGGCATCTCCAACATGCTGACCAACAAGTTCGAGACCAACGAGGACGGCATGCTCACCGGTGGCGTGCAGAAGCCGATTCTGTGGGGACCGGGCAAAGCCGCTGCCGTGCAACGGTTTGCGGCCGAGAACGGCATCGACCTCAAGGACAGCTACTTCTACGCCGACGGCGACGAGGACGTCGCCCTGATGTATCTGGTCGGCAATCCCAGGCCCACCAACCCCGAGGGGAAGATGGCCGCCGTGGCCAAGCGCCGCGGCTGGCCGATCCTGCGGTTCGACAGCCGGGGCCGCCTCGGGCTCCGGCGGCAGATCCGAACGCTCGCCGGCTTCGGCTCGATGTTCCCGGTCGCCGCCGGCGCGGTGGGGATCGGCGTGCTCACCCGCAGCCGGCGACGCGGCGTGAACTTCTTCACCTCGACCTTCTCCCAGCTGTCGCTGGCGATCGCCGGGGTGCATCTCAACGTAATCGGCGAGGAGAACCTCAACGCGCAGCGCCCGGCGGTCTTCATCTTCAACCACCGCAACCAGGTTGACCCCGTCATCGCCGGGGCGCTGGTGCGCGACAACTGGATCGGCGTCGGCAAGAAGGAGCTGCAGAAAGACCCGATCATGGGCACGCTCGGCAAGCTGCTCGACGGAGTGTTCATCGACCGGGACGATCCCGCCGCGGCGGTGGAGACGATGCACGAGGTCGAGGACCGGGCCCGCAAGGGACTGTCGATCGTAATCGCGCCGGAAGGCACCCGGGTGGACACCACCGAAGTCGGGCCGTTCAAAAAGGGTCCGTTCCGCCTCGCGATGGCGGCCGGAATCCCGATCGTCCCGATCGTCATCCGCAACGCCGAGATCGTCGCCGCCCGAAACTCCACCGTCGTCAATCCCGGCACCGTCGACATCGCGGTGTTCCCGCCAATCTCTGTGCGGGACTGGACGATTGAGAACCTGCCCGAGCGCATCGCCCAGGTGCGGCAGCTGTATCTGGACACGCTGGCCAACTGGCCGGTCGACGAGCTGCCCCAGGTCGACCTGTACGCCGAGAAGAAAGCGGCGAAGAAGGCCTCCAAGAAGGCCCCGGAAAAGGCCCCGGAAAAAGCCAAAGCCCCCGCGAAGAAGGCGCCCGCGAAAAAGGCTGCCGCCAAGAAGGCGACGAAGAAGGCCGCACCCAAGGCAAAGCCGGCGAAGGCAACTCCGAACGCGTCCGAAGTCGCACTGAAAGACGGTGAGGCACAACAGCCTCGAGGGCGGCCGTGACCAAACCGGCCGCGGATACCAGCGCAATCCTCGCCGCCCAAGATTCGCTGATATTGGCGTCCATGACCTCACCGGTGGAGAGGGAGCTGGTCATGGCCTGGGTGGGCCAGCAGCGCGCCGGCAACCCGGAGGTCACCTTCGAGGTGTTGACGCTGCCCCAACCGGAGGCGGCGCCGACGGCGCTGTCCGAGCTTGCCGAACGGCTCGAATCCGAATCGAACGACGACCGGTCGGTCGTGCCGGTGCGCGTGTTCTGGCTGCCGCCGGCCCAGCGCGGCAGGCTCGCCCAGTTGGCCGGTCTGCTGCCAGGCCAGGATCCCTACCACCCCAACCAACGTCAGCAACGACACATCGTGCGCGACGATCCGCAACGTGCGCGGGTGGTGGCCGGCGAGCCCGCCAAGGTTTCCGAACTGCGCCAGCAATGGCGCGACACCACCGTCGGCGACCACAAGCACGACTTCGCGCATTTCGTCACCCGCCGCGCCATCCTGGCGCTGGAACGCGCCGAATACCGCATCCTGGGACCGCAATACAAGTCGCCGCGGCTCGTCAAGCCGGAAATCTTGGCGTCCACGCGGTTTCGCGCGGGCCTCAAAAGGATCCCGGGCGCCACCGTCGAGGAAGCCGCGAAGATCCTCGACGAACTCGCCACCGGCTGGAGCCGGGTGTCGGTCGACCTCGTCGGCGTCCTCGGCAGGGCGCTCAGCCGAGGGTTTGATCCCGACATCGACTACGACGAGTATCAAATCGCGGCCATGCGCGCCGCGCTGGAAACCCATCCCGCGGTCCTGCTGTTCTCGCACCGCTCCTACATCGACGGCGCGGTGGTGCCGGTGGCGATGCAGGAAAACCGGCTCCCGCCGGTGCACGTGTTCGCCGGCATCAACCTGTCGTTCGGGGTGATGGGGCCGCTGCTGCGCCGATCCGGCGTCATCTTCATCCGCCGCAACATCGGCAGCGACCCGCTCTACAAGTACGTGCTGCGCGAGTACGTCGGCTACATCGTCGAGAAACGCTTCAACCTGAGCTGGTCGATCGAGGGGACGCGCTCGCGGACCGGAAAGATGTTGCCGCCCAAGCTCGGTCTGCTGTCCTATGTCGCCGACGCGTACCTGGACGGCCGCAGCGAGGACATCCTGCTGCAGCCGGTGTCGATCGGATTCGACCAGCTGCACGAGACCGCCGAATACGCGGCCTACGCCCGCGGCGGCGAGAAGACGCCGGAAGGCGTCGTCTGGCTCTACAACTTCATCAGGGCGCAGGGCGAACGCAACTACGGCAAGATTTATGTCCGCTTACCCGAGGCGGTCTCGATGCGGCAGTACCTCGGCCCGCCGCACGGTCCGCTCGCACAGGATCCGGACGCCAAACGGCTTGCGCTGCACAAGATGTCGTTCGAGGTGGCGTGGCGGATCTTGCAGGCGACGCCGGTGACGGCGACGGGTTTGGTGTGCGCGCTGCTGCTGACCACCCGCGGCGCGGCGCTGACGCTCGGTCAGCTGCACCACACCCTGCAGGACTCGCTGGACTATCTCGAGCGCAAGCACAACCCGATGTCGACGAGCGCGTTGCGGCTGCGCACCCGCGACGGCGTGCTCGCCGCCGTCGACACGCTGTCCAACGGGCACCCCATTACCCGGGTCGACGGCGGTCGGGAGCCGGTGTGGCTCATCGGACCCAACGAGCAACACGCCGCGGCGTTCTACCGCAACTCGGTGATCCACGCGTTCCTGGAGACCTCGATCGTCGAACTCGCGCTGGCCTACGCCAGACGAGCGGAGAGCGATCGCGTCGAGGCGTTCTGGACGCAGGCGATGCGGCTGCGGGACCTGTTGAAGTTCGACTTCTATTTCGCCGACTCCGCGACGTTCCGCGACCACATCGCCGAAGAGATGACGTGGCACGACGACTGGGAGGCACACGTCGCCGCCGGCGGTGACGAGATCGAGGCGATGCTGTTCGCCAAGCGCCCGTTGATGTCGGACGCCATGTTGCGGGTTTTCTTCGAGGCCTACGAGATCGTCGCCGACGTGTTGCGCGACGCGCCGGCCGGTGTCGCCCAGAAGGAGTTGACGTCGTTGGCCCTGGGGGTGGGCCGGCAACACGTCGCCCAGACCCGCGTCCGGAGCAGCGAATCGGTTTCGACGCTGCTGTTCGCCACCGCGTATCAGGTGGTAGTCGACCAGGATCTGATCGAACCCGCCGACGATCTCGCCGACCGGCGGACCGCTTTCCGGCGGGAAATGCGGGACATCTTGCATGATTCCGACTACGTCGGGCGGATCGCGCGCAATCAGTTCGTCGCCCGCGAGGCCAAAGCGCGGCTGGACGGCCAGACTCGGTAGCCGCGCTGTGCCCAATACGCTGGGTGCATGACGGTCGACCAGCCGGTAGCCCCGCGCCGCGCGTTGGTGGGGCCGCTGCTGGTCGGCGTCGCCGTGCTGGCGGGCTGCACGGCCGCGGGAATCGGCGCGCTGTCGCTGGCGGACGCGCTGTTGGCCACCGGGTTGCCCGATCCCGGCCCGGCAACCACCCTGGGGCTGCCCTTCATCCGGGCGGCGGGGGAGATCGCCGCGGTCCTGGCCGTCGGGTCGTTTCTCTGCGCGGCATTCCTGGTGCCGCCGCAGGCCAGCGGGGTGCTCGACGCCGACGGATACCGCGCGCTTCGCGTCGGGACGATGGCGGCGGGCGCATGGGCCGTGTGTGCCGCCCTGCTGGTCCCGCTGACCATCTCCGACGTCTCGGGGCACCGGCTGGCGGACCTGGACCCGGGCACCATCTGGTCGCTGGCCGGCCTGGTCAACACCGCCTCCGCCTGGCGCTGGACCGCGATCCTGGCCGCGGCGGTCGCGCTGGCGAGCCTGCCGGTGCTGCGCTGGTCCTGGACGCCGGTGCTGGTCGCCGCGTCGTTGGTGACGCTGATCCCGCTCGGGCTGACCGGTCACTCGTCGGCCGGCGGTTCGCACGACTTGGCGACCAACAGCCTGCTGATCCACCTCGTCGCCGCCAGCCTGTGGGCCGGCGGTCTGCTCGCGCTGCTCGCCCACGCGCTGCGCAACGGCGGGCACACCGGACTGGCGGCGCGGCGGTTCTCGGCGGTGGCGCTGTGGTGCTGGGTCGCGATGGCGCTTAGCGGATCAGTCAACGCGCTGGTGCGCGTGCTGCCGTCCGACCTGCTGACCACCGGCTACGGGCGGCTGGTGGTCGCCAAGTTCGTCGCGTTGTGCACGCTCGGCGTACTGGGCTGGCGCCAGCGGCGCTCCGCGGTGGCTGCGCTGCAGGCCGACGCGAGCCCGTCGGGCGGGCGCAGGGCGCTGATCAAGCTGGCGCTCATCGAGGCCGCGGTGTTCGGCCTCACCTTTGGCATCGCCGTCGGGCTGAGCCGGACGGCACCGCCGCCGCCTCCGGCCCGGTTGCCCACGATTCCGGAAGCCGAGATCGGCTACGACTTCGACGGACCGCCCACCGTGGCGCGCATCCTGTTCGACTGGCGCTTCGACCTGATCTTCGGCACCGCCGCCATCGTCCTCGCCGCGCTGTATGTGGCGGGGGTGGTGCGGTTGCGCCGGCGCGGCGATCGCTGGCCACCGGGGCGGACCGTGGCCTGGCTGCTGGGCTGCCTGGCGCTGCTGTTCGTGACCTCGTCGGGCGTCGGGCGGTACATGCCGGCGATGTTCAGCATGCACATGGTCGCGCACATGTGCCTGTCGATGCTGGTGCCGATCCTGCTGGTGCTGGGCGCCCCGGTCACCCTGGCGCTGCGGGCGTTGCCCGCTGCTGGCCGCGGCGATCCACCCGGCATGCGGGAATGGCTGCTGGCTGCGCTGCACAGCCGCCTGTCGCGGTTCCTGACCAACCCAGTGGTCGCGACGGTGCTGTTCGTCGCCGGCTTTTACGGGCTGTACCTGTCCAACCTTTTCGACACCACGGTGAGCAGCCACGCCGGGCACCTGGCGATGAACGTGCACTTCCTGCTCAGCGGTTACCTGTTCTATTGGGTCGTCATCGGGGTGGACCCGACACCGCGTCCCATCCCGCCGCTGGCCAAAGTCGGCGTGGTGTTCGCGTCGCTGCCGCTGCACGCGTTCTTCGGGGTGGTGCTGATGGGCACGCGGCAGGTGCTCGGCGCCGACTACTACCGCTCGCTGGGCCTTGCCTGGCACACCGATCTGATCGGCGATCAGCGATTGGGTGGCGGAATCGCCTGGGCGGCAGGCGAAGTGCCGTTGGTGATCGTGATGATCGCGTTGCTGGTGCAGTGGGCGCGCAGCGACCGGCGCACCGCCCGGCGGCTGGACCGGGCCGCCGATCTCGACAACGACGCGGAGCTGGCCGCCTACAACGCGATGCTGGCCGAGCTGGCGCGCGGGGAAACGCCGGGCCATTCGCCTCGTTGAGCTGACGACGGCTCGGGGCCTGTTCAATCCACAGTCCCGCCTCTTTCCACAGGGTCGCCGGACAGGACCCGGTTCAGGCTGCTGTTGCGCGCGGTGCGTCGGTAGCGGCGAGGTCAATTGGCCCCAACCAGAGAAATGCAACCGAGAAGGGATCAGCCCATGTTCGAAACCCCGCTTACCGTGGTCGGCCACATCGTCAACAACCCCGAGCGCCGACAGGTCGGCACGCAAGAGGTCATCAAGTTCCGCGTCGCCAGCAATTCCCGGCGGCGCACTGCCGACGGCGGCTGGGAGCCGGGCAACTCGCTGTTCATCAACGTCAACTGCTGGGGCAAGCTGGTCACCGGCGTGGGCGCCGCGTTGGGCAAGGGTGCGCCGGTGATCGTGGTGGGTCACGTCTACACCAGCGAGTACGAGGACCGGGACGGCAACCGCCGCTCGTCGCTGGAGATGCGTGCGACCTCCGTTGGGCCCGATGTGTCCCGCGCGATCGTGCGCATCGAACGGCCGGGCTATACCGGCCCGACCGCCGCCGACGCCACCGCGCCCGCGACCGATGCGACCGACGCCGCTGGTGAGGACGCCGACGCCGGCGACAGCGGCGAGGCCGCCGAGACCGGTCCGCTGCCGCTGTCGGCTTAGCTGCGGGAACCGGCCTGCCGCGCCGTGCCTAGGATGGTCCGCGAGAACTCTCTCAAAGACCAGAAAGGCACAACCGCGGCATGGCTGAGTTCATCTACACGATGAAGAAGGTCCGCAAGGCGCACGGCGACAAGGTGATCCTGGACGACGTCACGTTGAGCTTCTTCCCGGGAGCCAAGATCGGTGTCGTCGGCCCCAACGGCGCCGGCAAGTCGAGCGTCTTGCGGATCATGGCCGGTCTGGACAAGCCCAACAACGGCGAGGCCTTCCTGGCCAACGACGCCACCGTCGGCATCCTGCAGCAGGAGCCGCCGCTGAACGAGGAGAAGACGGTCCGCGGCAACGTCGAAGAGGGCCTGGGTGACATCAAGGTCAAGCTCGACCGCTTCAACGAGGTCGCCGAGTTGATGGCCACCGACTACTCCGACGAGCTGATGGAGGAGATGGGCCGGCTGCAGGAGGAACTGGACCACGCCGACGCGTGGGACCTCGACTCCCAGCTGGAGCAGGCGATGGACGCGCTGCGTTGCCCGCCGCCCGACGAGCCGGTCACCAACCTGTCCGGCGGGGAGCGCCGCCGCGTGGCGCTGTGCAAGCTGCTGCTGTCCAAGCCGGACCTGCTGCTGCTCGACGAGCCGACCAACCACCTGGACGCCGAAAGCGTGCAGTGGCTCGAACAGCACCTGGCCGCCTACCCGGGCGCCATCCTGGCGGTGACCCACGACCGGTACTTCCTGGACAACGTCGCCGAGTGGATCCTCGAGCTCGACCGCGGCCGCGCCTACCCCTACGAGGGCAACTACTCGACCTACCTGGAGAAAAAGGCCGAGCGGCTGTCGGTGCAGGGCCGCAAGGACGCCAAGCTGCAAAAGCGGTTGACCGAGGAGCTGGCCTGGGTCCGGTCGGGCGCCAAGGCGCGCCAGGCCAAGAGCAAGGCCCGCCTGCAGCGCTACGAGGAGATGGCCGCCGAGGCCGAGAAGACCCGCAAGCTCGACTTCGAGGAAATCCAGATCCCGGTCGGGCCGCGGCTGGGCAACGTCGTCGTCGAGGTGCAACACCTCGACAAGGGCTTCGACGGTCGCACCCTGATCAAGGACCTGTCGTTCACCCTGCCGCGCAACGGCATCGTCGGGGTGATCGGCCCCAACGGGGTGGGCAAGACGACGCTGTTCAAAACCATCGTCGGGCTCGAGCAGCCGGACAGCGGCACGGTCAAGGTCGGGGAGACCGTCAAGCTGAGTTACGTGGACCAGACCCGCTCCGGGATCGACCCCAAGAAAACCGTGTGGGAAGTGGTCTCCGACGGGCTGGACTACATCGAGGTCGGCCAGAACGAGATCCCGTCGCGGGCCTACGTGTCGGCGTTCGGTTTCAAAGGTCCCGACCAGCAGAAGCCGGCCGGAGTGCTGTCCGGCGGCGAGCGCAACCGGCTGAACCTCGCGCTCACGCTGAAGGAGGGCGGCAACCTCATCCTGCTCGACGAGCCGACCAACGACCTGGACGTCGAGACCCTGAGCTCGCTAGAGAACGCGCTGGAGAAGTTTCCCGGTTGTGCCGTGGTGATTTCGCACGACCGCTGGTTCCTCGACCGCACGTGCACGCACATCCTGGCGTGGGAAGGCGACGAGGACAACGAGGCCAAGTGGTTCTGGTTCGAGGGCAACTTCGGGGCGTACGAGGAAAACAAGGTGGAACGGCTCGGCGTCGATGCCGCCAGGCCGCACAGAGTGACCCACCGCAAGCTGACCCGCGACTAGTGTCAGGACTGCCCCGCTAAGCAGCGGGGCGACCGGACGCACAGCCCCGCGACGATGCGAGTTGGGAGCAATCGGCATGGCGATCGATCCCGGTGCCAAGCAGGACTTCAAGCCGTGGACCACGTTCAGCAAGAATGACGACGTTCCCGACTGGATCGCGAATGCCTACATCGAGAGCTATCGCGGTCCGCGCGGCGACGAACCGGGAGCCGCGGCATCCGATCGCGTCGACCCCGCGACCCTGGTGACCCCGGCCATGCTGCGCGCACACTATCGGCTCGGCGAGTGCCGCCCCGAGCGCGGCAGCTGCGTGTGCGTCCACCCGGCCGACGATCCCGAGGGATTCGGGCCCGCCCTGCAGGTCGTCACCGCCCACGGCAGCATGCTGCTGGACTCCGTCACGGTGCTGCTGCACCGGCTCGGGGTCGGCTACGGCGGCATCATGACCCCCGTCTTCGACGTCCACCGCGACCAGAACGGGGACCTGCTCAGCGTCGAACCCAAGGCGCCCGGCACGTCGCAATTCGACGGCGAGGCCTGGATATACGTCCCGCTGTCGCCGTCGGTCGACGCCAAGGCCCTCGCCGAGGTGGAGCGGCTGCTGCCCAAGGTGCTGACGGACGTCGAGCAGGTCGCCACGGACGCCGCGGCGATGATCGCCGCCCTGGGCGATCTGGAAGCGGCCGTCGCGGCCAACGCCGACGACCGCTATGCGGCGCCGGACCGCGAGGACGTCGCCGAGCTGCTGCGCTGGCTGGCCAACGGAAACTTCCTGCTGCTGGGCTACCAACGCTGCCACGTGCACGACACCCAGGTTTCCCCGGACGGATCACCCGGCCTCGGGGTGCTGCGCACGCGGACCGGATCGCGGCCCCGGTTGACCGACGACGACCACCTGCTGGTCCTGGCGCAGTCCGTCGTCGGCAGCTACCTGCGCTACGGCGCCTACCCGTACGCGATCGCCGTTCGCGAAAAGGGCGACGGCGGCGCCGTTGTCGAGCACCGCCTGGTCGGGCTGTTCACCGTCGCCGCGATGAACGCCGACGTCCTGGAAATCCCGATGGTCTCGCGCCGGGTCCGCGAAGCGCTCACGATGGCCGACGACGACCCCATCCACCCGGGCCAGCTGCTGCTCGACGTCATCCAGACCGTCCCGCGCTCGGAGCTGTTCACGCTCAGCGCCGAACGGCTGCTGGCGATGGCCAAGGCGGTGGTGGATCTGGGATCCCAGCGGCGCGCGTTGCTGTTCCTGCGCGCCGACCGGCTCCAATACTTCGTCTCGTGCCTGGTCTACGTGCCCCGCGACCGCTACACCACGCCGGTGCGGTTGCAGATCGAAGACATCCTGGTCCGCGAGTTCGGCGGCACCCGGCTGGAATTCACCGCGCGGGTCAGCGAATCGCCTTGGGCGCTGATGCATTTCATGGTCCGACTGCCCGAATCCGATGCCCCGGTGGACGTTTCGGAAGACACCCGCGTGCGGATCCAGGGTCTGCTGAGCGAGGCCGCGCGCACCTGGGGCGACCGGCTGATCGCCGCCGCGGCGGCGGGCACACCCGCGCACGCCGCCGCGGAGCATTTCGCCACCGCCTTCTCCGAGGTCTACAAGCAGGCCGTCACACCCGAGGATGCCATCGAGCACATCGCGATCATCAACGAGCTGTCCGATGATTCGGTCAAGTTGGTGTTCTCCGACCGCGGCGACGACGGCGCCGCCCAGCTGACCTGGTTCCTCGGCGGGCACACCGCGTCGCTGAGCCAGCTGCTGCCGATGCTGCAGAGCATGGGCGTCGTGGTGCTCGAGGAGCGGCCGTTCACCGTCACCCGCCAGGATGGGCTGCCGGTGTGGATCTACCAGTTCAAGATCCAGCCGCACCCGACGATCCCGTTCGCCACGACGACGGCCGAACGCAACTCCACCGCAGAGCGATTCGCCGACGCGGTCACCGCCATCTGGCAGGGCCGCGTCGAGATCGACCGGTTCAACGAGCTGGTGATGCGGGCGAGGCTGACCTGGCAGCAGGTCGTGCTCATCCGCGCCTACGCGAAATACTTGCGGCAGGCCGGTTTTCCCTACAGCCAGTCCTACATCGAATCGGTGCTCAACGACCACCCGTCGACCGTGCGGTCCCTGGTCACGTTGTTCGAGGCGCTGTTCGACCCCCGGGAGTCGGGATCGCCGACCAGCCGCGACGCGCAGGCGGCCGCCGCCGCGGTCGCCTCCGACATCGACGCGCTGGTGAGCCTGGACACCGACCGCATCCTGCGCGCGTTCGCGTCGCTGGTCCAGGCCACCCTGCGCACCAATTACTTCGTGACGCGCGAAGGCTCGGCCCGGGCCCGTAATGTGTTGGCGCTCAAGCTGGATGCGCAGCTGATCGACGAGCTTCCGCTGCCGCGGCCCAAGTACGAGATCTTCGTGTACTCACCGCGCGTGGAAGGCGTGCACCTGCGGTTCGGCCCGGTGGCGCGCGGCGGCCTGCGGTGGTCGGACCGCCGCGACGACTTCCGCACCGAGATCCTGGGCCTGGTCAAGGCGCAAGCGGTGAAGAACGCCGTCATCGTGCCGGTCGGGGCCAAGGGCGGCTTCGTCGTCAAGCGGCCGCCGTTGCCCACCGGCGAGGCCGCCGCCGACCGCGACGCCAGCCGTTCCGAGGGCATCGCCTGCTACCAGCTGTTCATCTCGGGGCTTCTCGACGTCACCGACAACGTCGACCACGCAACGAAAAAGGTCAGCCCGCCCCCGGAGGTGATACGCCGCGACGGCGACGACGCCTACCTGGTGGTGGCCGCGGACAAGGGCACCGCCACCTTCTCCGACATCGCCAACGACGTCGCCAAGTCCTACGGGTTCTGGCTGGGCGACGCGTTCGCGTCGGGCGGATCGGTGGGCTACGACCACAAGGCCATGGGCATCACCGCCAAGGGCGCGTGGGAGGCCGTCAAACGGCACTTCCGGGAGATGGGCGTCGACACCCAGGCCGAGGACTTCACCGTCGTCGGCGTCGGCGACATGAGCGGCGACGTGTTCGGCAACGGCATGCTGCTCAGCGAGCACATCAGGCTGCTCGCCGCATTCGACCACCGGCACATCTTCCTCGACCCCGACCCCGATGCGGCGTCGTCGTGGCGCGAGCGCAAGCGGATGTTCGAGCTGCCACGGTCCAGCTGGGACGACTACGACAAATCGCTGATCAGCGAGGGCGGCGGGGTGTATAGCCGCGAGCACAAGGCGATTCCGGTCAGCCCGCAGGTCCGCGACGCCCTCGGCATCCACGATGACGCCACCGAAATGTCGCCGCCCGACCTGATCAAGGCCATCCTGCAGGCGCCGGTCGACCTGTTGTTCAACGGCGGCATCGGCACCTACATCAAGGCCGAATCGGAGTCCGACGCCGACGTCGGCGACCGCGCCAACGACCCGGTGCGGGTGAACGCAAACCAGGTGCGCGCCAAGGTGATCGGCGAGGGCGGCAACCTCGGGGTGACCGCGCTGGGCCGTGTCGAGTTCGATCTGTCGGGCGGCCGCATCAACACCGACGCCATGGACAATTCCGCCGGCGTGGACTGTTCCGACCACGAGGTCAACATCAAGATCCTGATCGACTCGCTGGTCACCGCGGGCAAGGTGAAGGCGGGGGAGCGCAAGGAGCTGCTGGAGTCGATGACCGATGAGGTCGCGGCCCTGGTGCTGCAAGACAACGAGGACCAGAACGACCTGATCGGCACCAGCCGCGCCAACGCGGCCAGCCTGTTGCCGGTGCACGCGATGCAGATCAAGTATCTCGAGGACCGCGGCCTCAACCGGGAATTGGAGGCGCTGCCGTCGGAAAAGGAGATCCACCGGCGCACCGACGTCGGCATCGGGCTCACCTCTCCCGAGCTGTGCACCTTGATGGCCCACGTCAAGCTGGCGCTCAAAGAGGACATGCTGACCACCGAGCTGCCGGAGCAGGACGTCTTCGCTTCCCGGCTGCCGCTGTACTTCCCGAAGCCGCTGCGCCAACGGTTCACCCCGGAGATCCGGACCCACCAGCTGCGCCGGGAAATCGTCACCACCATGCTGGTCAACGACCTGGTCGACGCGGCGGGCATCAGCTACGCCTTCCGGATCACCGAAGACGTCGGCGTCAGCCCGATCGACGCGGTGCGCACCTACGTCGCCACCGACGCCATCTTCGGTGTCAGCGAGATCTGGCGGAGCATCCGCGCGGCGGACATACCCGTGGCGCTGTCGGACCGCCTCACGCTGGATACCCGGCGGCTGATCGACCGCGCCGGCCGCTGGCTGCTCAACTACCGTCCGCAGCCGCTGGCCGTCGGCGCCGAAATCAACCGATTCGCCGCGAAGGTCAAGGAACTCACGCCACGCATGTCGCAGTGGCTGCGCGGGGACGACAAGGCGATCGTCGAAAAAGAGGCGGCGGAATTCGCGTCGGAGGGCACGCCGGAAGACCTGGCGTACCTGGTCGCCGCCGGGCTGTATCGCTTCAGCCTGCTCGACATCATCGACGTCGGAGACATCACCGAGATCGAGACCGCCGACGTCGCGGACACCTATTTCGCCCTGATGGACCGGCTGGGCACCGACGGCCTGCTGACCGCGGTGTCCGAGCTGCCCCGGCACGACCGCTGGCAATCGCTGGCGCGCTTGGCGATTCGTGACGACATCTACGCCTCGCTGCGGTCGCTGACCTTCGACGTGCTCGCCGTGGGGGAGCCCGACGAAAGCGGCGAGGAGAAGATCGGTGAGTGGGAACAGATGAGCGCGTCGCGGGTGGAACGGGCGCGCCGCACGCTCCGCGAGATTCAGGAAAGCGGCGCAAAGGATCTGGCGACGCTGTCGGTGGCGGCCCGGCAGATTCGCCGCATGACCCGCACCAGCGGACGGGGCTCGTCGAGTTGAGCGTCGGGTACGTCGCGCCGGTGCCGGTGCGCTGGTCGGACATCGACATGTACCAGCACGTCAATCACGCCACCATGGTCACCATCCTGGAGGAGGCGCGGGTGCTGTTCCTCCACGAGCCGTTCGCGGCCGACATCACGACCATCGGGCTGCTGATCGCCGATGTGCGGGTCACCTATCGGGGGCAGCTGCGGCTGACCGATTCGCCTCTGCAGGTGACCATTTGGACCAAAAAGGTGCGGACGGTGGACTTCACGCTGGGCTATGACGTGCGATCGGTCAACGCCGACCCGGCGTCGAAGCCCGCCGTCATCGCCGAGACGCAGCTGGCCGCGGTCCATATCGAGGAGCAGCGGCTGGTGCGACTCTCGCCGCACCATCGGGAGTATTTGCAACGATGGCTGAGGGAATAACCGCCGAGCGTGGACTGTGGTTGCGCGACGCCGCGCACCGCGGGGACCTGGCCACGTTCGTCGATCACGCGATGCGCCTGGACGACGCCGCGGTCATCCGGCTGCGGGCCCGGCCGGCCGGGCTGCTGACCGCTTGGGTGGCAACGGGTTTCGACGTGCTGGCCAGCCGGGTGGTCGTCGGCAGGGTGCGGCCCGACGATTTGTCGGTGGCCGCGGACGCGCTGGCGCGTGGCCTGTCGGCGGCGGACGCCTCGGGTTACGTCGATCCGGGCTTCGCGATGGACTCGGCGTGGCGGGGCGCGCTGCCCCCGGAATCGGGGTTCACCCACCTGGAAGACCTGCCCGCCCAGGTGCTGCTGGACCTGGCGCAGCGCGGCGCGCGACTGGCCAAGGAGCGCGGCAGTTCTCACGGCCCGCCGGTCTCGCTGCTCGACCAGGAGGTCATCCGGGTCAGCTCGGCCGACGTCAGCGTCGGGCTCCCGATGCGCTGCGTGTTCGCCTTGACCGCAATGGGTTTCCTGCCGCAGTCGCCCGCCGAGGGCGCCGCCGCCGGCGAGCTGGTGCGGGTGCGGATATCGCCGTCGTGGCTGCGGGTCGACGCGAGGTTTGGCTCGGTGTACCGGCGCCGCGCCCACGCGGCGCTGGTGTTGCGCTGAGCTGGTCCGGGGTCAGACCAACCAGGCCGCCGCGTCGGGCGGCAGTTTGCCGTCGACCAACGGCGCGCTGGCCAAAACGAGTTCTCCCGGTGGCAACGCCATCGCGCGCCGGCCGGCGTTGAGGGCACACACCAGGCCCCCGCCGCGGCGCCGGAATATCAGCGTGTCGCGCGTGGCCGCCTGCCAATCCAGTCCGTCACCGGCGAATTCGGTTCGCTCCCTGCGCATTTTCAGCGCCCGCCGAAAGAACGACAGCGTCGAGTCGGGGTCGTCGCGCTGCTTCTCGACGGTCAGCGGCGCCCAGTCCGCGGGCATCGGCAGCCAGGTGTCGGCACTGGTTGAGAATCCGAACGGCGGCGCCTCACCCGACCACGGAATCGGGACACGGCACTTGTCGCGGCCGCGTTCGGTATGCCCGGAGCGCTCCCACGTCGGGTCCTGCAAGACCTCGTCGGGCAGATCCAGGACGTCGGGCAGCCCCAATTCCTCGCCGTTGTAGACGAACACCGCGCCCGGCAGGGCGAGCATCACCATCGCCATGGCCCGCGCCCGGCGCAGCCCGGCCTCGCCGCCGCCGTAGCGGGTGACCTCCCGGCCCACGTCGTGGTTGGACAGCGTCCATGTGGGGGTGGCGTTCTCGAGGCCGGTGGCGGCCAGCGAGTTGTCGATCGCGTCGTGGATTGCGGTCGCGTCGAAGTCGATCTTCGTCAGCCGGAAGTTGAAGCCCAGATGCAGCTCGTCGGCCCGCAGATACTCGGCCCAGCGGGCGTTGTCCATAACCCAGACCTCGCCGATGGTGACCGCCCCGGGGTAGTCGTCGACGATCGCGCGGATGCCGCGGTGGATCTCGTGCACGCTCGGGTGGTTGAAGCGCGGATCGTCATCGCTGTGGCTCAGCACCTTGACGTCGTCCTTCGCGTCGGGCAGGTCGGACGGCTTGGCCATCCCGTGCGCGACGTCGATGCGGAAGCCGTCCACGCCGCGTTCCAGCCAGAAGCGCAGCGTCTTCTCGAAGTCGTCGAAGACCTCGGGATGTTCCCAATTCAGGTCCGGTTGCTCGGCGTCGAACAGATGCAGATACCACTGGCCGGGATTGCCGTCCGGTTCGACGATCCGCGTCCACGCCGGCCCGCCGAAGACCGACGTCCAGTTGTTGGGCGGCAGCTCGCCGAGGGGACCGCGGCCGTCGCGAAAGTAGTAGCGCTCCCTCGCGTCGGTGCCCGGGCCGGCGGCCAGCGCCGCCTGAAACCAGGGGTGCTGCGAACTGCTGTGGTTGGGCACCACGTCCATGGTGACCTTGATGCCCCGCCGATGTGCGGCCGCGATCAATCGCTCGATGGCGGCCATCCCGCCGAACACCGGGTCGATGTCGCGCGGGTCCGCCACGTCGTAGCCGTGGTCGGCCATCGGCGAGACGGTCACGGGGTTGAGCCAGATCGCGTCGACACCCAGGTACGTCAGGTGTTCCAGCCGGGCGGTCAGCCCGTCGAGGTCGCCGATCCCGTCACCGTCGCTGTCGGCGAACGACCGCGGATAGACCTGGTAGAAGACCGCGCTTGACCACCACGGCTCGTGGCTCATACTGCTCCGTTCGGTTAGCAATCAGAAGGATGAATTGACCAGTGAATGGGCGGCCATCTCCAGGTAGTCGAGCAACTCGCGCCGATGCTCGTCGTCCAGGGTCTGCGAATCGATGGAAGCGACCGCGGTGTGCATGCACCGCAGCCAGGCGTCGCGCTCGATGGGGGTGATCCGGAACGGGGCGTGCCGCATCCGCAGCCGCGGATGACCGCGCCGGTCGGAGTAGGTGCGCGGGCCTCCCCAGTACTGCTCGAGGAACATCCGCAGCCGCTCCTCGGCGCCCGCCAGATCATCCGCGGGATACAGCTGACTGAGAATCTCGTCCTCCGGCACCTGCGCGTAAAACCGCGACACGATCGCATTGAAGGTTTCGGCACCGCCGACAGCGTCGTAAAAGCTCACCTGGTCCATCGCCCTCCATTGTGGTGCATCGCCCGGCGGGCAACGTCGGGCCTTCCCTGCTGTTCACCGGAATGACACGGCGCGCACCAGCAATAAGGGTGCGTTTGGCGGCGAATCATGGTGGACTATCCGCGGAGGATCTATGGCGCATGGCAAGAGACGCCGCAGCCACCGCAATTCCGGTGCCGCGGCAGGGTTGACCGGGCCCCCAACCGCGTCGTGCCTGCATAGCGTCGAAACCCATCCGCCCACCCGCCACGAGAACGCCTCGATCTGGAGCCGGCGGCGGGTGCTGCTGCTCAATTCCACCTACGAGCCGCTGACCGCGCTGCCCATGCGGCGGGCCATCGTCATGGTGATCTGCGGCAAGGCCGACGTGGTGCACGACGACCCGGCGGGGCCGGTCATCCACTCCGCGACCAGGTCGATCGTGGTGCCCTCGGTGATCCAGCTGCGGTCCTATGTGCGGGTTCCGTACCGGGCCCGGGTGCCGATGACCCGCGCCGCCCTCATGCACCGCGACCGCTTCTGCTGCGCCTACTGCGGGGCCAAGGCCGACACCGTCGACCACGTGGTGCCCCGCAGCCGCGGCGGCGACCACTCCTGGGAAAACTGCGTCGCGTGCTGTTCGACCTGCAACCACCGCAAGGGCGACAAGCTGCTCGCCGAGCTGGGCTGGGCCCTGCGCCGGGCGCCCCTGCCGCCGACGGGGCAGCACTGGCGACTGCTGTCGACGGTCAAGGAACTGGACCCGGCGTGGGCCCGATACCTCGGCGAAGGCGCGGCCTGACCAATCCCGTGTCCGAGTGTGCGGGTAGCTCACCCGGTGGGATACGGTTTGCGTCGTGAGCCTTGGAGAGATTCACCTGTACTTCATCGGAATCCCGCTGGCGCTGGTTGCCGTGCTGTCCCTGCTGATCTGGCGGCGCAAGGGACCCCACCCGGCGACCTACACGATGTCGGAGAAGTGGACCCACCCGCCGATCCTGTGGGCCGCGACCGACGAGGACGTCGGCGGCGCGCACGGCGGACACGGTGCGGCGGAGTTCTCGGTTGGAGGTGGCGCCAGTGGCACGTGGTGAGGTCGCGACGATCGAGCCCAGCGGGCTGCCCAAGGGGTCGGTGATCACCACCAGCGGACGGGTCTCGGGCGTGACCGAGCCCGGCGAGCTGTCGGTGCACTACCCGTTCCCGACCAAGGACCTGGTCGCCATCGACGACGCGCTGAAGTACGGCTCCCGGGCGTCGCGGGCGCGGTTCGCCATCTACCTGGGTGACTTGGGTAGCGACCCCGCCGCGCGGGCCCGCGAAATCCTGGCCCAGGTGCCGACTCCCGACAACGCGGTGTTGCTCGCGGTTTCGCCCGACCAGGGCGCCATCGAGGTGGTCTACGGCTCGGCGGTGAGGGGCCGCGGCGCCGAGTCGGCCGCCCCGCTCGGCGTGGCCGCCGCCTCCTCGGCCTTCGAGCAGGGGAACCTGGTCGACGGGTTGGTCAGCGCGATCCGCGTGCTCAGCGCCGGGATCTCGCCGGCCTAAATCGGGCGCCCGGAACTCGCGAGCGTGCGCAGAACGCCGGGCTTTACGGCGTGTCGTCGTGCAGACACGCGCGCTCGCGGGGGTCGGGTCAGCCGGCGTCGAAGTTCCGGGCTTTCAGCGACCGCTTGATCCCGGCCTGGCCTTCCAGCACCAGGCGCCGCAGGGCCGGCGGAATGTCGGGGTCGCCGAGGAACTCGTCGGCCGCCGCGATGGCCGCCTCGCTGATGTCCCAGTGGGGGTACAGGCCGATCACCACCGTCTGGGCGACCTCGCTGGATCGCCGCGCCCAGACTCCGGCGATCGCGTCGAAGTAGCGCGCGGTGAACGGCTCGAGCAGCTCGTGCTGCCCGGGCTGCGCGATGCCGGCGATCACCGAGCGTGCCGTGATGTTGGGCAGGGTGTCGTCCTCGACCACCGTGGTCCAGGCCTCCTCCTTGACCCGCAGCTGCGGCCGGGCCGCCGCGGCCTGGGCGGCGTGGCGCTTCCCGGCCGCGGTCGGGTCGCGCTGCAGCTCGGCGTCGATGAACGGTGTCGCGGGCCCGTCGGCGTCGATCTCGCCGGCGGCGGCCAGCGCGGTCACCAGCCGCCAGCGCAGGTCGGTGTCGATTTCCAGGCCGGCGAACCCGAGGTCGGCCGGGTCGTGGTCGAGCAGGTCGGCCAGCACCACGACGTGCCGCGTCGACAGCACCGACGTGCACAGCGTGTTGACGAACGCGAGCTGGTGGTCCGATCCGGGCTGCGCCGCGCGCGCCAGTTCCAGCAGCCGGTCGGCGAACTGCGGCCAGCCGTGCTCCCGCGCCCACCCCGGCTCGGCGTAGGACGCCAGCGCCGTCTGGGCTTGTAGCAGCAGCCGCTGCGCCACCCCCACCTCGGTTTCGGCCTGCACCCCGCCGGCGACCAGTGCCACGAAGTCTCGGGCGCGCAGTTCGGCCTCGCGGGTCATCTCCCACGCCGCCGACCACACCAGCGAGCGGGGCAGCGGCTCGGAGATGTCGGCGATGCGCTCCAGCGCGGTCTGCAGCGACTGGGCGTCCAGCCGCAGCGAGCAATAGGTCAGGTCGTCGTCGTTGACCAGGATCAGTTTGCCGCGTGAAACCCCCACCAGCGCAGCAACTTCCGTCTGCGGGCCCGCGACGTCGAGCTCCTCGCGGTGCACCCGCACCAGCTTGCCGGCGCCGCTGGCATCACTGTCGTCGTAGATGCCGACGGCCAGCCGGTGCACCCGCGTCTCACCCGCACCGGGTTCGGCGCCGCTCTGGGTCACCGCGAAGCGGGTGAACCTGCCGGCGGAGTCGACGTCGAAGTCGGGCCGCAGCGTGTTCAGGCCGGTGGTCTTGAGCCACTGCCGCCCCCAGTCGGACAGGTCCCGGCCGGATGCCTGCTCCAGCGCGGCGATGAGATCGTCGAAGGTGGCGTTGCCGTAGGCGTGCGTGCGGAAATAATCGCGCAGCCCGGCCAGGAAGTGCTCCAGGCCGACATAGGCGACCAGCTGCTTGAGCACCGAGGCGCCCTTGGCGTAGGTGATTCCGTCGAAGTTCACCTCGACGGCTGCCAAATCGGGGATCTCGGCGGCGATCGGGTGCGTCGACGGCAGTTGGTCCTGGCGGTACGCCCACGACTTCTCGACGGTGGCGAACGTCGTCCAGGCCTCGGTGAATTCGGTTGCCTCGCTTTGGCACAACACCGACGCGAAGGTCGCGAACGACTCGTTGAGCCACAGGTCGTCCCACCACGTCATGGTCACCAGGTCGCCGAACCACATGTGCGCCATCTCGTGCAGCACCGTCTCGGCGCGCCGCTCGTAGGAGGCGCGGGTGACCTTGCTGCGAAAGACGTAGTCCTCGAGGAAGGTCACCGCCCCGGCGTTCTCCATGGCTCCGGCGTTGAACTCCGGGACGAACAGCTGGTCGTATTTGCCGAACGCGTACGGCAGGCCAAAGTTCTTGTGGTAGAAGCCAAATCCTTGCTTGGTTTGGGTGAACAACCGCTCGGCGTCCATGTACTCCGCCAGCGAGGCGCGGCAGTAGATGCCCAGCGGGATTTCGCCGTGCTCGTCGGTGTAGGAGTCTTTCCACTCGGCGTACGGGCCGGCGATCAGGGCCACCAGGTAGGTGCTCATCCGCGGCGTGGTGGCAAACGTGTGCACCCCGTCGCGCACCGACTCGGGGGCGCCGTTGGAAATCACCTTCCAGTGCTTGGGGGCGACGACCCGCACGTCGAACGTCGCCTTGAGATCGGGTTGGTCGAAGCAGGCGAACATGCGCTTGGCGTCGGCGGTTTCGAATTGCGAATACAGATAGGTCTCGTCGTCCACCGGGTCGACGAAGCGGTGCAGTCCCTCGCCGGTGTTGGAGTAGCGGCAGTCGGCGTCGACGACGAGGGTGTTGCGCTCCTCGAGCCCGGGCAGCGGGATGCCGGTCGATTCGTCGTAGCCGGACACGTCGAGTTCGCGGCCGTTGAGGGTGGCGCTGCGCACCGTGTCGGCGGCGAGGTCGATGTACGTGTCGGCGCCGGGCAGCGCGTCGAACACGACGCTCGTGGTGGACCGGAAGGTACGGTCGCCGGGCGCGCCCTTGCCGTCGGTGACGTCGAGGCTGATCTGGTAACTGCCGACGGTGATCAGGGCGGCGCGTTCGGCGGCCTGGTCGCGGGTGAGGTTAGGAAGGACCACGCGTCCAACTTACGTGCCGGGCAGGCCGGGAACACCCGCGAGCGGCCTACGGTTGTGCTTGAAGGTGTCTTGACCGACGAAAGGACTGCGCTATGCCCGAGAAGAACCGAGCCGACTTCTGGTTCGATCCGCTGTGCCCGTGGTGCTGGATCACGTCGCGGTGGATCCTCGAGGTCGAGAAGGTGCGCGACATCGAGGTGCACTTCCACGTCATGAGCCTGGCGATCCTCAACGAGAACCGCGAAGGCTTGAACGACAAGTACCGCGAAATGATGAAGCACGCGTGGGGGCCGGTGCGGGTGGCCATCGCCGCCGAACAGGCCCACGGCGCCAAGGTGCTGGACCCCCTGTACACCGCCATGGGCACCCGGATTCACAACGAGGACAACAAGAACCTCGACGAGGTCATCAAGCTGTCGCTGGCCGACGCCGGCCTGCCCGCGGAGCTCGCCGAGGCCGCGCACAGCGAGGCTTACGACGACGCCCTGCGCAAGAGCCACCACGCCGGGATGGACGCCGTCGGCGACGACGTCGGCACGCCGACCATCCACGTCAACGGCGTCGCGTTCTTCGGGCCGGTGCTGTCGAAGATCCCGCGCGGCGAGGAAGCCGGCAAGCTGTGGGACGCGTCGGTGACCTTCGCGTCCTACCCACACTTCTTCGAACTCAAGCGGACCCGCACCGAGAAGCCCGAGTTCGACTAGATCGCTGGGCGGCGACCCGCTGTGTAAGGATGGCGGGCATGCGCGTCTACCTCGGCTCTGACCACGCCGGATTCGAGCTCAAGCAGCACATCATCGCCCACCTCAAGGAAGCCGGCCACGAGCCGATCGATTGCGGCGCCTTCACCTACGACGCCGAGGACGACTACCCGGCGTTCTGCATCGCCGCCGCGACGCGCACCGTCGCCGACCCTGACAGCCTGGGCATCGTGCTGGGCGGATCGGGCAACGGCGAGCAGATCGCGGCCAACAAGGTGCCGGGCGCCCGCTGCGCGCTGGGGTGGAGCGTCGAGACCGCGACGCTCGCCCGCCAACACAACAACGCGCAGCTGATCGGCATCGGCGGCCGCATGCACACCGTGGCCGAGGCGCTGGCGATCGTCGACGCCTTCCTCAGCGCCCAGTGGTCGAAAGCCGAACGCCACCAACGCCGCATCGACATCCTCGCCGAGTACGAACGCACCCACCAGGCGCCGCCGGTGCCCGGCGCGCAGGGCTGAGCGTGCCCGAGGGGCACACCCTGCACCGGCTGGCCCGGCTGCATCAGCGCCGATACGGCGGAACGCCGGTCACGGTGTCCAGCCCGCAGGGCCGGTTCGCCCCGCAGGCGGCCGCGGTGGACGGCCGGGTGCTGCGCCGTACCAGCGCGTGGGGCAAGCACCTGTTTCATCACTATGACGGCGGTCCGATCGTGCACGTGCATCTGGGCCTCTACGGCGCGTTCACCGAGTGGGAGCGTCCCGACGGCGCGCCGCTGCCCGAGCCGGTCGGTCAGGTGCGGATGCGGATGGTCGGCGCCGACTACGGCACCGACCTGCGCGGCCCGACGGTGTGCGAAGTCATCGACGAGGGCCAGGTCAGTGACGTGGTGGCCAGGCTCGGCCCCGACCCGCTGCGCAGCGACGCCGACCCGTCATGGGCATGGGCGCGAATCACGAAGTCGCGCAGGCCCATTGGGGCGCTGTTGATGGACCAGACCGTCATCGCCGGCGTGGGCAACGTCTACCGCAACGAGTTGCTGTTTCGCCACCGCATCGATCCGTTCCGGCCGGGCCGGGGGATCGGGGAGGCGGAATTCGACGCGGCGTGGACCGATCTGGTCGCGTTGATGAAGGTCGGCCTGCGCCGCGGCAAGATCGTCGTGGTGCTGCCCGAACACGACCACGGACCGCCGTCATACCGGCCCGGCAGGCCGCGCACCTACGTGTACCGGCGCGCGGGTGACGCGTGCCGCGTGTGCGGGGGCCCGATTCGCACGGAGGTGTTGGAGGGCCGAAACGTGTTCTGGTGCCCGGTCTGCCAGAAGTGATCAACCCCGGACGCGCTCGGCGAGGCCCAGCGCGGCGTAGACCTCGTCGCTCAGCGCGAGGCTGCGCGGGTCCGCGTTGGCCTTGGTGGCGTCGAAACGATTCGCCACGTACGCGTAGCCGATCCGGTGCTCCAGGTCGACGAACCCGAACGAGCCGCCCAGCCCGCCGTGCCCGAACATCCGGGGGTTGGGTCCGTTGACGCAGCGCTGGTTGAGCATGTAGCCCAGGCCCCAGCCGTGGTCGGCGACGCGGGGGCCGAGCACCAGATCGGTGTCGAGGCCGCCCTGCGAGACCCGGACCAGTTCCATGTGCTCACGACTGAGGATCTTCTCCTGCGCGAGCGCGTTGTAGAAGGTCGCCAACCCCAACGCCGACACCTGGCCGTTGGTGCCGGGGAACTCCAGCTCGCGCCACAACCGCAGGTCGTGCGAGCCCAGTTCGTCGTCGGGCGCGAATCCCATCGCGATGGACAGCCCCGCCTTGGGGTGTTCGGCCAGGCTGGTCGGGTAGCCGGGGGCCTGCGCCTCGGCCAGCAGGTCCCTGGCGTGCGGCTTGTTCACCCGCTCGGCGCAGCGGCGCTGCTCGGCTGCGGGCAGGCCGATGTGGACGTCGGCGCCCAGCGGTTCGGCCAGCTCGGTGCGCAGGTAATGGCCGATGGTGCGCCCGGCGACGCGGCGGAACACCTCGCCGACGATGAAGCCGAACGTCGTCATGTGGTAGCCCTGCGCGGTGCCCGGCTCCCACCAGGGTTCGGCGGCGGCGAGTTGCCCGCAGACAAAGTCCCAGTCGGCGACGTCTTCCCAGCGCATCCGGGTGCGCGGCCCGATGACGCCGGAGCGGTGGCTCAGCACCATGGCCAGCGTGATGGCTTCCTTGCCCGCCTGGCCGAACTCGGGCCAGTAGCGCGCCACGGGCGCGTGCAGGTCCAGCTCGCCGCGGTCGGCCAGCTGGTGCACGCAGGTGGCCGACAGGCCCTTGGTTCCGGACAACACCGTCGTCAGCGTGCTCTCTTTCCAAGGCCGGGTGCCCGCGGCGTTGGCCCAGCCGCCCCAAAGGTTGACGACGAGCTCACCGTCGACCCACACCGCCACGGCCGCGCCGACCTCTTTGCCCAGCGCGAAGTTGCGCTCGAACGCGTCTCGGACACCGACGAACTTCGACGCGCACGAGCCGTGGATGTCGGCGTGGCGCATGGCCCCCCCTGTTGGCGCAGGCAATTACCGAGCGGGCGACGGGAATCGAACCCGCGTAGCTAGTTTGGAAGACTAGGGCTCTACCATTGAGCTACGCCCGCAAGCTTTAGTCGAGCGAGACTGTATCTGGCGGCGAACTTCAAATCTAATCGAAGCGGTTCTGTGATGGCTCCGTGAGGTCCCAGGGTCTGGACGGTCCCCTGCGAGGCCAATGCCCCCGGGCCGTAGGATTTCGAGGTCAGCGCGGGGTGTAGCGCAGCTTGGTAGCGCATCCGCTTTGGGAGCGGAAGGCCGCAGGTTCAAATCCTGTCACCCCGACCAACACTGGCCCGATCCACCGAACACCGAGGAGCACACCCGTGAAGAGCAGCGTCGAGCAGTTGAGCCCCACCCGGGTGCGCATCAACGTGGAGGTGCCGTTCACCGAACTCGAGCCCGATTTCCAGCGGGCCTACAAGGAGCTGGCCAAGCAGGTCCGGCTGCCCGGATTCCGGCCCGGCAAGGCGCCGGCCAAGCTGCTCGAGGCCCGGTTCGGCCGAGAGGCGATGCTCGACCAGGTGGTCAACGAGGCGTTGCCCTCCCGCTACGGCCAGGCGGTCGCCGAGGCGGAAGTCCACCCGCTCGGGCAGCCCGACATCGAGGTCACCAAGAAGGAGTACGGCGAGGAGCTGGCCTTCACCGCCGAGGTCGACATCCGCCCCAAGATCGCCCTTCCGGACCTCAGCTCGTTGCAGGTGTCGGTCGACCCGATCGAGGTCAGCGACGACGACGTCGACGCCGAATTGGAGTCGCTGCGCGCCCGGTTCGGCACCCTCAAGGGCGTCGACCGGCCGGTGGCCGACGGCGACTTCGTCTCGATCGACCTGTCGGCCACCGTCGACGGGGAGGAGGTGCCCGGCGCGGCCGCGGAGGGACTCTCCCACGAGGTCGGCTCCGGCCGGCTCATCGCCGGACTGGACGACGCGCTGGTCGGCCTGTCCGTCGACGAGTCGAAGGAATTCACCGCGCAGTTGGCGACCGGCGAGCACGCGGGCAAGGACGCGCAGGTCACCGTGACCGTGCGGTCGATAAAGGAGCGTGAGCTTCCCGAGCCTGACGACGAGTTCGCCCAATTGGCAAGCGAATTCGACACCATCGACGAGTTGCGCTCGAACCTGCGCGAGCAGGTGGGTCGCGTCAAGCGCGCCCAGCAGGCCGAGCAGATCCGCGACGCCACGATCGACGCCCTGCTCGAGCAGGTCGACGTGCCGCTGCCGGAGGCCGTCGTCAAGGCGCAGGTCGACAGCGCCGTGTACAACGCGCTGAACGGCTTCGACCAAGACGAAGCCAAGCTCGCGGAGGCGCTCCACCAGCAGGGCAAGTCGCGCCAGCAGTTCGAGGTCGACGCCCACAACGCCGCCGAGTCCGACGTCAAGAAGCAGCTGTTGCTGGATGCGCTGGCCGACGAGCTGGAAATCCAGGTCGGCCAGGCCGACCTGACCGAGCGGCTGCTGATGACCTCCCGGCAGTACGGCATCGAGCCACAGCAGCTGTTCGCGTATCTGCAGGAGAACAACCAGCTGCCGGCGATGTTCGCCGACGTGCGTCGCGGGCTGGCCATCGCCGCCGCGGTCGAGGCGGCGACCGTCACCGACACCGACGGCAACACCATCGACACCGGTGAGTTCTTCGGCAAGCGCCCGGAGGAATCTGACGAGGCCGACGAGGTCGACGATGTCGACGATATCGACGAGGTCGAGGAGGTCGAGGAGGCCGATGGGGCCGAGGCCCCCGACGACGAAGCGGAATGACCCGCCGTGACGCTGTGAGCGAACGCGCCCATTTCAGGGGCAGCGCGGCCGCCACACCTCGGGCCGGTTGGTTAGGGTCGGTGCATAGAAGAACTCGAGAAAGCAGGTAACCCAGTCGTGACTGAGATGCGTTCACCCTCGCAGGGCCTCAACCTCACGGACTCCGTCTATGAGCGCTTGCTCTCCGAGCGCATCATCTTTCTGGGTTCGGAGGTCAACGACGAGGTCGCCAACCGGCTGTGCGCCCAGATTCTGCTGCTCGCCGCCGAGGACGCCGACAAGGACATCTCCCTGTACATCAACTCACCGGGCGGATCGATCAGCGCCGGCATGGCCATCTACGACACCATGGTGCTGGCGCCGTGCGACATCGCCACCTACGCAATGGGCATGGCCGCCTCGATGGGCGAGTTCCTGCTGGCGGCCGGCACCAAAGGCAAGCGCTACGCGCTGCCGCACGCCCGCATCCTGATGCACCAGCCGCTGGGCGGGGTGACCGGCAGCGCGGCCGACATCGCCATCCAGGCCGAGCAGTTCACGGTCATCAAGAAGGAGATGTTCCGGCTGAACGCCGAATTCACCGGACAGTCGATCGAGCGCATCGAGGCCGACTCCGACCGCGATCGCTGGTTCACCGCCCCCGAAGCCCTGGAATACGGGTTCGTCGACCACATCATCACCCGCGCCGCCCACATCACCAACGGAGAAGCCCAGTGAATCCTCAGACCCAACCCCAGGCGCGCTACATCCTGCCGTCGTTCATCGAGCACTCCAGCTTCGGCGTCAAGGAATCCAACCCCTACAACAAGCTCTTCGAGGAGCGCATCATCTTCCTCGGCGTCCAGGTCGACGACGCGTCGGCGAACGACATCATGGCGCAGCTGCTCGTGCTGGAGTCGCTGGACCCCGATCGCGACATCACCATGTACATCAATTCGCCCGGCGGCGGGTTCACCTCGCTGATGGCGATCTACGACACCATGCAGTACGTGCGCGCCGACATCCAGACGGTGTGCCTGGGCCAGGCCGCCTCGGCCGCGGCGGTGCTGCTGGCCGCGGGGACGCCGGGCAAGCGGATGGCGCTGCCCAACGCACGGGTGCTGATCCACCAGCCCTCGCTGTCGGGCGTGATCCAGGGCCAGTTCTCCGATCTGGAGATCCAGGCCGCCGAGATCGAGCGGATGCGCACCCTGATGGAGACCACGCTGGCCCGCCACACCGGCAAGGACGCCGCGACGATCCGCAAGGACACCGACCGGGACAAGATCCTGACCGCCGAAGAGGCCAAGGACTACGGGATCATCGACACCGTCCTCGAGTACCGCAAGCTCTCCGCACAAACGGCCTAACGCGCCCGCCGAGACTGTGATCCTGCAGCGAAAACGCGAGGCGGTTTCAAGGTTTGCTTGCAACAGTGGCTTCTGACGCGGTTGACAGTAGCCGATCGAGGACTTTGGCGGGGCTG
>LQPB01000068.1 GCA_002102225.1 Mycobacterium interjectum
GCGCTCGGGGGCGCCGGGATCGGCGTGGGGGGCGGGGGCGGCGGGCTCGGCGCCAGGGAGCTGACCGGGGGCGCGGGCAGCGGCACCACGGTGCGCGCCGGTGGGTTCTGGTGGTTTTCGATGCCCGTCAGGGTGTAGGCCACGCCGCCGATCGCGGTCATCGCGACCGCGGCACACATCCCGACGACCAACTGCGAGAGCCGGAGACGCCGCCACGCGCTCGGTCGGGGCGGCTCCATGATGTTGAGGCGCATGGACCAGCCGGCCGGGCCGTCTTCGTCGAAGGCGGCGGGGCTGTAGGGCACCCGCACGTCGTCGCCGAATTCGGTTTGCGACCAAGCCAATTCGCGGTCGGTGAGCGCGTCATGGTCGATCACCAGCAGATCGCCGGCCGGCAGGTCGACGACGTCGTTGGCGGCGGACGCCGTGAGCAGGCCGATCGATGTGCGCGTGCGGAGATCCAGCTCCTCACCGCGCGCGGCCAGCTGCAACGCGCCGAGGGCGGCCGCCAGGGCCGGCTGCGACGGACTCACCACCGGCCGGCGGCCGTGCACCGAAAGGCGTTCGGTGACAAGCGGAATGTTCGCCCCGCCACCGACGGTGACCACGGCCGAAAGGTCCGCCCAACCCCGCTTGTGGCGGGCCAGCATGTCGTCGAACGCATAGATGAAGCCGGACAGCCGGTCCTGGATGAGGTCGCCCAGCTCGTCTCGCGTCAGCTTCATGGTGCACCTGCGCCCACCGAGCTCGGCGGCGAATTCGACCGCCGTTTCCGTGGACAGCCGCTCCTTGGCCTCCCGGCACTGCTCGCGCAGCAGCCCGAGCTGACCGACCCCGGCGGTGCTGGCCGGGTCGATGCCGCTGCCGTGGCCGAGCTCCTCGAAGACCTTGAGCAGCACCGCCTGGTCGATCTCGTCGCCGGAGAAGGCCGCGTAACGCATTGTGGGGCTCACCAGTTCGAAATCGCCGGCCAAGCTGACCAGGGTGGCGGACGTGCCGCCGCCGCCGAAGTCGAGCAGTCCGACAACGCCGGTCGCGGCCAGGCACAGGTCCGCGTTCGCCGCCGTCAAAGACGCGATGGCATCCGAAACCAGGCGCGGGGCCATCCCGCTGCGCACGAAGCCCAGGTGTGTTCGCAAACCGTTGCGCAGCGCCTGCACGTTACTGGGTTTCCAGTACGCCGGAACGGCGATGGAGATCTCCGACGCGGCGGAGTCCGCGCCGGCGGCCACCATCATGGCGTCCAGGGCCTCCACCATGAGCAGGTCGGGGTCGTGGGCGGAGCCATCGGGCGACACCAACGCGACCGAATCCCCGATGCGCTCCACGAAGCCGCGCATCAGCACGCCCGGCTCGTTGAGCGGCGTTTCGCTGTTGTGCAGCGGTAGACCGATTTTCGGCGCGCAGTGCGGATACAAGGTCAGCACAGCGCGGCGTGAGACCGGAGGATTTCCGTTACACGCGGCGACCAGGTTCGTGGTCCCGATCGACAACCCGACTGGGTCGTACATAGAGCGAATGCCTTCGTCTATAGGGGTCGATGGCCAGCGTTAACCATAGCCGCGGACACGCGGAAAGCCGATGGCTTGCAATGTCATTGGTATCCGCTCGATGTGAGAGCGTCACCGAATCGGAATCCGAACCCTATTGACAAACCGGTCGAGTCACGCGACAGTGACGCCTCGTTACACCACGGTCAGCGGTAGCGAACGCCTCGGCTGGAACTGAAAGGACGATCCGCCACTGAATTTGGCCACCGAGACCTCGGACAGTTCGGCTGCGGGGGTATCGGTTTCGACCAGCTCGGCGGTCCAGTCGCCGGCCGTCCCGCTGACCCGAACCGCCAGGCGCGGATCGATGGCGGTGGCAATCGCCTGCAGCGGCTGCACGGATTCCGGCGAGCACAGCGAAATCCAGGCTCCGTCGTCGTGCGCCGGCGAGCGGTGCACGCTCAGCCGCTTGTCCGCGATGTCCGCCACGACGTAGCCCGCCGGATTGAGCAGCGGGTGCAACTCGAAAACCTGTAGGGCTCCTTCGATCCCGCCGGGGAATTCGAGGGCACGGTGGATCCGTTCGGCCCCCAGCCCTGCCAGGCCGATCAGGCCGCGGGTGCCGACCGAGACCGCCTGGGCGTCGTCGGCGGCGCGCGCCCGCACCGCGATGGCGAACGATAGATACAGCAGGTGCATCTGCAGGCACACCTCGTCGGCCATGCGGACCAGCGCCGAGTGCGAGAAGGCGGCGAAGTCGAAGTCGGACAGCAACGGACCCGAGTAGTCCGCCTGCCCCTCGTCGGACCGATCGACGGGATCCAATTCCCAAGTGGCCGCCCGGGTTTGGCGAACGACATCCAGCGCCGGAATGCTCTGCGCCTCCGGGTGGGACTCGTCGATGATGACGGTCCAGGCGCAGTGCGGGTGCCGATCGGCGGGCACCCGCGGCGGCCGGTGTATCGGACGCATCTGCGCGCGGGGGTTCGTCGCGACCGCGGTGGCGTCGAACGTCGGGTCCTCGATGGTGTGGCACATGCCGAAGACGTACTCGTCGCCCATCGGCTCCACGTCGAGCAACGCGCCGCAGTGGTCGAGCTGGAATTCGCCGTGCCAGCGGTCGTGAATGGTGTAGCGGAAATCCATGAATTGCGGCGGGGCGCCGATGTCGAGCTGCAGGCCTTTGAAGATGGTGGGCACGTCGACGCCCTCGTAGTTCAGCGCCCGTTGCATGCGCTTGGTGTAGATCGGGCTGGCGCCGGCCCACTCCTCGATGGCGATCTGCACCATCTCCTCGCGGCCGAATTCCTGGATGCACCACGCCATGCCGGAGCGGTCGATCATGTGACCGATCAACAGCAGCTCGGGGACCAGGACGGACAGCTCCTGACGCGACAACCGCGCGTAACGGGATCGGCTCACCGCCCAAAAATAGTCAGCTCTATGTTATAAAGTCAACAATGTCCATTGCCCCCACCCGGCGCACCCGCGCGCCGCGCAAGCGCGGGGATGACACGCGCACCAAGATCATCGACGAGACGGTGCGCTGCATCGTGGAGGAAGGGTTCGCCGCGGCGACCGCCAAGCACGTGGCCGAGCGCGCGGGCGTGACGTGGGGGGTCATCCAGTACCACTTCGGCGACCGCAACGGCATGCTGATGGCCGTCGTCGACGACGGCGTGGCCAGGCTGCTGGAGAGCCTGTCCTCGGCCAACGTCAGCGAGCTTCCGCTGCGGGAACGCATCGAGGTCGTCGTCGACACCGCCTGGAGCTGTTACAGCAGCCCGACGTCGCTGGCGGCCCTGGAGATCCTGCGCGCCACCCGCGGCGGCCCGGGAGCATCGTCGCGGCGCCACCTGCTGGAGATGAACGACGCGATCGGCCAGCTCGGCCGGCTGATCACCGATGACCCGGCCAATGCCGGTGTCGCCGAGGTGATTTGGGCCGCCCTGCGAGGTGTGGTGCTGGCCCAGATGATCACCGGGACCGCGGTCGACTGGAGCCTGGAGCGACGGGCCCTGATCGACATGGTGACCCGTGCGCTGCAATGACGCTGGGCGGATGTCGCGACACATAACCTACGCACACGACACGCCGATCCGGGTCGCAACGGTTTATATCTCGGCGAACGCCCAAGCTTTCCTACTGACCGCAGGCGTCCTTTCGCCGTGTGCTGCAATGACGGGATGACCCCTAACGATGCGGCAGCCGACGTCGAAGCGATCAAGCGGCTGAAGTACCGCTACCTCCGCGCGCTGGACACCAAGCACTGGGACGACTTCGCCGACACGCTGGCCGAGGACATCAAGGCCGACTACGGGCCGTCGATCGGCAACGAGTTGCACTTCACCAACCGCGCCGACCTGGTGGAGTACATGCGCTCGTCGCTCGGGCCCAACGTCATCACCGAGCACCGGGTGACCCACCCGGAAATCGACGTGACCGGTGACACCGCCACGGGCAGCTGGTATCTGCAGGATCGGGTGATCGTCGCGGACTTCAACTTCATGCTGATCGGCGCGGCCTTCTACCGCGACTCCTACCGGCGCACCGAAGCCGGCTGGAAGATCAGCGGAACCGGATACGACAGGACCTACGACGCGACAATGTCGTTGGCGGGCATGGACTTCAAGGTCAAGCCCGGCCGCGCCCTGGCCTAGATCGGTCTAGTACCTGCCGAAGACCATGGCGACGTTGTGGCCGCCGAACCCGAACGAGTTGTTGATCGCGTACTTGTACTCCCCCGGCCGCGGCTTGCCGGCCACCACGTCCAAATCGATCTCCGGATCGAGGTTTTCCAGGTTCAGCGTGGGCGGAACGATCTGATCCCGCAGCGCCAGCACGGTCAGGATCGACTCCACCGCGCCGACCGCGCCCACCGAGTGGCCAAGCGCGGCCTTGGGCGCGTACACCGCCGCGTTTCCGCCGTGCGGTCCCAGCGCGTTGTTGATGGCCTTGCCCTCGGCCAGGTCACCCACCGAGGTGCCGGTGGCGTGGGCGTTGACGTGGTCGATGTCGCCCGGTGTCAGGCCCGCGAGCTGAATCGCCCGCGACATCGCGTGCCCGGCCCGCTCCCCGTTGGGGTCCGGGGCCACCATGTGGTAGCCGTCGGAGGTGATGCTGGCCCCCATCAGCCGCGCCAGGATCGGGGCGCCGCGCGCCTTGGCGTGCTCCTCGGTCTCGATCACCATGAGAGCGCCGGCCTCGCCGAACACGAAGCCGGTCCGGTCCCGGTCGAACGGGCGGCACGCACCCACCGGGTCGTCGTTCTTGGTGGACATCACGATGCGCATCTGGGCGAACGCGGCGATCGCCACGGCCTCGATCTTGACCTCGACCCCGCCGCAGATCGCGACGTCGGCCTCGCCGAACACGATGTTGCGCCACGCCTGGGCGATGCCCTCCGAACCCGAGGCACAGGCCGAAACCGGCGTGATCACCCCGGCCCTGGCGTGCCGTTCCAGACCCACCGCCGCCGCGGCGCCGTTGGGCATATATTTCTGCACCGCCAACGGGGACACGGCCTTGAGCCCGCGGGCGCGCATGTCGTCGTAGCTGAAGACGATCTGCTCGGCGGAGCCCAGGCCGGTGCCGATGGACACCATCAGCCGGTTGGGGTCGACCTCCGGCGAGCCGGCGCTTTGCCAGACCCGGCGGCTCAGTTGGGTGGACATCCGTTGCAGGTAGCCCATCCGGTGGCGCTCGGCCCGGGTCAGGCCGTCGTCGAACTCCTCCAGCAGGTGCCCACCGATGCGCACCGGCAGGTCATAGTGGTCGACGAACGAGTCATCGAGGGTTCGGATGCCGCTTTGGCGGTCCAGCAACAGCTTCCAGGTGTTCTCGGCGTCGGTCGCCAGTGCGGTGGTCATGGCAATGCCGGTGACAACGACATTCGGCAGCGTCTTCCCGGTAACCAACTCTGTCATCGCGCGGCGCCTTCCGTATTCGGGTAACTCCACGCAAGCGTCGCCCACGGCACCGAATCATGCAAACACCGCAGGCCCGGGTGGGTCGGCGCCGGGCTATTTGGTAATCGCGATCACCGCGCCGGGACGCAGCCAGCGGATGATCGACACCAGCGTCGGGTCGTCGATCGCCACGCAGCCCTCGGTGGGGGCGCCGTCGGTGGTGTGGAAGAAAAACGCCGAGCCGCCGCCCGGGACCTTGTTTTTGTTGACGCCCATGACCACCGCGTGTTTGTACTGCGGAATCTGCAGGTTCTCGCTGGCGGCGGTGCTGAACGGGCACTGCGCCTTCTGGCAGACCTGCATGCTGTTGAAGGTGGGGCTGTGGTCATCGCCGCTCCACCAGTGGTTGGGCCCGACCTGCGTATAGGGCAGTCCCCCACCGGGATTCGGCGCGGTGCCGAAGGCGGAGTCGAGGGTGTACACGCCCATCGGCGTGGCCGGAACCCCGCTGCGAGCCTGCGGCGCCATGCCCGCGGAGCCCACGTGGGTGGGGATGCCGGTCACCAGCGCCTGCCAGCCGGCGGCGGTGCGCTGGTAGATGTCCATCGTCGCGTTCGAACCGCCGGTGCTGACGACCGAAACCACCTGCGTGGCATTGCCGACGGAGTTCGCGAACCAGGGGGCGGCCGCGCTCCCCGCCGGGGCCAGCAGGACCGACGCGGCGAGCAGGCACGCCCCGGCGCACAGCGAAGCGAGCAGTCGGCGCATGGATTCAATCGTCCGGCGCCGCGAACCTCGTGGTCAAGTAAAGCTTTAGACCCGGTTGCGTAACTGCGCCGTGATCACCGGCGCGGGATCGGCCGGCGCGGGCGAAAACGGCCGAAACACCAACAGGCACAAGAGGAAATAGAGGTAGCCCAGCGACCACCCGGCCAGCACATCGGTCGGGTAGTGCACGTTCAACGCCACCCGGGCTACCCCGACCAGCAGCAGGCTCAGCGCCGTCGCCGCGACCGCGGCACGGCCCAGCGCGCGGCTCAGCAGCGGCAGCAGGAACACCAGCAGGGCCAGCAAGGCGGACGTCGCCTCCAGCGCGTGCCCCGACGGAAACGACGAGGACGGCACCGCCACCAGCATGGTCGACGGTCGAGGTCGGTCCACCAGGCCCTTCGCCGCCGCCGTCACCAGCCCGTTCAGCGGCGCGCACGCCAACAGCACGAGCGCCGCCCGCACGTCGCGCCGCACCAGCGCGGCCACCGCCGCCACCATCCCCAGCAGCCGCAACGTGACCGGCCCCAGCGCCAAAGACACCGCGTCCCAGAAACTCACCCACGCCGGGTGCTTGACGCCGACGTCGTGGGCGGGGTTCAACAGCGACCAGTCGAGGCGCTGCGGCCAACTCCAGTGCCGGCAGTAGCCCACCCACAGGACCGCGTACACGACCGCGGCGGCCAGGGCGGCGCCCACGGCCCAGCCGGTCCGGGGGCGGGTCATGAGTCAACGGATACCAGGCCGGTCATACTGGCGTGATGGCGGTCTTCGTCCGCAGGTTGTTCGGCATCGGCAAGCTTCCCGCCGACCTGCACGCCCAGGTCGAGGCGGAGGGAGTCATCTATCTCGCCGACTATGTCGCGGTGACCCGGCGATTCAGCGGCATCATCCCCGGGGTGCGGTTGCCGCACAGCGTCGCCAGTTACGCCGGCTCGCTCGTCTTCACCTCGGAGCGGGTGCTGGCGACGCTGTCCATGCTGCCCAAGCTGGCCGGGCCCACCGTCAACGCGCGCTGGGACGCGCCGCCGACCGGCGCGGCCAAGGTCGAGATCTCCGCGACCGGTGTGCAGGTCGACGTCGACGTCGCCGAGGTCGACCCGAAGTTCAGCGGGGAGCTGTCGCTGCACTACAAGGCGGCCGTTCCCGACGACGTGCTCGCCGCGCTGCCGCGGCGGTCGCTGGCCTTCGACATGCCGCCCGAATACGTCTTCCGCGCCGTCGGCGTCACCTATTCGCCGTGATCGTCACCGTGGCCGGCGCTTTCCTACGATGACTGATGTGACCGATCCGGCCTTCAGCCCCGAGGAGCGGCGGGCGGTCTATCGGGTGATCTCCGAACGGCGCGACATGCGCCGGTTCACGCCGGGCGGCGTGGTGGCCGAGGAGGTGCTGGCCCGGTTGTTGCAGGCCGCGCACGCCGCGCCCAGCGTCGGCCTGATGCAGCCCTGGCGCTTCATCCGGATCACCGACGACTCGCTGCGCCGGCGCATTCACGCGCTGGTCGACGAGGAACGTCCGCTCACGGCGGCGGCGCTGGGAGAGCGTGCCGAGGAGTTCATGGCGCTCAAGGTCGAGGGCATCCTCGAGTGCGCCGAACTGTTCGTGGTGGCGCTGCGCGACAACCGCGACCGGCACGTGTTCGGCCGGCGGACGCTGCCGCAGATGGATCTGGCGTCGGTGTCGTGCGCCATCCAGAACCTGTGGCTGGCGGCGCGCTCCGAAGGCCTTGGCATGGGCTGGGTTTCCCTGTTCGACCCGCGGCGGTTGGCGGCGTTGCTGGCGATGCCCGACGATGCCGAGCCGGTGGCCATCCTGTGCCTGGGCCCGGTGCCCGAGTTTCCCGACCGGCCGGCCCTGGAGCTCGACGGTTGGACCTTCGGGCGGCCGCTGCCGGAGTTCGTCTCCGAGAACGAATGGGGATCGCGCCGAGCATAACGCCCGGTGAACGGCCACCCCCTGCTGTATCGTCGCCGGTCGAGGTGACGGAATGACGGCTCAACACGCCAAAGAGAACCTGCTGATCGTGCACTGGCACGACCTGGGGCGCTATCTCGGCGCCTACGGTCACCCGGACGTGGCCAGCCCGCGGCTGGACCGGCTTGCCGCCGAGGGCCTCCTGTTCACCAGGGCCCATGCCACCGCGCCGCTGTGCTCGCCGTCGCGCGGCTCGCTGTTCACCGGGCGCTACCCGCAGAGCAACGGGCTCGTGGGGCTGGCGCATCATGGCTGGGAATATCGCAGCGGCGTGCGGACGCTGCCCCAGATGCTGTCCGAATCCGGTTGGTATTCCGCCCTTTTCGGAATGCAGCACGAGACGTCCTACCCGAAGCGGCTGGGCTTCGATGAGTTCGACGTGTCCAACTCCTACTGCGATTACGTGGTGGACCGCGCGGAGGAATGGCTGCGGGACTGCCCCGAGAACCTTGGGGGCCAGCCGTTTCTGCTGACCGCGGGCTTCTTCGAGACGCACCGGCCCTACCCGCACGACCGCTACGAGCCCGCCGACGCCGCCGAGGTCGATCCCCCCGAATACCTGCCGGACACCCCCGACGTTCGTGGCGACCTCGCCGACTTCTACGGGGCGATCGCCACGGCCGACGCCGCCGTCGGCCGGCTGCTGGACGCGCTCGCCGAAACGGGGCTCGACGCCACCACGTGGGTGGTGTTCTTCACCGACCACGGACCGGCGTTCCCGCGCGCGAAATCCACCCTGTACGACGCCGGAACCGGCATCGGCATGATCATCCGCCCTCCCACCAACCGCACCGTGGCGCCGCGCGTTTACGACGAGCTGTTCAGCGGCGTCGATCTGGTGCCGACGCTGCTCGGGCTCTTGGGCGTCCACGTGCCGGCCGACGTGGAGGGGGTGTCCCACGCCGACGCGCTGCTGGCGCCCGGCACGCAGGCCGAACCGGTCCGGCAGCAGGTGTACACCATGAAGACGTACCACGACTCGTTCGACCCCATTCGCGCGATTCGCACCAAGGAATACAGCTACATCGAGAACTATGCGGCCCGTCCGCTGCTCGATCTGCCGTTGGACATCCAGGAAAGCCCGTCGGGGCAGGCGGTCGCGCCGTTCATTTCGGGCCCGCGCCCCGAGCGCGAACTCTACGACCTGCGAACCGATCCCGGCGAGACCGCCAACCTGCTGACCGACGCGCCGGGCGGCGACGCGGACGTGGAAGGGGTCGCCGCCGATCTGGCTGTGCGCCTGCATGATTGGCGCCAGCGCACCGGCGACGTCATCCCGTCGGAGTTTGCCGGCCACCGCATCGCCCTGCGTTACACCGAGACCTATCTGCAGATTCACCGCATCAGGCCGAGCAGCCGCTCGGCGATCGCCGTCGACCGCGGCATCGAGGAATAGCCCGGCTACGCCTGCTTACCGCCGGAGCGCTGGGCGCCGCCGACCTCGGCGACGATGAAAACCCGCCGGAAGGGAAAGATCGTGGTGCCGTCGGCGCGGGGCGGGTACGCGTCGTCCAACAACGGGATCAGCTCGCGGCGAAACTGCTCCCAGCCCGCGTCGTCGAGCCGCTCGCGCACCGGCACCAGCGCCGTGCCGGTGATCCACTCCAGCACCGGGTTCTCACCGGTCAGCTGATGCAGGTAGGTGCTCTCCCAGACGTCGATCTTGCATCCGGCGTCCAACAGCAGGTTGGCGTAATTCATGGGCGGCTGAACCACCGCGCCCACGCGAAACGGTATGTCGCGCATGAGTTTTGCGTAGGGCTCGCGACGGGCCAGCGCCCGCACGGTGGCATGCGACGGGGTCTCGAAGTTGCCCGGGATCTGCACGCCGATCCACGAGCCGGGCGCCAGCTCGCCGGCCCACCGCACCAGCAGATCGGCGTGCTCGGGCACCCAATGCAGGGCGGCGTTGCAGATCACCACGTCGGTGTCGGGCTTGGGCTTCCAGTCCCGCAAGTCGCCGATGACGGCGTCGATGCCGCGCTCCTTGGCAGCGGCGACCATCTCCGGCGAGCTGTCCACCGCCTCGATCGCCGCCTCCGGCCAGCGCCGGGCCAGGTACTTGGTCAGGTGGCCCGGGCCGCAGCCCAGGTCGACCACTCGACGCGCCTGCTTGGCACCCACTCGCGACACCAGGTCATAGAACGGGCGGCTGCGATGGTCAGCAAAGGCCAGGTAGACGTCGGGATCCCACATGTCGGTCCTCCTGATCAACACCAGCACGGGTCGGGCTGATAGGTAAACCGTATTACCGCATGCGGCCCCACGGCCGACCGAGTGGGCGTTAGCATCGCGTTTGTGACACCGCCTGACCGGGATCCGGTCAATCCCCCGGTTCCCGTTCCGGATGTTCCCGGCGCCGACGTGCCGGCCGGCGCGGCGGGATTGCCACCGCGCTCCGCGCTGTCGCCCCGCCAGCGAATGGTCGTCGAGGCGGCGGCCATCTCCGACCTCGCGCTGCGCACCGCGGTCGCGTCGGTGCTGACCACCACGGTCACGCCGGCCGTGCTCGCCTCGTCGGTGCGCTTCGGCAGCGAACGCGAGAGCCTGCGCTTCTACGCCGAGCTCGGCGCCGAACGTGACCCGGCGAGGTCGTTTCCGGCGCCCACCGATCTGCCCACCGTCTCATCGCGGCCGGCCAACCGGCTCGCGGAGTGGATCGCCCACGGCACCGTCGACAACATCTCGTTCCCCAGCAGCTTCCGGGCCATCAATCCCGCGCTGCGCACGCGCTGGAACGCGTTGTCCGCCAACAACGTTGTGCACGCGCAGCACTGGCGCCATGGCGACGGACCGCACCCCACGCTGTGCGTCATCCACGGCTTCATGGGGTCGTCGTATTTGGCCAACGGGCGGTTCTTCACGCTGCCGTGGTATTACCGTGCCGGCTACGACGTCCTGATGTACACCCTGCCCTTTCACGGCCCACGGGCCGAAAAGTATTCGCCGTTCAGCGGTTTCGGGTATTTCGCTGGCGGCCTGTGCGGCTTCGCCGAGGCGATGGCGCAGGCCGTGCACGACTTCCGGTCCATCATCGACCACCTGCGCCACACCGGCGTCGAGCGCATCGCGCTGACCGGCATCTCGCTCGGCGGCTACACCTCCGCGCTGGTGGCCTCGGTCGACGATCGGCTCGAGGCCGTCATCCCCAATTGCCCGGTCGTGACGCCGGCAACGATGTTCGACGAATGGTTCCCGGCCAACAAGCTCATGGGGCTGGGCCTGCGGATGTCCAAGATCACCCGGGACGAGCTCGCCGCCGGGTTGTCCTACCACTCGCCGCTGAACTACCCGCCGCTGATCGGAAAGGACCGCCGGATGATCATCACCGGCCTCGGCGATCGGATGGCCCCGCCGGGACAGGCGGTCACGCTGTGGGAGCACTGGAATCGCTGTGCGCTGCACTGGTTTCCGGGCAGCCACGTGCTGCACGTGAGCCAGCTGGACTACCTGCGCAGGATGACCCAGTTTCTGCGCGGGGTTATGTTCTAGCGGTTTCGGCCAGCCGCGCCCGGTGGGCGCCCGCCTCCGGGGTCGGCCAGATCAGCCCCGCCAGCACCCCGGCGGGCTCGTCGGCGTGCCCGTCGAGGCGCTGCGCCGACGACAGATCCAGGGTCGCCAGCGCCGGCCGGTGATTCCCGCGCTGCGGGATCAGCCCGGCCAGCGGCGCCGCGCCCGCGGGTGGCGAATCGGTCAAGAACGCACACGCGGCCGCGACGGTGCGGTGGGTGCGGTCGCCGGCGATCTCCAGCGCCGTGCAGGTCTCGCGCACCGGGTGCGAGCGGATCGCGTCCAGCGTCTCGGCCAACCCGTCGTCCACCCGGACGCGGTAGGCCGCAATGTAATCGGAGTCGCCGCGCTGCACGCCCCGCCAGGTCTCGCGGGCGTTGGGCGCCAGCAGCCGCGGGACGTCGTCGGGTGCAACGGTGCTGGCTTCCCAGCCGATCTCACGGAGGTGGTCGGCCAGCCGGCGCGCGACCACCTGGGCGGTTTCGGTCAACGGGATCCGCGACGAGCGCGCCTGCAGCGCCGCCAGGTTGTCGGCCGCCGACACCGTGAGCCCGATCCAGGTCTGGCGTCTGGAGGCGTCGGATGCGTTGTCGCGGCTGGTGATTCGGATCTTGTCGGCGCGGATGCCGTAGCGGTCCAGGTAGCCCGCGATGAGCTGCAGCGGGAGCACGTCCGAGTCACCGAGCGGCGGCCCGAGGCGCAGCAACGCGGTCACGCTTGTGGCAGGGCCTGATTCGGGCACGAATCCCCGGGCGCGCCGCGCCATGGCCAGGCGGCGGCGCAGGATGGTGGTCAGGTGCAGGCCCTGCCACCAGCCGAACAGCACGATCACGACGGCAGCCGCGATGCCGAGCACCCAGTAGTCACGCGGGGACCGCCAAGGGTATGCCATCGCGGCGGGCACCACGGCCAGCAGCGCCAACGTGATCCGGCCCGTTCCGGGCGCGGGTATCGAGCGGCTCACGGGGTGGTCTCCTTCTTTCTGACGATCGCGGTGATGGCGGCGACGATTGCGACGACGACGGCCAGCGCGGCGGTTCCGGCGAACGCCACGGTTCGCGGGGTGGTGCTTTCGGGTGCGGGTGTCGGCGGGGCGGCGACCGGCCTGGCCGCCGGCCCGCCGGATGGGTTGCCGGCGGGCAGTTCCCACGTCAGCGCCGCCACGGGGTCCACCGCGCCGGCGCCGACGACGTTGGAGGGAGCGCGGGCACCGTTGTGGGCGGTCGCGGTGATGCGGTGCACCACCTGCGTCGCGGTCAGTTGGGGATACTTGCTGCGCACCAAGGCCGCAACGCCCGACACGTAGCCGGCCGCATAGCTGGTGCCGCTCAAGGCGATCAGCTGCTGGTGTTCGTCGGGCAGGCCATTGGCGAGGCCGCCGCCGTCGCGGTTGCTGACCGACACGATGTTTTCGCCGGGTGCCGCGACGCCCACCCACGGCCCGGCCATGGTGAATTTCGACGGCTCCGCGTCCGGCGTGAGGGAGGCCGTCGACAGCACGTAGGGCTGCCACCACGACGGGATGGAGACCGACGTGACACCGGCCCAGTTGCGCGGGTCGTCCGGGCGGCCGAGGTCGGTGAGCGGGTTGGACTCACACGACGTTCCGCCGGCGACCGATCCAGTGGGGCCGTTGTTGCCCGCGGCGGCCACGATCACGGCGTCCTTGTCCACCGCGGCGTAGCGGATCGCCGCACCCAGTGCGGCCTGGTCGACCGTCCGGTCGGCGGGCAGGCAGGTGATCGCCGAGATGTTGATCACGCGGGCGCCGAGGTCGGCGGCGTGCACGATGGCCCGCGCCAGGGTGGCGACGTCTTGAGATGCCCTGGCCAGCAACGGATCGCCGCCCGGCGTGCGCGGTGAGAATTTCGCGGACGTCGTCCTGATGGAGAGCACCCGCGCCGCGGGCGCGACCCCCGAGAACCCATCGTCGCCGGGCTGGCCGGCGATGACGCCGGCCACCAGGGTGCCGTGCCCGTCGCAGTCGGTCAGGCCGTCGGTGGTCTCGACGAAATCCCCGCCGGGATCGACATTGGGCAGCCTTGGGCCGGGGCGCACGCCGGTGTCGATGACCCCCACCAGTTGGCCCTCGCCCCGCGAAAACCGCCATGCCGCGGGAAGGTTGAGCATCGCCTGGCTGGGCGTCGTCACGGCCGGATCGCTGCCCGGGATCACACCGGAGGCGCTGCAGGGGCCGCGCTGCTCCATCGGCTGCCCGGGTCCCGGGGTGCCGCTCGGCGGCGGCACACCGGGGTCAACCTTCGGCTGGTCGACGGCCAACGCCGACGGAGCGGTCCACATCATGGCCGCCAAAGCGGCTGTGACGCAGGCCAATCCGGCTTGGGGCCTCATCATCGATTGAGCACCCAGGCGAACAGACCGACCAGGTAGGCCAGCACGGGGATCAGCGAGGCGTCGAGTCCGGCCGCGGCAAAGCCCACCAGCCGCCGCAGCGGCAGCGAATAGCTTTCCGGCACGGCGATGCGCGGATTCAGCGCCACCACCAGCCATACCAGGGCCAGCGCGACGAGTACCAGCGCGGCGCCGAGGGCGGCGCCGTACCGCCCCGTCGCGGTGTAGAGCACCAACAGGACACCGGCGACCAGGTAGGGCTGGGCGAGCAGCCAGCCCTTGCAGGCGGCCGAGTCCCACACGCGGGCGCGCAGCACGGACGTCGCCGCGGTGGCGCCGACCACGTACCAGCCGAAGCCCCCCAACGACTCCGGGCGCAGCGCGATCGCCACCGAGCCCAGCGCGCTGAGCAACACCGCGGCGGCGATGAACCCGCTCTGATGCGCGTCGCCGATTCGCACCCGCCGCGGCAGGTCCTCGAGCACGCGCAGCGACGGCGCCGACGGGGTCGGATCGCCGGGCGCCGGAATGACGGGCAGTGGGAAGCGCGCCCACAGCGCCGACAACGGAGCGGCCTCGACGGTGACCAGCAGGGCCGCCACGATGAGGCCGCAGCCGATGGCCAGTACCGGGAAATGCCAGATCAATTCGGCGCCGGCGGCCAGCGACACCGCGGCGCCGACGGTTGCGGTCGTGGTGAAGAAGGCGACCACCCGTTCGCGCTCCGGGCCCGGGACCATCAGGGCGATCAGCGACCACGCGGTCACGCCGGCCGCCGCAAGCATCAGCTGTGCCGGCCCGAACCCGCCGGGCACCGCCAGCACCAGTGCGGCGCCGATGGGCACCAGGGCCGCGATCGACAGCGCCATTCCGGCGCGCGGGGAGCGCACGGTGATGAGCAGGCCGATCACCCCGGTCAGCGCCGCGATCGCGGCAACCGCGACCAGCCCGGCCAGCGCGCCGGTGGCCACCCGGTAGGTGACCCCTAGGCCCGTGGTCAGGAACGCCACGGCGATCGCACCGGCCAGCGCCGCACGCTGGATATGCGCTGTGCCCCAAGGCCGCAACCGGGAAGTCGAGAAGATCATGGCGGCGTCGGCGATGTCCTCGACGATGCCCGGCGCGGCCGGCCCAGCGGGCACCGGCTGCAGCGCCAACAGGTCGCCGTCGACGACTCCGACGGTGTCCAGGCTGGCGTCCAGGCTGAACGGCGCGCCGCCGATCGGTGCGAGGCTCAGGTGGGGGGCCGCGAGACCATCCAAGGTGTCCTCGGTGTCACCGTTGGTGGCCGCCGGGGCCGCCAAACGCTTGACCGCCGGTAGGATTTCGCGCAGCGGAAGCTCGGCCGGCAGCGCCATCTCCGTCAGCCTGCTGTCCGCGAGGATGGCGACGCGCACGATCGGCATCACGGCACCGGACGTCACTGGCATGGTTCTCTCTTCTCTATTTCGTTGCTGTATCAGAACGTTGGGCGGTTATGAACTCTGTGCGGAAAAGTCTCGGGACAGCCGCCGGCCGGGGAACCACTGGCCCTCCGGCAGCAGGCCGACCAGCTGTTCGACGGCGACGGCGATGGCGAACGGCGTGCCCGGGGCGAAAGTGGAGACCCACTCGCCGTCAAAGGCGCGCGACGGGCTGACCAGCACCCGGCCCGCGGCGGTGTCGACGATGCTCATCCCGACCTCGGTGGTCGAGTGCTGCCCGTCGCAGTGGGAGCCGGCGACGATCTCGACGTAGCTGCGCGCGCCGGAGAACACCGACTCCACGACCGGTCGCGCCGACGCCGGAATGCCCAGATAGTCAATGACTTCCGCCAGCGAAGCGCCGGACCGCAGCCGTTCGTCGGCGCGGGCCCCCACCCGCATCGGCATGCTGAACTCGTCGAACCGGGCCGGCGGCCGCTGCGCCAGCCCGACGCCGAGGACTGGGACCAGCCCCCGCGCGTCGTCGATCTCCATGGCGGTGAAGGTGACCAGTTGGGCGCTGCGCAACGCCACGACGGTTTGCGGCGCCGTGCCGCTCCCACCGGTGCAGCGCTGCGCAACCACGCCGCGCAGCAACTCGCCGGCGCCGGCGGCCGCCCCGGGTCCCACGTACCGCAGGTCGAGCCAGCGGTCCGGGAAGCACACCGTCTTGATCCAGCCGGCGACCGCCGCGTTGACGAGCCCGTCCCCCGACACCAGACCCATCCGGGTCAGCTCGGCGCGTTGCCGCTCCAAGAACTCGGCGCGCTGCGCGGCATCGCGATAGGGCGTGGTGATCGCGAGAACCCACGGGAAGCTGCCCGCCCCAGTGGTTTCCGCGATATACCACGCGTGGTCAACCGTCAGCTCGACGGCGTTTGGTGCTGCGTTCATCAGGCGGGGGTTAACCGCCCCATTTGGCGGCCTCGGCCTGGTCGCGGGCGAGCATCGCGGTGGTGTTGGCATCGTGGGTGCCGGCCATCGACTGGTAGGCCCGGACCAGGCTGTCCATCGCCTGGTTCCACTGCGCCTGCCACACCTGGTACGTCATGCCGGTGTCGCCCTGCCAGGCGTTGGACAGCGTGGCCTGCTCGCTGGCAATGTCCGAGCCGAGCGCCTGCAACGTGCCGGCGTAGCCCGACATGTCCGCGGCGTGGCCCAGCATCGCGGGGTAGTTGTACATGATTTGCGACATCGCAAGTCCTTTCGCGGTTTAGAGGTCTGATCAGAACGCGGTGTAGCCGGAAGCGGCCGCGGCGTCGGCGGCCACGTAGGTGCCGGCGGCGTCCCCGAGGTTGGCCTGGGCGATGTCGAGCAGGGTGTTGATCCGCGCCGCGACCTCCACGAAGCGGGCGTGGGCGGCCTGAAACGCAGCCGAGGACTCGCCCTGGTGGAACGCCTGCGCCGAGACCGCTTCCTGCTCGGCCTGGCTGATCGTGCTGCGCATCAGCGCCGCCTTGGCGCTGAACGCCGACTGCGCGGCCACCAACTGCGGAATATGAGCGTCCAACATACTCATGGTGATTGGTTTCCTTTCGCTCTCTTCGGATTTCGGTTGCTGACTGCCACGTTAGGTGCCGTCGTCTCCCCCTCTCCCCGGTTCGTAATCCCACGTTCCCGGCACCATCGGCACCCGCGGACCGCCGCCGAATTCGTCGCCGGCCAGCTTGGTCAACCCGGCCGCGCCCACGGCGGACTCCTTGTGTGCGGTCCCCGCGAATCCCAGGCTCCCGGCCCCGTTTCCGGAGGCCACCGCCGACACCAACTGCTCGGCGGCAAAGTCGGGCGGAAGGCCGATGTCGGCATCCATGTCCAGGAACTCGTCGCCGTACTCGCGCATCGCCGCCCGCCGGCGCCGCCGGGCCCGCGCCTCCGCCCGGATCGGCGCCACCGCGCCCGCCGCCGGTAGGGTCGCCGCCGGCGCCTTGGCGCCGCCGCGGCCACCGAGTGTCGGGCCGGACTCGGTGCCGGGGCCGCCGCCGAAACCCACGATGTAGGCGAAGGTTCCGGCGGTTGTCGCCGGGGCCGGCGCGGCCGGAGTACCGGCGCCCGCAGCGCCCACCGATGCCGGTGCCGCCGCCGGAGCCGCGGCCGTGGGGGCCACGCCGGCGACCGGCCACACCGCGGAAACGGGGGCGGCGCTCGCGGCGATGCCTCCCGCCACGGGTGCCGCCAGCGCGGGAGCCGCCGCGGCCGCGAGCGCCAGCGCCGGCTGCAGGGTCACCGGGAGGATGAGCCCAAGGAAAGGACTGAGCAGCAGCGACGGGTAAGTGATCGACGCTCCGACCCAGGAGAACGCCTGGTAGGCGATCGCGAACAGCAGCGGGCCGTAAAGCACCAGTGCCTCAGACGGATTCGTCATGAACGCCTGGATGATCTTCACCGAGTTCCCGATGGGATCCTGGAAGAACGTGGCGAGCTCCTGGAACATGTTGCCGTAGAAATTCGTGTACTGCGACAGCAGCTGAGAAAACAGGTCGGAGACATTGAGCGACGAACCCGACTGGGCGGCCGGGGTGGCCGCGCCGCTCTGGTTCACGATCGACGGAGCCGGGGTGGTGCGCGGCGCCGAGGCCAGCGCCGCGCCGGAGACCGCCTGGTAGGCGCTCATCGTGGTGGCCGCCTGGACCCACATGCGCACGTAGTCGGCCTCGTTCAGCGCGATCGGAATCGCGTTGATCCCAAAGAAATTCGTGGCCAGCAGCACGCCGTGGATGACGTGATTGGCGGCCAGCTCTACCAGGGTCGGCATCGCGGCCAGCGCGCCGGTGTACGCCGTCGCGGCGACCTCGTGCTGGGCGGCCACGCCCGCGCTGTCGGCGCTGGCCTGCTGCAGCCACATCAGGTAGGGCAGGTGGGCCGCCGCGTATTGCTCCGCGCTCGGGCCCTGCCATGCCCCGGCCTGCGCCGCCCCGAGGATCCCGCTGAGTTCGGCCGCCGCCGAAGCGTATTCGGCGCTGAGCGAGGACCAGGCACCGGAGGCCGCCAGCAGCGACTCCGGCCCCGGACCGGCGCTCAGCAATGCCGAGTGCACCTCCGGCGGCGACGCCATCCAGACGGGGGCGGTCATTGTCAGCCGGCCGCCATCCCATAGCTCGCGGCCGCCGCCGTGTCACCGGCGAGGTAGCTGGCGCCGGACTCACCCACGCCGACGCCGGCGCGGCCCAACTCCTCGACACCCTGGGTGGCGACGGCGGCGTGCTCCTGGCCCTGGGCGCTGAACCCCGCGGCCGTCTGCAGCGATACGGGGTCCGCCGCCGGCGGCACCACCGCGGTAATCGCGGGGGCCGCCGCCGCATGCGCGGCCGCCAGCCGCGCCGTCAGCGCCTCCACGGCCGCGCTGGTCGCGGCCAGCCCCTCGGGAACCACTCGCAACGTCATGACTAACTCCCCTTCTGTTGCGTCTCACCGGACATCACGGCCTCACCGGCTAGCGGATTGACCAACTGCACATACGTCGGAATGTCGCTGTCGCCCAGCAGAATTGCCCGACCGGCGGGCAACCGGCCAAACCGCTGCCCGCGGATCTTGCCGCTGTCCTGCGGGTTGCCCGAAAGCATCAACGTGGTCGCCTGCAGGTCGTTGAAGCGGCGCAGCAACGGGCTGGTCATCAACGCGTGGGCCGACCCGGTGGCGCGCGCCGTGACGATCACCCGCAGGCCCAGGTCGCCGGCCTGCGACAGCTGGGCGATCAGCGGGGTCCACGGCCGCTGCCCGACATACGGACCGCTCATCGCCGGCGCATCCGGGATCTGGTCGACGTCATCGATGATCAGGTAGTGCGTGTGGCCCTGGTACGTCCAGCGGGACAGCTCCGCCGGCGACAAGCCCGCCGGCGGCCGCCGAGACTCGATCAGGTTGGCGAGCCCGAGCATGGTCGGGGCGACCCGGTCGATGTTGGCCGTGTACTCGTTGTCGGGGAACAGCGGCTCGTCGACCAGATGCAGCCGGCGGTCCAGCACCGTGAACGCCACCTGGTCGGCGGTGGAGTGCTCGCGGATGGTGCGGATGATGTGGCGCAGCAGCGTGGTCTTCCCCGACCTGCTGTCGCCGAACACCATCAGCAGTGGGTTCTCGGCGAAGTCGACGGCGACGGGCGCGAGGTCCTCTTCGCGCTGACCGATGACCACCGACTCCGCGCCCAGGTAGAGCGGCCCCAGCGCGTCGAGCGCGAGATTGGTGGGCAGCAGCCGCACTGGCGGTGCAAAGACCCCGGGGTAGCGGGCGTTGATCGCGGCCACCTGGTCGAGCTCGGGAAGCGCGAACAGGAAATGCTCGGCGGCCATGGTCAATCCGCGGCCCGGCTGGTCGTGCGGAACGCTGTCGGCCGGGCGGCGCAGCGCGCCGACCACCCGCACGTTGCTGTCCCGCGCGTCGTGCAACTTGAGCTCGAGCCGCAGTCCGAGGCCGTCGCGCATGGCCAGCGGCACCTCCAGCCAGCTGGGGGTGGTGATGACCACGTGGATGCCGTAGGCCAGGCCGATGTTGACCAGCTCGGTCACCTTGGCCAGCAACGGATTACGGGTGTTGAACTGGTCGGTGTTGTCCCGGCCGAACGCGTAGAGGTTGTCGATGACCAGGAACACCTCGCCGTAGCCGTCGTCCGGCGCGGAGCCGTGGCGGTCGCGGAAGGCCTCGCGCTGCTGCCGCGACAGCAGCAGCTGCTCCAGCTCGCCGAAGGTGCGGCGGATGCGTTCGGGTTGCAGCGCCGAGGCGACGCTGCCCACGTGTGCGAGGTCCTCCAGCCCGCGCAGCTGCCCGCCGCCGTAGTCCAGGCAGTAGAACGTGACCTCGCGCGGCGAATGCAGGTTGGCCGCCGACATGATGAACGTCTGCAGCGCGGTCGATTTCCCGGATTTCGGGCCGCCGTGGATCACCATGTTGCCGGCCGCCGACGAGGCGTCGAAGACCAGCGGGTCGCGGCGCATCTCGAAGGGCTTGTCGATCTCCCCGAGCGGCCAGCGGCGCTGCCCCGGCGCCATGCCGGCGCGAGCCAGCACGGCGGTCAGCGGGATCGGTTCGTCCAGCGGCGGCAGCCACAGCTGCGGGGCCCGCGGCCCGTATCCCGCCAGCTGCTCGCCGATGGTCGCGATGAGCTTGCGCGGCGGTCCGGCGACATCCTCGTCCTCGCCCGTGGATATCACGGTGCCGATGTCGGGCTCCACCATGCCGGCCGTGAACAGCTTGGGCTCCGGGTTCGAATGCACCACTAGGGCTTTGGCCGCCTGCGGTGGCTCGTAGATGCCGTCGACGTAGGTACTGCGGAACTTGATCGGGGTCGCGCCGGGCGCCGGCACCAAAAAGGCCACGCCCTTGTGCTCCCTGCCCGATTCGATGTGGTACGCGTCCTCGACGCCGATGATCTGGCGCGACACGCTGGGGCTGGCCACCTTCAAACCGATGCGGTAAGAGGTGTTCTTGTCGATGTCCTTGATCTTGCCCACGTCCAGCGTCTGGGACGCGAACAGGATGTGGATGCGGAACGAGCGCCCCTTGCGGGCCACGTAGTCGAACAGCTCCGCGTATTCCGGATGGTCGGCGAGCATCAGGGTGAATTCGTCGGCGACCACGAACAGGGTGGGGATCGGCGGCAGGTCGTGCCCGCCCGCTACCGCGTTCTCGTATTCGGTCACCGAGTTGAACGCGCTGCCCTGCACTCGGCGGCCGGCCTCCCGCAGCAGTGTCTCGCGTCGGGCCACCTCGCCGCGCAGCGTGTCGGCGAAGCGGTCGGCCAGCGACTTCTTCTCGGCCATGTTCGAGATCACCGCGACGACCTGAGGGAAGTTGCGGAAGCTATCGGCGCCGGCCTCGCCCTTGAAGTCGGCGTAGATGACGATCAGCCGGTCCGCCGAATGGGTTGTCAACAGCGACAACAGGATCGACATCAGGGTCTGCGACTTCCCGGACCCCGTCATGCCGATCATCAGACCGTGCGGCCCCATCCCGCCCTCGGCCTCGTCCTTGAGGTCGAACATCAACGGCTCGCCGGTCGCGGTGACGCCGATCGGGACGCGCAACTCGTCGTCGCGACGGCGCGGCGCCCACAGCGTCGGCACGTCCAGCCGCGACGCGTCCGGGATGCCCAGCAGCGTGGTGAACGTCGCGCCGCGGGTGGCCGCCGAGCGCAGGCCGGCATGCGTCGGGTTGGAGTCCCACCGCGACAGCTGCCGGGCCAGGTGCGCGGCGTCGTCCGCGCCGAGTCGATCCGCGCTGTCGACGTAGGGCTGCCAGCCGCCGGTCTGCCAGCGTTCGATGGCGCCGCCGGCAACGCGCAGGATCGGCTTTTCCGGATCCGAATACTGCTCCCGGTGCGGGGGTGTGGCGGAGCAGTGCACGACGGTCACTCCCGCGCGGCCCACCGCCAGTGTCGAGGCGCTGAGGTCATAGTCGGGGTCGTCGACGACGATCAGCAAGTGCCGCAACGCATCCGCGGGCTGACCGGTGAACGCGGGGCGGTCGACGAGCGCCGGCCCCAGCATGGCGATCAGCTCGTCGGGGTCCGTCGACAAGAAGCGGGCCGGGCCCACCCCGTCGAGCTCGCCGGGAATGTCGGCGTGCGGCAACCACTTCAGCCAGGACCAGTCCGGGCTTTCCAGATCCCGCGAGGCCAGCGCCACGCCGAGCACCGTGGGATCGTGCCATGTCACCGCCTGAGCGATCCAGGCGCGCAGCGCCGCCCGCACCTCGTCTTCGGTGCCGAGCACCGTGATCCGGGAGACCTTGGCCAGGTCGATTCCGGTCGGGATGTCGCGGACCGTGCGCTGGGTGTCCAGCAGGCTGCGTAATGCGCTGTGCGACACCGGTTCCAGGTCGATCTCGTCGGCGGTGTCGTTGACCCGCAGCGCGGTGGCCAGCGGCGCGTGGTGCCGACCGGCCCGCAGCACCAGGTAGTCGGGGTCGTGCGGGTCGCGCTCCCACTGGCGTCGCGAGCCGGGCACCGCCGCGAGCGCCGTCGGATCCGGGTGCGACCACTCCGCGGCCGCGCGCTGCTGGGCGGCCTGGGTGCGGATGTTGTCGCGCACGACCGACAGGTAACGCAGGTAGTCGGCGCGTTCGGCGTCGACCTCCTCGGTGCGGGTCTTGTTGTCGTTGCCGCGGTAGAGCGCGGTCGCGGCCAGCAGCAACACGAACGGGAAGAACAGCGTCTGCGGGGAGATCACCCGCATGCCGGTGGCCACCAGCGCCACCACCATGCCGACAATCAGGATCACCAGCACATAGGGCATGGCGCGGCGCAGGAACGACGGGGGAACCACCCGCGGCAGCTCCGGGGGCGCCTCGATGGTGATGGTGCCCTTGCGCGTCGCCGGCGGCGCGAGCCGGCGGCGGGCCTCGAAGATCAGTCGACTCATCGTCCCTCTCCCTGGGCCGCAACCGGGCGACCGGGCTTGGCGTCGGGCGCCAGGCCGTCGTGGGCTAGCAGCGCGTCGGCGCGCGACAGCGTCGGGCCGGGCGCGAACAGCGACAGCACCGACCACGGGACCGGCACCGCGGGCGCGTTCAGGCCAAGCGCCTCAACCGTTTTCCCGTGTCCGGCGGCCCCGGGTCCGCTCTCCGCCTCGTTGTCGATGCCGTAGCGCACCCCGGTGTCGGATATCCAGAACAACGAACCGGCCGCGGGTGCCGCCGACCCGCCGCCCACCGTCTGGGCGAAGTAGCCGGTTCCCGGCGCCAGCGCGACGCGGGTGGCGGTGCCCTGGGAGCCGGCGGCGACCAGGTCCACGGTGCGCACCGCATCCGGTACCGGCAACACCGACCCGGACAGCAGGCTCAGCGAGCTCGTTGCGGCGCCGGACGGCTTGCTCCAGTACGCGCACGCGACGGGGCTCGTCGCCGCGTCGATCAGGGCAACCTGCTGATCGGGGTAGCGGCCGGTGTCCAGCATCCGCGACACCGGCAGCTTGGCCACCTCGTCGGCGCCGAGCCGTGGCGGTTGGTCCAGCCCATAGGAATTGGAGTTGCGCAGGATCGCGGCGAGCACCGGCGAAATCGGCTGCAGGCCGTCGGGCAACACCGCGTAGTAATGCAGGGTGCCCGATGAGTTCGGCTCCAAGCCGTAGGAGACGACGACCGCGCCGATCGGTGCCGGCACCGAGAAGCCGGCGGGGGCACCCGCATTCGGGATCGAAGGCGCGGTCAGCGCCGGGGACTCGGGTATCGCGTTGAACAGGCCCTGCGCGATCGGCCGCGCCGCGGGCACCTCGGAGTTTCCTACGCCGAGGCCGAGCGCGTTGGTGACGGCGTGGTTGGCCAGGTCGATCTGGCTGCGCTTGCCGTCCCAGAGCAGCCAGGTGGTGGTGCCGTTGTCCACCAGGATGCCCTGATTGGCGTGGATCGCGGTCGCCCGCGCACCATTGCCGTCGGGCGGGCCGGCGATCACCGTGACGCCCGTGCTGTGGGCGCCCCGCGTGGGGCCCCCGCCAAGCTGGGGAGTTCCGCTGACGGAGTCGCACACCGTCCAGTTGGCGTCGTGCGAGGCGTTCTGCACCATGCGCTCCGGCGCGCCGGGGATGCCGATCAGGTTGCCCCGCGGAAACCGGTCCAGCTCACTGCTTTTCACCGTGGTGGGGTTGACCGGCTTGCCGACGATCAGCCGGGCCGAGGTCAGGTTGAGCACCGGGTGCAGGTCCTCCCCGACCCGCACGTACAGCGCGGCGGTCGAGCGGTCGGCGAGCACCGCGTTGTTGCCCACCGTCCCGTTGGGCCGTATCAGCGAGAACACGAAGCAGCCCGCGAGGCCGGTGATCAGGATGACCGCGCCCATCAGCACCGCGCGCGACTGGGTGCGCAGCGGGTCGACCAGCATCCGGGTGTCGTGCAGGGCGATGCCCGAGGCGATGCGGCGCATCACGAAGCGCCAGCCGCTCACCTGATGGCGAGTGACGAAACCGCGGCGGTATTCGACCCTGTCAGGGTTGTCGTTGACCGGGGTCCGCGAGGTGAACGAGCGCCGGTCCGCTTCGGGCTCGTGGTTATTGGTCGTCATGCCGGCACCTCGAGGCCCAGGCCTCGCAGCAGCGGCTCAACCGAATATTGCACGTCCTGGTCGGTGATCGTTATCAGCTCCTCGTCGGTGAACTCGCCGGTTTCGGCGTGCGCGGAGTGATCCAGCCGGAATTCGCGTTCCTCTTCGGCCTTTTCGACCACGTTGCGGACGAACCGGCCGTTACCCGCGATATCCAGGCCGCGGCGTTCGACCCCATTGAAGTCGGGCTTCGACGTTTCGGCCAGGTGCGTGAACAACGCCTCGAGATGCTCGAGCGCGGCCTGATCGAAAGCGCTGTCGCGCTTGTGGGCCATGAAGTTCGCGATCTCGATGAGCTCGGCCGGCTTGTAAGACGGGAAGTCGATGCTGCGGGTGAACCGCGACCGCAGGCCTTGGTTGGTGTCGAGGAACTTGTCCAGATCGGCCCGGTACCCGGCGATGATCACCACCAGCCGATCCCGGTCGTTCTCCATCCGGGCCAGCAGGGTGTCGATGGCCACCAGGCCGAAGTCGTTCTTGGCGCCGGTGGCCACCAGCGCGTAGGCCTCGTCGAGGAACAGCACCCCGTCCAGTGCGCTGTCGATGACCGCGTTGGTCTTGGCCTCGGTCTCGCCGATGTGCTGGCCGATCAGGTCGGCGCGGTGCACCTCCCGGATGTTCTCCTTCTTCAAAAGCCCTAGGCCGCAATAGATTTTGGCGATGACGCGAGCGATGGTGGTCTTGCCGGTGCCCGGCGGCCCGGTGAACACCAGGTGGTGGGTGCGCTGCGCCACCTCCAGTCCGCGCGCCTTGCGCACGAGCTCCATGGCCACCGCACTCTTCAGCCGGGCCACCTGGTCTTTGACCTGCTCCAAGCCGATGAACTCATCGAGCTCGCGTTCGGCCTCCGCGAGCAGCACGTGCTTGCGCTCCTGGGCTCCGGGGTCGACGAAGTCACCGGGACTCGGCTCGGTGTTGGGGTCCCACGGGTCGGTGCGTGCCGCAATGCGATCCGCCGTGGTGGTCACAAACCCGAAACTGGTGTCGGACAGGGCATGTTCGACCTGCTCGTTCTCGGGATGGGCCGCGTACAGGTCCTGCAGCACTTCGCTGGCCGACTCCTCGTCGACGTGCGCGCGCAGCACCAGCCCCTTGGCCAGCGCGCCGTCGACCGCCGCCACGGCGACGGGGCCCTCGGGCTCCTCGAGGTAGGACAGCGCCGGCGCGAACATGCCCAGCCGGGCCAGCGCGATGCCCAGGGTCACCCTCGCCGCGTGGGAAAACGTCTCGTCGAGATCGGGGTCGTTGACGATCGGGGTGAGCAGCTTGACGACGTCCGACCAACGCTCGGCGCGGTAGTTGATGACGACCGCGACCCAGCGGGCCTCGCGCCAGCCGGGGCGGCGTTCGCTGAGACCGGCGACGATCTCGTGCGCTTCGGCAAACCGCCCTTCGGTTGCCAGCGCCGCGGCATAGGCGAGGTGGAACTCATCCGGGGTGGCCGCGCGGAACTGCAAGTACAGACCGGTGTCGTAGCGGAAGCCCAGGGCCCCGGGGGCCAGCTCCACCTGGCGCTGCAACCTGCCCGCAGTGGACGCGGTGCGCGATACGGCCTCCAGCACGCGCAGCGAGACGTCGCCCGCGGCGGCCAGCCCGGTCCACGCGTCGCATTGGTCGTGGGCGATGCGCGTCAGCGCGGTGAAACCGGAGCGCGCCGCGTCCAGGTCGGCGGGACGCTGGCGGTCGTAGACCGAGATGCCGAGCGCGCGACAACAGGTGGCGAACCGGCTGACGACGTCACCGTCCACCCTGCCGTCCGAGCGAGAATTGAGGGGCTGAGCTGCGAGCACGCCGCTGTCACCACGTTCCACGGCCGCTTCTTCCCATCTATGTAGCCTCCCCTAACCTAACCCGCCTGAAGTTAGCATTGCATAAGCTAAGTGTCGAGGTCTCCGAACCCGCTCACCTCACGATTCCAAGCCACGCTTGGCAACGCTGAGCTGCGCGTTCGCTACGGACGGCGGAGGCCGGCGACCAGCGAAGCTTACTGAAAATCATTTTCATTATCAACTCGGTCGTGCTCCCAGGTGCCCGGCACCATCGGGATCGTTGGGCCGCCGCCGAACTCGTCGCCGGGGAGGGTGGCCAACCCCGCCGCCGCGGCGGCCTCCTGGCGCGCGGTTCCGGCGAAACCCAGGGGACCTGCGCCATGTTCGGACGCGACGGCCGCGGGCGCGGCGAGACCGGGCTCTTCGTCCGTCTCCCACTCCGGGTCTACGTACTCGTACCGATAGCCGCGGTGGTGGTCGTTCATCGCAGCCCGCCGCCGGCGAGCCCGTTGCTGTTCTCGGGCCGCCGCCCCGGCGGCGGCCGCGGCCGCGGCGCTATCGGGTTCGGGCGCCTTGCGCTGAGCGCCGGTGCCCGTCCCGGTGCTCGACCCGATGGTCGGGCCGCCCACCAGGTAAGGAAACGCGCCCCCGGCGCCGCCCGCCGGGGGCGGCGGGGCGCCGGCCGCCACCGACGCCGGTGCCGGAGCGGCAGCCGCGGCCGGAGCCGAGGAGGGCGCCGAGCCCGGGGAGGAGGCAACACTCACGGCCGGCGAGCTACTCACCACCGGCGCGCCGACGGTGTCCGGGATGGGCGCGGCCGCCACCGGGGCCGCGACGGGTTGAATCCCGGCCAGCCCACCAAGGCCCGCGAAGCCGGCCGCGAAGCCGGGGGTGACCGCCGTCCAAGCGAGCACGAGCGGCACGATCGTCTGCAACTGCGGAAAGGTGTCGAGCACTTCGCCCAAGTGCGTCGTCTCGTCGGCGATGAGCGCCGGGATGTCCGACTCGATCTGCGATATCGACTGCGCGGGATTCTCGGGGAATTCCTCGATGTCCCGGCCCAGGGTCTGAAAGATCTCGAGGAACCGGTTCTCCCACCAGCTCAGCTGCGTCGGGTCGCCCGAATCGTCGTCGACGATGTCGCCGCTGTCGCCGGTGTCGCTGCCGTCGCTGTTGTCGTCGGCGGCGTGCAGGATCTGCGGCGCGGCGTCGGTCTGCGGCGCCGATGCCACCGCGGTGCCGGCGACGGTCTGGTAGGTGGCCATCGTGGTGGCCGCCTGGACCCACATCCGCACGTAGTCGGCCTCGTTGAGCGCGATGGGAATGGTGTTGATGCCGAAGAAGTTTGTCGCCAGCAGTACCCCGTGGATCGTGTGATTGGCGGCCAGCTCCAGCAGCGTGGGCATAGCGGCCAGCGCCGCGGTGTAGGCCGTAGCGGCGGTCTCGTGCTGGGCGGCCGCCGCGGCGCTGTTGGCGCTGGCCCGCATCAGCCACGCTAGATACGGCGCGTGCGCGGCCACGTACTGCTCGGCGGTCGGCCCCTCCCACGCCCCGGCCTGCACGGCGGCCAGGATCCCGGTCAGTTCGTCGGCCACCGAGGCGTAGCTTGCGCTCAGCGAATTCCATCCCGCGGCGGCGGCCAGCAGGCCGCCGGGGCCGGGGCCGCTGCTCAGCTGGGCCGAATGCACCTCCGGGGGCAACGCCATCCACACCGGCGCGGTCATAGCAACGACTCCTTACCGATCGGGCTGGATCAAACGGCCGCCTGGGCTGTTGGCGGCGTCACGAGCCCGCAGGTAGTAGTCGGTGGCGAGTGGGGAAAAGTTCCCGTCAGTCCTTGACGGCGCTCACCAGCGTGTTACGGGCGATCATCGGCCCCGCCTCGGTGTCCGGACCGGGCACCGGCCGGCCGACCTGCCGCAGGTAATCGGCCAGCGGCGTGCCCACGGCGGTCCAGCCACGCTGTCCGAACCACTCAGTGGCCGGCGCGTGGCGCTCGTTGTAGACCAACCGAAAGAACAGGCGCTGGTCGCCCTGGGCGGCGGCCGCGCGTTCCTCCTCGACCGCGGCCTCGAACTCGTCCGGCTCGAGGGGAGCGCCGTCTTCGATCGCGACGTGGCTGCCGTGACCGGCCAGGCCGTCGATGCCGGTGAACAGCTGCTCCTGGGCGGCGGCCGGCAGGTAGATCAGCAGGCCCTCGGCGATCCAGGCGGACGGCTTGGCCACATCAAAACCGTTGTCGCGCAAGGCTTGTGGCCAATCGTCCCGGAGGTCGACGGCGATTTCGCGGCGCTTGGCACGCGGCTGGGCGCCGTGGCCGGCGAGCACCTCGCGCTTGAAGTCCAGGACCTGCGGGCGGTCCAGTTCGAAGATCGTGGTCCCCGCCGGCCAGTCCAGCCGGTAGGCGCGCGAGTCCAGGCCCGCCGCCAGGATGACCACTTGTCGTACGCCCGCGTCGGCCGCACGGCGGAAGTATTCGTCGAAGTACCGGGTGCGGGCGCCCTGGAAGTTGACGAAGTGCTCGCCGAAGTCGGCGCTTTTCAGCGGATGGTCGGGGTCCTTGCCGTCGAGGACGTCGGCCGAGTGACCGCCGACGGCGCGGCAGAACAGCTCCGCGTACGGGTCGATCGCCAGCGGGTCGGGCTTCTGCGCCTCCAGCGCTCGCGCGGTGGCCACAAACAGCGCGGTCGAACCGACACTCGTTGTGATGTCCCAGGTATCACCTTCGCTACGCACCCAATCGACACTACGCGGCCAACAAATCCGCCCAGCCCCTCGCGGACCCATAATGAAAACGGTTATCGTTTCCCGTGTGAGTCTCTTTGCGCTCCCACCCCTCCGCCCATGGGTCGCCGCCGCGCTGACCCTCGTCGTGGCGGGCTGTTCGACGAACCAAGCCAAACCTTCATCGCCGCCCGGCGCCGGCACGCCCGCAACCATTCGCGGCGCCGCCGGGGCGTCCTGCCCGACCGCCCCGGTCGCCGTAGTAGTCAGCGTGGATCAGTGGGGCGATATCGTCTCGGAACTGGCCGGCGCATGCGGGATGGTCAAAACGGTGCTGGCCAGCTCATCCGTGGACCCGCACGACTACGAACCGTCACCGGCGGATGCCGAATCCTTCGCGGGCGCCAAACTTGTCGTCGTCAACGGGGCTGGTTACGACTCGTGGGCCTCCAGGCTGGCCGCCAGCTCCGCGGGCGGCGCACACGTGGTGAGTGCCGCTGAAGTCACGAGGACTCCGGACGGCGCCAATCCGCATTTGTGGTATCTCCCGTCGGCGGTGACCGCCGTCGCCGACGCCGTGAGCGCCGAGTTGCGCAAGGTCGACCCGCAAGCCGGTGACTACTTCAACCAGCGCCGCTCGGAATTCATCGCGGCGATTGCGCCTTACACCGGCCTGATCGGCAAGATCAAGGCCGCCGCGGCGGGCAAGTCGTACGCGGCCACCGAGACAATCTTCGACTACCAAGCGCAGGCCCTGGGCCTCGTCGACAAGACCCCGGAGGGTTACCGGCGCGCGTCGGCCAACGATACGGATCCGTCACCGGCAGACATCGACGCATTTCGCACCGCGCTGGCCGGGCGACGCGTCGACGTCCTGATCTACAACACCCAGACCGAAGGGTCGATCCCGCAGCAGATCCGTTCGGCTGCCGAACAAGCCGGGGTACCCGTCGTCAACATCACCGAGACCGTGCCGCCCGGGCAAACGTCCTTTGAGAGCTGGCAATATGCCCAGCTGGTCGCGGTGGGAAAGGCACTCGGTGTCTCGACCTGAGCCTCTCGCAACTACCACCGCGCTCGCATTCACCGACGTCAGCGCGGTACGCGGCGGACGGGTTATCTGGTCGCACGCCACCTTTGACGTGCCCGCCGGCGGCCTGGTCGCTGTCATCGGGCCCAACGGGTCCGGCAAAACCACCCTGCTCCAGGTGGTCCTGGGGCTGGTTTCGCCCGCGAGCGGTCACGTCGAGGTATTTGGCCGCCGCCCCGGCCAGGCCAACGACTGCATCGGCTACGTGCCGCAACACTATGCGGACGGGTCGGGGGAGGCCGTGCGTGCCACCGACGTTGTGCTGCTCGGACTCACCGGGCGCCGGTGGGCTTTTGCGCGCAGCACCGCAGCCCAACGCCGCCAGGTCGATTGGGCACTGGCCGCCGTCGAAGCCACCGGAATCGCCGACCGGCGGCTGTCGACACTTTCCGGAGGGCAGCGCCAGCGCATCGCGATCGCCGCCGCTCTGGTGGCGCGCCCCCAAATGCTGATCCTCGACGAACCCCTGGCGTCACTGGATCTTCGCAGCCAGCGTGACATCGTCGCGCTGCTGGCCCGGCTGCACGCCGAGTTGGGCGTGACGATCCTGGTGGTTTCTCATGACCTCAACCCGCTGCTGCCCATCCTCGACAGCGCGATCTATCTCCTCGACGGGCACCCTCACTACGCACCCATCGACGATGTGGTGGACGATGCGCTGCTCACCCAGCTATACGGCATCCCGATCCAAGTCGCGCACACGTTGCAGGGGGACCGGTACATGAGGAGCGCACTGTGACCTCGTACGCCATAGCGTTTGGCTACCAACATAATTGGTGGCCGATTCTGACGTCGGCGTTCATGGGCAACGCTCTGATCGGCGGCACTATCGTCGCCTTGGCCGCGGGCCTGATCGGCTACTTTGTCGTCGTCCGACGTACCGCCTTCGCGGCCCACGCGTTGGCGCACATCGGATTTCCCGGCGCCACCGGCGCGGTCCTACTGGGCGTGCCCGTAGGCGTCGGGCTCGCGGTGTTCTGTGTCGGCGGGGCACTGGTCATCGGCGTGCTGGGCAAACGCGCCTCCGATCGCGAAGTGGTCACGGGGACGGTCCTGGCCATGGCGACCGGGGTAGGCCTGTTCTTCAGCTCGTTGGCCACCAAAAGCTCCAGCACCGTCACCAACGTATTGTTCGGCAACCTGCTGGCCATCTCGCGCGATCAATTGGCGAGCTTCGCGGCACTGCTCGTGGTGCTGGGCCTCAGCGTCGCCATCATCTACCGACCGCTGCTGTTCAGCTCCGTCAATGCCCTCGTCGCCGAGGCGAAAGGCGTTCCCGTGCGTGCGCTGTCGATGGTGTTCATGGTGCTGCTTGGCGTCACCGTGACCATGGCCGTACAGGCCGTCGGCACGCTGCTGTTGTTCGCGCTGGTCGTCACTCCCGCTGCTACCGCGATCATGCTGACGCCCCGCCCGGTGGTGGCCATGTGTGCCTCGGCGGCCATCAGCTTGGGCGCGGTGTGGTTCGGGCTCGGCGCGTCAGCGATGTTCAACCTGCCGCCGAGTTTCCCCATCGTCACGATCGCCTGCGCCGTCTGGTTAACCGTCTGGGCGAGCGACCGACGCCGACGTGGTTCCGGCCGGACAGTGAGTGAATCGGGCAGCGCGCCACCCGCCGTGACCGAGTCGACTACCAGGCCGAGTTCCGCTACGTCAGGGATGTGACGGCCATGCCGCGCGCCGAAAGGAGTTGTGTTTCCGGTGTCTTCGCTTTCTGAAAGCCCGCGGCGACGCTCCACGGCCAAGCAACGGGCCGTGCTGGAGGTCTTGCGGGAGCAGCAGAACTTCCGCAGCGCCCAGCAGCTTTATCTGGACGTTCGCCAGAAGCGGCAGCTCCGGATCGGTCTGACCAGCGTCTACCGCATCCTGCGCACGCTGGCCGACGACCGCATCGCCGAGACGCAGCGCGCCGAGGACGGCGAGATCCTCTACCGCCTGCGTACCGGGACGGGTCACCGTCACTATCTGGTCTGTCGGCGGTGCGGCGCGGCCGTGGGATTCACCCCCGTCGAGGTCGAAGAGCACACCCACCTCCTGAGCCGCCAACACCATTACACCGACGTCACTCACTACGTCGATCTCTACGGCATATGTCCGCTATGCCGGGCTGCCCCGGGATCCGAACGCTCCGCGGGTCGACCGCATCCCGCCGCGCTTCATTCGGACGAGCGCCGGGCGCCGTAGCGGCGCCGGAATTTCTCCACTTGCCCGGCGGTGTCGACGATGCGGCGCCCGCCGGTCCAGAACGGGTGTGAATCGGAGGTGACTTCGACGACGACGAGCGGATACGTTTCCGCCCCGTGCGGCGTCTGCCACTCGATGGTGCGCGAGCTGGTGAGGGTCGATCGGGTCAAAAACATCGCACCGGTGGTGGCGTCTTGGAAGACGACGGGGTGGTAGTCGGGGTGGATGCCGGGCTTCATCAGCGGTCTCCGTCCTGGGTGTGCCGGGCGGGTGTGTCGTCGACGGCTTCCAGGGCCGTGCAGGGGTCTTCGTGCCAGTGGCCGAACGGGTCGTCGTAGTAAATCCAGTCCTGCGGGGACCGGTACTCCTCGTCGGTGAGCAGCGCGCCGTGCAGGCCGTCGAGAATGTCGGAAAGCTGGGCACCGCATAGCAGTACGGTCATCGCCGTGTGTCGATCGCCGTACCTGTCGTCCCATCTCAGCTCGGCGAACGCGCGTCGCTCGGCGTCGATACCGGCCAGCTCGGCGGCCGTCAGGGCGGCGAGCCATTTGCCGGCGGAGCTCACCCGCAATCCGCCGCCGGCCGATTCCAACCACATCGCGTGCTCGGGTTGGCTGGCCAGCCAGAGCCGTCCCCGGGTTCGAATCACGCCGTCAAGCAGCAGGTCCACACAGGCGTGCAGACGCTGCGGATGAAAGGGGCGGCGGGAATTGAAGTCCACCAACGTGATCGGGCCACGGGAATCCAGTGGCGGCTCTCCGGCCAGCAGGGGACCGTGCGGATCATCGCTTCGTCCCCGCCTCGCGTCGGACGCCAGATTGTCCAAAGCGTGCTCGATGTCGTCGGGGCCTACTTGGATGCGCGCGCGAGGTGACAGGCGCCGCAGCACACCGGCCACGTGCGGGTCGGGTCGGTTGAGCACGACCACGTCGGCGAATTCGGCCTGACCGACCACCACCTGGGCCCGGGTGCGCCCGTCGTCGAGTTCGGCGTCGCCGAGCGCCTCGCCCAACCACGCCGATGAATCGACGCAGTTCACCACGGCAGCGATCGACACGTCCGTGGCCGCCGGCCCGTCGACGTACCCCGGCGCCACCCGGATCCGGACATGGTTGATGGCCAGGCAGATTGGTTCGGGTTCCAGCCACGGCGCCAGGTGCACCACGACGCGGTCGATGTCGTCGCGGCGATGTAGCTGTCGCAGCAGCACGAGCAGGTCGTTGCGGATGGTGCACGACACGCACCCGTGCGCGAGCTCGATCCCAGCCTCGGCCGTCGTCAACACCCGATGCTGCAGCATCGCCATCGTCCGGCGCACCACATGCCCGTCGAAACGATGCTCCACCACCAGCGTCCCGGGAGTGCGTAGCAGCGCCCCCACGACCGGATCGGTGCCGGCCTGGCCGGCGACGAGGATGACGGGCGTCCGCATCGCTCCCCCTTTTGAAAATCATTTTCATTAGCGCCACCGATACGGTACCGTGTCCCGCGAGGCTTGTCGAAAATGATTTTCAATAACAACGGGCCCGGGAAGGGAAGTGTGTCTGCTCATTGCCAGGTGACCGGCCGCGCGCCGGGTTTCGGCAACGCGGTGTCGCATTCGCATCGCCGCACTCGCCGGCGCTGGTCACCCAACATCCAACTCAAGACGTACTACCTGCCGTCGGAGGGCCGCCGGATCCGGCTGCGGGTCAGCGCCAAGGGGATCAAGGTCATCGACCGTGACGGCATCGAGGCCGTCGTGGCCAGGCTGCGTCGGCAGGGGCAGCGAATCTGATGGCGCGCAACGAGATACGCCCGATCGTCAAGCTGCGCTCCACCGCGGGCACCGGCTACACCTACATCACCCGCAAGAACCGGCGCAACGACCCCGACCGGCTGGTGCTGCGCAAATACGACCCCGTGATCCGCCGCCACGTCGACTTCCGCGAGGAGCGCTGAGCATGGCCAAGAAATCCAAGGTGGTCAAGAACGACCAGCGGCGCGCGATCGTGGCGCGTTACGCCCAACGCCGCGCCGAACTCAAAGAGGCCATTCGCTCACCGTCGAGCACCGCGGAGCAACGAGAGGCCGCGCAGCGCGAGCTGGCGCGCCAGCCGCGCGACGCCAGCCCCGTGCGACTGCGCAACCGCGACTCCGTCGACGGGCGCCCGCGCGGGCACCTGCGCAAGTTCGGCCTGTCGCGGGTGCGGGTCCGTCAATTGGCCCACAACGGGCAGTTGCCCGGCGTGCGGAAGGCGAGCTGGTGATGGCCAAGAAACCTCAGCGCGGTCGGCGAGCCGCGGAACTCCTCGTGAAGCCCAAGAAGAACCTCCTCCTGAGCATGGGGCTCAGCGCGGTCGACTACAAGGACACCGCCTCGCTTCGCGTGTTCATTTCCGAGCGCGGCAAGATCCGTTCCCGGCGCGTCACCGGGCTGACCGTCCAACAACAACGTCAGGTCGCCACCGCGATCAAGAACGCGCGCGAAATGGCGCTGCTGCCCTACCCGGGACCGACCGCGGGCCACTGAAACGCGCGGGGTGTCAAGACATCCGGGCGATACGAAGGGAATGGCCGTTGACTTCGCCGCACGGCGGTACCGACCGCCCGTTTACCGTCGTTGTCTGTACCGCGTGTGCGGCCGACGACGCGCTCTCGGTCATCGAAGAACTTCGCCCCACCATCCGACGCTGTCCGCGCGCCATGCTGGTCTCCGCCACGTGCATGCTCGGGCCACTCACCTGCGCGTCCCGCCCAACCGGATGCGGCGTCATGGCTCTCGTTCAGCCCTGCACGGACGACCGGACAGCTTGCGGACCACCCCATTGGATAGGCCCCATCACCGATTACGGCGAAGCCGCGGCCCTGTGCAGTTGGCTCGAGCGCGGGCAGTGGGAAAACACCCCCGCCCCAAGACATCTCAGCCGACATCAGCTCTGGGCTCGCAACGCCGGTCGAAGCAATTGAGGCTCCGGCGAGTGATCAATGCGGATAATCGTAGGGGTTGGCCGGCGCATCGATGCGGGTAATCGCGGTCGCCTGCAGCGTCGGAATCTTGGGCGAATTCGGTTGCCTGGGCGGAACTTCACCCTCGACCCGGATCCATGTGTTGTCGGGTAGCCCCGCGGCCTGGGCGGCGGCCGGCCCGCCCAGGTGGATGCGGGCCAGTTGGGCGTCGGCCGCGCAACAGATGATGACGACGCGGCCAAGGTCAACCCCCTGCGCCTCGTTCAGCACAAAACCCGTCACGGTGATCATCCGACCCTTCAGCGAGCCGGTGGTGTCCTGAGCCTCCCGCATCAGCACCTCCGGCAGCGACAGCTCGGGTGCCCGGCCGGGGGGGATCGGCGGAAACGCCCGATTCAGAACGTCGTTGGACACCGATGTCGCCGACGGCGCGGCGGCCGACGGCCTGAGCGCCGGTGGCGTGATGAAACACAGGGCCATGATGGGAACGACGAGCAACCACACGATGCCGCGCCGATGGGAGTGCGGGTGGCCGTGATCATCGACCTCATCACTGATGCGTGGACCGCCGCGGCGGATATCGCGGAGCATCGCCAAGAGCGCCAAACCGATGAGGAGCACCGCCGAAGCGACCAGCCACGGCAGCAGTCCCGGCTTGACGTAGCGGGTGAACTCGCCCGTGATCGTGATCATGATGATGCTGATGCCCACCACCAGCAGCACGGTGTTCTCTGTTTCGCGGGTCATTACCTACCGCCCAGGACGAACAGTCCGACGCCGCAGGCGCTGACGATCGCGACGAGGAACGTGCAGGGGGCGAAGCGGGCCGCGAAGGCCCGGCCGAACATGCCCGCCTGCATCGCGAACAACTTGACGTCAACCGCCGGACCCACAACCAGAAACACGAGCCGGGGCAGCAGCGGCACCATGATCATGCTGGCCGCCACGAACGCATCGGCCTCCGAACACAATGCCAGAACCACCGCCAGGGTGGCCATCACCGCAACGCCCAGGATCAGGTTCGACGCCAGATGGGTGAACACCCAGCGCGGCACCACGACATGAAGCGCGGCCGCCGCGGCGGCGCCCACCACCAAATACGATGCGGCCTGAAGGAAGTCGTGTCTTGCAGCCTCGGTGAAGACCGTCCACCGCGACTCGGTCCGGGTTCCCGACGCGGGCAGCCGACGGGTGATCCACTCCGCGCGGCCCCAACGTGACCACGCCCAGCCCATGATCACCGCGGTCAGCAGCGACGCCGCCATGCGCGCGACGACCATCGTGGGCGCACCGGGAAACGCGACCGCGGTGGCCACCAACACGACCGGGTTGATCGCCGGCGCGGCCAGCATGAACGTCAAAGCCGCCGCCCCCGTGGCCCCTCCTTCGCCGAACAGCCGCCGCGCCACCGGAACCGAGCCGCATTCACAGCCGGGCAACGCCGCCCCGCCCACGCCGGCGGCCAACACCGCTAAGGCCGGACGGCGCGGCAGCCACCGCGCCAATCGTTCCGGCGACACGAACACCGCGATCAACCCGCTGACCACCACGCCGAGCGCCAGAAACGGAACCGCCTGCACGAACACCCCACAGAACACGGTGCCGGCGGTCGATAACGCCGGACTGAGGGCCACCGCGTTTCGCAGCCTCGTCGCCGCGAAAGCGCCGACGAGCAGAATGCCCACCAGCACTTCCATCGACCCGACGCGCAGCCTCGGCCGGGTCCTCAGCGTCGACATCGTCCCAGTATGTCAGCGCGCGGGCGCCCCATCGGGACCTGCGAAAAATGTTGCCGCCGACCCGTCAGGGTTCCGCGCCGTGGCCGGTATTCGCCCGGGCGGTCGGTGAGCGGTTCACGCACCCGCGCGCCCGGTGTGCGCCCGTTGGAGGGAAGTGCGCGCAAGGCTAACTGTCGGGTGGTTCGCTGTCGGGCGCTTGGTCCGCGCCCCCGCGAGCGTCACCGGGGTCCCAAGTGCCGGGCAACATGGGCATCCGCGGGCCACCGCCGAACTCGTCATTGGCGAGCGTGGTCAATCCAGCGGCATCCGCGACGGCTTGCTTGTGTGCCGTGCCGGCGAACCCTAGATTTCCGGCACCCCGGTCCGAGGCGGCCGGCCCGTCCGCCGGGGCGCCCCAGTCCGGGTCGACATCGACATTCATGTCCATGTACTCGTCGCCGTAGCCGCGCTGCTTCGCCCGCTGACGACGGCGCGCTCGCGCCGCCTCCCGCGCGGCCGCCGCGGCCGCCGCCGCGGCGGTGTCCGGTTCCGGCGCTTTTCTTTTCGCGCTCGAGCTCGCCTGGGCGCTCATCCCGGAGCCGAACCCGATGCCGGGAGGCCCGACCGCATAAGGAGGGAAGAAACCCGGCGAACCCGCGGCCGCGGGCGGCGGCGGGGCCGGGGCCGCGGGGGCTAGCA
>LQPB01000069.1 GCA_002102225.1 Mycobacterium interjectum
GCACCGACGTCGCCGGCCGCGCCGTTGCCGCCGCTGCCGCCGCTGCCGCCGCCTCCGCTACCGCCGTTACCGCCACTACCGCCGTTACCGCCGTTCGTATGACGAACCCCTACCCACCCCTGCCTTACCGTGGGGCCCCGGATGCTCATGAGTTGCTGCGTTGCGCCCCAGAGCTTTCCGCGATCACGCTCGGCGACATGCCCGCATGTCGGAGCGCCCGCCCATCCGGAATTTCATGCAGGAGTTGGGTAGCAGCACCGAGATGATGACACCGCCAGCGGCGAAGAACCCTCGAGCCGGGGAGGCCACCCCCAAGCCGGAGCAACCGTTTTTGTTCAACACGTGTCGACCGACAGGTATCGTCTGATTTCGTGATCGAGCTTGATGGAGTGGCGAAGACGTTCGACGGGGCGATACATGCCTTGCACGAGGTGAGCTTTTCCGTTCCGACGGGGTCGATCTGCGCTTTGCTCGGTCATAACGGCGCCGGGAAGACGACCGCGATCAAAATCCTGTCAACGTTGCTGCAGCCCACCGCCGGCCAAGCAATCGTGGCTGGGTACGACGTCGTCCGGGAACCTGCGCAGGTACGCGCGAGCATCGGCAGCATTGGCCAGTGGGCCGCGCTCGATCTCGAGCTCACCGGCCGGGAGAACCTGGTGTTGTTCGGCCGGCTGCGGGGGTTGCGGCGCAAACATGCGCGGCTGCGCGCCGACGCGTTGATCCAGCAGTTCGATATGGCGCACGCCGCCGACCGGCCGGTGCGAACCTATTCGGGTGGCATGCGGCGTCGCATCGACATCGCCGCCGGACTGGTGGTCCTGCCGAAAGTGCTTTTCCTCGACGAGCCGACCACCGGGTTGGACCCGCGCAGTCGTCGCGACGTATGGGACCTGGTGTCGTCGTTGTCAGCCCAGGGCGTCACAATCCTGCTCACGACGCAATACCTCGAAGAAGCCGACGTGCTCAGCGATTCGATCGTCGTTCTGAACAACGGTCGTATTGTCGCCAGCGGGACCGCCGAAGATCTCAAGCGCCGCGTGGGATTGGGCTACTGCACGGTGAGTCCGCTAAATCCGGCCGACCTCCCGAAGGTTTTCGCCGCGGTCGCCGATCTCGAGGGCGCCGAAGCCGATTACGACGCGAACACCGTCTCGGTGCGCTCACCCGACGGTGTCGCGACGCTCGGTGAGGTGTTTCGCCGGGTGGATCGGCTTGGCGTTGAGCTCGCCGACATCGCGCTCCGCAAACCGTCGCTGGACGAGGCGTTTTTGCACCTCACCGGGGGTGTGACCACGACGTGACCGCACTAGCCGCCTTGACCGAGCGCGTCGTGCGCGTCGCAATGCGCGACGACTTGCCATTTGCGGTTCTGTCGCCGGCCGCCAGCTTGGTCGTCTTCAACTTCATGCTGAACAACGTGATCGACACCGGTGGAATGAGCTACCCGCAGTACGTGCTACCGGTCGTCATCGTCCAGGTGATATTCCTCGGTGCGCTCACCACCGTGGACCGGGCAGCCCGCGACGAGCGCGGCGACTTCGGGGATCGGCTTCGCACACTTCCCATATCGACGGTGACACCGATGATGGCCCGCATGTTGTATTGCCTCTTCCGGGGAACTCTCGCTCTGCTCGCCGCGATCGCGGTCGGGTACGCGTTCGGCTTCCGGTTGTTCGGCGGATTCGGCTACGCGGCGGGTTTCGCCCTTCTCACCCTGACGTTGACGCTTGCGCTATCGCTCGCGGCCGACGCAGCGGGGGTTCTCGCCGAAGCGTCGCGGGCCAAGACCGCGAGTAGCGGAGGGCTCTCTCAGTTGCTATTGGTTCCCCAAATGCTGCTGGTCATGCTGTCCACCGGAATGGCGCCGGTCGACTCCTTCCCCAACTGGCTGCATTCGTTCGTGCGTAATCAGCCTGTTTCGCAGGTGACGCAAACCCTGCGCGGGTTCGCCGCCGGCCGCGTGGTGGTCAGCAATTTGGCGACCAGCATGGCATGGTGCCTCGCGTTGCTAGCGGTGTTCGGTGTGATCGCGGTGCGGGTGCAGAGGCGGAAACAATGACCGTCAACGCACCGTCGCGGAGTTCACTGGTCGGCGAAAGTCTGGTATTTGCCAACCGCCTTCTCACCGAGTGGCGGCGCCAGCCGGCGGTGCTGATTCAGGCTCTGGTGTTCCCGACCTTCCTGCTGATTACTTACAAACTGCTGGTCGGTAAATCGATATTGAGAATGACCGGCACGGACAGTCTCTATGGCTTGGTGCCGATGTGCGCCGTAGCCGGTGCGATGTTCGGATCGGTCATAGCGGCACGCACCCTTCCTTTCGAACGCGACACGGGTCTGATCGGCCGATTGTGGGTGATGCCTGTCAACCGGGCTAGCGCGCTGACCGGTCGGCTGCTCGCCGAGGCCGCCCGCACGGTGGTGAGCACCGTATTGATCACCGCGGTCGGCATTGGCCTCGGACTTCGGTTCAAAGGCGGCTGGCTCGCCGTCATTCCGTTCCTGTTGGTGCCCGTGCTGATAGCTCTCGTTTTCGCGACGGCAGTAATAGCGATCGCGGTACGGTCCAAGACCGGTGCTGTGCTCTCCTGGCTGGCGGTGCCATCCATCGGCTCGGTGTTCTCCAGCTCAGGCGTCGTCCCCGCTGAAAATCTGCCCTCGGCGGTGCGCCTACAAATGCACCTGCAGCCGATGTGGCCGACGATCGAGTCCATGCGGGCACTCGCTCAGGGCGATCCCGCGTTGTGGCCGCTGCTGCTGACTGTGCTGTGGGCTCTGGGTCTGGCCGCAGTGATCGGACCGCTGGCCGTCCGGGGTTACCGCGCGGCGGCCGAATGCCCGAACTGAGATTTTCGTTTCGCACCGTCATCCGAGGCGCATACGACAACGGGAAGGCTGTTCTGCGATGAAAGTTGTGCTGGCGTGCTATGGCACTCGCGGCGATGTCGAGCCCTGCGTCGCCCTCGGCCGTGAGCTAGTGCGCAGAGGACACGACACTCACATAGCCGTCACTCCCGACCTGGTGGGCTTCGCCGAGGCGGCGGGGTTAGCGGCGGTTGCTTTCGGACCGGATTTCAAGTCCTTCGACGACACGCAACGCAATCTGTTGCCCGCGATGGATTTTCGCATCCTCTTGAACATCCCGCGTCTCATCAGGCTATCGTTCAAAGCTCAAGCGCTCCTTTCGCAGACCTGGAAATTGACGAGCGCAACGCTGACGCCCCTGGTGCAGGGCGCCGACGTGCTTGTCACCCATCAGCATCTTGAGGAATCCGCGTTCAACATCGCGGAGTATTACGGGATTCCTTTGGCCACAGTGCATGTCACGCCGAGACGGGCCAACCGCCAGATGCGCTCCGCCACGCCGCTAAATGAGTGGCGGAACTACCGGGGAATCGTCAAGAAGGTGGACAACGCGCAGCGCCGTGAACTCGGCCTGCCGAAGGTAAGGACTCCGTCGCGGTGGCGCATCACGCAACGCGGATCGCTGGAAATCCAGGCCTACGACGAGGCGGGCTTTCCCGGGCTGGCGGCCGAATGGGCGAAGTTCGGTGACCAACGACCCTTTGTGGGGACGCTGACGCTGGCGTTGGCGACGGAGGCCGATGACGCGGTCGTGTCATGGATTGCCGCGGGGTCAGCGCCGATTTACTTCGGGTTTGGCGGCACGCCGGTGCAATCTCCGGCCGACACGATCGCCATGATCGCCGCGGCCTGCGAGCGGTTGGGCGAGCGGGCGCTGGTGTGCGCCGCGGCATCTGACTTCAGCAACGTCCCGCAGTTCGAGCACGTCAAGGTGGTGCAGGAGATGAATTTTGAAGCCATCTTCCCCCTCTGCCGCGCACTGGTCCACCAGGGCGGCTCCAGCACCACGCCCATCGGCCTGCGCGCCGGCGTTCCCACATTGATCCTCTGGACGTGGCCCGATCAGGCCCTTTGGGGAACTCAGCTCACCCAACTCAAGGCAGGTGCCGCTCGCCGTTTTTCGACCGCCACCGAGCAGTCGCTGGTCACCGACCTGCGCCAAATTCTTGCCCCGGAATACGCCACCCGAGCCCGCGAGCTCTCGACGCGGATGACGAAACCGACTGAAAGCGTTGCCAGAGCCGCCGATCTGTTGGAAAAATTCGTCGGCTCGGAGTGTGTCCGCTAGTGGGCCACGGCACTCGCGACGATCGGCGTGGACGGATGGCGCAGAGTGCCTCGGTTCGTGTGGGGTGGGTCGGTGCGTGAGATCATTTCCGCCGATCCATAACGGCCACGGTGGTGGCGGAGGCTGATGTCTCTCGAGAGAATTTCAGTCAACCAGCGAAGTGGCGGGTCACTAGTTGCGGATCAGGTATCCGTTGGGCGCCTGCATCCAACCGAATTTGTGCTCTCGGGCCACGTCATGCGTGTAGTCATTGGGGAATTCTTTTTCATATGCCTCGATGGCTTCATACGGTCCCGGCCCCCATAGAGGAACAACGGGATGTCCGTTGAGCATGGAGTCTTCCACCAAGAGGTAGTCGCCCGTAGAGAGAATCGGCCGCAACAGTTTCATCTCGTTCAACACGTGATCCATCGAGTGATCGCTGTCGAGGATGATGAAAATCTTGCCGGGGTACTCGCTTTTGAGACGTTGGATGAGCTCAGCGATAGCCGGTGCGGTGGAAGACGATTCGACGAACATGATGTCGGTATCGCGCCGCGCCGCTGGGTCCAGATTATAATGAGAGATGTCCACCGACAGTACCTTGAATGGTTCGCCGATCTGTCTCATGACGTTCGCAAAATATAAAGCCGAGCCGCCGTAATTTGTGCCGAACTCGATCACCAGCGAGGGCTTCAGCTCAAACAGGATCTCCTGGTAATTCCACAAATCGCTGACCGACTTCTGGCACTCGACGCCCATCCAAGTGGTCGTCTTCCACACCTCGGTGTTGTAGTACCACTTGTGATATTCCAAGGCTTCCGAGCCGCTCGGATGATAAAAATAAGTGGGGTAAAAGATTTGAATGACACGCGCCAGCCTTTTGACCAGAGCCGTCGGCAACGGAGCCAGATAGTTGACTCCGTGCGTCGACTTTCCGAGGTTTAATCCAGGGCGCGCGCTTTCCGCCCTCCGCTCAAAATCTTCGTGGGGCTCTGTTCGCATGGCAGGAGCATAGCAGACGCCATTTGTTAGTCGAGCGGGTTCCGCCACTGTGATTGCGGGCCCAACGGGCATCGGAATCGGCGATCACACATCGCCGGGATCGCCGGTCGCCCGCTCCCGCATTCGGCGACACGGGCTTCCATTCCTTTCCGGACAGCCCGTGAAGCGGCGGACGCGACGGCGGACGGGCTACAGGTCGATCCGTGCACCGGGATATGCGTGTATCGCCGAGGTCTCCTCGCGCAAGTGCGGCCGCGACCGCGAAAATCCATCGACATATGGCGTGAGCGCCGCCTCGCCGGTTTCGACCCACATCAGTTAGGGCGCCGGCGCTCCAGCGCCGCCGGGCCACGACGGACGTGCTCGCCGGCGACCTGATCAGTCCTAATGTGATTGACCGCCAACGAGTTTCTGGTGAGCCGCGCACGATTGCGGGTGCTCGCTGCCGGCCCGCTCGCGATGGCGAACATCCGGAGACAGCACGACGGCACCGATACGGAGCACGCCTTTCTACCGGTTTGGTGGCAGTCGCCGATTCCGATCTAACCCTGGACTGCTGGTTGACGCTTTCCGCCATTTTGACCGCATGCTCGCCAGCTCTTGGTCCGTGTAAAAATAGCGCGCATAAGGCGTACAGTACGCCGCATCCATATCGGCCTCAGAAAACTGTATTTGCTGACGGAATTCGTTCATCAAATCGAAGTACCACTTCCGCGAAGAAAGATTGGCCGGCCAGAGGCGACCGACCCGGGAGGACTCTCCATAGCGCTCCATTACGAACTCGTTCAGTGCATGCAGGTGGTTCTTATGGATGTCTTCGAACCGAAGCACGAGCACCCGCCACTTCCCTTCCCGAAAAATCTGCCAACCCTTTTCGGGGTCGAATTTATGGTCGTAGATCCGAATGCCGGTGGCCGGTTCGAAATGGTGGTCAAACCACTGTGTGGTCTCTGGTATGGCGTCATTCCATGCTTGAAAACGCGCGATCAACTCGTCCATGCCCGCGTTCAGGGCGGTTTCCACCGAGTCGAAACAAAAGGGATATTCAGCCGCGGGGTTCTCCCGGCTCACAGCAAGGTGGTGGAAGAAACAGGAAATCTTTCGGGCCAGCGGATCCCGTGTGGCAGTGATGATGTCGAAATACTCGCCCCCGTTGCGGCGTCGACCCGCACGGTAGGGCTCGTACTTTGAAGAGAAGTCCGCACGATTGTGCAGATGGTAATAACGGTAGCGGGCCTCGAGTGTTTCCTCGTGCGTCGTGGATCCCACCTTTCCCATCTGAAACACAAATAGTGGATCCCGGAAGCGGCCGCGAGTTCGCCGCCAGGCGAGCACGGGATTGAGGGTCCACTTCATCCTGGCAATCTGCTTCTCTCGCAATATGCTTCACGTTTCACGCTGGCAGTATGCGACAAGGATAGTGCCCCCGCAATGGAAACAAACACAATCGGGCAAAGATCATCGACTCTTCGCAGGACGAGGATGGCGACGAGGTTGGCGCGTCGTCGGTCCGATCGACGAAGGGCCTTCCGACGATGCGGGTAGGCCCAACGCTCCGCCGATGATCGGGGAACCGGTAATAATGATCGATGTTTCTGACCTCGCCTACGCCCATGGCAACTGAAGGTCTCGATGACAACTGAAAGGCTAGAGGCCGCGATGAGATTTGTGCTGGCATGCTACGGAAGCCGCGGTGACATCGAACCCTCGGTCGCTGTCGGTCGTGAGCTGCAGCGCCGAGGGCACGACGTGCGCATGGCCGTTTCGCCGAACCTGGTTGGCTTCACCGAGCAAGCGGGGCTCACGGCAGTCGCCTATGGCCTGGACACGCAAGCCCTCCTGGACGCTCAGCGCAACTATTGGACATGTCGCTTCCGCACTCCCTGGAACATCAAAGAGCTGAACAGGTTGCAGCGCGAGAATCTGGCGATCTCTGCCCGATGCTGGAGAGAGATGGGCACCACGCTCCTCTCGCTGGCGGACGGGGCCGACCTGCTGTTTACCGGACTGACCTTCGAGCAGCCCGCTGCCAACGTCGCCGAATACTACGACATTCCGCTGGCCACGCTGGATTACTACCCGATCAGGGCCAACGGGCAGCTCCTGCCGTCCTGGCCGTCGCCGTTGATCCGCCGCGCATGGATGATCGGCGAATGGATGAACTGGCGGGCGATGAAGAAGACCGAGGACGCCCAGCGCCGGGAACTTGGCCTGCCGAAGGCCACGCGCACCACATCGCGTCGGATCGCCGAACGCGGTTCACTGCAAATCCAGGCCTACGACGAGTTGTGGTTTCCCGGACTCGCCGCCGAGTGGGCGAAATACGATGGCCAGAGGCCCTTCGTCGGCACCCTGACGATGGAGTCGCCGACGGATGCCGACGAGGACGTCGCCTCCTGGATCGCCGCCGGCACACCGCCGATCTTCTTTGGCTTCGGCACCATCCCCATCGCGTCTCCGGCCGACACGCTCGCCATGATCGGCGCCGCCTGCGCGGAGGTAGGGGAGCGGGCGCTGGTCTGCGCCGGGTCGAGCGACTTCAGCAATGCCCCCGAATTTGAGCACGTCAAGGTGGTGACCACCGTCAATTACGCGACCACTTTTCCCGCCTGCCGTGCAGTGGTGCACCACGGTGGCGCGGGCACGTTGGCCGCGGGCCTGCGCGCCGGAGTCCCGACGTTGATCCTCTGGACGCTGCCCGATCAGATTATTTGGGGAGCTCAGCTCAAACGACTCAAGGTCGGCTCCTCGCGCCGTTTTTCCTCCGTCACCCGCAAATCGCTGGTCGCAGAACTCCGCACCATCCTGGCCCCGCAATACCTCACTCGCGCGCGCGAGATCGCCACCCGGATGAGCAAGCCCGCCGAAAGCGCCGCAGCCGCAGCCGATTTCCTCGAAAAATTCGCCCGCCAGCGGCCCGTCAGCCGATCGGTGAAGCCGGGCTATTGAGCTGAAGGCCATTTCCTTTCTGCCGCAACGCCATCTGTGGCTTGCGCTTCAACCAGGCCAAGGATGGCGGCGAGTTCATTGTCGTGGCGGGGGCGTTCGAAGCGCCGCGCGGTTTCCACCGCGCGAAAAGCGAGGCTACGCCGCAGTTCCTCGTCCGACTCAAGCTCCATCAGGTTGGCCGCGAGCGCTTTAGCATCCCCGGCGGGGCTTAGCAGCCCGTTGACCCCGGGATCGACAATCTCCGGGGTGCCACCCGCGTTTGTCCCGCACACCGGCAACCCGGCTCGCATCGCCTCCACGGTGACGCGGCCGAACGCCTCGCACTCGCTGCACATCAGGCCGACGTGGGCGGCGGACCAGTAGCGTTCGACGTCGCTGGTTGGTCCGTGAATGTTCACCAGGTCCGCGACTCCCGCGCGTCGAGCCAGCTCGCGAATAGGTTCCGCGTCGCCGGCACCGACTAATGCCAGCTCGATGTCGACACCGGCCTCACGGGCGATGGCAATGGCCTCCACCGCAACGTGTTGTCCCTTGGATTGAGAAAAACGACCGACGAGCACAACTCGCATCGGCTCGCCTGGCTGCCGCTGCGGCGGCGTTGCGGGTGCGGCGTCAATGGCGGGATAGAGCACACACGTCTTTATCGTCGGATCTACCGCGAGTAGAGACTTCTCGACCGCTCGCGAACTGCAGATCACCATCTTCGAGAGCCGGCCTATCGCACGGACGGTGCCGCGGTAGCCCAGGAAAAACCGAAGCTGATGGTCGTCCTTTCCGAACTCGCAGACCATCCAGTAGTGCGGGATTCCGAGCAGTTTGGCAGCGACGGCGTGCGACGGAATGCCCATCGTGTTGGTCAGGACCATCGTCGGCCGCAGTCGAACGAGCAGCAGCACTGCTCGCACGATTCCCGGCAGGAGCAGCGCGATGACCATCGCGTCGGCAAGTGGTAGGAGAAGCGCGCCGACAAGCGCGGCGATGAGTCGCGAGCCGAGGCCCTCACGCCATTGCTCGTAGTAAGCCCACCACGGCACCCAGGAAATCTCGGTCCGCATGCCGTATCCGGCGCACTCCGTTGCGAGGCTTCCCTCCCGCGGGTAGACGCCGACCAGATCGAGGTCTGGCCGCTTATTCCGGAGCGCCAAGACCATGTCACGAAATCCGAACTCCGCGCCTCCAGCCAAATCCCATTTATGGGAGATGACCAACACCCGGGGGACATCGTGTTTGGTACGGGCTGATCCGATGGCGCGCCGCCTGAGCCGCACTCGGCGCCAGATATCGGCCGCAATCATTGCGACAGTATGCCCAACCGCGCGGCACATGAGCAGCACTGGGTCGGGTGCTAGCATCCCGGCCATGGTCGGAGGCGGCGCCCGGGTGCGGATCGGCATTCTGGGGGCAGCCCGCATCACGTCAGCGGCGCTCATCAAACCCGCTCGGGGGCACACCGAAGTCGTGCTGGCCGCGGTGGCCGCACGCGACGTGTCGCGCGCTCAAGCTTTTGCCGCCGAACACGGCATCGCCCGGGTGCACGACAGCTACGAGGCGCTCATCGCCGATCCGGACCTGGATGCCGTCTATATCCCGTTGCCAATCGCGTTGCACGGCAGGTGGACTCGTGCCGCGCTGGACGGCGGTAAGCACGTGCTGTGCGAAAAGCCGTTCACTGCCAATGCCGCCGAGGCCCGCGAGGTCGCCGAACTCGCCGCGAAGTCAGACCGGGTTGTGATGGAGGCTTTTCATTACCGCTACCATCCCTGTGCTCTGCGGGTCGACGAGATCATCGCCTCGGGGGAGCTGGGCAGGCTGGAGCGGGTCGAGGGAAACTGGTGCTTCTGGATGCCGAAGTCCTCGCACAACCGCTACAACTACGCCCTCGGCGGGGGCGCGCTGATGGACCTCGGATGCTATGCGGTCGACATGGTGCGCAGGTTCGGCGGTTCGACCCCGGAAGTCGTTTCGGCGCAGGCGAAACTGCGCGGCCCCGAAGTCGATCGGGTGATGACGGCCGAATTGCGGTTTGCCGGCGGGCACACCGGTCGGATCCACTGTGCGATGTGGTCGACCGATCTACCGCGCCTCACGGTGAGGGTGGTTGGCGACCGCGGCGAGTTGCGGCTCCACCCGCTGATTCCGTTCCAGCGGTTTTCGGTCCGATCGACCAGCGGGAAGCGCGTGGAGAACTTCACGTCGGCGCGCTCCACCTACGCGTATCAGCTTGACGCTTTCGCCGCGGCAGTGCTGCGCGGTGAACCGGTGAAGACCACACCGGACGAAGCGATCGAGAACATGACCGTGATCGACGCGATGTATCGCGCCGCCGGCCTAGCGGTTCGGATGCCGGCCTAACCGGGTCGTGCGTCCGCCCGGAGCAGGCGGTCGACCGGTTCAGGCGGCGAAATGCGCGTGGTTGACGTGTTCGGCTACCCGCAGGGCGTTGGCCGCGACGGTCAGACTGGGGTTCAGACCGGCGCTGGAGGGAAAGAACGATGTGTCCACCACATAGAGGTTGTCGACTTCGTGCGCCCGGTTGTGGGAATTCAGCACGCTGGTTTTGGGATCGGTGCCAAAGCGGCACGTCCCGCAGACGTGACCCAAGTTCGCGTTGGCTTCACCGCTCCCGACGAGCATGTGGCGGAACGGCTTCAACACCTCTTTGATCTGCCGCAAGAACACCGCGCGGCGTTCGATCTCGCTGGGGTGCAAGCGGTACTGCATGCGCAGCCGCTGGCGGCCGTCCAGGCTGGGCCGGTCGGAGGGCAGCACGCGGTTGTCCAAATAGGGCAGGTCTTCCGTCATCGCGGCCAGCACGAGTCCGCCGGTGAAAAACCGCGTGTAGATTTGGCGCACCGCCGGGCTCATCGCACGGAGCGCCTTGCCCCGCCAGCCGGGGCGGTTGGTTAGCCACTGCATGGGCGGTATCGCGCCGAATGATTGCAGGGTGCCGTATTTCTGGCCCTCCCAGAAATAGAAGTCGTTGAGCCCGATCTCCTTGTTCGCGGCGGTGGTCTTGTGGTTGGGGTGCGGCCAGACCTCGATCGGGTCCAGCAAATGCCGCATCAGGTTGCGGCCCACGTGGTCCGAGCCGTTGGCCAGTCCGCGCGGCCAGTCACCGGAACGGGAGTTGAGGAGCAGTACCGGGGTGGCCAGCGCGCCGGCGGCCAGCACCACCACCTTGGCTTTGAGGGCCAGCATGTCGGAGTGCTGCTGGGCGATCACCTCGGTGACGTGGGTGCGATCGGCCTCGAGGCGCACGACGCGGCATTCGGTCAGTAGGTGGGCGCCGTGCTCGGCCACCGCGGGCTGCACGCCGTTGCGGGCGGCGTCGTTCTTGCACGACCGGGCACACAAATAGGTTTGGCAGGTGGCACAGGCGTCGGTGTAGTCGCACGCCATCGGCAGGTGGTAGGGGTGTAGCCCGCGCCCGGTGAGGTAGTTGACCAGGGGCTGGTTGTCGGGGGAGAACGGCGGTGCCGGGGGCAGGCCGACGGCGGCGGCTTCGGGGCGCAGGGGGTCGGGTGCGCCGCGCACGCCGAGCAGTTTTTCGGCTTCGGCGTACCAGGGGCTCATTTGGTCGTAGGTGATCGGCCAGGCCTCGGGCACGGTCGATTCGCCGGGGTCGCGGAAGTTTTGCCGGGGAGTGAAATCTTGCGCGAAGAACCGTTCGCAGACCATGCCGTACAAAGCTGAGGACCCGCCGGTGCCTGCGCCGATGAACGGCACGAAGCGCTTGGGGAAGCGCCCGCTGATGTCTTCGATCTCGTCGGTGGTGCGTCCGGCCCGGGCCAAGGCGTCGTAGTACGCCTCCGCGGAACGGGCCGCCCACGGTTCGGCCAGTTCGGGCATCGCGTCACGGATGGTTCCCGGCGTCCCGGGCAGGGTCGAGCGTCCTTTTTCGACGAACAGCACCCGCCGGCCCGAGCGGGCCAGCGAGTAGCCCAGCATCCCGCCCCCCATGCCGGTGCCCACGACGATCACGTCCCACACAACGCGTTCGGCCGCGCGCGCACTCGAATCGCCGTCCGCCAATCGAGCTCCTCAGCTGGGATGACGCCCCAATCCTTCGCCCGGTCTGGGCGAATCGGGATCGTAGCATCCGATCCGGCAACCGCACCGCCCGAGTTTTGCTCGTCTCTCGGAGTGACCGGGGTCAACTGCTAGCATCGCCCCCATGCCTGGACGCGGGGCCGCCCCGGTGCGGATCGGCGTCCTGGGCGCGTCGCGCTGGGCGCCGATCACGCTGCTCAACCCCGCCAGAGAAAACGCCGAGATCGTGGTGGCCGCGGTGGCCTCGCGCGACGTCTCCCGCGCCCGGGCCTTTGCGGCCAAGCACGGCATCGCCCGGGTGCATGACGACTACGCGGCGCTGATCGCCGATCCAGAGCTGGACGCGGTCTACAACCTGCTGCCGACGAGCGTGCATGGCAGGTGGACCCGGGCCACAATTGACGCGGGCAAGCACGCGTTGTGCCAAAAGCCGTTCACCGCCAATGCCGCCGAGGCCCGCGAGGTCGCCGAAATGGCCGCCAGGTCGGACCGGGTCGTGATGGAGGCGCTCCAATACCGCTACCACCCGTTGACCGCGCGGGTTGAGCAGATCATCGCGTCGGGGGAGCTGGGCAATCTGGAGCGGGTGGAGGTTGCCGTCTGCGTGTTGCTCCCCAAGCGCTCCAACGCCAACGCCTATGACTACTCCCTCGCCGGGGGTGCGCTCATCAATACCGGCGTTTATCTGGTCGACATGCTCCGTACGTTCGGGGGTTCGACGCCCGAAGTCGTTTCGGCAAAAGCGACACTGGACGGTCCTCGAGTGGACCGGGACATGACGGCAGAGATGCGGTTTGCCGGCGGGCACACGGGCAGGCTCCGCTGCGCGCTGTGGTCGTCAAGTCTGTTCCGGGCGAGCGCCAAGGTCGTCGGCGATCGCGGTCGGCTGCGTTACCTCAGTCCGGCGGCGCCGCACCTGCTGCCTCGGCTCTCGATCCGCTCGGCCGACGGAAAGCGGGTGGAGCGCTTCCCGCGGCGTAACGCGTATGCGTATCAACTCGACGCTTTCGCCGGCGCGGTGCTGCGCGGGGAGCCGGTGAAGACGACCGCGGGAGCCGCGGTCGAGAACATGACCGTCGTCGACGCGATCTACCGCGCCGCCGGCCTTCCGCTCCGCCAGCCGGCCTGAACGCTAATCCGTTCGCTTGCCGGCGCATCGGATAGCAAGCAGGCCCGCCGATCAGCGACGAACCGAGTGCGGCGATGCGATCTCGGGCGGCAGGGCGCTATCGGTGAGCCAGCAGTCGACGGTGCGCGCGAAGAGGTCCGGATAGTGCGTGGGCCAGTCATGGGGCATACCGGTTGCCACCCTGTCCACCCCGTTGGGCATTTGCCGCGCGAGCGCCGCGGCCCAGCGGCGTGCGACCGGCAGTTCCCTGCCGCCGGTGACGAACAATGTCGGCGACTCCGACTTGTCGAGTTTTTCTGGGAGCGTGAACCCCGCGGCCGCCATGGTGACGTCGGCGAGCTGTCCGCTGGTGATCAGCCGGACGTCCTCGCGATACTCGGCAATGTGGGCAGCGGGGACCTTGACCTGCCAGGCAATGCGGTAGCGGCGCACCATCCAGCGATACATCGAGTTCCGGGCCGGCAGTGCTAGCAGGCGCCGCGTCACCTGTGCCAACGGCAGCGTGTTGAGGAAGGTCCCGCACAGCACCGCCCGATCGACGACTGTCGGCTCGGTCGCCAGCAGCTGCACCCCCACTTGGGCGCCGAGCGACCAGCCCACCACGTGGGTTCGGCAGGTCCCTACCCGGGAGCGAATGAGTTCTGCCACCGCGGCGGCGGCGCGGCCCATCTCGAATGGTCCCAGCTCAAAGCTCTTGCCGAAGTGGGGCAAATCGGGGACGAGGCAGCGATATTGCTGCATGCGTTCGACCACCGGTTCCCAGGACCAGCCGCTGGTGTACGCGCCGTGCAGGAAGACGACGGCAGGCGCCCCCGCTGGACCAGATTCGCGCACGAAAAGATCCATGCGGTTCTCCTACATCGAGCCGCTGCCGGTTCGCACCCTATCAGCGGTGGCCGGTGGCCTTCGCGCGATCACCCCCCATCGTCGGCCACGTCGCCCGGTGAAGAAATCTCTTATCGATCCGGGTGCGGCCCCAACTTCTGGGTTCCCGGGCCTATTGCACGGGTGTTGGATTAGACTGCCGACGGGTTAGCGGGGTGGGAGGTCGTCGCTGCCGCTTCACAGAACGCGCACGGGGGACCGAAGGGCTGGGTTCCGCGATGGCAGAAGGCGTGTTCGGACGCAGCGACGCTGAGATCGACCTCCTGGTGCGCGGCATGCGCTCGGGGATCGCGGTGGTGGGCTTCGGCTACATCGGCACCGTGATCGGCGCCGTGCTGGCCGACCGCGGCTGGCCGGTGACGGGGATCGACGTGCGACAAAGCGTCGTCGACGAGATCAACCTGGGCAAGACGACGGTGCCCGAGCCGGGCCTCGGCGAACTCGTCGCCAACAGCGCACGAGTCGGTCGGCTCCGCGCCACGACCGACTTCGATGCGCTCGCCGACAACGACTTCGTCATCGTGACCGTGGGAACGCCGCTGGGCCCGGACTTCGAGCCCATCGTCGACGACATCAAGGCGGCCGCCAAGGCCGTGGGGGCGCACCTGCGCGCCGGCCACCTCGTCATCCTCAAGAGCACCGTGCCGCCCGACACCACCGAAAACATCGTTCGCCCGATCCTCGAAGAGACCTCGGGGCTGCGGGCGGGCGTCGACTTCGGGTTGGCGTTCTGCCCAGAGCGGCTCGCCGAAGGGCAAGCCATCCGCGAGCTGACCTCGATACCGGTCGTGGTCGGTGCCGTCGACGAGCGCAGCGCCCGCGCCTGTTCCGCGTTATGGCGACACGCCCTCGGAGTGGACTCCGTCGTCGTCGACGATCCGCGGACCGCTGAGATGGTCAAGCTCGCCGACAACCTGTGGGTCGACCTCAACGTCGCGCTGGCGAACGAGCTGGCCAAGGTGTGCGACCGGCTCGGGATGGACGCCCTGCAAGTCATCGAGGCCGCCAACACGATGCCCAAGGGCGGTCGCGACGCGAACATCTTGCGGCCGAGCATGGGCGTCGGCGGCTACTGCCTGACCAAGGATCCGTGGTTCGTCAACCACCTGGGTCAGTCCGTCGGGTTGGAGCTGGCGATCCCGCGGACGTCGCGGACCGTCAACGACACCATGCCGGCCTACACCTACGGGTTGCTCACCCAGCTGCTCGCCGAGCAGGGCAAGGCGGTCGAGACCAGCAAGATCGCGGTGCTCGGTATCGCGTTCAAGAACAACACCGGTGACTGTCGGCTCACGCCCACCAAGTACGTCGTCGCCCTGCTCGAGGAGTCCGGCTGCCAGCTGTCGGTCCACGATCCGTGGGTCCCGGACGAGGAGGCCCGTACGGTGACGGAGATCCCGTTGACCGCGGACATCGAGTCGGCGGTCAAGGATGCCGATGCCCTGATGGTGCTTGCGGGACACCGAGAGTTCCACCAGATTCCGCTGGTGCGGCTCGCGGAGCTGACGGCGGCCGGGTGCGTGTTCCTCGATGGGCGGAATAGCTTTGACCCGGCGGCGGTGCGCGCGGCAGGCTTCGTCTACAAGGGAATCGGCCGATAGCCGACGAAACCGCTACACGGAAGCGAAAGAGCAAATATGTCGAATGTCGTCGTGACGGGCGGCTACGGATTTATCGGGTCACACTTGGTTTCGGCACTGCTGGACCGCGGAGATTCGGTCACGGTGTTCGATTTCGCGAAGAACACCCGTGACACCAGCATCGACTTCGACCAGCACCCCAATTTTCGGTTCGTGCAAGGCGATGTCACCGACCTGAGCGCGCTGGAACAAGCCCTGACGCCGGGGGTCGACACGGTCTTTCATCTGGCCGCGGTCGTCGGTGTCAAGAACTATCTCAACGATCCGCTCGGTGTTCTCGACGTGAATGTGATCGGCACGCGCAACGTCCTCGAGCTCAGCCAGCGGCACGGAACGCGTGTGGTGTTCGCGAGCACGTCGGAGGTGTTCGGGAAAAATCCCAACCCGCCCTTCGCCGAGGACGACGACCGCGTCCTGGGGTCGACGAGGACCGCGCGGTGGAGCTACAGCACCAGCAAGGCCATGGCCGAGCACCTGGTTTTCGCGATGCACACCTCCTACGGGTTGCCGGTGACGGTGGTGCGCTACTTCAATGTGTATGGCCCGCGGCAGAATCCGATCTTCGTGATCTCGCAGAGCATTCATCGGATCCTCAACGGCCGCCAGCCCCTGCTGTACGACTCGGGCGACCAGACGCGCTGTTTCACCTATATTGACGACGCCATCGCCGGCACCCTGCTCGCGGCCGACAGCGACGCGGCGATCGGTGAGGCCTTCAACATCGGGAGCATGGTCGAGACCACCATGCGTGATGCCATCGCACTGGCGATCAAGATCGCGAACGTCGACTCGGTGTCGGGCGCCGAAGGCGTGGACACCGGCGCGCGCTACGGGGGGCGCTACGAGGACATTCCCCGTCGCATCCCGGACTCGACCAAGGCGCAGCGGGAGTTGGGATGGCGCCTTCAGGTCGACGTCGAGGAAGGGATCCGCCGCACCATCGAGTGGGCGCGGGCCAACCCGTGGTACCTCAAAGAGCCCGCGGGCATCGAGGCGTAACGCTGCGGCGCTCCAGCGCCTCGCTGATGGGGCGGTCGGGTGACGGGCGCGCATTGGTGGTAACCCGACTCGGGCCGAGCGTATGCGGGATCGCGTCCGGCACGCCGCCGTAGGTCAACCCGTGGCGAGTGTGCGGTCGGCAAGCAGACCCATCACCGGCGCCAACAGTCGGGAATATTCGCGCGTCAGGTGAGCCTCGTCCATGTACACCATGGTGTTGCCCACGATGACCGGGCAGCGATCGGGGGTGCAGAACAGCTCGGTGAGGTCTGAGTATTGCCCCCCGGCGGCCTTCGTGGCGGCGGCTTCGGCCGCGATGCCGGGTTGGTTCACCGCCTTCGAGGTCGGCGTCGAGCAGGCCATCGCGTCGTCGAGGTGGGCTGCCAGGCAATCCGGCACTATCGATAGCGGATCGGCGATCGGCCCCAGGACCAGCACCTGCGCCCCGGTGCCGCGCAGCTTGGTGACCAGGCGGTTCAAGGCATCGATCCAGGCCGGGCTGTATGACGTGAGGCCCGTCTGCATCCTGCCGAAACCGTATCGCCGCATCACGCTGAGCACGACGAGGCGCGGGTGCTCAGCTTGCAGCCTTGCGGTGACCTCGCCGCGCCACTGGTCACATTCGGTGTATTCCCGGTCAAGGGTGAGGTTGCGCGTGGGCAAGTCGAGCATCGGGCAGGCCGCCTTCGCCAGCGTCTCCAGTCGCCAGTGCCGCTGCTCGGCGATCTCCTCGAAGGCGGGCTGCCACATCGCGGCATTCGAATCGCCGACCAGGGCCACGGTCGTGGTCGAGGCGGTGTCGCCCGTCGCGCATTCGGGCTGTCCGACTTCGAAGGTATTGCGCATGCACCCGCCGAGGAAGATGTCCTTAACCTCGCGCGCGTAGCTGGCAAGGGGCGGGCTCAGGTTCGACGGGACGGCCCTCAGCGCGACGGATGCCGCGACCCCGGCCTGCACCTGTGCGAACGCACGCTGCACGGCCGCGTCGTATGCCTCCATGCTGGAACCGGGCGGTGGAGTCGCCGCGGTGACGGTCAGCGCCGGAGCCGCGGGACCGTGGCCGACCGGGACGGGCATCCACACCAGCAGTGCCACGCCGACGCCTGCTGCGATCGCGGTGGCGGCACCCCCGACGGCGAGACTGCGGTTGGCCGACCGGCGCAGGGGAGCGGCGAAGCGCACCGGGTTCTCGATAAATCGCAGAGTCAACACGGCCAGCCCAAGGGAGACCAAAACCTCTGCCAGCCTTATCCCGAGGGATTGGCCAGTCGCTGACGCGGGTGCTACCTGCAGCAACGGCCAGTGCCACAGATACCAGGAGTACGACACCCGGCCGATCGCGCGCATCGGCCGCATCGCCAGGACGCGTCCGACTCCTTGAGCGGGCCCGGCGCACCCCGCGCCGATCACCAGCGCCGCGCCCAGCACCGGCAACAGCGCGGCGGTACCCGGATAGGGCGTCGCCGGGCCCAAGCGGGTGCACGCGAAGGCGATCACGCCCAGCCCCGCGCACCCCGCGATCATGGCGGCCAGCGCCGGGAGTCGCCGCCACTGGTCGACGGTGAGGGCCACCAGCCCCCCGACGGCCAACTCCCAGGCCCGGGTGGGCAGCGAAAAGAACGCGACTGGGGGCACCGCTCGGGTGAACACCAGCGACAGCGCGAACGATATCGCCGCGACGAGCGCCAGGACGACCAGGTACGGGCGCTCCGAAGAGATGGTGTTGGCTCTGGTGCGCCGACGCGCGTGCCGGATGACCCACGCCGTTCCGATGATCAAGGGTGGCCACACGAGGTAGAACTGCTCCTCGACGCCCAGCGACCAGTAGTGCTGGAACGGCGAAGGCAGGGCGGCGGCGAGATAGTCCACGTCTTGCGCAATGAAGCGGTAGTTGCTGACGTACAACGCGCTGGCAATGCCGTCATAGAAGACGCTCCGGGACTGCAATACCGGGGACATGACGGCCGCGCCGAGCATGATGACGACGCCTACTGCGGCCGACGCCGGCAGCAGTCGGCGGGCCCGTGCCCCATAGAAGCGGCGCAGGCCGACGGTTCCGGTGCTGCTTGCCTCCCGCCACAGCAGCCCGGTGATCAAAAAGCCCGAGATGATGAAGAACACGTCCACGCCGACGAACCCGCCGGCCAGGCCGGGCACGCGGGCGTGGAACAGGACAACGGCCACCACCGCGACAGCGCGCAAGCCCTCGATGTCCGGGCGAAATTCCTTGTGCGGCGGGCGCCGGCGCTGTACCTCTTCGGCAGGGGTAACGCTGTCGGCCTGGCGCACGGTCACCTACCTAACGAGAGGATGCGTTCTTCAAGTCGAGGCATTATCACACACCTGTTGAATATTCCTCGGCCGAATACCCAACTACTTTCCGCCGGTGTGACCCGCGACGAAGGCCAGATATCGGCGACGGTTCGGTGTTGCATGGGGGCCGGCCGCCCGGACTTTCCGGCTTACCTTTCACAGCGCGGGGAACGGGTTATGCTGCTGGGCGGCTGATTCAGATAAACGGGCCACCGCTTCCATTACCCAGCACGCGCACGGCAAGTGAAAGGCTATGATCTCGCCGATGAAGTTTGTGCTGGCAAACTGGGGAACTCGCGGCGAAGTCGAGCCCTACGTCACGGTCGGTCGCGAGCTGGTGCGCCGCGGGCACGAGGTGCACATGGCCGTCGCGCCCGAAATGGTCAGCTTCACCGAGGCCGCCGGGCCGACGGCGGTGGCCTATGGACCGGCTTTGAAGGACATCCTGGACCCCCACCGCGATTTCTGGGCTGGCTTGTTCACCACCCCCTGGCGGGTTCGGGAGCTGGGCAGGTTGTCGGCCGAATACGCGGCGCCCCTTGCGCAATGCCGGGCGGAGGTCAGCAAGACGCTCACGTCGCTGGCGGACGGGGCCGACCTGTTGCTCACCGGCATGAATTACGAGAACGACGCGCTCAACGCCGCGGAGCATTGCGGCATTCCGTTCGCCACGCTGCATATCTTCCCGCTGCGAGCCAACGGCCGGCTCCTGCCGTACCTGCCGGCGCCCGCGGCCCGCTCGGCCACGCGGATGCTCGACTGGGCGGCCTGGCGCGGAGGAAAGAAGATCGAGGATGCGCAGCGCCGGGAACTCGGTTTGCCCGAGGCGACGCGCCCCTGGCCGCGTCGGATCACCGAACGCGGATCGCTGGAAATTCAGGCCTACGACGAGGTTTGCTACCCCGGGCTGGCGGCCGAATGGGCGAAATGGAATGAGCAGCGACCCCCCAGAAGGCCGTTTGTCGGCGCGCTGACGATGGAATTGCCGACGGACAACGATGACGAGGTCGCGTCCTGGATCGCCGCGGGAACCCCGCCGATTTGCTTCGGATTTGGCAGCGTGGGCGTCGAGTCCGCTGCCGACACGCTCGCCATGATCAGCTCGGCCTGCGCGCAGCTCGGTGAGCGGGCGTTGGTGTGTGCGGCCGGCTCCGACTACAGCGACGTCCCGCACTCCGAGCACGTCAAGGTCGTGGGCGTGATGAACTACGCGGCCGCCCTTCCCGCCTGCCGCGCGTTCGTGCACCACGGCGGCTGTGGCACGACGAACGCGGGTCTGCGCGCGGGACTGCCGACGTTGATCCTCTGGACGTTGCCCGATCAGGGGCTTTGGGGAGCGCGGGTCAAACGACTGAAAGTCGGCACCGGGCGGCGCTTTTCGGCCACCACCGAAAAATCGTTGGTCGCGGACCTACGCACCGTGTTGGCCCCGCAATGCCGCACCCGCGCCCGCGAGCTCGCCAGTCGGATGACCAAACCCGCCGAAAGCGTGACGACCACCGCGGATCTGGTAGAAAATTTCGCCCGCCTCCAGCGGGTCGGCTGAGCGGTACCTACTTCAGCACACCTGTCATAGGGGTGTGATCGCTTGGCTTGACCGGTGTTTCGGGTTGCTCGCCGATCCAGTCGAGCAGGGCAGGCAGACCGTCCTCGAGCGCCCACTTCGGGCGCCAGTCGAGCGCCTTGATGGCCGGCTCGATGTCGCACCTCGCGGCGCGCACGTCGCCGTCGCGGAATTTCGGCACGACGACCGGTTCGGGAGCATCGCAGATTGCCGCAATCCGTTGCGCCAGCTCGTGAATGGTGGACGGGATGCCCGACCCGATGTCGAGGCAGCGTGGCTGTGCCGCGGGTTTCTCGATGGCGGCGAACAGAGCCTCGACGACATCGTCGATGTAGACGAAATCGCGCACGATTTGTCCGTCTTCGTAGACCTCCAGCGCGCGCCGCTCGCGAGCCAATCGCGCGAAAAGGGCGACTATCCCGGTGTAGGAGTTCGTCAGCGACTGACCCGGCCCGTAGACGTTCTGCAGCCGCAGCACGCTGAGACGGGTGTCGTGGGCGGCGGTCCAGGCGGCCATGATGTGTTCTTGGGCGAGCTTGGTGGCGGCGTAAATGTTGGTGGGCCGGGGCTCGGTTCGACCCGCGCAGCTCGGCAGCGGCACCGCCGGATCATCGGTGGGCCCTTGGGGATCCCAGATCCCGGCCAGCAGCTGAGCGTGGCTGCGCGGCTGCGGGTAGAAGGTCTGAGAGCCGCATTGCCAAGCGCCCTCGCCGTAGACGGCCCGCGACGACGCCACCACGAGTTGGTCGGGCACGTGCGCGGAGCGGCTCAGGGCGTCCAGGAGCTGGGTGGTGCCCACCACGTTCACCGAGCCGTGGCGGGTCGCTTCCGACAGCGACTGCGCGGTTCCTGTCTCGGCCGCTAAATGCACGACTTGGGACGGTCGGCACAACCGCAGGACAGCATCCCAGTCGGGGGCGTGGGTGACGTCGCCGGTGCACAGCCGCACCGATGGCGGCAGGTCGATCGCCACATGTTCACCGTGCACCTGCGGGTGCAAGACGTCCATGACCGCGACGTCGTAGCCGGCGTCGCCGAGCCGGCGCGCAAGCGCGGACCCGATGAATCCCGCCCCGCCTGTGATCAACACCGATGTCGACAAAATCCGTTGCCTCTCATTGCTGTGCGAAGGATGGACGTGCCCGGAAGACACCGCGCACCACGTCAACCATTGGCGAGTGCCCGGTCGAGGAGGGCGCCGATGACCGGCGCCAGTCGGCGGCTGTATTCGAGCGTGATGTGGTTCTGATCGCGATATGCCAAGGTGTTGCCGACGATGACCGGGCAGCGGTCGGCGGTGCAGAAAAGCTCGGTGAGGTCGGCGTATTGTCCGCCGCCGGCTTTGGTCGCGGCGGACTCGGCCTCGACGCCGGGTTGGTTCACCGCCTTCGACGTCGGTGGCGAGCAGGCCGTCGCGTCATCGAGGTGCAGCGACAGGCATAAGGGAACCACTGACTGCGGGTCCGGGATTGCGCCGAGCACCATGACCTGCGCGCCGGTGGAGCGCAGCGCCTGCACTTGACGGGTCAGGCTGCCGATCCACGCCGGATCGTAGGACGTGGAGCCCGATGCCCAGCCGTAGCGGGCACCGTATCGGCGCATCATGTCGAGCACGATCAGCCGCGGGTGCTCGGCCCGCAACCGGGCGAGTATCTCGCCGCGCCACTGCGCGCACTCGGTGTATTCCCGGCCAAAGAGGGGGATGGCGAAATCCAGATCCAACGATGGACAGTAGCCCTTGGTCAGTGTTTCGAGGCGCCAGTGCCGCTGCACGGCGACCTCCTCGAATGCCGGCTCCCACATCGCGGCATTCGAGTCGCCGATGAGGGCCACGGTCGTCGACGACGCGGTATCGCCGGTGGCGCATTCGGGCTGACCGGTTTGCAGAAGATCCCGCAGGCAGCCTTTGGAGACGCCGAGCGGCGTTTTCGTCGCGTCGGCAAGCGGCGGAGTCAGGTTCGACGGCACGGCTTTAAGGCCAACCGAGGCCGCGACCGCGGTCTGCACCTGCGTGAACGCATGCTGCACCGCGGCCTCATACGCGGCGAGGTCGGAGCCTGGGGGCGGAGGCGTCGCCGTGACGGTCAGCGTGGGTGTCGCCGGGCCACGGCCGACCGGGGTGGGGACCACGACCAGCAGCGCGACGCCCACACAGACCGCTATGGCGGTGGCGGCACCGCCCAGCGCCAGACTCCTGGTCGCCGACCGGCGCACGGGATCGGCGAATCGCAGCGGGTTCTCGATGAAACGCAGAGTGAGCGCGGCCAGCCCGAGGGAAAACAAGATCGCTGCAAATCCCAGCCAGAGCGGGTGGTTCGGCCCCGCCGCGGCGGGCATCGCCACCAGCAGCACCGGCCAGTGCCACAGGTACCACGAGTAGGACACCCGGCCGATCCCGCGCATCGGCCGCACCGCCAACATCCGTCCGACTCCATGAGCCGGCGCGGCGCAGCCCGCGCCAATCACCAGCGCCGACCCCAGCACGGGCAGCAGCGCGGCGGTCCCCGGATAGGGCGTGCTCCGGCCCAACTGGGTGCAGGCCACCAGGATCGCCACCAGCCCGGCCCATCCGGTCAGCGCCGCGGCCCTCGGGGCCAGTCGGCGCCATTGGCCGGCGGTGAGGGCCACCAGGCCGCCGACCGCCAATTCCCACGCGCGGGTGGGCAGCGAAAAGAACGCCACCGGAGGTGCCAGGCGGGTGGCCACCAGCGACAGCGCAAACGACACCGCCGCGACCAGCGCGAGTACCACCAGGTACGGCCGCTCCGACGAGGCGGCCAGCGCTCCGGTACGCCGTCGCGCCTGGCGGATGAGCCAGGCCGTCGCGATGATCAGGGCCGGCCACACCAGGTAGAACTGCTCCTCGACGCCCAACGACCAGTAGTGCTGGAACGGCGAGGGCGGCAGGTTGGTGGCGAGGTATTCGACGCCTTGGAGCATGAACCGGTAATTGCTGACGTACAACGCGCTGGCGATGCCGTCACCGATGATGGGCCTGGCCAGCAATGCGGGGACCAGGACAGCCGCACCAAGCATGATCACGACGCCGACGGTGGCCGACGCCGGCAGCAGTCGGCGGGCCCGCGCCCCGTAGAAGCCGGCCAGTCGGACGGTGCCGGAGACGCTCGCCTCGCGCCAGAGCAGCCCGGTGATCAGGAAGCCCGAGATCACGAAGAAGACGTCCACCCCGACGAATCCACCGCCCACCCCGGGGATGTCCGCGTGAAAGAGGACAACGGCCACGACCGCAACGGCGCGCAGGCCCTCGATGTCGGCGCGAAATCCCGTTTTTTCCGAGCGCCGACTCGGGACCGCTTGGGTAGGGCTAACACTGTCAGCCGGGTGCAAGGTCACCTACCTGGGAAGAGGACGAGTCCGCCGGGTCGAGGCATTATCACACACCTGCCAAACAAGGCTGGACGGATTGCACGATGTCAACTGTGGGCGAGCGTGCGATCGGCCAGTGCCCCGATCACCGGGGCTACCGCCTGGGCGTATTCGACCGTGATGTGGTTGCCGTCGAAGTACACCAGGGTGTTGCCGACGATGGCGGGGCAGCGGTTGCCGGTGCAGAACAGCTCGGTGAGGTCGGCGTATCGCCCGCCGGCGGCTTGGGTGGCAGCCGACTCGGCGGCGATGCCGGATTCGTTGACCGCTGTCGATCGTGGCGATGAGCAGGCGCTGGCGTCATCGAGGTGCGAGGACAAGCAGATCGGCGCCGCCGCGCGCGGGTTCGGGATCGGACCGAGCACCAGCACCTGCGCCCCGGCGCGGCGAAGCTGCTGCACCAGGCGGGCCAGGCCGTCGTTCCACACCGGGTCGTAGGCCGTGAAACCCGGCGTGTAGCTGTGCCCGAAGCCGTACCCGCGATACATGCTGACCACGACCAGCCGCGGGTGCTCGGCCTGTAACCGGGCGAGGACCTGGGCGCGCCACTGCTCGCACAAGGCGTTGGACACCGCGCGACGGATGGCATCGGTGATCGGCAGGTCCATTGGCGTGCAGGCGCCCTTACCCAGGGTCTCCAGCCGCCAGTGCCGCTGCGTGGCGATCTGCTGCAACGCCGGGGCCCACATCGTGGCGTGCGAGTCGCCGAGCAGGGCCACCGTCGCCGTCGAGGTGGTGTCGCCCGTTGCGCACTCCGGCTGGCCGGCCTCGAAGAGATTGCGCAGGCACCCGTTCTGGAAGACGGCCCGATATTCGGCCGCCGCGCCGGCGAGTGGTGGGTTCAGGTTCGACGGGACGTCTTTGAGCTCAGCCGATGCAGTGACCACCGCCTGAACCTGAGCGAGCGCCTCCTGCACCGCCGCGTCGTACGCGTTGATCGTCGACCCGGCGGGGGGCGGCGTTGCGGTGATGGACAGCGCCGCAGCCGCCGGGCCGCGCCCGACCGGCACGGGAATCGATGCCAGCAGCGCTACGCCTACGGCGACGGCGATCGCGGTCGCGGCGCCGCCGACGGCGAGGCTGGCCAGGGCGGACCGGCGGATCGGGTCGGCGAACCGCAGGGGGTTCTCGATAAACCGCAGGGTGAGCGCCGCCAGCACACCGGAGACGAGGACCGCTGCCAGCCTGCCGGCCAGCCCGAGGGGGTGGCCGAGCAACGGCGCCGCGAGCACCACCACCGGCCAGTGCCACAGATACCACGAGTACGAGACCCGGCCGATCGCCCGCATCGGGCCCACTGCCAGCGCGCGGCCGCATCCCTGCGACGGCGCGGCACAGCCGGCGCCGATCACCAGCGCCGCGCCCAGCACGGGCAACAGCGCGGCGAGACCCGGGTACGGCGTGGCCGGGCCCAGCTGGGTGCAGGCCAGCAGGATCAGCGCCAGCCCGGTCCATCCGCTCAGCGTGGCAGTCCGCGGGGCCATTCGGCGCCAGCGGCCGGCGGTCAGGGCCACCAGGCCCCCGGCGGCCAACTGCCAGGCGCGGGTGGGCAGCGAAAAGAACGCCACAAAAGGCGCCACATAGGTGACCGCCAGCGACAGCGCGAACGACGCGGCCGCGACCAGGGTCAGGACCACCAGATACGGGCGTTTCGAGGAGGTCGCCTCGGCCCTGGTCCGCCGCCGCACCAGCCGGATGAGCCACGCCGTGCCGATGATCATGGCCGGCCACACCAGGTAGAACTGCTCCTCGACGCCCAACGACCAGTAGTGCTGGAAGGGCGACCCCGCCCTGGACGCGGCGAAGTAGTCGACCTGTTGCTGGATGAACCAGTAGTTGCCGACATACAGCGCGCACGCGATGCCGTCCACGATGACCAGCGGGGCCTGCAGCGGGGGTAGCAGCAAAACCGACGCCAGCATGGTGATCACGCCGACCGTGGCCGACGCCGGCAGCAGGCGGCGGGCCCGGGCCCCGTAGAAGCGTCGCAGCCGGACCGTGCCGCTGATGCTCGCCTCGCGCCAGAGCAGCCCTGTGATTAGAAAGCCCGAGATCACGAAGAACACGTCCACGCCGACGAACCCGCCGCTGACCCCCGGCACGTCTGCGTGGAAGAGGACAACGGCCACCACCGCGACGGCGCGCAACCCCTCGATGTCGGGGCGGAATTTCGTCTGTGCCGGGCGTGAACCGGCTACCGCTTCGGTAGGGCTCACGCTGTCGGCCGGGTGCAACGTCACCTACCTGAGATGCAGACGAGCTCGTGTAGTCGAGGCATTATCACACACGTGTAGAGCAGGCTGAATCGTTTCCATGAAGCAAATCGGGCCGAGCGGGTGGTCGGCCGATGCTCCCGTCGCCGGCCCCGCTGAGGAAACATCAACCTGATCCACGCCGCTGGCGATCAGGGGCAGATCCCCACCCACATCGGGTCATCCACCAACTGCGAGCAGCGGGTTACCAGACCCCGCACCGACTGCTCGGTATTGACCGCAGCGAGGATTTGGGAGAGCGCAAAAAAGACGATCGCGACTGCGAACCAGACCCGGGTTCCCCTGGTGGCGGGTCGGGTGGATTCAGGTTGGCGGCCCGCGTAGAGCAGATAGACCACGCCCACATCGAACGAGATCGCTATCCACCAGCGCGTCCAATCGGCTGAGGTTGCGAAAACCGGAAGCAACAACAGCGTCGCCACGGTCACCCACGAAAGCCAGCCCTGCACAGCTTGGCGAAATCGTCCGAAGGGTGCGCCGGAGATTCCCCTGACGACAAGCATCGTCAGCGCGAGGATCACGATCCCCGCCATTGTCGACATGATCAAAGGGCCCCAACCAATTTGGTTGGGTCCGATGAAGGGAGTTTTTCTTGTCGTGACGGTGATGAAGCGACAAGTCCAGTCGTGATAGTCCACGTAGGCGTGTTCGCCGGTCGGCGCCGGGCCGGGCGCCCAGCGAACGGCCCCGTGCGGCAACCGGGCACATTGCGACGACACGTCCCGCTGCCGCAGCAGCGCTATCGCCAGCGCGACGACCAAGCCGGGAGCCACGGCGAGCATTGCGCTGCGCCGCCGGATTGTGGTGGAACTGCGCGCCAGCACCGCAATTGCCAGGATCGCGCCGAGCGCCAGCAGAAAGGGAACCGCCTCGTGGATCAGCGTCAGCACCGCGATCGCGGCGCCGTAAATGCCGCTCGCGACTGGCAGCGATCGGTCCCTTTTCGCCGAGGCGAGCACCACCGCGAACACGGCCAGCGCCGCCTCGCCAAGAAGGTCGGGCGTTGGCAAAACCAGGGCGTGCACAACGCCCAACGGCAGCACCGGGGTGAGCAGCGCCAGCATCAGCCGCCGTTCCGAGCGGCCGAATCTGACCGCCACCGTCCACGCCACCGCCGCGATGCCGACTCCGAACACCGTTGGCACCAACCAGCGCAGAACCAACAGGCCGGCGAAGTAGAGGTCGGCCGGGAACAGGTTCAGAATCTCGCCGCCGAGCCCCCGCCTCGCGAAGCCTTGGCTGTAATCGACGGCGTAGTACGGGAAGAACTGCAGATTGGGTTCGTACACGCTCGCGAAGACAACCCACGACGCCACATAGAGCAGCACGAGCAGCCCGACGATCGCGTACCCGAGTCGGCGCCGGGTACTCGGCTCGTCCGACGGCGGAGCCGCTGGTGGTTCTTCGGTTACGACCGGACGACCGGCACCGAATTCTGCTTCAGGGCTCATGCCGCAGCCCTTGACAGGGGACCGGCCGCACGAAAGGTCAAGGTCAGCAATCGATTTCTGCAATCAGATCGAATTCGGCGAACGTGCGCGACACCATCTCCCGCAGTTCATCCTGGGTGTTTTCCCGGCCGAGGACATATGCGGAGATTCTGAAAAAGATCTTCCCGCGGCTGCGCCCCGAACCCACGAAGAGTTGCCCACCGATGTGAGCGAGTGTGCTTTTCTTGATGTCGGGTTCGATGGATCTCAGGTACGCATAGTCGGCGTCGGTGCCGTCGGGCCGGTTTACCGCCGGGGGCAGGTCACCGACGTTGGAGACGGTGACCGGTTGGCTGGCGCCCCCCGCCGCCATCGCCGCCAGCCTTCTGTTCAACCGCCTCGGCACCAACGGCGCCAGTGGGAATGTCGACAGATACTCCTCGTCCGGGTTCTTCATCGCCGCGAGGATTGCCCGCGTGATCTTGGCGTGGGTGTCCCCGAGGTCCGTCGCCGCGTGCGTCGGGTCGACCGCGACGTCGACCACGGTGAGCGCATTGCCGCGGGTATCGTTCTCCGTCCGCAGCGTCACCGGGAATCGCAGGGTGACCGTTCCGTCGTCATGAACGCGCCCCGCCCGCACCGCGAGTCTGCTCGCGACCGCTGCTACGAGCGAGTTGCTGCTCGCGCCAAGGCTTTTCGCGCGAGCGTCCCAGTCCGCCAGGTCGATGAACGCGGTCAGGGCGGGCACCTCGACCACCTGATCGTCGTCGGCGGTCCGAGGGGGCGGCGGCGCCGCTTTGACCGATGAGGTGAATTGCTTGCGGTCGGGCCAGATCTTTCCGGCCGCGGAGGAGAAGGCCTTCGCTATTGCGGGCAGTTCTTTGGCGGTTTGCCGTAGGTCTTCCCGCACCGCGTGCCTGCGGGTGCGCGATCCCGCGGGCGGATAACCGAAGTCGCGTGTCCTGCCCTCGGCGGCATCGGCTATGGCCTGGCCGAGCCCGATCCCGTCGACGAGCGTGTGCGACACCACCAGACTGATCGCGGCCCCACCGTCCTCGAGCGGAAGTAGCCCGAGATGCCAGCCGGGGCCCCACTCGGGATCAATGGGCAGGCGTGCCCGCTCGTCGAGCCAGGCGCTCACGTCGGCGCGCGGTCGCGGCGTCGCGGCAATGTCGAGGTCGGCCGAATCCGGGGCAAGGACCCAGCGGTCACGCGCGAACCCCAACGGAGATCGTTCGATCCTGCGCCCCAGCAACCCGCGCCCGAGATTGCGGTGAAAGCGCCGTAACGCATCGACGTCGACGGCATGGTCGTACAGCCACGTGAACTGAGTCAGCGTGTCGTGCACCGCGCGCATCGCGAGAAATATCGCTTGATCCACGTAGGCGAGCCTGTTGTCGACCGGCTCAACGCCATTCGTGCTGACCTGGGCCGCCGGGGCGGCGGGCGCGGGGGCGGTGTCGGTGAGTAGGTCGGCCAGGTGGGCGGCGAGCGTGGCCGGCGTGGGGTGGTCGAGGGCCACGGTTGCCGGCAGGGCCAGGCCGGTGTGTTGGTTGAGGGTGTTGCGCAGCTCCAGGGCGGTCAGCGAGTCGATGCCCAGGTCTTTGAACGGCCGGTCGGGGTCGAGGCCCGCCGGGTCCGGGTGGGCCAACACGGTGGCGGTGGTGGTGGCGACCATCGCGGTGAGAGCGCGGAGTTGCTGTTCGGCCGTTTGGGTGGCGAGCTGAGCCCGCAGATTGCGGGCGCTGGCCGCGCTGGCGCGGGGGCGGCTGGTGGTAAGCGTCGACAGGATCGAGGGCAGGGCGCCGTTGCGGGCTTGGCGGGTCAACGCGGCGACGTTGAAGGGGCTGGCCAGGACGTTGGACCGTTGACTGCTGAGTGCGGCGTCGAAGAGGGCCAGGCCGTGTTGGTTGGTGATGGGGGTCAGACCGGTGCGGGCCAATCGGGTGAGGTCGGCGGTGGTGAGGTGGGCGGTCATCCCGGACGGGGTCTGCCAGTAGCCCCAGGCCACGCTGGTGGCCGCGCGTTGGGTGTGGTGGCGGTGGCGGGCCAGCGCGTCCAGGAAGGCGTTGGCGGCAGCGTAATTGGCCTGCCCGGGGCTACCCAGGATTCCGGCCGCCGAGGAGAACAACACGAACGCGGCCAGGTCGCGGTCGGCGGTGAGGCGATCCAGATGCCAGGCGGCGTCGGCCTTGGCGGCCAGGACCGCATCGAGTTGTTCGGCGGTCATGTCGCTCACCGCGGCGTCCTCCAGCAGCCCGGCGGCGTGGACGACGGCGGTCAAAGGATGCTGCGGGGGAACGCTGTCCAGCGCCGCACTCAGGTCGGCGGGGTTGCTGGTGTCGCAGGCGGTGATGGTGACCTGCGCGCCCAGCTGGGTCAGGCGCTGCTGCAGTTCCGCCGC
>LQPB01000070.1 GCA_002102225.1 Mycobacterium interjectum
ACACACGGCCTACAACCGGAACAACCCGGTCCCATGCTCATGGCAAACCAGAGGTCCCATCACCCTGGCAGGCGACACCGGCGCATCAGGAGGGGTCGGAGTTGCGGCTGTGCAACTGGCGGCGGCGATGGGCCACACGGTCGTGGCGCTTTCGCGCAGCGAGGAAAAGCAACGACGCCTCAAGGAACTTGGAGCGACGTTCACATTCAACCCTGAGGACCCGCAGTGGCGAGCTCGCGTAAAGGATGCCCTGAATGGAGGCGGGGTGAACCTGGCAGTCGACACGATCGGGGGCACGCTGCTTCCTGAAGTCATCGATACGATGGGCGATTCGGGAAGACTCAGCTTGGTGGGAGAACTCGGAGGCCCGGTGCCCAACTTTTACACGGGCACGCTCTTTTCGCGCTGGCTCCGAATTGGCGCAATGGCTCTCAGCTACTACACACCGGAGCAGCATCGCGCCGGCTGGCACGACCTCTTGGGCATATTGGCCCGCTCTGGCGCACGGCCTCTGGTCGACCGTGTGTTTCCGTTCGAGCAGTTGCCGCAAGCCTTCGAACGCCTAGCCGACGGCCCGATAGGTAAAGTGGTGATCGAGGTAAAGCCTTGAGGCTCAATCACGTCAGCTATGACTCGACCGAACCCGGTATGTAACGCCAGCGGGTAAGAGGCGTTCCCCCGGTCGTGCTGGCCTGGGCGCAGGACACCGGGGCCGACCTGGCCAAGACCAACGTCAACGGCGGCGCCATCGCGATCGGGCATCCGTTGGGCGCCAGCGGCGCCCGCATCATGACCACACTGGTCAACGCGCTCGAACAGCGCGGCGGCCGCTACGGGCTGCAGACGATGTGCGAGGGCGGCGGCATGGCAAACGCCACGATCATCGAGCGGCTGGGCTAGGGGCCCGCGGCGGCCCCAGCGCTCAGTCGAACTTGCTGGAGTACTGCGGGCAGTAGACGCCCGTCGACGCACCCATGATCTTGGCGAGCGAGGTGTCGGCTAATTGCGGCATCCCCGACTTCGCGTCGGCGAGGGTTTGCTCGAACGTCATCCCCTTGGACCAGTCCGTGCACACCGCATGCCCGATTTGGACCATCGTCTGGTCGGCGCCGCTGGGCCAGGTGATGCCCTTGTCCTTCAGCGTCTGCAGGTAGGCGTCATCGGCCGAATCGGCGCTCGCGAGCGGGGCGGCGATGACGGCGATGCCACCCAGAACGGCGGCGAGCGAACCGGTCAGTCGTGCGGGCTTCTTCATTCGTGACTCCTCGGTGTGGACGACGGATTTCCAAGCCCCCTGACGCTGACGCGGTAGAAGTTAGATTAGCTGGATCCTGCCAGCTAGCAAATCGGGTCCAACGATGGTGAGAACGACGCGGCCGCCCGGCCAGGCCTCATTCCATCAACTCGACCCATTGAGCACGCGACGGACCGGGCTCGAACGGATCGCTGAAGTACTGGGTCTCGCGGACCACCTCGCCGCCGACGAACTCCATGATGCTCACCACGTAAAACGGTTTCCCGTCATACGTCAGGACGAGTTCGCTGATCCACAGGCCGCCCCCACCGAGCATGCGTCGCACGGTGAAGCGTTTCACGTTCGGCTGGGCAGCGCGCGACGCCTCGATGTTGGCCCGACCCCGGATGCGTTCGCCCGACTGGGGGTACTCGAGAACCGCGTCGGCTCGGTAGATTTGGTGCTCCGCCGCGAAGTCGTTGGCGTCGGAGGCGGCCCAGTGGCCGGACAACGCGGCCCGCACATCGTCATCACCCATGGCCGTCTCTCCTCCCGGTGGATGACATGCCGATGTCGCACCCTAACGCCGAACGTGCTCGGCGCAAACCGTCAGGCGGCCAGGTCGTCCCTGCGCCCCTGCGCCGCCTGCTTTTTGGCGCGCTTGGAGCGCCGCCACGCTCGCACGGTGGCGATGGCGGTGTTGAGCCCGCGCCGGCGCCCGGTGGCCGGGTCGGTGCCCGCGAAATCGGGCTCCAGCTCGGCGAACATCCGCTCGCTGCGCGTCTCCGGCGCGTTGTCGGCGTCGTCGCGCAGGTACTTGTTCGGCAGCGACAGCTTGGCCAGCGTGCGCCACGTCTTGCCGTACTGCACCAAAAACGAGCCCGTGGTGTAGGGCAGGTCGTACTTGTCGCAGAGCGCGCGCACCCGCACCGAGATCTCGGCGTATCGATTGCTCGGCAGATCCGGGAACAGGTGGTGCTCGATCTGGTGGCACAGGTTGCCGCTCATGAACCGCAGCGCCGGGCCGGCCTCGAAGTTGGCACTGCCCAGCATCTGGCGCAGGTACCACTGGCCCTTGGTCTCGCCGATCATGTCGGTCTTGGTGAATTTCTCTGCGCCGTCGGGGAAGTGGCCGCAGAAGATGACCGCGTTGGCCCACACGTTGCGGATCACGTTGGCGGTCGCGTTCGCCGTCAGCGTGGACCGGTAGGTCGCACCGGGCGACAGGGAGGTCAGCGCCGGGAACGCGACATAGTCCTTGACCACCTGTCGGCCGGCCTTGGCCAGGAACTCGTCGACGCGCTGCCGGGCGTCCTCGTTGTCCATCCGCTTCTTGGCGATCTTGCCGAGCTCCACGTGCTGCAGGCCCACGCCCCACTCGAACAGCAGCGCAAGCAGGGTGTTGTAGACCAGGTTGAGGATGTTGAAGCGCTTCCAGCGCTGGTCGCGGGTGACACGCAGCAGGCCGTAGCCGACGTCGTCGTCCATCCCGAGGATGTTCGTGTACTTGTGGTGCACGAAGTTGTGCGTGTAGCGCCAGTGCTTGGACGACCCGCTCATGTCCCACTCCCACGTCGAGGAGTGAATCTCGGGGTCGTTCATCCAGTCCCACTGGCCGTGCATGACGTTGTGGCCGATCTCCATGTTCTCGACGATCTTGGCCACGCCCAACGTGACGGTGCCCGCCCACCAGGCGGAGCGGCGCTTACTGGCGGTCAGCAGCAGCCGGCCGGCCACCTCGAGCGCGCGCTGCGCGGCGATGGTGCGGCGGATGTAGCGGGCGTCGCGCGCCCCGCGAGAGTCTTCGATGTCCTGGCGGATGGCGTCCAGCTCAACGGCCAGGCTTTCGATGTCGGCGTCCGTCAAATGGGCGAATGCGTCGACGTCGGTGATCGCCATCGTCCTCTTCTCCCTGCGGTCGTGTGCCTATTACTTACCTACGTTATCGTAACCTACGAATCCGTAGGTTACCTGTGAGTAGCCTTTAGATGTCGAGCGTGCAATCGCCCGAGGCGGCCGACACGCACGTTTGGATCCGCGTTCCGGGATCGTGCTCGGCTCCGGTCCTCAGGTCCCGGACGTGGCCGTCCACCAGGCTGACCACGCAGGACTGGCAGATGCCCATCCGGCAGCCGAAGGGCATCTGCACCCCGGCGCCCTCCCCGGCGTCCATCAACGAGGTCGCCGCGTCCGCCGCAACCGCGCGCCCGCTGCGGGCGAACGTGACCGTCCCGCCGGCGCCGGCCGGTGCGGCCTTGGACACCGCGAAGCGCTCCAGGTGCAGCCGGTCGCCGATGCCCGCCGACGACCACACCTTCTGGGCCTGGGCCAGCATGCCCTCCGGCCCGCACGCCCAGGTCTGACGTTCGCGCCAGTCCGGGACCTCGTGGTCGAGCGTAGCGAGATCGAACCGACCCTGCCTGCGCGTCTCGCGCACCCGCAGGCGATAGCCCGGCTGGTTGTCGGCCAGCGCGACCAGCTCGCCGCGAAACATCACATCGGATTGGGTGGGCGCGGAATGCAGGTGCGTGATGTCACCGATTTGGTTGCGCCGCACCAGAGTTCGCAGCATCGACATCACCGGCGTGATCCCCGACCCCGCGGTGAGAAACAGGATCGACGACGGCGCCGGATCGGGCAGCACGAAGTTGCCCCGCGGCGCGGCCAGCCGCACGATGGTCCCCGGCTCGACGCCGGCCACCAGGTGGGTGGACAGGAACCCCTCGGGCATCGCCTTGACGGTGATGGTGACAGTGCGCGGCGCGCCGGAGGTTTCGGCCGGGCTCGACGTCAGCGAATACGACCGCCAGCGCCAGCGCCCGTCCACCAACAGCCCGATCCCGATGTACTGGCCCGGCTGGTAGTCGAAGCTGAAGCCCCAGCCCGGTTTGATGACCAACGTCGCCGAATCCTCGGTCTCCCGGCGCACCTCGAGGACGCGGCCCCGCAATTCGCGCGCGGACCACAGCGGGTTGGCCAGGTGCAGATAGTCGTCGGGCAGCAGCGGCGTGGTGATGCGCGCGGCCAGTTTGCGCAGCGCGTGCCAGCCCGGATGCCGGTCGGCGCCGGCGACCACCGGGCGCTTGGTGTCGGCCAGGTTGGCGGTGATCGGTGCGTACTGCTTGCTCATAGAAAACTCCTGCTCACGACGCCCCTCACAAAAGCCTACGGTACCGTAACTTACGGTGGCGTATCCAGGTCGGCGGGCCGCGACTGCGTCACAATCGAATGCGTCACATCAGCTCAAGCAGGAACGGCAGCTCCTGGTTCGCGTACCAGGCGAGGTCGTGGTCCAGAGCGTCGCCGACGACCAACTCGGCGTCCTCATCGCCCAGGTCGGCGGCGTCGATCACCTCGATCGCCCTGGTGACGTACGGTTCGGCGGCGGCATTGTCGACGTAGGCCGCCACCACCTGGTCGATCGTCACGGGGGCGCTCAGCCGGACGACGGCGTCGTCGAGATCGGGGCGGTACTGGGCGCCGGATTCGCCCACCTCGGCGGCCAGCACCGCGCGCCGCGGCGGCAGAGCGGACCCTTCAGACGCGCGGTCCTCGTGGGACGCCAGCAGCCGCAGCGACGCCAGCGCCGCCTCCCGCAGCGCCACGTCGGCGAGCTCGTCGTCGTCACCCTCCGCGTAGGCCTCGCGCAGCGTCGGCGTGACCGCGAACGCGGTGCCGTTGACGGGCCACAGGGAGCCGTCGGTGACGAGCTGCTGCAACATCGCGAGGGTGGCCGGGATGTAGACCTGGATCATGAAGTCCCGATCAAGGTGGCCGCGTAGTCGTCGACGTACTTCGACAGCTCACGCGGCGGGCGCTGGTAGGTCCCGCTCACCACCGGATGTTTGGGCAGTTTGACCTTCGGCCGGTCCACGTCGTGGTACTCGATCGTGGACAGCAGGTGGGCCATCATGTTCAGCCGCGCGTGCTTCTTGATGTCGGATTCCACGACATACCAAGGACTTACCGGGGTGTCGGTGTGCACCATCATCTCGTCCTTGGCGCGCGAGTAATCCTCCCGCCGATACAGCGATTCCATGTCCATCGGGCTGAGTTTCCATTGCCGGACAGGGTCTTTCAGCCGCGCCCGAAACCGGCGCAGCTGCTCGGCCTCGGAGACGGAGAACCAGTACTTGCGCAACATGATCCCGTCGTCGATCAGCATCTGCTCGAAGATCGGCGTCTGCCGCAGGAACAGCACGTACTCCTGCGCCGTACAAAATCCCATCACGCGTTCCACGCCGGCGCGGTTGTACCACGACCGATCGAAGAGCACGATCTCACCCTTGGCGGGAAGCTGGGCGATGTAGCGCTGGTAGTACCACTGGCCGCGTTCCCGATCGCTCGGCGCGGGCAGCGCCGCGATGCGGGCCACCCGCGGGTTGAGATACTCGGTGATCCGTTTGATGGTTCCGCCCTTGCCCGCCCCGTCGCGGCCTTCGAAGATGACCACCAGACGCGCGCCGGTATACCGCAGCCATTCTTGCAGCTTCACGAATTCCGTTTGCAGCCGGAATAATTCGGCCTCGTAGACAGCCTTGGAGAGTTTCTGCGCGTGCGGCGCGGGCGATTTGCCTTCCCTGGCCTCCGCCGGCGCGCCGTCATTTGTCGCGGTGCTCATGATTACGAATCATAGATCCGGGCAGCGATTTTCACCCCGGATAACTAGCGGGAAGCTTCCAGGAGCTCGTCGAGGGACTGCTTCAACAGCCCCGGCAGCAGATCGACGTCGCTCATCGCATCGCGGTCGGCGTTGATTCCGAAATACAGCATGCCGTTATAGGACGTCACACTGATCGCCAGGGCCTGGTTGTGCAGCAGCGGCGGCACGGCGTAGGTCTCCAGCAGTTTGGTGCCGGCGACATACATCTGCGACTGGGCGCCCGGCGCATTGGTGATCAACAGGTTGAACGTGAGCTTGGAAAAGCTCGGGAAGTTGGTGGCCACCCGGATCCCCATGGCGTGCAGGGTGGGCGGCGCGAAACCCGAGAGGGTGACGATGGTGCGCGCGTCGACCAGGCTGGCGGAGGCCGCGTTCGATTCGGTGGCGTGGGCGATCTGCGACAGCCGCACCACCGGATTCGCCTCCCCCACCGGCAGATCGACGAGGAACGGCGTGACCTGACTGATGGTCTGGCCGGGCCCGGTCGAGTCGAGTTGGTCGTCGGCATAAACGGAGAGCGGCGCCATCGCGCGCACCGTCGCGGTGGGCGACACCACCATACCCCGGGACAGCATCCAGTTGCCCAGCGCGCCCGCGATGACGGCGAGCACCACGTCGTTGATGTCGCAGTCGTAGCGCGCGCGGACGGCACGGTAGTCCTCGAGGCTGCCCCGGGCGACCGTGAACCGCCGATTCCGCGAAACGGTGGCGTTGAGCGGGCTGCTGGGGGGGTTGCCCCGCGCCACCGCGCGGGCGATGTCGACGACGCGGCGGCCCGCATCGAGCAGCTCGCCGTAGTTGGTCACCAGGCCGGCCACCGCGGACCCGACGGCCTGCAGCTGCGTGCCCGGACCCGCGAGCCAGTCCCCGATGGCGCCCAGGACCAACCGGGTGTTGCCGGGGTCGCGTTCCGGTATCCAGATGTCTTCGGGAAACGGCGGGGGGCGCCGCGTCCGGTCGGCGATGACGTGGCCGATTTCCACCGCGCTCATGCCGTTGATCAGGGCCTGGTGCGACTTGGTGTACAGGGCGATCCGGTTTTTCGCCAGGCCCTCGACCAGGTACATCTCCCACAACGGCCGCGACTTGTCCAGCGGCCGCGCGGCCAGCCGCGCGATGAGCTCGTGCAGCTGCTCGTCGCTGCCCGGCGACGGCAGCGCCGACCGCCGCACGTGGTAGGTGATGTCGAAATCGTTGTCGTCGAGCCACACCGGGCGGGCCCCCGCGACGCGCACCTCCCGGACCTTCTGGCGATAGCGCGGGATCTGGGGCAGCCGCTTTTCCACGGTCGCCAACAGCGCCTCGTAGCTCAGGCCGGCCCGCGGGCGCTGCAGGATGGACAGCGATCCCACGTACATCGGGGTGGCCGTGTTCTCCATTCGATAGAAGGAGGCGTCCGCCGGGGACAACCGAACGACCATTACGGCCCTGTCCTTCTTGTCAATTCGTCCTCGGTTCGCTGGGTGAACGGATGCACCCGCCCACGGTAATCGTCCGGCCGCACCGGAGCTCGGCGCGGGTGCGCGTTGGCCCGATCGGCGTGGATACGTGGCGGCGCGAGCTGTGCCATGATGACCACTGACCCACCCGTCTGCCCCTCTCCAGCAGGCGCTCGTGCGACCGTTCGACCTGGAGAGTGCGCGTTGACCGTTTTCGCCGTGACCCCCGTCGTCGACTACGAGCCGCCACGACGGGACGTGCCCGCGTGCCGGCCGTCGTCGCATGCACCGCCGCGACGCCGCGCCCCCGCGCCCCGCCGGGCGTGCAGCGGCCAGACGGCGGGGGTCGCCCCCGTCGCGTCCGCGCCGATGCGCCAGGCGGCCGCCTTCGCCGACGCCGCCCTGCGCCGGGTGCTGGAGGTCATCGACCGCCGACGCCCCGCCGCCCAGCTGCGACCCATGCTGGCGCCGGGCCTGGTGGACCCGATCCTGTCCATCGGCCGCGGGCGCGGCGGCGCCGCGGTGCTGCGCCGCACGCGGCTGCAGCCCTCCGGGCGGCACCGCCCCGAGACGGCGGCGGAGGTGTTCGGGACCTACAGCCGCGGGGAGCGGATCCACGCCATCGCCTGCCGGGTGGAGCAGGTGCCCACCGGCGCCGGGTGCGGCCGGTGGCTGGTGGTGGCGCTGCACATCGGCTAGGCCGGGCGCGCACCTCCCACATACCGGGCCAGCACCGGGCCCGCGATCGCCATGACGAACACGTACGACGTCGCCAGCGCCGCGACCCCGGCGGCCGAGGTGCCCACCAACCCGATGATGATCAACGAAAACTCGCCCCTGGCGATGAGCGCGGCGCCCGCGCGCAGCTGCCCGCGCCGGGCCACGCCATCGCGGCGGGCGGCGACCATCCCCGTGGCCACCTTCGTGGCGGCGGTGACGGCGGCCAGGACCAGCGCCACCGGCAGCATCGGAAGCAGCTCGTGCGGGTCGACCGACAGGCCGATCGCCAGGAAGAAGATGGCCGCGAACAGGTCACGCAGCGGGCCCAGCACCCGGCGGGCCCGGTCCGCCGTCGCACCGGTCAAGGTGAGCCCCACCAGGAACGCGCCGACGGCGGCCGACGCGTGCAGCGCCTCGGCCACCGCCGCCACCATCAGGGTGATTCCCAGGACCCGCAGCAGCAGTTGCTCGGAATCGGGGTGTTCGACCAGCCGGCCGAAGTGGTGGCCCCAGCGATAGGACGCCGCGAACGCCACCAGCAGCGCGCCGACGGCGGCCGCCATGCCGGCGACCGCGCGCACCCAGCCGCCACCCGAGGCCAGGACGGCGAACAGCGGCAGGTAGGCCGCCATCGCGAAGTCCTCGAGCACCAACACCGACAGCACGGCCGGCGTTTCCCGGTTCCCCAGCCGGCCCAGGTCCTGCACCAGGCGCGCGATGACGCCCGACGAGGAGATGTAGGTGACCCCGGCCAGCGCCAGGATGGCCACGCCGTTCAGCCCCAACAGCCAGCCGGCCACCGCGCCGGGCGTGGCGTTAAGGACGAGGTCGACGCCGGCCGACGGCAGGTGGCGCCGCAGGCTGGCGGCGAATTCGGTCGCCGAGAATTCCAGCCCCAGGGTCAGCAGCAACAGCACGATGCCGATGGGCGCCGCGGTCTGGATGAACTCGCCCGCCGCGGCGACCGGCAGCAATCCGCCCTTGCCCAGCGACAGGCCCGCCAGGAGGTACACCGGTATCGGGGACAACGCGAAACGCCTTGCGAAGGAACCCAATACGGCCAGCGTGGCCAGGAGGGCGCCGAGTTGGAAAAGCAGCGCCCCCGAAACCTGCATCGGCTCAGCCCTTATCGATGATCTGCTCGACACCGGCGATGCCGTCTTCGGTGCCGATCACGATCAGAACGTCTCGCGCGTGCAGAATTTCGCCCGGCCCGGGCGAGGCGAGCACTTCCTCGTTGCGCACGATCGCGACGATCGATGCGCCGGTGCGGGTGCGGGCGTGGGTGTCGCCGAGCGGGTGGTCCACGAACGGGCTGCCGGCCACGATGTGGACCTGCCCCGTCTCGAGCCCGGTCACCTCCCGGGAAAGCTCGGTGAACCGCTCGGCGATGCGCGGCGCACCGAGTATCTGGGCTACGGCCTCGGCCTCGTCGTCGGTCAGGTGAAAGACCGGTCGGGCCTGGTCGGGATCGTCGGGGCCGTACAGGACGACGTCGAAGTCGCCGCCGCGGCGTGCGACGATCCCGATGCGCTCGCCGTTGTGGCTGGTGAATTCGTAGCGGAGGCCGACGCCCGGGAGCAATACCTCCTTGACATCCATACCGTCCATGCTTACCAGCCGGGCGGCGCTACTGTCATCGCATGGACACAAGCACGGTCAGCGTCGAGCGGGTCATCAAGGCGCCGCCCGAAAAGGTCTTCGCGCTGCTGGCCGACGCCGCCAAGCATGCCGCCTTCGACGGTTCGGGGTCGGTCAATCACGCCTCGCAGCAGTCGGTTCCCCTCTCCATGGGTTCGACATTCGCGATGGCGATGAAGGGGCGCAAGGAGACCCTGTTCATCCCCTACCGCACCACCAACACCGTCATCGAATACGAACCCGACCGCCGCATCGCGTGGCAGACCTTCGGCCTGGGCGGCCTGGTCGGCGGGCGGATCTGGCGCTACGAACTGCTTCCCGCCGAGGGCGGCACCCTGGTGCGCGAAACCTGGGACGTGTCGCAAGACAAGCAGAAGCGGATGATCACCAGCGGTTCGATGCCCAAGCTGACCGCGGACGGGATGCGCGCCACGCTGGCGCGCATCGCCGACCTACTCGAAAGCTAGTGCTGGCCAACCGTTTCCGCCGAGCGCCGGCGCGGGCGGTGTTTGAGTGGGACCAGCATGGGGACCTCGCGGCGGTACTCGCGATAGTCGTTGCCCAGCGCCGCGACGAGCCCGCGCTCTTCGATGTGCACGGCGAGCAGGATGTAGCCGGTCATGGCGATCGAGAAGAGCAGATGCCCGGCCGTCATGGTGGGGGCCGCCCAGAACGAGATGAGGAATCCCAGCATCAGCGGGTGGCGCACCAAACGGTAGAACAGGTGGGTGCGGAAATGCAGCTCGGTATAAGGCTTTTGGCGCCACGCCAAGTACACCTGCCGGAGTCCGAACAGGTCGAAGTGGTTGATCATGAACGTGGCGCCCAGCGCGATCAGCCAGCCCAGCCAGAACAATGCCCACAGCACCACGCGCGCCCCCGGCTGCCGCACGTCCCACACGACCGCCGGGATCGTCCGCCACTGCCAATAAAGCAGCAGCAGAACGGCGCTCGACAACACCACGTAGGTGCTGCGCTCTATCGAAGTCGGCACGATTCGCGTCCACCACGCCTTGAACGCCGGGCGCGCCATGACGCTGTGCTGGACGCCAAACGCCCCGACCAGCAACACGTTCACCAGCACCGCCAGGCCGACGGGTGACGGGAGCCCGTGATCGGCGGTGCGCGGCACCCGCAGGTTCGCCACGAACCCGACGAGATACAAAAAGGCGACGAGGAACAGCAGGTAGGCCGCCGCGCCGTAGGCAACAGTCAAGTAACGCTTCATGATCCAAGTGTCGATCGCGCAGGCGGTCGGGTATATAGGTCATCTGCCTCATCTTTGCGCGGCGGACGACTAGTCATATTTGACTAGTTCTCGCGGGTTGGGGCAGATGGGGCAGATGCCTCATGCGAACGCGGACGCAACCGGGCGACGATCGGCCATGACGACGCTACTTCGAGGAAAGCACCGAGGCCAGATCATGACCGAATCGACATGCAAGGCAACGACTACCGAGCGCATCGCGACCCGACTATCGGAATCCCGCGGCGTTCGCATCGACGCGATCGATGTCGGCAGGCGCGCCGGCGGGCGACAGGTCCTCCATAACGTGTCGCTGTCGGTGGAGCCGGGGGAATTGGTCGCCATCGCCGGCGGCAGCGGAGCGGGCAAGACCACATTGCTGGAAATTCTCGCCGGACTGCAGCCGCCGTCGGCGGGAGAGCTCCGGCACGACGGGGTGGCTCCCCGGGCCCGCGTCGGCGCCGGCTCCGCGATCGGCTACGTGCCCCAGGACGACATCATCCACCTCGAGATGCCCCTGCGCCGCACGCTGCGCTACGCGGCGCTGCTGCGGCTGCCCGCGGGCACCACCGCGGCGGAGGCGGACCGGGTCGCCGACGAGACCCTGCGCGACCTCGACCTGGCCGATCGGGCCGACGTGCCGGTGCGCGCGCTGTCGGGCGGTCAGCGCAAGCGCGCCAGCATCGCCGTGGAGCTGCTGACCCGGCCACACCTTTTCTTCCTGGACGAACCCACCTCCGGGCTGGATCCCTCCACCGCGGCCGACGTGATGCGCCTGTTGCGCCGGCTCAGCCAACGCGGCATCACCGTCGTGCTGACGACACACGAGCCGGCGGGCATCGACCGGTGTGACCGGGTGATCTTCCTGGCTCGCGACGGCCACCTGGCCTTCGCCGGCAGCCCGGTCGCGGCGCGGCGTTACTTCGGCGTGGATAGCCTCGCCGCGGTCTACGAGCGCCTCGCCGGCGAGCACAGTCCGCAGCTCTGGGCTACGCGATTCGCGGACAGCCGGGTGAACTCGACTACCCGGCCTGACTCACGCCCAGGGCCGGTCCCGGCCGTCCGCCCCGGCGTCAGGCGCACGGGCAGGGCAAGGCAATGGTGGCTGTTGACCCGGCGCAATGTCGATGTCCTCGCCCGCAACCGGCTGACCCTGGCGATCCTGCTCGGCTCACCGGTGCTCGTGACGGTCATGATGGCGACTTTGTTCAAGCGCGGCGCGTTCGATCCGGGCAGCGCGACCGGCGCCGGGCCGGCGCAGCTGGTTTTCTGGATCGCTTTCGACGGCTTCTTCTTCGGCCTGACGTATGGCCTGCTCCAGATCGTCGGCGAGATGGCCATCTTCCGGCGTGAACGGCTGGCCGGGCTCAGTGTCAGCGCCTACGTGGGATCGAAGGTGGCGGCGCTGCTTCCCGTTCTGGCAGGGGTGAGCGTGGTGCTGCTGGTGGTGCTGCGCGCGCTCGGTCGGCTTCCCGCCCTCGGATGGGACGTGTACGGCGTGCTGTTCGCGACGATCGTGATCGAAGCGACCTCGGCGCTGGCCCTGGGCCTTTTCGCCTCGGCCGCCGTCTCCAACGCCGCGCAGGCGGCCCTGGCCCTGCCGATGCTGTGCTTCCCCCAGGTTCTGTTCGGCGGCGCCATCGTCCCCGTCGACCAGATGGCCACGCCGGGACGCCTGATGAGCTTGGTGTTGTCGAATCGGCACGCCTTCGACGCGCTGGGGCGCGACCTGGGGCTCGATCGCTACACCACCACGCTGCCGGCGATGTCTCCCTACCATGCCACCTTCCACGGGGGCACCGCCGCCAGCCTCATCGCGCTCGGTTCGTTCGCCGTGGTGCTCACGCTGGCCACCGCCTGGGTGCTGGACCGGCGTTCCCGGCCCGGCGCAGCCAGCCGATAACAGCTACCCGATAACGCCGTCGCCACAATGCATTTCAAGAAGCCGCTTAGCTTCGGACGAAGACATCGACCGGCGCCTCTTGTCCCCGCAGATGCAGTGTCCGTCGACGCATGCCGGCCGTCAGGTCATCGGCGACACCGCCGGCGACCAGCAACTCACCGCCCGCGGCGTGTTGTTGCATTCGGGCGGCGGCGTTGACCGGGCTGCCGAGGGCGGTGAAGTCGACCACCGCCCCGCCGACGTTGCCGACGTAGGCGACGCCCGCGTTCACCGCGATGCCGACGTCCAGCCACGGTCCACCCGGCGTGCCGTAGCCCACCGCTTCGAGCAGGTCCACTCCCGCCTCGACCGCGCGTTGCCGATAGCCCGGGCCGCTGATGCCCCGCACAAAAAAGGCCATCACCTCATCGCCGATGAGCTTGTCGATCACCGCGTCGTGGCGCAGGAGCGTCCGCGTCGCGACGGTGTAGAACCTATTGAGCAGGGCGGCGAAGTCCGCGGCGGGTTGCCGGTCGCCCAGCGCCGTGGAGCCGCGCACATCGGCGAACAGCACCGCGATATCGACCTCCGCCCCGCCGCGCGGCAATGCGTCGCAGCACCGCTCGCACAGGTTGGGGTTCTTGCGCGAGCGGCGGAATCCGGCGGCGGCGAACAGCCGGCCGACGGGGCCGCCGAAGGGGTTGTTGCACAGCTTGCAGCGCGGCGCCGACGGCAGGTAGCGGAAGGCGTGCCTGGCTTTGATCAGGGACGCGTGCCCGTCGGTGAGCACCTTTTCCCACAGCCCCGGCGCAACCGCATCCGGGGGCGCGATGCTGGTCATGCGGAAATGATCGCTGCCAGTCAGCGTCCGCGCATGGGGCATCGGCCCCAAATATCAGGCTCCGGTCGGGGCGCTGCCGATCAGGCCGTTCCGCGTCGCGTACAAGCTGGCCCCGATCCGGTTGGAGACCCCGATCTTGGCATAGATGTGCTCCACGTGGTTGCGCACCGTCTTCTCGGAAATCCACAGACGCGAGGCGATCTCGCGGTTGGAGAGTCCCTGGGCGACGTGGAGCAGTACCTCGGCCTCGCGCCGGGTCAACCCCGCCGGCCTGGCGGCCCTGCGCGCCGGCCGGTGGCCCGCGGCTTCGAGCACGGCCTCGACCGCGTCGCCGTCGAGGCGGCCGCGCGCCGCTTCACCGCGCAGCCGCTCGGCCGCGGCGGACTCGTCGAACGGGTCGCGATGCGGTCGCGGCTCCGTTGCCGTGCAATAGCTTTCGGCGGCGCCAAGTATCCGGTCGCGAACGGACAGGTCCTCACCCCGCAGCCCGTTCGGGTATCCCGACCCGTCCAGTCGTTCGTGATGGTTCACCGCGGCCTCACGGACAGCCTTCAGCCCACCGACCCGGGCCAAGATCCTGCCGGTCAGATACGGATGCAGATGCACACGCTCGCGTTCCGCGGGGGTGAGTTCACCGGGCTTTTCCCACACCCGGTTGGACACGCCGATGCGGCCCAGGTCGTGCACGTAGCCGGCGCGGCGCAAGATGTCGACGTCGTCCTGCGGCAGCCCGGTGCATTTCCCGGCGTTCTCCGCCAGCTCTGCCACGGCGCGCGAATGGCCAAGCGTGAAAGGGCATTTCAGGTCCACGAAGTCACCCACCGCGCGCAGGAGCCGGTCCAGCGCGGGACCGCTCAGCGCTTCCCCCGGATCCGGCGCCAAACCGGCGGCGGCGGACCACGCATCGTCGTCGTCCCGAAGCAGGTCGTCGGCGGCCGCGGTGAACGCCTCGACGACATCGGGGTCGAACTGCTTGCCGCTGCGGCGGCGAACCTCCGCCGTCGCGGCCTCGGCACCGTAGGCGCGATGGTGCACTTCGGCGATGTCGGCGACCTGCGCCACCCGCATCGCCACGGGTATCTGGTGTCCGGCGGCCTTGGCGGGAAGACCGCTGCCGTCCCACCTTTCGTACGCATACGGCAGGGCCTCGCAGACGTCGGCGCCCAGCCCGATCTCCTCGGCGAGCAACGCGGCCGACAGGCAGTGGGATTGCACTAACGCACCGAGATTTCCGCGCGCGTCCACGAAGAGCTTGGCCACCAGCTGGGCCCGTTTCGGCAGCGTCGAACCACGGCCCAGATTGCCGATCAGGAATCGCCGGTACGGTGCGCCGGACCAGTCGATGAAGTGGCTGTCGTGCCGCATTGCGATGTCGTCGCCGAACCACCGCGCGTACTCGTGCGAGTCGGCATGACAGCCGATCCACATGACCAGACCCGTGTAGAAAACGGTTCCGCGCTCACGCTCGCTGAGCCCGAGCCGCTCGCCGAGCCTGGTGCCCAGGGCCGCCGACCGCAGCATGTGGTCCATCGGTTGGCCCAAACCAAGATCGATCGCCAACGACAGGGCCGCCAGAACCTCGGTCCGCGATACCGCCTCGCCGAAGGGCATGAACCTTGCCCCTGTCTCGACCTAGCGCCTCTTGACCGACTTCGGTGGCTTGGCGCCGCGACCCTGCTGGCGCGCGGCCGCACGCCGCTCGCGGCGGCTGGCGCCACCGGGCACACCGGCCGGCGTCTTCTGCGCGCCACCGCCGTTGCGTTGCACCTGCGCCGAGCCGTCCTCGGCCGGGCCCGAATAGGTCAGGGCGGGCGCCTCGCTGTCAATGCCCTTGGCGCGCAACGTGCTTGGGGCCTCCTCGCGTGGCGCGGCGGACGGTTCGGCTTCCCCGTCCGGCTGCCCGCCGGCGGCGGTCCCCAATTCCGCGAGCCCCTCCGGCGTCGCCTGCGGGGCGACCTGCGGGGCGGGCACCGCCTCCACGGTGACGTTGAACAAGAAGCCGACCGACTCCTCCTTCATGCCGTCGAGCATGGCCATGAACATGTCGTAGCCCTCGCGCTGGTACTCCACCAGCGGGTCGCGCTGCGCCATCGCACGCAGCCCGATGCCCTCCTTGAGGTAGTCCATCTCGTAGAGGTGCTCGCGCCACTTGCGGTCGATGACGTTGAGCAGCACGTTGCGTTCCAGCTGACGCATCGCGCCCTCGCCGGCGATCTCCTCGAGCTCGGCTTCCCTGACGCCGTAAGCACGTTCGGCGTCCTGGAGCAACGCGTCGAGCAGCTCCTCGCGGGTCAGGTCGTCACGGTCGGAGTCGGCGTCGGGGTGTGTCAGGCTTTCGTGGCTGATCCCCACCGGGTAGAGCGTCTTGAGCGCCGACCACAACGCCTCGAGGTCCCAGTCCTCGGCGTAGCCCTCGGCCGTCGCGCCGTCGACGTAGGCGGTGACCACGTCGCGGACCATGTCCAGCGCCTGCTCCTTGAGGTTCTCGCCCTCGAGGATGCGGCGGCGCTCGGCGTAGATCACCTTGCGCTGCTGGTTCATCACCTCGTCGTACTTCAGGACGTTCTTTCTGACCTCGAAGTTCTGCTGTTCGACCTGGGTCTGGGCGCTCTTGATGGCGCGGGTCACCATCTTGTTCTCGATCGGCACGTCGTCGGGCAGGTTCAGCCGGTTGAGCATCGCCTCCAGCGCGGCGCCGTTGAAGCGGCGCATCAGCTCGTCGCTCAGCGACAGATAGAAGCGGGACTCGCCCGGGTCGCCCTGCCGGCCGGAGCGGCCGCGCAACTGGTTGTCGATGCGCCGCGACTCGTGGCGCTCGGTGCCCAGCACGTACAGGCCGCCGGCCTCGATCACCTCGGCGGCCTCCTTGCCGGCCTCCTCCTTGACCAGGGCGAGCTCCTCGTGCCAGGCCGTCTCGTACTCGTCGGGCGTCTCCACCGGATCCAGGCCGCGTTCGCGCAGCCGCTGGTCGGTGAGGAAGTCGACGTTGCCGCCCAGCACGATGTCGGTGCCGCGGCCGGCCATGTTGGTGGCGACGGTGATGCCGCCGCGGCGGCCCGCCACCGCGATGATGCCCGCCTCCTGCTCGTGGTACTTGGCGTTGAGCACGTTGTGCGGGATGCGGCGCTTCTGGAACTGCCGCGACAGGTACTCCGAGCGCTCCACGCTGGTGGTGCCGATCAGGACCGGCTGGCCCTTCTCGTAGCGCTCGGAGACGTCGTCGACCACCGCGATGTATTTGGCTTCCTCGGTCTTGTAGATCAGGTCCGAGCAGTCGGTGCGGACCATCGGCTTGTTGGTCGGGATGGACACCACCCCGAGCTTGTAGATCTCGTGCAGCTCGGCCGCCTCGGTCTGGGCGGTGCCGGTCATGCCGGCGAGCTTGTCGTAGAGCCGGAAGTAATTCTGCAGCGTGATGGTGGCCAGCGTCTGGTTCTCGGCCTTGATCTCGACGTGCTCCTTGGCCTCGATGGCCTGGTGCATGCCCTCGTTGTAGCGGCGGCCGATCAGCACGCGGCCGGTGAACTCGTCGACGATGAGCACCTCGCCGTCGCGGACGATGTAATCCTTGTCGCGGGTGAACAGCTCCTTGGCCTTCAGCGCGTTGTTGAGGTAGCTGACCAGCGGCGAGTTGGCGGCCTCGTAGAGGTTGTCGATGCCGAGCTGGTCCTCGACGAACTCCACGCCCTTTTCGTGCACGCCGACGGTGCGCTTGCGCAGGTCGACCTCGTAGTGGGTGTCCTTTTGCATCAGCGGCGCCAGCCGGGCGAACTCGAGGTACCAGTTCGACGCGCCGTCGGCGGGGCCGGAGATGATCAGCGGGGTGCGGGCCTCGTCGATCAGGATCGAGTCGACCTCGTCGACGATGGCGTAGGAGTGCCCGCGCTGCACCAGGTCGTCGAGCGAGTGCGCCATGTTGTCGCGCAGGTAGTCGAAACCGAACTCGTTGTTGGTGCCATAGGTGATGTCGGCGTTGTAGGCGACGCGCCGCTCGTCGGGCGTCATCTGCGCCAGGATGACGCCGACCTGCAGGCCCAGGAAGCGGTGCACCCGGCCCATCCACTCGCTGTCGCGCTTGGCCAGGTAGTCGTTGACGGTGACGATGTGCACGCCCTTGCCGGCCAGCGCGTTGAGGTAGGCCGGCAGCACGCAGGTCAGGGTCTTGCCCTCACCGGTCTTCATCTCGGCGACGTTGCCCAGGTGCAGCGCGGCCGCGCCCATCACCTGGACGTCGAAGGGGCGCTGGTCCAGCACCCGCCACGCAGCCTCGCGGGCCACGGCGAACGCCTCGGGCAGCAGGTCGTCGAGGGTCTCGGGGTTTTTTTCGTCGTTCAGGCGCTGTCGGAACTCGTCGGTCTTGGCCCTCAGCTCCGCGTCGGTGAGCTTCTCGACGTCGTCGGACAATGTGTTGACATAGTCGGCCACCCGCTTGAGGCGCTTGACCATGCGACCTTCACCAAGGCGCAGCAACTTCTGTAGCACAGCTATGTCCCTCTTGGGGTGGTCCCCTGTTGGATGGCGTTCTTCCTCGCCGCTCTAGTGCTCGGCGCCATCCATCGTAGGTGACACGCCGAAAAAGCCCGCGAACGTCGTCAGGACAGGCTGATAAGCCCGTAATCGTAGGCGTGGCGACGGTAGACGACGGACGGCCGCTCGGTCTGCTTGTCGAAGAACAAGAAGAAGTCGTGCCCGACGCGTTCCATCTCGTAGAGCGCGTCGTCGACCGTCATCGGCTTGGCCTCGTGCTCCTTGGTGCGCACCACCCGGCCGGGCTCCCGGTCGGTGCCGTCGTGCCCGTCCACACCGGCGCCGTCGTGTTCGTGCGGCTGGACCGGCTCGTCGTCGAACGCCTTCGCCGGGATCGGGGCGACCGCGGTGGCCGCGGCCAGCGACACGGGCGTCTTGTCGCCGTAGTGAACCTTGCGGCGGTCCTTGACGCGGCGCAGCCGGTTCTCCAGCTTGTCGACCGCCGACTCGAAGGCGGCGTAGAAGCTGTCGGCGCAGGCCTCCGCGCGGCTGACCGGCCCGCGCCCGCGGGCGGTGATCTCCACGCGCTGACAGGACTTGCGCTGGCGCCGGTTGGGCGCGTGCTTGAGCTCGACGTCGAAAAGGTAGATGGAGCGATCGAATCGTTCGAGGCGGGCGAGTTTCTGCGAGACGTAAATGCGGTAGTGATCGGGGATTTCGACGTTGCGGCCCTTGAACACGACTTCGGCGTTAAGTGTCTGTTCGGCCGGCATGGCGTCTGCCGGCGGTTGGTCGAGAATTTGACCGGAATCCACGGTAAGCCTTGACATACGTGTCAACTCGTTTCCTTTTCCACGTCGCACGCGGTGCGTGCCGGCTTTGCTATGAAACGCGCCGACGGGGTGGGAGCGGTTTTGGCCGCAGGCTGCCCGCCGGTGCAAGGTGTCGAATACTCACCCCCTCCGCGTATGGCGTTCAACCTGGGGAATCGCGACGAGTGCGTCAGTTACCAGGAAGCCCAGGATGTTCCTGAAGGTTGTCCTCGACGTTAGCTCGTGTTCGCCTTGGGATGCCACTGATTTCGGACAGCTGTTGCGAGTTCTTCACATACGCTTGGCTGCCGCACAGCCTCACGCGGCAGCGATCGCCAGCACCGCCGCCACCCGCACCCCCGCCGCGCGCAGGGTCCGCACCGACTCGCGCGCCGTGGCTCCCGTGGTGACGACGTCGTCGACGACGACGACCTCCGTGCCCGGGCGCCGGCCGCGCGGCACCACCCGGCCCGCGATGTTGCGCTCGCGCGCCGACGTGCCCAGCCCCACCGAGTCGCGGACCAGCGCCCGCATCCGCAAGGCCTGCGCGACGGCGATGTCCGGGTGTCCGGCCACGGCGGCCCGGGCCAACCTCGCGACCGGGTCACCGCCGCGGCGGCGCGCCGCCGAGCGCCGCGTCGGCGCGGGCACCAGCGTCAGCGGCGTCTCGACCATCCCCCACGCGAGCAGCCGGTGCACCCCGAGGGCCAGCGCCCGGGCCAGGGGCGCCACCAGGTCGGCGCGCCCGCGCTCCTTGCACGCGAGGATCGCCCGGCGCCGCGCCCCGGCGTAGCGGCCCAGCGCGAACACCGGCGCCTGCGGGTCGATGCGCGGGTTGACCACGTGCGGCTCGTCGGGCCCCACGACGAGCTCGGCCGCGCAGGCGTCACACCAGCGGGTCGACGGCGCCCCGCAGCCGCCGCATTCCAGCGGAAGGATGAGGTCGAGCACGCCTGCCAGTGTGGCAACGACGGGCGACAGGTTTAGCCCGATGGCGGCGACCCGCCTCGCCCGGCTCCGCCGCGCTCGCGATCGCCGCTAGCCCAACGGCGGCGACCCGCCTCGCCCGGCTCCGCCGCGCTCGCGATCGCCGCTAGCCCGGCAGCACCGGCGCCGCCCCGGCTCCGCCGCGCTCGCGATCGCCGCTAGCCCGGCAGCACCGGCGCCGCCCCGGGCACCGACAGCCCGGACACCTCCGACCAGCTCTGCTGGCTCTCGGGCGCCGATGCCGAATACTGCAGCACCCCCTGCGGGGCGGCGACGTACACCGCCGACGGGTTGGCCGCGACCGTCGTCACCGGAACCTGCAGGCCGCGGGTCGGCGCGTCGGAGTTCACCCCGTCGAGGTTGACGTAGGACACCGGGTGGCTGGAGTCGGTGCGGGTCACCACGATGTCGTCGCCGGTGCGCCACGACAGCGAGACCACCGAGTTGCCCAGCCCGAAACCCAGCCGGCGCGGGTACGTCAGCGCATACTGCCCCGCCTGGGTCTGCTCCACGCCCGCGAGGATCACCTGGCCGTTGATCACCATCGCGGCGCGCGTCGAATCGCGGGACAGCTGCAGGTCGGTGATCGGCCCGGGGAAGCTGGCCGCCACCAGCGCGGAATCCACCGGGATCCGCGCGGGCTGCCCGGACGCCGGTTCCTGAATCGCACGCAGCACGTTGTTGTTGTCCACCACCACCCAGACGGCGTCGTCCAGCGACCAGCTGGGCCGGGTCAGGCTGTGCCCGTCGGCGGACTGGACCGCCTCGCCGCCCAGGTCGCCGATCCACAGCGACGCCGCCTGGTCCGGGGCGCCGCGGCGCAGCGTCACCACCGACGCCACCTGCCGACCGCTGCGCGACAGCGCGGCGCCGGTCTGATCGCCCATCCGCCCGAAGGCCCCCGCCACGGTGTTGATGTGCTGCCCGTCCAGACCGGCCAGTGACCCGTTGACCAGGGCGTGCAGCCCCGCCCCCGCGCCGTCGGCCACGCCCGGGTCGGTGGCCGCGACGTCGGAGGTGGTCCACCCCTCGGCGAACCGGTCATCCAGCGGCGCGCCGTCGGCGTTGATCACATACGGGCCCCGGATGTCCGCCCGGGCCAGCGTCCAAATGATCTGCGCGGCAAGCAATTGCCGGCTGTGCGGATCGGTGGTGGACAGCTTCTCCAGATCGATGCGGGCGCCGCCGTAACCGAGCCCGATGCCGTTCTTGCCGCCGTCGGCCCGGGTCACCGGCCCGTGCAACCGCAGCGGCGGGGCGAGCAGGTTGCGCACCGTGTGGGCCATCTCCGGGCGCGGGCCGGCCAGCATCTTGGACACCAGCTCGGTGGCCAGCTGGTCGTGATCGGCCACCGCGACGTAGCGGGGATCGGGGACCACGGTCTTGCCGGTCGGGTCGGCGAAGTACAGCGTGTTGCGTTTGTAGGTCTCCTGGAACTGCTGCCAGTCCAGGAACACCCCGTTGGGCAGGCGGTCGATCCGCCAGCCGCCCGACGTCTTGACCAACTCGATCGGGCCCGGGTCCGGCAGCACGCCCTCGGCGGTTTCGAACACGCCGACATCGGACAGCGAGCCCAGGATGTCCGCGCGCATGGTGGCCGAAACCCGTTCGGCGCCACGGGTTTCCACGAACACCACGTGGTCGATCAGCAGGGCGCTACCGGCGTCGTCCCACGCGTTGGACGCCGACTGGGTGAGGAATTGCCGCGCCGCCAGGTGCCGGTTCGCCGGATCCGCTGTGGCCTTGAGGAATTCGCGCAGCAACACGTCGGGATCCATGCCCGGGGTGGGCTTGGGCAGGTTCGACGGGGCCGGCCGTTCGACGGTGCCGATGGCCTGCGGGGCCGACGAGCTGGGCACCCCCGCGCACCCGGCGAGCAGCACCGCGAGGAACAACAGCGCCGGCAGCCGCAGCCCCCGCATCAGACGGTCCTCTCGGCGGGCTCGCGTTGACGCGCCGTGCGGTCCGGGGCGTCGTTCGGTTCCGGGACCGGCTGCGGGATCGGCTTGAGCGGCAGCGGGCTGGTGGTGACCTTGTGGCCGCGCACCAGCGGCAGCGTCAGCCGGAAGCAGGCCCCCTGGCCGGGCTCGCCCCACGCCTCCAGCCGGCCCTGGTGCAGGCGCGCGTCCTCGACGCTGATCGCCAGGCCCAGCCCGGTGCCGCCGGACCGGCGCACCCGCGACGGGTCCGAGCGCCAGAACCGGCTGAACACCAGCTTCTCCTCGCCGGGCCGCAGCCCGACGCCGTAGTCGCGAACCGTGACGGCGACGGTGTCCTCGTCGGCGCCCATCCGGATGTCCACCGGCTTGTGCTCGGCGTGGTCGATGGCGTTGGCGATCAGGTTGCGCAGGATGCGCTCCACCCGGCGCGGATCGACCTCGGCGATCACCCCTTCGGACGGCATGTCCACCCGCAGCTCGATGCCGGCCTCCTCGGCCAGGTGGCCCACGTTGCCGAGCGCGCTCTGCACGGTGGTGCGCAGGTCCACCGCCTCGACGGACAGCTCGGCCACACCGGCGTCGTGCCGGGAGATCTCCAGCAGGTCGTTGAGCAGCGTCTCGAAGCGGTCCAGCTCGTTGACCATCAGCTCGGTGGACCGGGCCAGCGTCGGGTCGAGGTCGGCGCTGTGGTCATAGATCAGGTCGGCGGCCATCCGCACCGTGGTCAGCGGGGTGCGCAGCTCGTGGCTGACGTCGGAGGTGAACCGGCGCTGCAGGTTGCCGAACTCCTCCAGCTGGGTGATCTGCCGGGACAGGCTCTCGGCCATGTCGTTGAACGACACCGCCAGCCGGGCCATGTCGTCCTCACCGCGCACCGGCATCCGCTCGGACAGGTGCCCCTCGGCGAACCGCTCGGCGATCCGCGACGCCGACCGGACCGGCACCACCACCTGGCGCGAGACCAGCAGCGCGATCCCGGCGAGCAGCACCAGCAGCACCGCGCCGCCGGTGATCATCGTGCCGCGCACCAGCTGGATGGTGGCCTGCTCGTTCTTCAGCGGAAAGATCAGGTACAGCTCGACGTTGGCCACCTGCGAGGACGTCGGGGTCCCGACGATCAGCGCCGGCCCCGAGAAGCCGTCGGTGTGCACGGTGGCGTACTGGTAGGCCGCCTGCCCGGCCTTGATGAACCCGCGCAGCGAGCCGGGCACCTGGTCGACGGGTCCGGCCGTGCTTGCGGCGCGCGGGCCGTCGCCCGGCACCATCAGCACCGCGTCGAACGCCCCGGCCAGACCGGCGCCCGAGGCGGTGTCGGTCTTGGAGGTCAGGGTGTTGCGGGCCAGCTGCAGGCTGCTGTCCAGCGAGCGGGTTTCCTCGCCGTTGACGATCCCGCCGACGGTGGTGCGCGCCCGCTCGATCTGTTCGATGGCGGCCCTGACCTTGACGTCCAGCACCCGGTTGGTGACCTGGCTGGTCAGCACGAACCCGAGCGCGAGGATCACCGCCAGTGACAATCCAAGCGTCAGCGCCACGACCCGCAGCTGCAACGATCGGCGCCAGGCAACCCCCACGGCTCGACTCAACGCACCCATGCCGCGGGTCATGGGGCCAGAGCGCCCCCAACGGCTCCTCGTGCGTCGCGGCGAGCGCCAGATCACGGAGGTCCGGCCTTGTATCCCACTCCTCGAACGGTCAACACCACAGTCGGGTTCTCAGGGTCTTTCTCGACCTTGGCCCGCAGGCGCTGGACGTGCACGTTCACCAGGCGGGTGTCCGCCGGGTGCCGATAGCCCCACACCTGTTCGAGCAGCACATCACGAGTAAACACCTGGCGCGGTTTGCGTGCCAGCGCGACCAACAGGTCGAACTCCAGTGGTGTGAGCGAGATCTGCTCGCCGTTGCGGGTGACCTTGTGCGCCGGCACGTCGATGTCGACGTCGGCGATCGACAGCATCTCGGCGGGCTCGTCGTCGTTGCGCCGCAGCCGCGCACGCACCCGGGCGACCAGCTCCTTGGGCTTGAACGGCTTCATGATGTAGTCGTCGGCGCCCGACTCCAGGCCGAGCACCACGTCCACGGTGTCGGTCTTGGCGGTGAGCATCACGATCGGCACCCCGGAGTCGGCGCGCAGCACACGGCACACGTCGATGCCGTTCATGCCCGGCAGCATCAGGTCCAGCAGCACCAGATCCGGGCGCAACTCGCGCACCGCGGTCAGCGCCTGCGTGCCGTCGCCGATGACCGCCGTGTCGAAGCCCTCCCCACGCAGCACGATGGTGAGCATCTCGGCCAGCGAAGCGTCGTCATCGACGACCAAAATCCTTTGCCTCATGGAGTCCATGGTGTCACCAGATCGGGACAATTTCGGCGCACCACACGGGCGTTTCGTGCCCGATACCGCCAAATCGTGACAATTTTGTGCTACTCGGCCGTGAAAGTCGCCACCAGCCGGCCCGGATCGACGTCGGCGTCGACGACGAGCCACCGCCCGCCCCAGCCCGCGGCGGCCAGCTCGGCGTAGACGGCGCCGGTGCGCCGCTGCAGTTCGTCGTCGCGTTCGTAGCTGTCGCGCGCCCGGCCCGGCTCGTGCTCGGCGCGGTGCCGTGCCCGCCGCCCGGCCAGCTCGGCGGGGACCGCGAGCAGCACCTGCCAGTCCGGCGCGGGCAGCGCCAGCCGCTGATATTCGAGCCGATGGACCCAGGCCACCGCCTCCCCCGCCGCGTCCTCGCGCAGCCGCGCCGCGCTGTAGGCCGCGTTGGAGGCCACGTAGCGATCCAGGATCACCACGTCGTGATCGCGGCGCAGGCCCTCCAACTCACCGATCGCGCCGGCGCGGTCGAGCGCAAAGAGCATTGCCATCGCATACACCGACGACGCGAGGTCGCCGTGCTCGCCGTGCAGCGCCTCGGCGGCGACGTCGGCGGTCACCGATCGCCCGTAGCGCGGGAAGGCCAGCGTGGCCACCGACCGCCCGGCGGACTCGAAGGCCTTCTGCAACCCCGCCGACAACGTCCGCTTGCCCGCGCCGTCGACGCCCTCGATCGCGATCAGCACGGCGCGAGCCTCGCGAGCCCGCCGCTCAGTAGCGGTAGTGGTCGGCTTTGTAGGGGCCGTCGACGTCGACGCCGATGTATTCGGCCTGCTCTTTGGTCAGCT
>LQPB01000071.1 GCA_002102225.1 Mycobacterium interjectum
GTTCTCGGGCGGGGGCGCGACCACCGCGGCGGGGATCGGACCTTGCGGCGCGGGGTCGGGCAGCGCGACGACGGGGGCCGGCCCGTTATCGGGCGGGGGTGCCGCCTGCGTCGCAACGGCGGCGGCCGGAACCGGGGCCAGGGCCGCGAAGGTGGAAGCGCCGGCCGGCGTGGCGGCGGAGCCCGGGGCCACGGCCACGGCCTGGGGTTGAGGCGAGCTGGAGAAAAGGGCGATGCCGAGCGCGGTCCCCGCGCCGATCACACCGATCAGGCCCGCGGCCACCATCACCTTGTCGATCGACTTTTCCCTGGCCGCCGGGGCGATCGGGGCGGGCGGCAACCGGTGGCCGTACGGAAGGTCCCCGGCCTGGTCGGTCGGATCACCGAGCGTGCTCGACGCCCAGGCGTAGGCCGAGGTGGGGTCCTCGCCGAGCGGGGCCAGGACCGTCCGGTCCATGTCGTTCGGGCTGTTCATCAGGTTGCTCCTTTGGCGCTGGTCGCGTCCCGGGTGGGTCGCTGTCATAGGTAGGAGGACCTACCGGGCCGGAGTCGGACATCTTTTGGAAAGTTTTTTGGCGGGGCGGCCGTGGCGGGCATGGTTAGGTTCGCGCGCGCCGCTTGTCAGGTCTTCGCGAAGTTCTTGCGAGTTTCTTGCGGTCGCTCAACCGACACTTGCGTGGGGGAGGCGTCGGCGTCACGCGGGCGGGCGGAACGGCTCTGGCCGCTCAGCGGATGATCAGCCGGTGATGGTCAGCCAGATCAGCACCAGGTTGAGCAGGCTGACCGTCACGGCGACCGCCCAGCCGATCACGGTGGTGACGGGATGGTTGGCGTCGCTACCCATCAGATCGCGGTTGCTGGTCAGCCTGACCAGCGGAAGCACCGCGAACGGAATGCCGAAGGACAGCACGACCTGGGACAACACCAGCGCCCGGGTCGGGTCGAAACCGAACGCCAGGATCGCCACCGCGGGGCACAGCGTGAGCAGCCGGCGCACCAGCATGGGGATCGACCGATGGAGCAGCCCCTGCATGATCATGGCGCCGGCGTAGGCGCCTACCGACGACGACGCCAGGCCGGAGGCCAGCAGTCCGATCGCAAACAACACCGCGATCAGCGGCCCCAGGGTGTTGTGGACCGCGGTGTAGGCGCCCTCGATGGATGCCGTTTCGTGGTGACCCTGCAGGTTGAGCGCGGCGACCAGCAGCATGGCCGCGTTCACCGTGCCGGCGATCGCCATCGCCAGCACGACGTCCACGCGGGTGACGCGCAGCAGCCAGTGTCGGTCGCGGCCGGCCTCGGGGTGTCCGTGCCGATCCAGGACGAGGCCGGAGTGCAGGTACACGGCATGCGGCATCACGGTGGCGCCCAAAATGGCGGCGGCCAGCAGCACGCTTTCGCTGCCACGGAAGCGCGGCACCAGCCCGCCAAGCACGGCATCCGGCGGCGGGGTCGAGACGAAGAAACTGGCCGCGAAGCCGACGGCGATGACGAGCAACAGGCCGGTGATCACTCGCTCGAAAAGAATCTGGCCGCGACGGTCCCTAATCGTGAGGAGCAGCAGCGAGATGACCCCGGTGATGATCCCGCCGAGCGGCAGCGGCAGACCGAACAGGATGCGCAGGGCGATCGCCCCGCCGATCACTTCCGCGACATCGGTTGCCATGGCCGTGATTTCGGCTTGCCCCCAGAAGGTCAGGCGTACGGGACGGCTCATCCCCCGGCCGATCGCCGCGGGCAGCGACCGCCCCGTCACCAGCCCGAGCTTCGCGGACAGGTACTGCACCAGGCCCGCCACCACATTGGCGGCGACGATGACCCAGAGCAGCAAGTAACCGAGCTGGGTGCCGGCGCTGACGTCGGCGGCGACGTTGCCCGGGTCGACATATGCGATCGCGGCGACGAACGCCGGCCCGAGCAGGTACCAGCTCGATCTGAGCGATGCCTGGGTGCCTTCCGCCAACCTGTCGGCCCTCGATCCATGTCCCCGAATAAAAAAGTGAGGTTATCCGAACAGGTCGCCCGCAAGCCATTCACGGGTCAGTTGGACACGGCGCGCTCACCCCGGGATGTAGAGCCCCCGCCCGGTGACCAGCGGCAGGTCGAGGGTGGTCACGATGCCCGGCGGGGCGGCCACCACAGCGGGAATCGCGTTGACGATTCGCATCGCGGTGGCGACCAGCCCCGCGTGATTGTGGTCGCCCAATCGGCTGCTCAGGCAGACGTCCATGGCATACGACGGTTCGCCGGTGATTTCGATGCGGTAGGAACCGCCGGGCTGCGCGGGCTGCGGCCACTCGGGGCACAGATCCTCGCGCAACCGGGTGACGTGTTCCAGGACGACGACGGGATCGCCGTTGACCATCCCGAACACTTCGAACCGCAGCGCCGCGGCGGTGCCCTTGGCGATATGACCCGACGCGATGTCGAAGTCCTCGGGCGCCGGCACGCGCACGTACTCCTCGGCGACCGAGTCGAGGGTGATGCCCAGGCCGGCCGCCAGTTGCCGCACCACCGATCCCCACGCCAGGCTCAGGACCCCGGTCTGCAGCAGCATCGGGATCTCGTCGAGCGGCTTACCGAAGCCCATCACGTCGAACATGACGACGGCGCTGTCGTAGGTGGCGTAGTCGACGATCTCCATGCATCGGATCTGCTGGATGTTCTGACAGGTGCCGGCCAACGCCAGCGGCAACAGATCGTTGGCAAATCCCGGGTCGATGCCATTGACGTAGACGCTCGAATTGCCTTCTCGCGCCGCATCTTCCAGAGGAGAGATGAGCTCTTCGGGGATCACGTTCCACGGGTACTGAAGAAAGACCGGGCCGCTGCCGACGATGTTGATCCCGGCGGCGAGCACGCGCCGGTAGTCCTCCAGCGCCTCGGGCAGGCGGTTGTCGGCCAGCGCGTTGTAGACCGCGCACCGGGGCCCGGTCGCCAGCACGGCGTCCAGGTCGGTGCTGGCGATCACCCCGGTCGAATCCGGAAGCCCGGCAAGCTCCGCCGCGTCCTTGCCGGCCTTGGCGTCCGAGGAGACCCACACACCAGTGAGTTCGAACTCCGGGTTGGTGATGAGCGCTTTGAGTGCGTGGACGCCGACATTGCCGGTGCCCAACTGAACGACGGGGATGGCCATGGCGGGCTCCTTCAACGGTGGGTGTTCACAGGTCCGGGACGGGGATGTCGAGGTTGGGGTAGGTGAGGCCGCCGTCGACCTCCAGCGTCTTGCCGGTCAAGAAGCTGCCGGCCGGCGACGCCAAATACACTGCGGCGGCCGCGATGTCGACGGGGTCACCGAGGCGGCGCATCGGCGTCACCTTCTCCATCGGCGCACGCAGCTCCTCGTTGGAGGCCACCACGTCCAGCGCCGACGTCAGGATCGAACCCGGAGCGATGGCGTTGACCCGGATACGCGGGCACAGGTCCAGCGCGGCGAGCCGGGTGTAGTGGGCCAGCGCGGCTTTGGCGGTGCCGTAGGCGGCGAAACCGCGCCCGGCCAGCCGGCCCATGGTGGAGGTGATGTTGATGATGCTGCCGCCGCCGGAGTGCTCCAGCATCAGCGGCACCGCCGCGACGGTGAGCGCATGGGCGGTTGCCACGTTGAAGGTGAACGCCTCCTTGAGGTCCTTCGTCGAGGTGGTCAGCAAGGTGTTGGGCATGGTGCCGCCGACGTTGTTGACGACGATGTCTAGTTTTCCGAAGGCCTCGACGGCCTGGGCGGCCAGCTCCGCGGTGGACTCCGGGTGGGCCAGGTCGGCGGCGACGGCGTGGGCGCGGCGGCCGGTCGCGCGGACCTCTTCGGCGACGGCGTCTAGTTGCGATTGGGTGCGCGACGCGATGAGCACATCGGCGCCTGCCTCGGCGAAAGCCAGCGCGATGGCCGCACCGAGGCCACGCCCGCCACCGGTGATGACGGCGACTTTGTCGTCCAGACGGAACCTGTCAAGGATCATTGCGGCCTCTCTATTCGAGTCGTCGGCGACACGGTAACAAAACCCGCCGACTCCCATTCCGGCATTTCTGAAACAGGTTCTAGTTTGTCATACCGGCCTCGGGATGCAATGGCCCCGACGGCGGCAATTGTGTGCCCGTTCACCTGGTGCGGAACGCCGGCCAGAATTCTCCGAACGTTAACCTTGTTACTGTTAGCTACATGGCTGCGTGTGAAGGCTGGTTGCCGAGCCGCGGCCTCCCGGCGGCGGCGACGTTTCATCCCTACTGTTAAGGAAGCGAATTGAAACTGAACCGATTTGGCGCCGCGCTGGGTGTGCTGGGTTGCGCCGCACTGGTGATTTCCGGGTGTGGCAACGACAACAACAATGCGAGCGGTGGAGGTTCCTCCACGGGTGCGTCGGGCGCATCGACGGGCAGCGTGAGTTGCGGGGGGAAGAAGACACTGAAGGCCAGCGGCTCCACGGCCCAGGCCAACGCGATGACCCGCTTCGTCAATGCGTTCGAACAGGCCTGCCCCGGCCAGACCTTGAACTACACGGCTAATGGTTCGGGTGCCGGAATCAGCGAATTCAACGGCAACCAAACCGATTTCGGCGGTTCCGACTCGCCGCTGGCCCCGAATGAATACACCGCGGCCCAGCAGCGCTGCGGCTCGCCGGCGTGGAACCTGCCGGTGGTGTTCGGCCCGATCGCGATCACCTACAACGTCAAGGGCGTCAGTTCGCTGAATCTGGACGGCCAGACCGCGGCGAAGATCTTCAACGGCGCCATCACCACCTGGAACGATCCCGCGATCGCGGGCCTCAACGGCGGCACCACCCTGCCGGCCGAACCGATTCACGTCGTCTTCCGTAACGACCAGTCGGGGACCACGGACAACTTCCAGCACTACCTCGACGCGGCCTCCAATGGCGCGTGGGGCAAGGGCGCGGGCAAGACGTTCAACGGCGGTGTCGGTGAGGGCGCCAAGGGCAACGACGGCACCTCGGCCGCGATCAAGGCCACCGAGGGATCGATCACCTACAACGAATGGTCCTTTGCCAAGGCCCAGAACCTGAACATGGCCAAGGTCGTCACCTCGGCCGGCCCCGACGCGGTCGCCATCAGCGCCGACTCCGTCGGCAAGACGATCTCCGGTGCCACCGTCAAGGGCCAGGGCAACGACCTGGTTCTCGACACCAACTCGTTCTACAAGCCGACACAGCCGGGCTCCTACCCGATCGTGCTGGCGACCTACGAGATCGTCTGCTCGAAGTACCCCGACTCGCAGGTCGGCACGGCGGTGAAGGCGTTCCTGCAGAGCACCATCGGGGCGGGCCAAAACGGCTTGGCGGACAACGGATACATCCCGATTCCGGATTCCTTCAAGTCGAAGTTGTCGACCGCGGTCAACGCAATCGCGTGATCCGGGATGTCATGACTCGCGGAGCGATCGCCACCTCCTCGACGGGGGCTCAGCCTGCGCTGAGGGTGACCGACCCGCACAAGGCGCACCGCGGCGACCGACTGTTCAAGTTGGTCGCCGCGGCGGCCGGGTCGACGATCGTCATCGCGATCGGGCTGATCGCGATATTCCTGTTGGTCCGCGCCATCCCGGCGTTGCGCGCGAACCACGCGAATTTCTTCACGAGCGCCGAATTCAACACCACCAAGGCCGACCATCTGGCGTTCGGTATCCGCGACTTGTTCATGGTCACGGTGCTGAGTTCGTTGAGCGCACTGCTGATGGCGGTTCCGATCGCGGTCGGGATCGCCGTATTTCTCACCCAATACGCGCCCAAACGGCTGGCACGGCCTTTCGGCGCGATGGTTGATCTGCTGGCCGCGGTGCCGTCGATCATTTTCGGGTTGTGGGGAATCTTCGTGCTGGCACCCAGACTCGAACCCGTCGCGCAATTCCTCAACCGCAACCTCGGCTGGTTCTTCTTGTTCAAGCAGGGCAACGTTTCCCTGGCCGGCGGCGGCACCATATTCACCGCCGGGATCGTGCTGTCGGTGATGATCCTGCCCATCATCACCTCGGTATCGCGGGAAGTGTTCCGGCAGACCCCGCCCATTCAGATGGAAGCGGCGCAGGCATTGGGCGCCACGAAATGGGAGGTAGTGCGGATGACCGTGCTGCCGTTCGGCCGCAGCGGTGTCATCGCGGCGTCCATGTTGGGGTTGGGCCGCGCCCTGGGCGAGACCGTGGCTGTGCTGATCATCCTGCGGTCGGCCGCCCGGGCCGGCAACTGGTCGCTGTTCGACGGCGGCTACACGTTCGCCTCCAAGATCGCTTCCGCGGCGGCGGAATTCAGCGAACCGCTGCCCACCGGGGCCTACATCTCCGCCGGCTTCGCGCTGTTCGTGCTGACGTTCATCGTCAACGCGACGGCCCGCGCGATCGCGGGGGGGAAGGTCAACGGATGACGATCGACGCGCTCGACCTGCCGGTCAAACCCGATGTGTTCAGCCCGCTGAGCCTGCGGCGGCGGATCACCAACAACGCCGCGACGACGTTTTTCGTCGCCTCGTTCATCGCGGCGCTGGTGCCGCTGGTCTGGGTGCTGGGAGTGGTGATCGCGCGGGGCTGGTACGCCGTCACCCGGTCGGGCTGGTGGACCCACTCACTGCGCGGCGTGCTGCCGGAGCAGTTTGCCGGCGGCGTCTACCACGCGCTATACGGGACCGTGGTGCAGGCCGGGGTCGCCGGGCTGCTGTCGGTGCCGCTGGGGCTGATGACCGCGGTGCTCTTGGTGGAATACGGTTCGGGTCGGCTGGTGCGGCTGACGACCTTCATGGTCGACGTGCTCGCCGGGGTGCCCTCGATCGTGGCGGCGCTGTTCATCTTCAGCCTGTGGATCGCCACCCTGGGCTTTCAGCAGAGCGCCTTCGCCGTGTCGCTGGCCTTGGTTTTGCTGATGTTGCCGGTGGTGGTGCGGTCCACCGAGGAGATGCTCAGATTGGTGCCCGACGACCTGCGGGAAGCCAGTTACGCGCTGGGCGTTGCCAAATGGAAGACCATCGTGCGGATCGTCATTCCGATCGCGATGCCGGGCATCGTCTCGGGTGTCTTGTTGTCCGTCGCGCGCGTCGTCGGCGAAACCGCCCCGGTGCTGGTGCTGGTCGGCTACAGCCGTTCCATCAACCTGGACATGTTCCACGGCAACATGGCGTCGCTGCCGCTGCTGATCTACACCGAGCTCACCAACCCGGAACACGCCGGTTTCCTGCGAATCTGGGGCGCGGCGCTGAGCCTGATCATCATCGTGGCGGTGATCAACCTGCTGGCCGCGGCGTTCCGCTTCCTGTCGTCGCGGCGGCGCTGACGGCGTCGGCGAGCGCGCTCAGGATTTCGACGCGGCTTTCTTGGCCCCCGAACCGGCGCCGGTCTTCTTCGCGGTGCTCTTCTTGGCGGGCGCCTTCTTGGCCGGCGCTTTTTTCGCCGCTGCCTTCTTGGCGGGCGCCTTGCCGCCGCCGGATCGAGCCTTCACGCTGGCCTCCAGCTTGGCCAGCAGGTCGGCGACGTCTTCCGTCTCGTCCAGTTCCTTGGGCTGGTCCTCGACGGTAAACGCTTCGCCGCCTTCGAGTTTCGCCTCGATCAGCTCCTGCAGCTGCTCCTGGTAGGTGTCGTGGTAGCGGTCGGGGTTGAAGTCTTCGGCCATCGACTCCACCACCTGGCCGGCCATCTTGAGTTCCGCGGGCTTGATGTCGACCTTCTTGTCCAGCACGGGGAAATCGGGATCGCGGATCTCGTCGGGCCACAGCAAGGTGTGCACCACCATGACGTCGCGTTTGCCGAAGTCCTTGACGCGCAACGCGGCCAGCCTGGTCTTGTTGCGCAGCGTGAAATGAACGATCGCCATCCGATCGGTCTCGGCGAGCGTCTTAGCCAGCAGGACATAGGATTTGGATGACTTCGAATCCGGCTCGAGGAAGTAGCTGCGGTCGAACAGCATCGGGTCGACGTCGCTGGCCGGGACGAACTCGAGCACTTCGATTTCGCGGCTGCGTTCTTCGGGCAGCGTCGCGATGTCGTCGTCGGTGATGATCACCGATTGACCGTCGTCGGACTCGAAGGCCCGGGCAATATCACGGTATTCGACGACCTCGCCGTCCTTCTCGCAGATGCGTTGGTAGCGGATGCGGCCGTTGTCCTTGGCGTGGACCTGATGGAACTTGATGTCGTGGTCCTCGGTGGCGCTGTACACCTTGACCGGCACGTTCACCAGCCCGAACGCGATCGAACCCTTCCAGATGGAGCGCATGCACTCAGTATGCCCATACCGTCCCTAGCAAAACAGCGCGGTGGGCCGCGCGGCGGGATATTCGGGCACAGCTAATTTCCCGCCGCGGTGGAATGGGAGCGCAGGGCGGCGCGGTCGGGGAGGTCGGCCCCGGCGCGGCCGACGGTCAGCGCCGCCAGCGGGCCTGGCGGATTCGAGCGCCGCCGTCGGCGCATCGAGCCCGATCCGGCCCAGGGCGGCTCGCCGGGCTTCCCCCGGCGTGCTCGACATGGTCGACGATGTCGATCACCGCCTCGCCGATCACCAGGCCCCGTCTCACGGGCTCGCACCCTTCAGCAACGAGCGCAGGGTGGCCCGCGCCCCGCGGGCGTGCAGCGAATCCAGCGCGCGGCGGTAGGCCTCGACGAAGCGGGGCTGTTGCGCGAGATCGCCGAACAGGTCGGTGTTCTCGATGAAGGCGGTCGGGTGCTGTCGCTGCGCCCGAGCCGCGGCCATCAGCGAGTCCGCCATGTTGTCGACGACCTCGATCGTGCCGCCCCGCTCGTCGACCCCCTCGGCGTAGCGAGCCCAACTCGCGACGGTCGCCGCCGCCAGCCGGATCGGCCCCCCGGTGCGCAGGTTGTCGCGGATCACCGGAAGCAGCCATGTCGGGATGCGGTCCGAGGAGTAGGCGCACAACCGCGCCACGGTGTCACGCACCCCGGGGTTGGCGAAGCGCTCGATGAGCCCGCGAGTGTAGGCCCGCAGGTCGATACCGGGGACGGCGCTCAGCGTCGGCACGGCCTCGGAATCGAAATAGGCCAACAGGAATTCGGCCAGCAGGGGGTCGCGCGCCGCGTCGTGCACCATGCGGTAGCCACACAGCGCCGCGAAGTAGCACAGGCACTGGTGTCCGGCGTTGAGCAGCCGCAGCTTCATCGCCTCGTACGGGGTCACGTCGTCGACCAACAGCACGCCCGCCTCGTCCAGCGGCGGCCTGCCGTCGGCGAAATCGTCCTCGAGCACCCAGGAGGCGAACGCCTCGGCCAGCACCGGCCACTCGTCGGAGACTCCGAAGTCGCGCTCCACAGTGGCCACGATGTCCGGCGTGGTGACCGGCGTGATGCGGTCCACCATCGAGCACGGGAACCGGGCGTGCTCGGCGACCCAGTCGGCCAGGCCGGGTCGCAGCGACTCGGCGTGCGCGAGGACGGTGCGCCGCGCGACGTCGCCGTTGTGCTCGATGTTGTCGCACGAGACGATCGTCGGCGCCGCGATGCCGCGGTCCCGACGGCGGGCCAGGGCCTCGGCAATCATTCCGAAAACCGAGCCCGGGTCCCTGATCTGGTAGCCGCCCTCGGTGATGGTCATCGAGATGATGCGGGTCGTGGGCGCGGCCAGCCGCTCGATCGTCGCCGCGGGATCGTCGGGTGCGTAGCGGTAGTCGACGATCGAGCCGATCACCCGCGCCTCGCGGTTGCCGCCGGGATCTTCCAAGACCAGCGTGTACAGATTGTCCTGGGCGTTCAGCACGTCGCGCATCCGGCGGTCGGCCGGCAGCACGCCGATGCCGCAGATGCCCCATTCCCGCGCCATACCCCGCTCGAGCAGGCTGTCGAGGTAGGCGGCCTGATGGGCGCGGTGAAACCCCCCGACCCCGAAGTGGGCGATGCCGACCACGACGCCGTCACGGTCATAGCTCGGTGTCGCGATCGGCAGCCGCCCCAGGGTGGCGCTGCTCAGCCGGACCACGGTGACACCGTACTTCCTGGTACCGGCGCCCGGGCCCCGGGCGCGCGGACCATGCGTCGCGCCCCGGATTTGGTGGCGCATGCGCTACCGCTTTCGGGATTCACTGCCTCCCACCCAACGAGGCCCGCCCAGGACGTACGTTGACATCATGGCTTCATCGGCACCGGCGCGGGTCACGCTGACCAACGCCGACAAGGTGCTGTATCCGGCGAAGGAGGACGGCCAAAGGGCCGTCACAAAAGGGGACGTTTTCGACTACTACACCCGCATCGCCGGAGTGATGCTGCCGCACATCGCCGGACGCGCGGCCACCCGCAAGCGCTGGCCCAACGGCGTCGAGCAGGAGTCGTTCTTCGAAAAGCAGCTGGCATCCTCGGCGCCGGACTGGTTGCCACGGGCCAGCGTCCCCCATCGCTCCGGGACGACGACCTATCCGATCATCGACAGCCCCGACGGGCTGGCCTGGATCGCGCAGCAGGCCGCGCTGGAGGTGCACGTGCCGCAGTGGCGGTTCGTCGCCGAATGGACCCGCAGCGGGGCGGAGCAACTCAAGCCCGGCCCGGCAACACGTTTGGTGTTCGACCTCGATCCCGGCGAGGGCGTGACGATGCCTCAGCTATGCGAGGTGGCCCATGCCGTGCGGGAGCTGATGAGCGATATCGGCCTCTCCCTTTTCCCGCTCACCAGCGGAAGCAAGGGTTTGCACCTGTATGCGCCGCTGGACACCCCGGTCAGCAGCAAGGGCGCCACGGTGTTGGCCAAACGTGTTGCCCAGCAACTGGAGCAAACGATGCCCAAGTTGGTCACCTCGACCATGACCAAGAGCCTGCGGGCGGGCAAGGTGTTTCTCGACTGGAGCCAAAACAACGGCTCGAAGACCACCATCGCGCCATACTCGCTGCGCGGGCGCGAACAGCCGACGGTCGCGGCGCCGCGCACCTGGGAGGAGCTCGAAGATCCGGAGCTGCGTCACCTGCGGTACGACGAGGTGCTCGACCGCGTGGCGCGCGACGGCGATCTCTTGGCGCCGCTGGATGTGGACGCCCCCGTCAGCGACCGGCTCAGCAAGTACCGCCGCATGCGCGACGCGTCGAAGACCCCCGAGCCGGTGCCAGCCGGGAAACCCGTTACCGGTCAGGGCAATACGTTCGTCATCCAGGAACACCACGCCCGCCGCCTGCACTACGACTTCCGGCTGGAGCGCGACGGCGTGCTGGTGTCCTGGGCGGTGCCGAAGAACCTGCCGGAGACCACGGCGGTCAACCACCTGGCGGTGCACACCGAGGATCATCCGCTGGAATACGGTGCGTTCGAGGGGAACATCCCCAAGGGCGAATACGGCGCCGGCAAGGTCGTCATCTGGGATGCCGGCACCTACGAGGCCGAGAAATTCAATGACGACGAGGTCATCGTCAACCTGCACGGCAACCGGATCTCCGGGAGATACGCGCTGATTCAGACCAACGGTGACCAGTGGCTGGCGCACCGGATGAAGGATCAGCAGGTCTTCGACTTCGACTCCATCACCCCGATGCTCGCCTCGGAGGGCTCGGTAGCCGCCCTCAAGTCCGGTCAGTGGGCATTCGAAGGCAAGTGGGACGGCTACCGGATCCTGGTGGAGGCCGATCACGGCGACTTGCGGATCCGGTCCCGCCGCGGCCGCGAGGTCACCAAGGAATATCCCCAATTGCGTTCGCTTGCGGCCGATCTGGCCGACCATCACGTCGTGCTGGACGGCGAGGCGGTGATACTGGACGACAACGGGGTGCCCAGCTTCCACGAGATGCAGAACCGCGGCCGCGGCGCCCGCGTCGAATACTGGGCGTTCGACCTGCTCTACCTGGACGGCCGTCCGCTGCTGCGGGCGCGCTACCGCGACCGGCGCAAGCTGCTGGAAACCCTTGCCGGCGCGGGCAATCTGATCGTTCCCGACCTGCTACCCGGTGACGGCGCACAGGCGCTGCAGCACTCCCGGAAGCACGGCTGGGAGGGCGTGGTCGCCAAGAAGCGCGACGCCACGTATCAGCCGGGACGTCGTTCGGCGTCGTGGATCAAGGACAAGAACTGGAACACCCAGGAGGTCGTCATCGGGGGCTGGAAGGCCGGGGAAGGGGGGCGCACCAGCGGCATCGGCTCGCTGCTGATGGGCATCCCGACGCCCGGCGGGCTGCGCTTCGCCGGGCGGGTGGGCACCGGCTTCACCGAGCGGGACCTGGCGAAGCTGAAAAAGACGTTGGCGCCGCTGCAGACCGACCAGTCGCCCTTCGACCCGCCGCTCCCCAGGAGCGAAGCGCGCGGGGTGACGTACGTCGAGCCGGTCCTGGTCGGCGAGGTGCGCTACAGCGAGTGGACTCCGGATAACCGGTTGCGCCAATCGAGTTGGCGCGGGCTGCGGCCGGACAAGAAACCAAGTGAGGTGGTGCGCGAGTGAAGTGGGTGACCTTTCACGGTGCCGACGGCGACCGCGTCGGCGTCCTGTCCGGTACGGACATCTACGCGATGACCCCGGGGGTGACGCTGCTCGAGCTGATCGGGCGCGGCGCCGACGGGCTGCGCGAGGCCGGCGAGGCCGCGTTGCGGTCCCCGTCCGAGGTGGCGCGGCTCGACCGGGTGAGACTGCGGGCGCCGATCCCGCGCCCGCCGTCGATCCGGGACTCCCTGTGCTTCTTGGACCACATGCGCAACTGCCAGGCGGCGCTGGGCGCCGGGCGGGTGCTCGCCGATACCTGGTACCGCATTCCCGCCTTCTATTTCGCCTGTCCGGCAACCGTTTTGGGTCCTTACGACGACGTCCCCATGGCACCCGGGAGCGCCTGGCAGGACTTCGAATTGGAGCTCGCCGCGGTCATCGGCACCGCCGGCAGCGATCTGACCGTCGAGGAAGCCGAACGCGCCATCATCGGCTACACCATCTTCAACGATTGGTCCGCGCGGGATCTGCAGCAGCTGGAGGGCCAACTCGCGATCGGACAGGGCAAGGGCAAGGACAGCGGGGTCACGCTGGGCCCGTACCTGGTCACGTCCGACGAGCTGGAACCCCACCGCCGTGACGGCAAACTCGACCTGCAGGTGACCGCGCTGGTCAACGACACCGTGATCGGTTCGGGGTCGACCGCCCAGATGGACTGGAGCTTCGGCGAAGTCATCTCCTACGTCTCGCGCGGCGTCATGCTCGCCCCCGGCGACGTCATCGGCTCCGGGACCGTGCCGACCTGCACGCTTGTCGAGCACCTCAATCCCGCTGCGCTGGAATCGTTTCCCGGCTGGCTGCGGGCCGGGGACGTCGTCACCCTGCGTGTCGAGGGCCTGGGGGAGACGCGGCAGACCGTGCGCTCCAGCGACGCGCCGCACCCGCTGCCCGCCCGGCCCAACCCCGACGCCGCACCCGCCCCCGCGCGGGTCAACCACGCTCCCGCGAAGGTGCCGTACACCCGTGGCCTGCACGAGGTCGCCGACCGGGTGTGGGCATGGACGCTGCCCGACGGGGGCTACGGGTGGAGCAACGCCGGGCTGGTGGCCGGCGACGGCGCGTCGCTGCTCGTCGACACGCTGTTCGACCTGGCGCTGACCCGCGAGATGCTCGACGCGATGACGCCCATCACCGCGGCCGCACCGATCACCGATGCCCTGATCACCCACTCCAACGGCGACCACACCCACGGCAACCAACTGCTCGACGCCTCGGTGCGCATCCTCGCCGCCCGGGACACCGCCGAGGAGATCGCGCACGGGATGGCGCCCGAGATGCTGGCCATGGTGCAGACCGCCAACCTCGGCCCGGTCGCGACCCCGTACGCACGGGATCGATTTGGGCACTTCGACTTCGGTGGCATCACCGTGCGCAACGCCGACCAGACGTTCGACTACGAACTGACGATCGACGTCGGCGGGCGGCGGATCGATCTGCTCAACCTGGGGCCGGCCCACACCGCCGCGGACTCGGTGGTGCACGTGCCCGACGCGGGTGTGTTGTTCGGCGGCGACCTGCTCTTCATCGGCTGCACCCCGATCGTGTGGGCCGGGCCGATCGCCAACTGGATCAGGGCCTGCGACGTGATGATCGCTCTGGACGCGCCGATCGTGGTGCCCGGCCACGGCCCCGTCACCGATCCCGATGGGATCCGTTCCGTCCGTGGCTATCTCGCCCATGTTGCCGCGCACGCCGAGGCCGCCCACCGCAGGGGGCTGTCGTGGGCCGAGGCCGCGGACACCATCGACCTCGGCGAGTACGCGACGTGGCTGGACGCCGAGCGCGTCGTCGTCAACGTCTACCAGCGCTACCGCGAACTCGACCCCGGCACACCGCAATTGGAAGTCACGGCGCTGCTGGTCATGCAGGCGGAGTGGCTCGCCAAGCGGTCCGGGTGACCGCGAGAGTGCAACTGGCAACAGGTTTCCCGGGATGCGCCGTCGGCACTTGCACTTTCGCGGCTAAGGCCGGATCGCCCGGACGAAGGTGATCGTCGCCGCCGGGCTGTGCTGCTCGATCTCGTCGAGGCGCGGCAGGCCGGCCGCGGCGAACAGGTCGGTGAGCGCGAACGTGGTCGTGTCCCACCCGTCGGCGCGCAGATGTGCGGCGACGTCGGTGTGCTCGCCCGGGTAGGTCAGGGCGGCGATGTCCATGTCGAGGCCGTGCCGTCGCCAGCCCTCGGCCGTCCGCCGGGCCTGCTCCTGCGATTGCTGCGAACCGTCATTGAGCGAGCCGAAGTCGGCGGCGAATCGGCTGCCCTCCGCGGACAGCGGGGTGATCGCGTCCAGCAGGCGGACCTCGGCCTCCGGCGGCAGAAAGCCGATGAGCACGCCCTCGGCCAACCACGCCGTGGGTTGCGCGGGGTCGAACCCGGCCTCCTGCAGCGCCGCGGGCCAATCGTCCCGCAGATCGATGCCGATCGTGCGGAGCTCGGCGGTCGGGGCGGCGCCGACCTCGGCGAGCGTCGCGGTCTTGAACGCGATCACCTCGGGCTGATCGATCTCATACACCGTCGTCCCGGCCGGCCACGCGAGTCGATACGAGCGGGCGTCCAACCCCGACGCCACGAGCACGACCTGGTGCACCCCCTCCTTGCCGGCGGCGGCGAAGTAGTCGTCATAGAACCGGGCCCGGGCGGCGAACGTGTCGACGATGCGCGGAAACCCGACGCCCTTCTCCAGGTCGTCCGAATCGAGCTCGCCGCTGGCCAACTTGGTGAACACGTCCAGCCCGACGGCGCGGACCAGCGGCTCGGCGTACTGGTCGGTGATGACGGGCTGCGGTCTGCGGGTCGCGGCTGCTCGCGCGGCGGCGACCATGGTGGCGGTGGCCCCGACGCTGTTGGCCAGGTCCCAGGTGTCACCCTCGGTTCGTGCCATGGCTTCTCCTTCGGTAGGCGGCGAAACCACGGTATGCCTGCTCGGTAAATGCCCATGTCCCCTACGGTTTGGATATGCCCGCAGTGGAATTCGCAACTCTCGAGGACAACATCGCCCGCATCACGCTGAACCGGCCCGAGCGCCTGAACGCGATCGACGGGGCGTTGATCGACGGCGTCGACCGCGCCCTGGACGAACTCGCCGGGGGCGACTACCGCGTCGCGATCCTGACCGGTGCCGGGCGGGGCTTCTGCGCCGGGGCCGACCTGAGCGGCACGGGCGAAGCCTGGACCAAGCCCAAACCGACCACCCCGGCGTTCAAGGTCAACTACGACAGCCAGGTTCGACTGGCCGACTTGTTCACCCGGATCTACGAGCTACCCATCCCGGTGATCGCGGCGGTCAACGGCGTCGCGGTCGGGGGCGGGCTGGCCTTCACGCTCGTCAGCGACATCCGCGTCGCATCCGAACAGGCCCGGTTCGGATCGGTGTTCATCAGGGCGGGCTTCTCGTCGATGGACATGGGCACCAGTTACCTGCTGCCCAAGATCGTCGGCGCGGGCGTCGCCCGTGAGCTCATGCTCACCGGCCGCATCATCGACGCCGCCGAGGCCTATCGCATCAAGCTGGTGCACGAGGTGGTGGCAGCCGACGAGCTGATGCCGGCGGCGCTGGCGTTGGCCCGCTCGATCGCGGAGAACAACGCGTATGGCGTGTGGCAGACCAAGATTGGGCTCAACGCGGCGCTGGACGCGCCGAGCTTGCGTCATGCCATCGAGCTGGAGAACCGCACCCAGATCCTCACCGGTTTCACCAACAATCCGACCGAGGCGGCCAGGGCGCACATGGAGAAGCGGGCCCCGCAGTGGGATCCGCTGTGACGGCGGTCGATGGCGGCGGCCCGCTTCGCGGTTAGACTTTCGCGATCACGTTCTCCGCGAACATCTCCAGGTTGCGGATCTTGTTGTCCAGCGGCTCGTCGTCCTTGCCCATGATGTAAGGAATGCGGAAGCCGACGATCACGTCGGTGACGCCCTTGTCCTCGAGGCGCTTGACGCCGTCCACCGTGAAGCCGTCCACCGAGATGACGTGGATCTCGAACGGGCCGGTCTTGCCCTCTTCCTCGCGGAACCGCTTGAGCTTGGCGATCAGCCCGTCGAGCTCCGCCGGGTCACCCCCGCCGTGCATCCAGCCGTCCAAACGTGCCGCGCGGCGCAGCGCGGCGTCGGCGTGCCCGCCGATCAGGATGGGGATGGGCTTGGTCGGAGCCGGGGTCATCTTGGTCTTGGGAATGTCGTAGAACTCGCCGTGAAATTCGAAGTAGTCACCCGTGGTGAGGCCCTGGATGATTTCGATGCATTCGTCCATCCGCTTGCCGCGCTTGGCAAAGGGGACTCCCAGCAGCTCGTAGTCTTCGGGCCACGGACTGGTGCCCACGCCGAATCCGACTCGGTTGTCGGTCATGGCGGCCAGGGAACCGATCTGCTTGGCCACCAGCGCCGGGGGCCGGATCGGCAGCTTGAGGACGAAGAAGTTGAACCGCAGCGTCGAGGTCACCGCACCCAACGCGGATGTCAGCACGAAGGTTTCGATGAACTCCTTGCCGTCCAGGAACTCGCGATTTCCGTCGGGCGTGTACGGGTACTTCGAATCGGACTCGAAGGGGTAGGCGATGCTGTCGGCGATGGTCATGGCGTGGTAGCCGGCCGCCTCGGCCGCCTTGGCCAACGGGATGTAATAGCGAAAGTCAGTCATCGCCTCTGCGTAGGTGAACCGCACGTCATCTGCCTTCCTCGAGGGACCGTCACAACAGATTAGAACGTGTTCTAGTTGGTCCGCAGCGGGGGGCCAGTCAGAGCTGGTTCTCGGGCCCGATGACCGCCCACACCGTCTTCCCGGACGACGTGGGGGTGCTGCCCCAGGCGCGTGACAGGGCGTCGACGATCGCCAGCCCGGAGACGTCGATGCCCTTGTCCGGCGACGGCAGGCGCAGTGCCGGCGTGCTGCTGGAGTCGGACACCGCGATGGTCGCGGTCGTGCCATCGGCCTCGAGCCGCATCATCGGGACGCTTCCGGTGTGTTCCAGCACGTTCTCGACGAACACGTTGACGACCACCAAGGCGACCGGGATGAGCGTGGACTGCGACCAGGCGGTGAGCCATTCGCGGACCAGCCGGCGCGATTCGCGCAGGCTGGTCAGGTTGGCGGGCAACTCGGCGTCGGCATGGTGCACGGTGCGGCTGGTGAGCCGGTCGAGCGCCTTCATCGCGCCCTTCTCGCTCGCGTATACCGGCATGAAGCGGGCCACCCCGCTGCGGGTGATCGCCTCGCGGGCGGCGCGATCGGTGCAGACGAGCACGATCGGAACGTCGGGCCGGGTGTGAACCTGCCAGCGCACGCCGATGAAGCTCGACCACGTCGATTCCGCGGGCACGTGAAGCTTGGAGACGTTGACGAGGACGGCCGATGGCTGGTCGAGCGTGGTCTTCATGATCATGTCGCGAAGCGCCGCGGAGCTGCTGGGGTCGAGCTGACCCTCGACGGTGAGGATGACGACTGACTCGTCGGTTCGCGTCGCCACGGCGAGCGAACTCGGGGACTCAGCTACCGCGCTCAACGCAGCCACCCCTTTCCGTTCAGGGCTTCACCCTCGCCGGCCTCGGCCTGCGAACCAGTGCCACGCGGGTGCGCTTGTCTGCATAGCAATTTAGGCGCACGGAATCCGAACTGAAAAGAAGCCGGACGCGATGTCGCAATTCGACCTTCCCCTGCCATATCCCCGCTCCTCGAATTCCCGCCCGACTAACTGCTGGAGAACCCGCCCCCCTTGGCGGCATACGCCGCGACGACGCTCCTGCCGCGGCACACACACACGCGCCGGACCAACGCGCTCCGCCCGCGCGGCCAGCCCTTCCTGTGAGATGAAAATCAGACTCTCGGGTTACCCAGGGGCCGCCATCGGCAAACCCCTCGGCGGCGCCCGACGCAGCAAACGGCGCCGGCCCCCCTTGGGTGCTAGCTCAGTGCGTACGGCGGGGCGCCGACACCGGCGACCGTGTGCGTGCCCCACGGTGTTTGCTCGACGATGCGCGCGGCCGCGCTGCGCTCGCCGACCGTCAGTGTCGCGGTCCGCGTTTCGTTGAGCGCCGCTGCGCCGAAAACCGTGCCTTGCCAGTGGTAATGGCCGTCGATCGGGTCCAGACGGCCCGCGAGCCGCACGCGTACCGGGTGCTCGGCGCCCCCGATCGTCAGGGTCGCGGCGCCCTCATAGGTGGCGTCGACGCCGCCGGCGCCGGCGGTCAGGTCGAAGGCTGACGCCACGGGTTGGGGCTGGGCGGGGCGCAGGTAGGCGCGCTCGTTGAATACCTGGTAGCTACTGCGCCGCACCTCGATGCGGGTGCTGTCGGTGCGTTCCAGCAGGCCGACGCACTCGGCGACGTAACCCGCCTGCGCCTCGACGTCGGGGCCGTCGATGAAGAAGTAGTTGGGCAGCCCGTGAACGGCGACCCCGAAATAGGGCTCCGCGCCGTCGGCCCAGAGCTCGCCGGCTGTTAGGCCGCCCGCGCCGAGCAGCGTCGTCTGTGCCGTGTGATCGGGAACGGCGAACCCGGTGCCGTAGACGATGGCGTCGACGCCGTGCTCGACCCCATCGGCGGTTTGGATGCCCGAGGCGGTGACCGCGCTGATGGTCGATCGCACCGGCGCGGCCGTTCCCGATCACACGGCACAGACGACGCTGCTCGGCGCGGGCGGCCTAACAGCCGGCG
>LQPB01000072.1 GCA_002102225.1 Mycobacterium interjectum
AGAGACTCACGCGATGGCCCTCTTACGTCAGGGACCGACACGCCGCCATCACTTACACCACTCCCCGGGACGCTCCCTAGTATTCCTATGCGCTATCGCGGGCGTTCCATGCATCAAGAATGCGCTGCAAACCTCGATCAATGCGCTCGCGCGCCTCCCCTGCCGTGCGGCTCTGGTGTGGCTGCGGTCGGTTGACCTGCCGTATGCATGCAGTCGTCGGAATGCGAACACTACGGACCGATCTGAGTTGTCATCCCCAAGTGCGACCATCCCAATATGGCGATCACCATCCCATCCGGCCGGCCCAACTGGCGCTTCATGCGCTACGTTCGGCCGCCGACGAGAGACTCGAAGTTGGAGCCTCTGTACCCATTGAGGCCGGCAACGCGCCCGGTGCGGCTGGGCATTGATGTCGGGACCATCGCGGAGCCGCCGGAGGAGGGCTACATCACCGGGTTCCTGACGCGCGACGAGATCGAGGTGCACCTATTGATCCCGGCGGCAACGGAAGCTCCGAGCGGGTGGACCGAGTTGCTCGATGAACCGCCTTGCCACACCGTCAATTTCACGAACGTAGCTGACGCAGGCAAGTTCTGCGACGCGGCCGAGTTCTCCGTCAGCACCGCTCGTGGCGAGAGCTACCGTGCCTGGTCCAAGGCTCGGTTCTTCGCCGCGTACCAGCAGCTCGATGAGCACGATGCGCCGGACGGCCTCCCCCCGTTGACGCTCGATCAGCGACATCGTGCAGCTGCCTATGCTGCCGCCGCCGGGGCTGTTGGCATCGATGCCATCGTCACCACCGCCCCCACTGCGGGACGAACAGATGTCGCCGACAACGATGTGGTCGTCAGCGTGACACCCGACGCGGCTGTACCACTCATCGGTCACTACTTGCGGGTGACTAGCAATCCGGTTGTGACGGTCGAGCGCGGCATGTTGGTGGGTGGCGGAAGCTGGGAGACGACGGAGTCGACTGCGACCATCGTCAATCTTTACGACTGGGGCACGGTCAGCGGATTGCCATACTTCGATGCCGCTTCAATGTTTGCGGCTGCCGCTAAAGGTGGACCTGAGGCCGCAGAGGCATTCACGTCGGTTCGCATCCGCCTGAGACGTGCAGCGCGCGCGTTCGACGATCTGCTGGCCGCGCTGTCGAACCCGCTGGACGGGAAGCGGAACGAAGATGTTGCCGAGGCTACCGCTGAAGCTTTTGACCGTGAATTACTCTATCTTGCAGCAGTTTTCGATATTTTCGGGCGTGCTTACCAAGCGATGGTCGACCCGTCAGTTGATCGGAAAAAGGCTCGGGGATCACTCGACTCGCGGACCTTCATCGACAAGGAAGTGCGAACGCAGTACGACCAGTCACTTTTGGGTGACGTGACGCGCCTGCGGGTGTATGCGTGGCTCTGCAAGCAGTTGAGGAATCACATCCACGATGGCGTTCTTGCCGTCGACACCCACCCTGGCCGCAGCTACGGCAACACGATGAACGTGGCGCTGAATCTCAGTGTGATTCCCGAGTTAGCCCTCGGTGCCGACAATGAGATGACTCAGCACCACTACGACGCGCTGGGAGTGTGGCAGACCGAACCTGTTTCGCCCTTTACCGGTTCGTCAATGGTGGCCGACCTTGCGACAACCGGTTTCACCCTCATCCGAGCGGCGCTCGAGTACATCGAAGCGTTCACGAAACTTATCGTCCGGAACAAACCGGCGAATGCGCCGTCGTCTAGTGCGTTCCTGGGATGCGTGCAGGCTCGTCCGGGCGAGGTCGAGCCAGCGCCCCCAAAGCGAGCAGTGTTCTATCAAGCACTGTTCGGATTACATCCGGACAGCGTGTAGTGGACCCCTAGCAGCCCGACACGAGGTTGACGCCGTCATGGACCCGCGAATGAGTTTCTTCGTCGAACGCGTCCAGTACACGCACCGCGAATGCAGGATTCATCGCTGACTGAACTTCCTCCCTTGTCATCCAACGAACCTCGCGGGCTTCCGCAGTGGGGTGAGTGTCCCCATCGGCCGGATGGCAGCGGTAGACCAGAGCGACAATCCCATGGGTCAGGTTCTTGTAAACGCCGGTGAGACGTTCTACCTTCACCGTCAATCCGGTTTCCTCAAGGACTTCGCGCCGAACACCGTCCTCAAAAGATTCGCCTAGTTCGAGTACACCACCAGGGGCTTCCCAGTGGCCGTTGTCGTCCCGCCTGATCACGAGAACGCGATCATCGTCACGCACTACGATGCCGGCGACACTGACCGAGTGCTTAGGCGAGGTTGCCATTTCTGGGGTCCTCCTTGTTCGATGCCGGCAGAAGAGACACGGGTTGACTGGCTTCCTAGACTAGTCGTCTAGACATGTGATGGAAGGCCAGCGGGTGCTGCAACTTGGACAAATCGACAGAGCCGATGACAAGCCGCCATATCGGCAGATCGCGGGCATGTTGCGAGAAGCGATCCGTTCCAACCGGCTAGCTCCCGGGGAACGACTGCCGTCTGAGACGGAACTTATCGAGCATTTCGGTGTGGCACGCATGACGGTAAGACAAGCTGTGCAGGAGCTTCGTTCCGAGGGACTGGTCGTCTCGCAGCATGGCCGCGGGGTGTTTATTCGCCCGACGCCCCCCATCCGCCGGCTCGCGTCGGATCGATTCGCGCGACAGCATCGCGCGGCAGGCAAGGCGGCGTTTACCGTCGAGGCCGAGAAATCGGGTTACTCGCCGCAAGTCGACAATATTGCGGTGAGCCGCGAGAAGCCGAATTCGTTTGTAGCGGAACGACTTCGATTATCACCGGACGATGACATCGTCGTGCGATCGCGCCGCTACCTGGCGAATGGCCGACCGGTTGAAACGGCGGTCTCCTTCATCCCGGCTGCTTTCGCCGAAGGCACGAGGATCGAGCAGGTGGACACTGGGCCCGGGGGCATCTACGCCCGACTGGAAGAGAATGGCCACGTACTCGGTCACTTCACCGAGGAGGTCGCAGCCCGAATGCCCACTCCCGAAGAACGGCGGCAACTGGAACTCGAACCAGGCGTTCCCGTATTGACAGTGCTGCGAACCGCATATGACGCGAATGACGTGGCGGTTGAGGTCTGCGACACGGTGAAAGTTGCTTCCGCCTACCTGCTCGAATACGAGTTCCCGGCCCGCTGAGCCCAAAGTCTTCGATCAACTGGGCGTCGACCGTTGCACTCCTCTAGACGACTATGTAACCTCAACTTGTCTAGAGCAGTTCTCATGAAAGGTCGACAAATGTCTGTGCCGAAATGGCTCAAGGTGTCACACCAGCAGGTTTTCCCACGCAAAGCGTTTGTGGTGTCCGACGTGACGGCGGTGATCGATTACGAGCGGTCGACGAAGGACAACAAGGTCCAGGCGACTGATCGAGAATCAGGCGCTCCGTTGTGGCAGGTCGAAGTCCTCGACGGCGACCCGACAGCTAGTAAGCGAGCGCGCACTCTCACCGTCAAGTTCGCAACGCCCAAGCAGCCTGTGTGCCCACCGAACACTGCCGGAATGCCCTTCACACCAGTGATTTTCGAGGAACTATACATATTGCCGTACGTAGACCGTTCGAGCGAATCCGGCCGCATCGCGTGGTCGTTTCGGGCCTCGGGTATGACTGCGGACACCGGCAAGGCGGGGTCCTCAGCGGGAGACCGGGTGTCAGCATGAGTCCGTACGACCCCGTAGTACCTAGCGATCCGTATTCGATTCCAGATCCCGACGCCGGCATCGACTTCTTTGACCTCACGCACCTGCTGGCGGTCGGCGCCATGTGGCTCATTGCGGTGATCGGCGTGGTCGCCGTTTCGCTCGTCGTTTGGAGAGTGCGTTCCCCCGCCACATTTGGGCGTTATGTTGCAACACCAGCATGTCGGGCCCGATGGCTGATCTGGGCATCGATCTCCTGGCCACGGGTTGCCAAGGCCTGCGGGTTGTCGACTCCCGAGCACGTCACACGCACGGACGCACAGGGCAAGAGCAGGACGAGGACAGTTTGGACTCATCCTCGCCTTCTCGGGGTGAGCATGTTCGGCGACTGCCTACGGATGACAGTCCGAACACGGACCGGCCAGACGGTGGACGACCTCGAAAACGCGGTCCCCGCAATTCGTGACGCTGTCGGGGCGCATTCCGCCCGCTCGACACTGATCGGCCCCGGCACGGTTCGCGTGGAATTCGTTATGAAACAATGCCTTTCAGAGGCAGAGACCGCTGCATTCCCAACCAGCGTCGAGCCGACGGGCGTCGAGGTCGGCCGGCGTGAGAATGGGTCGGCATGGACTCTGCGCGTCGCCGGCCTGCACACCCTCACTGTTGGGTGCTCGGGTGCGGGCAAGGGCTCCGTTTTTTGGGGCATTGCAGGCGGATTAGGCCCAGCCATCAAGGCGGGAACCGTGCGGCTGTTCGCCGTGGATCTCAAGTACGGGATCGAAGTGTCAGTCGGGTCTGCACTATTCAGCGGCATTGCGACGACCGAGGCCAACGCCGCGAGACTGCTGACCAACTTGGAGGAGCTACTAGACAGCCGCGGTCGCAGGATGGCCGGCCGAGCGCGTTCGCACACACCGAGCACCGCCGAACCGCTCGTCGTGCTGCTCATCGATGAATTCGCGGGCTTGACCGCATACATGACGGACGCGGCACTGAGGAAGCAAGTTGCGGGCTCACTCTCACGCATCCTGACAAAGGGTAGGGCTGTAGGCATCGTGGTCGCCGCATTCATGCAGGACCCTCGCAAGGAGATTCTGCCCATGCGCGGGTTGTTCACCCAAACCGTCGCACTGCGGCTGCGCTCACGCGACGAAGTCGCCATGGTCTTGGGTGACGGCCTCGCCGACGCCGCCCCCGCGCATCGGATCAACCCAAATGAGCCTGGTACCGGATACGTCATCGCCGAAGACGGGTCAACGATGCGAGTACGCGCCGACTTCTGGCCCGATTCGCTAATCCGTTCTGTCGCACAAGAATACGGGCCTACAAGCTCAAGTCGCGCTGGTTCAGCAGAGAACTGAGGACATCGGCATGACAACCCTCGGCATCAAAACCAGCGCCACCGCGACAGCGACCTTTCCAGAGCTTCTAACAGCGGAGCAGGTGGCCGAGCTGCTTGGCGTGTCCGCTGCGACGGTGAGTCGATGGGGCGCATTGCGCGAACACGGCGCAGACGTGGGACCGCCCTGCTACACGCTATCTGATCGCGTAAGACGTTGGGACGCAGCTGAAGTCCGCGCATGGCTTCGTAAGGTGCGTCGCTAAGTGGCCGGATCGGTCCCGCGCGGTATCCGAAAGCGGATCAATTCGGCCGGTCTGCCGCGCTATCAAGTGCGCTACCTGGTGCGTGATTCAGACTCCCCGTCGGGATGGGCTGAGACGTCGTCGACGTTCGCCACCTTGCGAGAAGCGCGGGCATTCAAGGCCGACCGGGATGGCGAAGCGGCGATCGGCGCCAGACGCTTCGACCCCCGACTTGGCCGGGCCAAACTCGCCGCTGTCTGGACGCAATACAGCGCGTTGAAACGCCCCGCAGTGTCGCCCAAGACCTGGAGCGGCTACACCCAGCATTGGGAACTACGCATCAGTCCGCGTTTCGGCCACGTCCCGGTTGATGAAATCAGCCGAAAGGATATACAGCAATTCATCGATTCCATGACCGTCGGTCCCTGGGCCAAACTCGCCACGCTGCGGCTGCTGCGGTCGATTCTCGACATGGCGCGCGAGGACGGTCGAATCCACAGCAACCCGGCTGACGGGGTGTCATCCGGGCGGATACCCACCCGAGAACGCCACCGCTATCTGACCGCCACCGAAGTCGCCGCCCTGGCAGCCGCATGCGGCGACCACGGCGACGTGGTGATCATCCTCGCCTTCACCGGCCTGCGCTGGTCCGAACTCGTCGGCCTGCGGGTCGGCGACATCGACCTAACTGCGCGTCGGCTCTATGTCCGCCAGGCCGCGCCAGAAGTGGAAGGCCGGATCATCGTCGGGCCGCCAAAAACTCGCGCCGCCGCCCGAACCGTCCCACTCCCCCAAATCGTCATCGACGCGCTCAAACCAAGGATCGATAATCGCGCGCCCACAGAACATGCAATCACCTCGCCAAATGGCGGGTTCCTCAGATCAAACAACTGGCGCCGGCATACCGACTGGAACGAAGCCCTAAAGAAAACCGGACTGGTGCCGCTGACGATTCACGACCTGCGCCACACCTACGCCAGCCTGGCCCGGGCCTCCGGCGCCGACCTCCGCTACGTCCAGAAGACGATGGGGCACTCGACGCCGACCGTCACCGCGAACATCTACAGCGACCTCTATTCAGACGAACTCGACCACGTAGCCACGAATCTCGACCGGCTTCAGGACGTCGCCAAAAACCGGGCGAACGGACAGGAACCGGACACACCGAACCATCCATAGAGTGCCATCACCGCGTCCGTGCAGCTCAAGACTGGTGGCCAGGGGCGGGATCGAACCGCCGACCTTCCGCTTTTCAGGCGGACGCTCGTACCGACTGAGCTACCTGGCCGGAAGGCATTGAGTGCCTCGCCGTGCTGGCGACCCTGACGGGACTCGAACCCGCGACCTCCGCCGTGACAGGGCGGCGCGCTAACCAACTGCGCCACAGGGCCTCGCTATCGCTCCGCGTCATTGCGTCGCGCGTACCCCCAACGGGATTCGAACCCGTGCTACCGCCGTGAAAGGGCGGCGTCCTAGGCCACTAGACGATGGGGGCCAGAACCGAATCACTCCGGGGGCACTCGCAACGCAGTTACCGTTGGGAGCCACGTCAGCTTAGGTCACCGCAGGCCAAATCCTCAAACGAGCGCCGTCCGGGCAGTGTTCCCCACACAGTATTCTGAACCTTCGCGCCCCTATAGCTCAGTTGGTAGAGCTACGGACTTTTAATCCGCAGGTCCTAGGTTCGAGTCCTAGTGGGGGCACAAAAACGCTAGCTGGGCCGACGTTTATTCGCCGGTTATGGCGCGGTCCAAAAGGTCTGCGACCTCAGCATGGACCCGTCCCCGCCGCATGTAGCGATCCTGAGTCATGGAGACCTTCGCGTGGCCCAGTTGGTCGGCGCCGATCCGGGCCGACAGGCCAGCGTCATCGATCATCGTGGCCACCGACTTCCGGAATGAGTGCGACGTCACATCAGGAACCCCGAGCGCGCCCCGCACCTTGCGCCACTGCTTGTCGAAGTTGTCCGGGTCACGGCATGTGCCCGCCGACGACGGAAAGATCATCCGTTGCTCACCCCAGAAGGGCCTCCCGCGCCGCTCAACGAGCGCTGTGATCGCGAACTCAGGCAGCGGCACCGTCCGCTCCGACGAGTCGGTCTTGCCCTTGTCCAGGCGCCGTAGACCCACCCCCTCTATTCGGGCGATCTTCCCCGACACAGTGACGGTGCCGGCCTTCTCGTCGAAGTCTTCCCACCGCAGGGCCAGCAGCTCCGACCGCCGCAGCCCGGTCGCAATGAACACGGTGATCGGGTCAACCAGATCCTTCTCCCGGCATGTCTCCGATGCCCGCAGCTTGCCCAGCAAGTCGCGCAGCTGCACGCCATCGAGGGCAGGCGCGCCCTTCGGCTTGCGATCCGACTCGATCCGACTCACCTGGGCCACCGGGTTGGCTCCCAGCACGTCATCGAGCACAGCGATCTGAAGGGCACCGCGCAGAAGAGTGCGGCCGTGCCGCGCCATATTCGCGCCGTGCGCCTGGCGCACCGACCGGATCACCGCGTTGATCCGACCCGGCGTCGCATCACCCACCCGGAGCGCCTCACTGAACTTCCGTAGCTTGCGGGCCGCGCTGCGGTACGTCGTCATCGTCGAAGGAGACTTGCCGTTTTCCGCCAGCAGGTCAAGATGCTGCTCGACCAGAACACAGATCCGAGTGTCGAGGGAAATCTCCCCAGACACGCCCGGCGGACGCCGCGTCTTCAAAGACTCCAGGAGTAGATCCTCGGCCAGCTTCCCGTGCTGATCGACTTGGCCCGCGGGGCTCCGCCGTTCCACCACCCGCGTCACACCGTCGAGATCACGAAATCTACACCGCGCCAGCCATATTCCGCCACCAAGCGATTTCCGTGTGATCTTTCCATGCTGCCCGATCCGCAGCGGCGGCCTACCCGCCATCGGAGTCCGCGCCTCGGCCCTTGGTTAGCTGCTCAAAGCGCTCGGCCGCCAGATCTCTACCTCCGAGCGACCACAATTCGTCGATGTCCTTTTGGAGGTCGGCTATTTCAGAGACGAGGCGGGCGGTCTCCTCGCTCGAGGCTGCGCCGGTCTGCCGCTTCCGATTTAGCTCTGCGATACGCTCGAGCTGCACCTCATCAAGCTTTTGGGCACTTCTCGCTCGCTGCAGGGCTTTAAGATTGCTGTCCGCCCTCATAGCGGACAGCAACTCAAGCTGAACCAGATTCCCGGCGCCGTCCGCATCGACGCCAGAAGCCAATCCTGAAAACCATTGAGCGGCCCAGATTTTGGTGACCTCCAGGTTTCCTGGGAACGCCTGGATCTTGTCCAAATATGGGGCTGGGTACAGCAATGCGAGCGGGACCGTGTCCAGCGCAAGGGCGAGCACGATCAGCTCCGCCGTGGTCACATACCGGCGACGCCCTACCTCAAGATCAGAAATAACAGACCGTGTCACCTCAGACCCGAGTTCCGCCGTCCGCTTCGATAGCCACTGGGCTGATCGCTTGCCCCGGAGTCTACGAACCTCCAGGGCGGTCCGGCGCGCCTGCTCCTCGGCCCAATTCCTAGGCGGCTCCCTCCAGTCATGCTGATCGGCAGTTTGCGGCATAGAACACAGGATATCCCAAAAATGACCAGATGTTGCGGAACTGTACGGGAGTCGTTGTATGCTTCGTTTAGATCCGCAGGAGCGGGTGAGAATCACCATAATTGCGTAGCTTTACGCAGATCGGAGGATTGATGGCCCTCATACCGGACAGCGACCCGTGGCTCACACGCTCTGAGGTTGCCGAACGGCTCCGGGTGCCGGAGAAAACGCTCGCGCAGTGGGCATGTCAGCGCCGAGGTCCCAAGTACGCGCGTTTTGGGCGGCATTGCCGATACCGACTATCAGACCTAATCGTCTGGGAGAACTCACAATTCGGCGGTGACGCCGCGTGATGACCAGCACCACCAAAAAAGAAGGCCCCAGGGCGGCAACCCCAGGGCCTTCTCAACCAACCGCTCCGCAAGAACAGAAAGGCAGCTCAATGATACGACCACCCAGCGACGCCGCCCAAGCCGTAGCCCGCGCCGGCTGGCACGAAACGGACCGCGGGCCCGATTCGCAGTGCACTCCCTGGTGCGTTGACCACGACCACGTCAGCCACGATCCGGCGTGCTGGGGCGCCGATCGCTGCGTCAATCTCACGCTCGAAGAGGGCTACCCGCACGGGGCGCTCGCCGGCATGGCGCACTGGTTCGATCCGCCGCGCATCGGCGCCAACGCGTTCCGCCAGGAACCCGGATGGCAGAGCTGCGTCTACCTGCATCTATACCGGCCAAGCGAAAACGAGCACATCGACCTGGACCAGAACCTGCAGCTGGCCGCCATGCTGCTCGCGGTCGCCGAGGAGATCGACCGATGAGCGCCGCTGGTCGGCCGCGCCCGGGTGCCCGCAAGCCGGCGCCGCCGGAATGGGCGCCCGCGATCGCCGCCTACCTTCAACACATCACCGGTGCCGGCCACCGGGCGGCGACGGTCAAACTCCGGTCGGAGCAGCTGTCACTGATCGCGCGCGGGCTGGGAGGTGCGCCGGAGCAGGTCACCGCCGAACGATTGCTCGCCTGGTTCGGTACCCGAACTTGGTCCGCGACCACCCTCAAAAGCCACCGAGAAGCGGCGGTGTCGTTTTTCCGCTGGGCGGCCAAAACCGGGCGCATCCCTACGGATTTCACGGCCGACCTGCCGGCGCTGCGCCTGCCGAAAGCCCACCCGCGGCCGGCGCCGGACGACGTCTGGGAGGAGGCGCTGGCCGCCGCCGAGCCGCGAGTCGCCGTGATGTTGCGGCTGGCCGCCGAGGCTGGGTTGCGCCGCGGTGAAGTCGCAGCAGTCCATGCGCGCGACGTGATCGATGGCCCAAGTCTTTTGGTTCACGGCAAGGGCGGTAAGCAGCGCGTCGTGCCGCTGTCCGACGACCTAGCGGCCGCGATCCGAGCCACCGACGGTTGGCTATTTCCCTCCCGCAAAGGTGACGGACACCTCACCGCCCCCGAAGTCGGCCATCTCGTTACCGAGGTGATGCCGGCGGGCTGGACGATGCACACCCTGCGGCACCGGTTCGCCACCCGCGTCTACCGTGGCAGCCGCAACATCCGGGCCGTCCAAGAACTCCTCGGCCACACGTCGGTGCTCACCACCCAGCGATACACCGCGGTCGACGACTCGGAGATTCGGGCGGCCGCCGCCAGCGCATGGGCGGCGCCATGATTGCGTCCAGGCAGCGAAGCTGGTGGCCGGTCCACGAGTTTATCGAAGCCGTTGTGCGACAGGCCAACTACGGGCCGTTGCCGGCAGCCGGAACTCCGGCGTGGTGCGCACTGGCCGAGGGTGATCCACGAAAACTGTTGGCCCTGGCCATCGACGGCGAGCACCACGTCTTGCGCGTCGAGGTCGCCCAAGCCGCACTCGCCCAAGCCTCCCAAGGCGTTTCGGCAGCCGCCGACTGGGCAGCGGTCGCGCGCGAGATCCGCCAGCGCGACGCGGTCTACATCACCAGGAGGAGCGCGTGACCATCGATCCTGAGATTGACGAGTTCTGGTCGGCCCGCCCGATCCTCGCTCATATCCGCCAGTTCGCGCAGGCCCGACGCCGCTGCCCGTGGGCAGTGCTTGGCGTATCCACGGTGCGCGCCAACGCCATCATCCCGCCGGCAACCGCCCTCCCACCGCACGCCGGCGGCCGTGCCAGTCTTAACACCTTCGTGGCGCTGACGGGCCCGAGCGGTGCAGGCAAGGGCACAAGCGAATCAGCAGCCCGAGACGCGATCTCGTTCCGCTGGCACCGCGGCGACGAGGTCGACTTGCCCGAGTTCCCGATTGGTTCCGGCGAGGGAATCGCCCGGACGTTCATGCCACCGGCCAAAGACAAAAACGGGATACCCGAGCGTGAACAGATCATCACCGCCTTGTTCAGCGTGCCGGAGGTCGACACCGCTGCGGGCTTGTTTTCCCGCTCCGGGTCCACGTTGGAAAGTGAACTCCGCAAAGTGTTCTCGGGTGAACAACTCGGGTTCACCAACGCCCAGGCCCACACTCGCACTCGGGTGCCGGCCCACACGTACCGATGCGGCCTGATCGTCGGGGTACAGCCAGGTCGGGCCGGCGCGCTGCTCGATGGTGCCGACGGCGGCACCCCGCAGCGCTTCATCTGGCTCCCCGTGCTCGACGCCGACATGCCCGACGAGCGGCCGGAGGAACCCGCTCGGGTCATGATCACTCAGCCCAGCTTCTCCGGCGATCTGGCGGTGCCCGCGGTTGCGCGGGAGGCCATCGACGCTCACCAGCTAGCGATGCACCGCGGCACAGTGGACCCCCTCGACGGGCACCGCTTGCTGGTCAGGCTCAAGGTGTCGGCGGCCTTGATGGTCCTCGACGGCCGCAACGAGAACCCAACCATCAACAAAGACGACTGGGAACTAGCCGGCGTCGTGATGGCGATGTCCGACCGCACCCGCGCATGGGTACAGCGCGAGCGCGCCAAGGCCGCCCAGCAAAACAACCGAGGCCGCGCGCTCGCCACGGCCGAACGCGACGAGGTGATCTCAGATCGCAAACTCCAGCGGGCCAAGGAAGCCGTGCTGCGGTGGCTGGCAAGACAAGCCTCTGGTGAGACATTTGGCGCGGACCTTCGCAGGAAGCTGAAGGCCGACCTGCGCGACAACTTCTCGGCAGCCGTATCAGAGTTAGCTGACGAGGGTCGCATCATCGTTATCGAGACCGACAGGGGAAGCCGCTACCGTTTGGCGGCTGAAAGTACACCGTGTACCGAAAGTACACCCCTATATTCGCAGGTCAATGGCGGTGTACCCAAAGTACACGGTGTACCCCCTGTTGCCGTCACGACCGCCGATTCTCCCAGCTCGCCGCGATCCGACGCCTCAGCCCGGCCGGAGAGCCCGACCGGTGTGCCCACCCTCACAACCGCGGAGGAACCCATGAATCAACCCCGCCAAAAGGTTTGCCAGCGCTGCAATGTTGAGCTGCCGTTGGCCGCGGCCGGACCGTTCTGTGATGACTGCGACGGCGCACCAGCCCGGCCGTCGGCGCCCCGGAAGGCACCTGAAACCGCCGCCCTCCGAGTCGTGCATAACGGAACGAACGACCGCGGCCTCCCGCTGGGAGTCAGCAAACGAACAGACGCCAGGCAGGACGTGGGCACGTGAGCCTCGATAACCTGCTCGCGGTACTCGGCGGCGCACCCGCACTACCCGGCGCACGCTGCCGCGGCCGGCATCACCTCTTCGATGACGCCGGGCCCGGTGAG
>LQPB01000073.1 GCA_002102225.1 Mycobacterium interjectum
CCGGCGGCACCGGCGGCGGCGGCGACGCGGGCGGCCCCTACCACGGCGGTATCGGCGGCGCCGGCACCGGCAGTGTTGTCGGCGGCGGTGGCGGGGGCGGGGCCATCGCCGGCACGCCGAACTTCGACGGCCCCGGCTCCAACGGCGGCAGCGGCGCGTCCGGCGGGGCGGGCGGTGCCGGCGCCCACGGCAACACCTATGACAACAGCGGCGGCTATGGCGGCGCGGCCGGCATCGGCGGCGGTGGTGGCCTCGGTTATTCCCCGTCCAGCTCAGGCGCCCAGGGCCAGAACTCTTAGTGCGGCGCGAGCACCGATACGGTGTGTTGGTGGCCGGCGACGAACACCAGCATCCCGGCGGGGGGTTCAACCCGCCCGAGCCGACCACCAAGGGCGGCCCCGACTACGGCCGGTTCATCGACGCCGTGCGCAAGCTGCAGGACCACGCCCGCGCCGTCGACGCGCCCGACGAGGTGATCACCGAGGCCGCGGACCAGCTGGAGAAGCTCTCGGCGTTGCTGAGCCCGTACGACGCCGACGAGTGGGAGTCGCCGTCCGGGCGCCGGATGGACCTGCCGATGCGCGGCAACATCCTGAGCATCCCGATGAAGGCGAGCAAGGGCGACGACGGCCGCATCCACGGCTGGGCGCGCTTCACCCGGTTCCACCTGGGGCGCAACGGCGCGGTGCACGGCGGGGCCCTGGGGATGCTGTTCGACAGCGTGCTCGGGTTGACGTCCTCGGTGATCACCGGGGGCCCCCGCCAGCGCACGGCCTACCTGAAGATCGACTACCGCCACGTCGTGCCGATCGAGAAGGAATTGCAGTTCGAGGCCGGCATCGACCGGGTGGACGGGCGCAAGATCTTCGTGTCGGGCCGGCTGAGCGACGGCGACACCCTGCTGACCGAGGCCGACGCGCTGTTCGTGCGCCTCAAGCCTGGCCAGCCCTGAGGTGCGCCGTCCCCGATAGCATTGCAACGATATTCACCGATCAATCACCGCACACCCTTTGGAGACCGAGCCGATGAGCGCCGCCGCCCAGCCCACCCCAGCAGCCCCCATTCGGGTGCCCGCTGGGACCACCGCGGCGGCCGCGGTCGGCGAGGCGGGGCTGCCGCGGCGGGGCACGCCCGACGCGATCGTGGTCGTCCGCGACGCCGAGGGCAAGCTGCGCGACCTCAGCTGGGCGCCGGACGCCGAGACGGAGGTCATTCCCGTCGCGGCCAACACCGACGAGGGCCGCAGCGTCATCCGGCACTCGACCGCGCACGTGTTGGCCCAGGCCGTCCAAGACCTGTTCCCGCACGCCAAATTGGGCATCGGGCCGCCCATCACCGACGGCTTCTACTACGACTTCGACGTGGCCGAGCCGTTCACGCCGGAGGATTTGGACAAGCTGGAAAAGCGGATGCGCCAGATCGTCAAGGACGGCCAGCTGTTCGACCGGCGCGTCTACGAATCCAAGGACGCCGCGCGCGCCGAGCTGGCCGACGAGCCCTACAAGCTCGAACTCGTCGACGACAAGTCCGGTGACGCCGAAATCATGGAGGTCGGCGGCGACGAGCTCACCGCCTACGACAACCTCAATCCCCGTACCCGCGAACGCGTTTGGGGCGACCTGTGTCGGGGACCGCACATCCCCACCACCAAGCACATCCCCGCGTTCAAGCTGACCAGAAGCTCGGCGGCGTATTGGCGCGGCGACCAGAAGAACGCCAGTCTGCAACGCATCTACGGCACGGCGTGGGAATCGCAGGAGGCCCTCGAGAATCACCTGGAGCTGATCGAAGAGGCCCAGCGCCGTGACCACCGAAAGCTGGGCGCCGAGCTGGACCTGTTCAGCTTCCCCGACGAAATCGGTTCGGGCCTGGCGGTTTTCCACCCCAAGGGCGGGATCGTGCGCCGGGAACTCGAGGACTACTCGCGGCGCAAGCACATCGAGGCCGGGTACGAGTTCGTCAACACCCCGCACATCACCAAGGCCCAACTGTTTCACACGTCGGGCCACCTGGACTGGTATGCGGACGGAATGTTCCCGCCGATGCACCTCGACGCCGAGTACAACGAGGACGGCACGCTGCGCAAACCGGGCCAGGACTACTACCTCAAGCCGATGAATTGCCCGATGCACTGCTTGATCTTCCGGGCGCGCGGGCGGTCCTATCGCGAATTGCCGTTGCGGCTCTTCGAGTTCGGAACGGTCTATCGCCTGGAGAAGTCCGGTGTCATCCATGGGCTGACCCGGGTCCGCGGCCTGACGATGGACGACGCCCACATCTTCTGCAGCCGGGAGCAGATGCGCGACGAGCTGCGTTCGCTGCTGCGGTTCGTGCTCGACCTGCTCGCCGACTACGGCCTCACCGATTTCTTCCTGGAACTGTCCACCAAAGACCCGGAGAAGTTCGTCGGCTCCGACGAGGTCTGGGAGGAAGCCACCACTGTGCTGGCCGAGGTGGGCGCCGAGTCGGGGCTGGAGCTGGTGCCCGACCCCGGCGGCGCGGCGTTCTACGGCCCGAAGATCTCGGTCCAGGTCAAAGACGCGCTGGGCCGCACCTGGCAGATGTCGACGATCCAGCTGGACTACAACTTCCCGGAGCGTTTCGAGCTGGAATACACCGCCCCGGACGGAACCCGGCAACGCCCGGTGATGATCCACCGCGCGCTCTTCGGGTCGATCGAGCGGTTCTTCGGCATCCTCACCGAGCACTACGCCGGGGCGTTCCCGGCGTGGCTGGCGCCGGTTCAGGTGGTCGGCATCCCCGTCGCCGACGACCACGTCGAATATCTGGAAAGCGTTGCCGCGCAACTGAGGTCGCACGGGGTGCGGGTCGAGGTGGACGCCAGCGACGACCGGATGGCCAAGAAGATCGTCCACCACACCAACCAGAAGGTGCCGTTCATGTTGCTCGCCGGCGACCGCGACGTGCAGGCCGGCGCGGTGAGCTTCCGCTTTGGCGACCGCACGCAGATCAACGGCGTGGATCGCGACAGCGCCGTCGACGCCATCGTCAAGTGGATCGCCGATCGTGAAAACACAGCTCCCACAGCCGAATTGCTGAAAGTGGTCGGCGGTGAGTGACGAGCAGCGCGACGACACCATCCTGGACCGGGGCGTCGGGGAGCAGGACCACCTGCAGCGGTTGTGGACGCCGTACCGGATGAACTATCTGGCCGAGGCGCCGATGAAGCGCGACAACGGCAAGACCGAACAGCCCTTCACCGACATCCCGCAGCTGTCCGACGAGGAGGGCCTGGTGGTCGCGCGCGGCGAACTCGTCTACGCGGTGCTCAACCTGTACCCGTACAACCCCGGGCACCTGATGGTGGTGCCGTACCGGCGGGTCTCCGAGCTGGAGGACCTGACGGACCCGGAGAGCGCGGAGCTGATGTCCTTCACGCAGAAGGCGATTCGCGTGATCAAGAACGTGTCGCGGCCGCACGGCTTCAACGTCGGCCTCAACCTGGGCACGTCGGCGGGCGGCTCGCTGGCCGAACATCTGCATGTGCACGTCGTGCCGCGCTGGGGCGGCGACGCCAACTTCATCACCATCATCGGCGGGTCGAAAGTGATTCCGCAGTTGCTGCGCGAAACCCGCCAGCTGCTGGCCACGGAGTGGGCGCGAAGCCAATGAGTAAGGTGCCGTTCCTGTCGCGGGCGGCTTTCGCCCGGCTCACCACCCCGACCGCCCGGGCCTGCCTGCGGGTCGGGCTGACGCCGGACGCCGTCACGATCCTAGGGACCGTTGTGGCGGTGGCGGGGGCGCTGACGCTCTTCCCGATGGGCAAGCTGTTCGCCGGCACGCTGGTGGTGTGGTTCTTCGTGCTCTTCGACATGCTGGACGGCGCGATGGCCCGCGAGCGGGGCGGCGGCACCCGCTTCGGCGCGGTGCTGGACGCCACCTGCGACCGGGTCAGCGACGGCGCCGTGTTCTGCGGCCTGCTGTGGTGGATCGCATTCGGCATGCACGACAAGCCGCTGGTGGTGGCGACGCTGATCTGCCTGGTCACCTCGCAGGTGATCTCCTACATCAAGGCCCGCGCCGAGGCCAGCGGGCTGCGCGGCGACGGCGGCATCATCGAGCGGCCCGAACGGCTGATCATCGTGCTGGTCGGCGCCGGCGTGTCCGATTTTCCGTTCGTGGCGTGGCCGCCCGCGCTGCCGGTGGCGATGTGGCTGCTGGCGGCGGCGAGCCTGGTCACCTGCGCGCAGCGGTTGCACACGGTGCGGACGTCCCCCGGCGCGACGGAGCCCATGCCGTGATCGGGGATCTGGCTCGCCTGACCCGCGGTACCGCGACCGACTGGGCGTACGCGACCGGCTGGATGGCCGTGCGGGCGATGCCGGAGTTCGCGGCCCGCAACGCCTTTGACGCCGGGGCGCGCTACGCCGCCCGCAACGGCGGCCCGGCGCAGCTGCGCAAGAACCTGGCCCGCGTCATCGGCGTGCCGCCCGAGCGGGTACCGGGCGAGTTGATGCGCGCCTCGCTGGCCTCCTACGGCCGGTACTGGCGGGAGGCCTTCCGGCTGCCGACGATGAACCACGCCGTGCTGGCGCGCCGGCTGCACGAAGGGTTCCGAGGTTTCGAGCATCTGGACGCCGCGCTGGCCGCCGGCCGCGGGGCCGTGGTGGCCCTGCCGCACAGCGGGAACTGGGACATGGCCGGGGTGTGGGCGGTGCACCGGTACGGCACGTTCACTACCGTCGCGGAGCGCCTCCAACCCGAGTCGCTGTACAAGCGCTTCATCGACTACCGCGAGGGCCTCGGCTTCGAAGTGTTGCCGCTGTCCGGCGGCGACCGGCCCGCCTTCGAGGTGCTCTGCGAGCGGCTCCGAGCCGGCGGGCTGGTGTGCCTGATGGCCGACCGCGACCTCACCCGCAGCGGCGTCGAGGTCGAGTTCTTCGGCGAGACCACCCGGATGCCGGCGGGGCCGGCGAAACTGGCGATCGAGACCGGGGCGGCCCTGCTGTCGGACCATTCCTGGTTCGAGGACGATGGGGGCTGGGGCTTTCGGATCCAGCCGCCGCTGGACTGCAGCGGCGGTGACGTCGGCGCCATCACCCAGGCGCTGGCCGATCAGTTCGCCGCGGGCATCGCCGCGCACCCCGAGGACTGGCACATGATGCAGCCGCAGTGGGTGGCCGACCTGTCGGACGCGAAGCAGGCGCGGCTGAGGGCGACCTGATGCGGATCGGGATGGTCTGTCCGTACTCGTTCGACGTGCCGGGCGGGGTGCAGTCCCACGTCCTGCAGCTCGCCGAGGTGATGCGCGCCCGCGGGCACGAGGTGAGCGTGCTGGCACCGGTGTCGCCGCACGCCTCGCTGCCCGACTACGTCGTCTCCGCGGGCAAGGCCGTCCCGATTCCCTACAACGGGTCCGTGGCCCGGCTGCGGTTCGGCCCGGCCACCCACCGCAAGGTCAAGAAGTGGCTGGGGGAGGGCGACTTCGACGTCCTGCACCTGCACGAGCCCAACGCGCCGAGCCTGTCGATGCTGGCCCTGAACATCGCCGAGGGCCCGATCGTGGCGACCTTCCACACGTCGACCACCAAATCGCTGACGCTGACCGTCTTCCAGGGCATCCTGCGGCCGATGCACGAGAAGATCGTCGGGCGCATCGCGGTGTCCGATCTGGCCCGGCGCTGGCAGATGGAGGCGCTGGGCACCGACGCGGTGGAGATCCCCAACGGGGTCGACGTCAAGTCCTTCGCCTCGGCCCCGCGGCTGGACGGCTACCCGCGGCCGGGCAAGACGGTGCTGTTCCTGGGACGCTACGGCGAGCCCCGCAAGGGCATGGCGGTGCTGCTCGACGCGCTGCCACGAGTGGTCGAGCGCTACCCGGATGCCCAGCTGCTGATCGTCGGTCGGGGTGACGAGGACGAATTGCGCGCCCAGGCAGGCGAAATGACGCGCTACCTCCGTTTTCTTGGCCAGGTGGACGAGGCGGGCAAGGCGTCGGCGCTGCGCAGCGCCGACGCCTACTGCGCGCCCAACACCGGCGGGGAAAGCTTCGGGATCGTCCTGGTCGAGGCGATGGCCGCGGGCACCCCCGTCGTCGCCAGCGACCTGGACGCCTTCCGGCGCGTGTTGTGCGACGGTGAATGCGGGCGGCTGGTGCCGGTCGATGACGGCGCCGCGCTGGCCGACGCCCTGATCGAGGTGCTGGGCGACGACGCGCTGCGCGAGCGCTACGTGGCGGCCGCCTCCGCGGCGGTGCACCGCTACGACTGGTCGGTGGTGGCCAGCCAGATCATGCGCGTGTACGAGACGGTCGCCGGCGCGGGCGCCAAGGTGCAGGTGGCGAGCTGATGACGTGGGCGATCCTCGCCATGACCGCGCTCGGCGTCCTGCTCGTCGTGCTGGGCGCCTGGGCGTACCGGACCGCGACCCGGCTGGACCGGCTCAACGTCCGCTACGACCTGTCGTGGCAGGCGCTCGACGGGGCGCTGGCGCGCCGCGCGGTGGTGGCGCGCGCCGTCGCGATCGACGCCTACGGCGGCGCGCCCCAGGGCCGCCGGCTGGCGGCGCTGGCCGACGCCGCGGAGGGGGCGGCCCGGCCGGCCCGCGAGCGCGCGGAGAACGAGCTGTCGACGGCGCTGGCGATGGTGGATCCGGCGGCGCTGCCGGCCGGCCTGATCGCCGAGCTGGCCGACGCCGAGGCGCGCGTGGTGCTGGCCCGCCGCTTTCACAACGACGCCGTCCGGGACACCCTGGCGCTGGCTGAACGACCCTTGGTGCGCGCCTTCCGGCTCGGCGGAACCGCGGCGCTGCCAAGCTATTTCGAGATCGCCGAGCAACCCCACGCGCTGGCGCACGGCGGGGCGGGCGTGCCCAGCCACCGCACCTCGGCGCGGGTGGTGCTGCTCGACGAGACCGGCGCCGTGCTGCTGCTGTGTGGGTCCGACCCCGCGAACCCGGCGTTCGGCGACGGGGCCGCGCCCCGGTGGTGGTTCACCGTGGGCGGCGAAGTGGGCAACGGCGAACGGCTGGCCGAGGCCGCCGCGCGGGAACTGGCCGAAGAGACCGGCCTGCGGGTCGCGCCGGCCGACATGATCGGGCCGATCTGGCGGCGCGACGAGGTCTTCGAGTTCAACGGCTCGCTGATCGACAGCGAGGAGTTCTACCTGGTCCACCGCACCAGCCGGTTCGAGCCGTCGCTGGCGGGACGCACCGAGCTGGAACGCAGCTACATCCACGGCGCCCGGTGGTGTGACGCACATGACATCGCCGCCCTGACCGCGGCGGGCGAGCAGGTGTACCCGCTGCAACTGGGCGAATTGCTGCCCGCGGCCAACCGGCTGGCCGACGGCGCCCGCAACCCCGGCCTGCTCGAGTCGATCCGCTGATCAGGAGAAAACTCGCTTGTCGCTGACCATTAGAGTGGAAGCGCAATGGACGAACAGAAGAACCCAGTGGAGCCGGACCGGGCGGTGACGGGCACCGCGCGCGTCAAGCGCGGGATGGCCGAGATGCTCAAGGGCGGCGTCATCATGGACGTCGTCACCCCCGAGCAGGCCCGGATCGCCGAGGGCGCCGGCGCCGTCGCGGTGATGGCGCTGGAACGCGTACCCGCCGACATCCGCGCGCACGGCGGGGTTGCGCGGATGAGCGACCCGGACATGATCGAGGCCATCATCGCCGCGGTGACCATCCCGGTGATGGCCAAGGCGCGCATCGGGCATTTCGTCGAGGCGCAGATCCTGCAGAGCCTGGGCGTCGACTACATCGACGAGTCCGAGGTGCTGACCCCCGCCGACTACACCCACCACATCGACAAGTGGAAATTCACCGTGCCGTTCGTGTGCGGCGCGACCAACCTCGGCGAGGCGCTGCGGCGCATCAACGAGGGAGCGGCGATGATCCGGTCCAAGGGCGAGGCCGGCACCGGTGACGTCTCCAACGCCACCACGCACATGCGCGCCATCAGCGGCGAGATCCGCCGGTTGACGTCGCTGTCCGAGGACGAATTATTCGTCGCGGCAAAGGAATTGCAGGCCCCCTACGAGCTCGTCGCCGAGGTGGCCCGGGCGGGCAAGCTGCCGGTCACGCTGTTCACCGCGGGCGGCATCGCCACTCCCGCCGACGCGGCGATGATGATGCAGCTCGGCGCCGAGGGCGTGTTCGTGGGTTCGGGCATCTTCAAGTCCGGTGCGCCCGAGCACCGCGCCGCCGCGATCGTCAAGGCCACCACCTTCTACGACGACCCCGACGTGCTGGCCAAGGTGTCGCGCGGGCTGGGCGAGCCGATGGTCGGCATCAACGTGGAGCAGATCGCGCAGCCGCATCGCCTCGCCGAACGCGGCTGGTAAGCCGGCGGCTATCGGTGGCGATCGAAGAGATCCTCGATCTCGAGCAGCTCGAGGTCAACATCTACCGCGGTCGGGTGTTCAGCCCGGAGTCGGGATATTTCCAGCGCACGTTCGGCGGCCACGTGGCCGGGCAGTCGCTGGTCTCGGCGGTGCGCACCGTCGACCCGCGCTACCAGGTCCATTCGCTGCACGGGTACTTCCTGCGGCCCGGGGACGCCAACGAGCCGACGGTCTTCATCGTCGAGCGCACCCGGGACGGCGGCTCGTTTGCCACCAGGCGGGTCAACGCCATCCAGCACGGGGAGATCATCTTCAGCATGGGGGCGTCCTTCCAGACCGACCAGGAAGGCATCCACCACCAGGACCCGATGCCCCCCGCGCCGCCGCCCGACGGCCTGCCGGGCCTGGACTCGATCAAGGTGTTCGACGACGCCGGGTTCAAGCAGTTCGAGGAGTGGGACGTGTGCATCGTGCCCCGCGACCAACTGCAGCTCTCACCGGGCAAGGCCTCCCAGCAGCAGGTGTGGTTTCGCCACCGCGACCCGCTGCCGGACGACCCGGTGCTGCACATCTGCGCGCTGGCCTACATGAGCGACCTCACGCTGCTGGGCTCGGCGCAGGTCACCCACCTCGACGTGCGCGAGCACCTGCAGGTGGCGTCGCTGGATCACGCGATGTGGTTCATGCGCGCGTTCCGGGCGGACGAGTGGCTGCTGTACGACCAGTCGTCGCCGTCGGCCAGCGGCGGCCGCTCGCTGTGCCAGGGCAAGATCTTCACCCAGACCGGCGAGATGGTCGCGGCGGTCATGCAGGAGGGACTGACCCGCTATCGGCGCGGGTTCCGGCCGTGAGCGACCCGCGGATCGGGGTGCTGGCGCTGCAGGGTGACACCCGCGAGCACCTGGCGGCGCTGCGCGAGGCGGGAGCCGAGTCGATGCCGGTGCGCCGCCGCGACGAGCTCGACGCGGTGGACGGGCTGGTCATCCCGGGCGGCGAATCCACCACCATGAGCCACCTGTTGCTCGACCTGGAGCTGCTCGAGCCGCTGCGCCGGCGCCTGGCCGAGGGCCTGCCGACCTACGGCGCCTGCGCGGGAATGATCCTGCTGGCCAGCGAGATTCTCGACGCCGGCGCCCGGGGACGGCAGGCGCTGCCGTTGCGCGCGATCGATATGACCGTGCGGCGCAACGCCTTTGGCCGGCAGGTCGACTCGTTCGAGGGCGACATCGACTTCGCGGACCTCGACGAGCCGGTGCGCGCGGTGTTCATCCGGGCGCCCTGGGTGGAGCGAACGGGTGAGGGCGTGCGGGTGCTGGCCCGGGCGGCCGGCCACGTCGTCGCGGTGCGCCAGGGCCCGATGCTGGCGACGGCGTTTCACCCCGAGATGACCGGCGACCGGCGCATCCACCACATGTTCGTCGACATCGTCCGGGGCGTCGCCTGACGCGTGGCGCTCGGCGATGTCGGACGCCCACGTAGACTCGTCTGGCGAGTTATCCAGCAACAGCGTGCACAAGAAGAGGTAGAAACACCGATGAGCGGCCATTCCAAGTGGGCCACCACCAAGCACCAGAAGGCCGTCAAGGACGCGCGCCGCGGCAAGGAGTTCGCCCGGCTGATCAAGAACATCGAGGTCGCGGCCCGCACCGGCGGCGGTGACCCGGCCGGCAACCCGACGCTCTACGACGCGATCCAGAAGGCGAAGAAGACCTCGGTGCCCAACGACAACATCGAGCGCGCCCGCAAGCGCGGCGCGGGCGAGGAGGCCGGCGGCGCGGACTGGCAAACCATCACCTACGAGGGCTACGCGCCCAACGGTGTGGCGGTGCTGATCGAGTGCCTGACCGACAACCGCAACCGCGCCGCCAGCGAGGTGCGGGTGGCGATGACCCGCAACGGCGGCACCATGGCCGACCCCGGTTCGGTGGCCTACCTATTCTCCCGCAAGGGCGTGGTCACGTGCGAGAAAAACGGCCTGACGGAGGACGACGTGCTGAGCGCGGTGCTCGAGGCGGGCGCCGAAGACGTCAACGACCTGGGCGACAGCTTCGAAATCATCTCCGAGCCGACCGATCTGGTCGCGGTGCGCACCGCGCTGCAGGACGCCGGCATCGACTACGAGTCGGCCGAGGCCAGCTTTCAGCCGTCGGTCAGCGTTCCCGTCGACGTCGACGGCGCCCGCAAGGTGTTCAAGCTCGTCGACGCGCTGGAGGACAGCGACGACGTGCAGAACGTCTACACCAACGTCGACCTTTCGGACGAGGTGTTGGCCGCCCTCGACGAGGAGTGAGCGGCGGGCACGGATCCCGATGACCGATCCGCACCCACCCGTCGTCAACGCCACTCAGTAATACCCGCGCCGCATGTCGTCGACGACGCGCGGATTGTCCAGCGTCGACGGCTCGAGGGCGCGGGGCCCGATGTCACCGGAGAACACGGTGGCGGCCGCGAGCACCTGCTGGTTGAGGAAGCGCAACGGGGGCGCGTCGGACGGCACCCGCGGCACGGGCGGCGCGTCGCCGCGCTGCGCCAGCGCGAAGCCCCAGTCGCCGAACGTCGGCACGTGCACGTGATACGGCGTGACCGCATAGCCGGCCGCCCGGACCGTCGAGATCGTGCGCCAGAACGCGGCCGGCGTGGAGAACGGGCTGCCCGCCTGCACGACCATCAGGCCGCCCGGGGCCAGCGCGCGGGCGGCGAGCGCGTAGAACTCCGTCGAATACAGCCGGCCCAGGGTGGGTGTGTCGGGGTCGGGGAGGTCCACGATGACGGCGTCGAACCGGTCCGGGTCGCCGCGCAGCCACGTCATCGCGTCGCCGATCACGATCCTGACGCGCGGGTCGTCCAGCGCACCGCCGTTGGCCTCGCGCATCGTGGTGCGCGCCAAGTCGATCACCGCGGGGTCGAGCTCGACCTGAACGATCGTGGCGACGCCGGGCTGGCGCAGCAGCTCGCGGGCCGCCAGGCCGTCACCGCCGCCGAGCACCAGCACCGAGCGCGCGCCTTTGACCTCACCGCCCAGCGCCGGATAGACCAGGCTCTCGGTGTAGCGGTACTCGTCGCGGGTGGAGAACTGCAGGCCCCCGTCCAGGTACAGGCGCATGTCGTTGCCGCGTCGGGTCACCACGATCTCCTGGTAGGGCGTGTGCCGGTAGGCGACGATCGGGTCGGCGTAAAGCCTTTGCCTGCTGGTGGTTTCGATGTCGGTCGAACGCACCAGCAGCGTGGCGAGCACCGCGAGCGCGGCGGTGAGCGCGCACAGCGCCGTCGCCAGCTGCCGCGGCGAGACGACGCGCCGCAGCAAGAAGACGGACACGACGGCCGCCGCCGCGAGGTTGACGATGCCCGTGGCCGCCGCCCCGCGGATCATGCCCAGGTGCGGCAGCAGCAGAAACGGCCAGACCAGCCCGCCCAGCAACGCGCCCAGGTAGTCGGCGGCGTTGAGGTTGGCCAGCGTGCGGCCGGCGTCCGAGGGCCCGGCCGTCCGGCCGCGTTGCAGCAGGGTCATCAGCAGCGGCACCTCGGCGCCGACCAGGCCCCCGATCAGCGCCGTCCCCACCGCGAGCACCCACGTCGAGCCGACCGAGCCGTCCAGGAACGCGAACACCATGTACAGCGCCGCCGCCGACAGCCCGCCGACGATGCCGAGGGCCGCCTCGACGGCGATGAACGCGATCGCCGCGTGCGCCAGCAGCGGCTTGACCAGCAGGGCGCCGGCGCCCAGCGCCGCGATGTAGCCCGCGACGATCAGCGAGGTGGCGACGATCCCGCCGCCGTTGAGGCTGGCCGACAGGGTCAGCAGGGCGAGCTCGTAGATGATGCCGCAGGCCGCGCAGGCCGCCACCGCGGCCAGCAGTAGCGCGCGCCACCGCCCGGGCGAGGTCATGACACCGCCGCGGCGGTCACCCCTCCCACGGCGAGCAGGATCAGCGCCACCGCGAACGATCCCGGATGCAGCTCCGCCTCGTCGACGTGCTCGTGGAAACTGCCCGGGATCAGCAGGTGCATCGCCAGCATCGCTATGCCCAGCAGGATCACGCCCATCAACCCGTACACCGCCACGCCGAGTAGTCCCTGACCGAGCTGGCTGTAGCTGTTGGTGATGGCGCTGATGATGACGGTGGTCAGCGAGATGTACATGGATCCGGCGACGACGACGGCGTTGGGGCGCCGATCGATGAACACCAGCTGGCGCAGCTTGCCCGGGGTGAGCCAGTCGACCGTGTAGAACCCGATGAGCAGCACGGCCATGCCGACCGCGAAGTACAGGATCGTCGCGAGGGCGCCCTTCAGCACGGGATTGACGTCGACCGTTCCGATCTCGACGGCGAGGTACATGGTTGTCTCCTTTGCTTTCGATCGCTAAGTCATCACTTGGTCCCGCCGGGCCCGCCGGGGGAGCCGCCGGCGCCGCCCGACGGGGATCCGGGGAAGAAGCCGGGGCCGAGGAAGATGAATGAGCCGTGGCTGTACCCGGCGCTGAGGGGCTCGACGCGGATGCTGCACGGGTAGTCGCCGTCGGGGCCCACGATCACGATGTTGTTGCTGTAGCGCAGGTATTCGCTGTTGCCGTTGGCGGCGCGCGCCTCGGGTGCCTGATAGTCGGCGAGCGCGTCGGCGACCTGCTCGGGCGATCCGGTGCAGACGTAGCGCGTGCCGTTCACGTCGCGCGAGTACTCGTGGTAGTGGCTGGCGATGTAGGACCCGATGTTCTTCTGCTGCAGGATGATTCCGAATACCAGCGACACGACGGAGGCGACGGCGAGCGCGCCGGAAATCAAGAAGAGGCGATTGCGGCTCACGGGCGCCACCGGCTCGCCGTGTGCACCACCACGCCGCCGGAGCCGGGCCGCGGGTACAGGTGCCACGTCTGCCACCGCCAGCCGGCGCCGTCGGGTTCGGCGGCCAGGGCGGTCAGCGCGGCGTCGTCGCCGGGGAAGGTGCCCCCAAGCCAGCCCTGCTGCCGCGCGCAACGCTCGCGAAGATCACCCGCCAGCCGGCGGAAGCTCGCCTCGTCGTGCGTCGCGGTGCGCGACCGCAGGCGGTAGCCGGGGGCCTTGGACCGCTGCGGCAACTCGCCCCCGACGCTGCGTACGCTGCACGAAACCTGTTCGGAGAAGCCGCCTTTCGAGTGTTCGACCGCGACGACGTGCGAAGCGCCGAGGACGCCCAGCACCAGCGCGCTCCCATCGGGGTGGCGCAGCGTGCAGGTGGCCAGCGGCGCCGGCGCGGGCGCGTTGAGCGCCAGCCCCAGCCGCTCGCCGGACACGTCCGCGGGAGTCACGGCGAGCTGATGAAGGGGCACGGACCTGGTCCTACGGGGTCGTGGGCGGCGGCGCGGGGTACACGGTCAGCTCGCCGGGCACGACGTGCTTGCCCGTCGAGATCTCCCAGGGCATGTCCGGGGCCCACCGCTCGAACGACAGCAGGGCGGTCTCGCCGGCGTTGGCGCAGTCGAGGAATTCCATCTCGCCGCCGGCCGGCAGGCCGGTGGTGCCCTCGGTGGTGTAGGACGCCCGCCCACGCTCGGTTTCGTGGAACGCCACGCCGTCGATGACGTACTGGTCGCCCGGCTGCAGCGTGAGGTCCTTGCGGGTCACCCACATGGCCAGCTCCAGGCGGCCGTCGTCCTCCTCGACGCTCAGCCAGATGGGCTGGTCGCCGCCCTCCAGCAGGTGCTCCCACCACACGAACGGGCCCTCGCGGAACGTCACCGAGCCGCGGACCACGAGGTCGACGCCGCCGTAGCTGACGATGGCCCCCGGCCCGAGTTGGCGGGGCCCGAACTGCGGCATCGCGTTGAAGGACAGCGGGTCCTGGCGCCCGCCCGGGCGGGCCGGTTTCTTGGGTCGCCGCACGGCGATGACCAGCACCACAATCGACGCAATGAACAGGACTGCCGCGAGGACCAGCAGAAGTGTTCCCACACCAAACCTTCCTTGCCGCGGTGCTAGCCACAGTGCCGGAGCGAACGTGGGCTTTAAGTTAACAGCATTCGCCCGGCCGCAGGCGTGTCCTACCGGATCACGTCGGCCCCGCCCGCTAGGCTCTCGAACAGCTGTTCGTACGAAGGAGCCGGCCATGCGCGTGATGGGCGTCGATCCCGGGCTGACCCGATGCGGCCTGTCGGTCGTGGAGACGGGGCGCGGGCGCAGCGTCGTGGCGCTCGACGTCGACGTGGTGCGCACCCCGTCGGACGCGCCGCTGGCCAAGCGGTTGCTGGCGATCAGCGATGCCGTCGAGCATTGGCTGGCCACGCATCAGCCCGACGTCGTGGCCATCGAGCGGGTGTTCTCCCAGGTGAACGTGACGACCGTGATGGGCACCGCGCAGGCCGGCGGCGTGGTGGCGCTGGCCGCAGCCAGGCGCGGCATCGACGTGCACTTCCATACCCCCACCGAGGTCAAGGCCGCGGTCACCGGCAACGGCGCCGCCGACAAGGCGCAGGTCACCGCCATGGTCACCAGAATCCTTGAGCTGCAAGCGAAGCCGACGCCGGCCGACGCGGCCGACGCGCTGGCGTTGGCGATCTGCCACTGCTGGCGGGCGCCGATGCTCGCCCGGATGGCCGCCGCCGAAGCCCTGGCCGTGCAGCAGCGGCACGCCTACCGGGCCAAGGTGCAGGCCAAGCTGAAGGCCGCCCGATGATCGCCTCGGTGCGCGGCGAGGTGCTCGAGGTGGCCCTCGATCACGTGGTGATCGAGGCCGCCGGCGTCGGCTATCGGGTCAACGCGACGCCGTCGACGCTGGCGACGCTGCGGCAGGGCAGCCAGGCGCGGCTGATCACCGCGATGGTGGTCCGCGAGGATTCCATGACCTTGTACGGGTTCACCGACTCCGACACCCGCGACCTGTTCCTGACGCTGCTGTCGGTGTCGGGCGTCGGGCCGCGGCTGGCGATGGCGACGCTGGCCGTGCACGACGCCGCGGCGCTGCGGCAGGCGCTGCACGACAGCGACGTCGCCGCGCTGACCCGGGTGCCCGGCATCGGGAAACGCGGCGCCGAGCGGATGGTGCTGGAGCTGCGCGACAAGGTCGGTGGCGTCGCCGCGGGGGCCGCCCCGGCGCTCAACGGCAACGCGGTGCGGGGTCCGGTGGTCGAGGCCCTGGTCGGCCTCGGTTTCGCCGTCAAGCAGGCCGAGGAGGCAACCGACAAGGTGCTGTCCGCGGATCACGACGCGTCCACGTCCGGCGCCCTGCGGGCCGCCCTGTCGTTGCTGGGTAAGTCGCGATGACGGACGACTACCCGGACGACTACGCCGACCGCGACGTTTCGGCGGCGCTGACGGTGGGCGAGGGCGACATCGACGTCAGCCTGCGGCCGCGCTCGCTTTCGGAGTTCATCGGCCAGCCGCGGGTGCGCGAACAGCTGCAGCTGGTCATCGAGGGGGCCAAAAACCGCGGCGGCACACCGGATCACATCCTGCTGTCCGGCCCGCCGGGGCTGGGCAAGACCTCGCTGGCGATGATCATCGCGGCCGAGCTCGGCTCGTCGCTGCGGGTGACGTCCGGGCCGGCGCTGGAGCGCGCGGGCGACCTGGCCGCGATGCTGTCCAACCTGGTCGAGCACGACGTGCTGTTCATCGACGAGATCCACCGCATCGCGCGGCCCGCCGAGGAGATGCTCTACCTGGCGATGGAGGACTTCCGGGTCGACGTCGTCGTCGGCAAAGGGCCCGGGGCGACGTCGATCCCGCTGGAGGTGGCGCCTTTCACCCTGGTCGGCGCGACCACCCGGTCCGGCGCGCTGACCGGCCCGCTGCGCGACCGGTTCGGGTTCACCGCGCACATGGACTTCTACGAACCCGCCGAGCTGGAGCGGGTGCTGGTCCGGTCGGCCGGGATTCTCGGCATCGAGCTGGGCGCCGAGGCCGGGGCCGAGATCGCGCGGCGGTCGCGGGGCACCCCGCGGATCGCCAACCGGCTGCTGCGCCGGGTCCGTGACTTCGCCGAGGTGCGCGCCGACGGCGTGATCACCCGCGACGTCGCCAAGTCGGCGCTGGCGGTCTACGACGTCGACGAGCTGGGCCTGGACCGGCTGGACCGCGCGGTGCTGTCGGCGCTGACCCGCGGGTTCGGCGGTGGCCCGGTCGGTGTCTCGACGCTGGCGGTCGCGGTGGGGGAGGAGGCCGCGACCGTCGAGGAGGTGTGCGAGCCGTTCCTGGTGCGGGCCGGTATGGTCGCGCGCACCCCGCGCGGCCGGGTGGCCACCGCGCAGGCCTGGACGCACCTCGGCCTGACCCCGCCGGCCGGGGCCGCGGGGCTGGGCCAACGGGGCCTGTTCGACTAGCGCCGATTACGTCGTCGCCGGCGCGGGTACCCGGGTCAACATCAGTTACCGCTTGTCGGAGGAGATTCTGATGAGGCACACCGGCCCCGACTACGAACGCCCATCCGCGCCTTACATGCCCCGCACCCGCGGCGCCGTGACCGGGCTACTCCTGATCCTCTTGGGCGCTTGGGGCGCCCTGGCACCGTTCATCGGACCCCTGATCAGGTGGACCTATTCCGTCGACCCCGCGTGGACCTGGACGGCCGCGAAGGGCTGGCTCGAGGTGTTCCCCGGCGTCGTCGCCGCGGTGGGCGGCCTGGTGCTGCTGGTCTCCGGCAATCGCGCCACCGCCATGCTCGGCGGCTGGCTGGCGGCCTTCGCCGGCGCCTGGTTCGTGGTCGGCCGGGCTTTCGCGCCGACCCTGCGCCTCGGGGACGTCGGCCAGCCCGCGGCCGCGTCGGACCTGAAGAGGGCCCTGCTGGAGGTCACCTACTTCACCGGCTTGGGCGCGCTGATCGTGTTCCTGGCCGGGGCGGCGCTGGCCCGCGTGGCGGTTCGGCACGCCCGCGACGTCGTGGTGACCGAACCGGCACCCGTCGCGACCACGCCGGCGGCCGAACCGGCCGTGTCCGACGAATCGGCTCGCGACGTGCCCGCCGACGGGCGCGCCCGGGGTGGCCTGTTCCACCGGCGCACCGGGGGCGGCCTGTTCGGCCGACGCCACCACCACGCCGGCGTGTAGCTTCTCCCGCCGTCCGGGCAGCCCGGACAACCGCCGGTCGGTATTGTTCTTAACGCAGCAAACGGGCTGTTCGACTAGCGAGGAGGAGCGATGCTCACCGCCGGGTTGGTGTTCGCCGCGCTGGCCGCCCTATTGCACGTCTACATCTTCACGATGGAGTCGTTGACCTGGACCTCGGAAAGCACCCGCGCCAGGTTCGGCACGTCGGCCGAAGAGGCCGAGGTCACCAAGCTGCTCGCCTTCAATCAGGGCTTCTACAACCTGTTCCTGGCGATCGTCACCGGCCTCGGCATCCCGCCCGTGCTGATGGGGGACACCGCGGTGGGCGTGGCGCTCGTCCTGGCGGGCGTCGGATCGATGGCGGCCGCGGCGGTCGTGCTGTTGCTGTCCGCACCGGAGAAGGCGCGGGCCGCGCTCATTCAGGGCACGTTCCCGGTGATCGCCATCGTGTTGGTGGTGCTCGGCCTCTACCGGTAACACCGGCCACTTCAACCTCACCGGTCACGAAAATCCCGGCGCTTGTGGGCGCGCCCGTTACATCCGCAGACGGCCGGGGTATGTAGCCGGGTGCTGAAGTAGCCCGGCGTCTATCGAGGAGAGTTGATGAAAAACGCACGAAGTGGCCGACCCAGCGCGTTGTGGATGCCACGCTCGCGCGGCGCGCTGAGCGGACTGATCCTGGTCATCCTGGGTGCCTGGGGTGCGTTGATCCCGTTTGTCGGCCCCCATTTCAATTTCGCCTACACCCCCGACCAGGACTGGGCGTGGAGCACCGCCCGGGGCTGGCTCGACGTGGCGCCGGGGGCGGCGACCGTCGTGGCGGGTCTGCTGCTGATCTTTTCGGGCAACCGCATCACCGCGATGGTGGGCGGGTGGCTGGCCGTGCTGGCCGGCGCATGGTTTGTGATCGGTCGTGAGGTCGCGCCGATGCTGGGCATCGGTTCCGCCGGTGATCCGATCGCGGCGACCGACCGCAAACGGGCGGCGCTCGAAGTCTCCTACTTCTCCGGTCTCGGCGCGCTGATCGTCTTCGTGGGTGCCGTCGCCATCGCGCGCCTTGCGGTGCGCCTGGCCAGCGACGTCGAAGCGCTGGCACGCGTGGAGGAGGCGCGTGCCGCGCGGGAGGCCGAACCGGCGCACGCCGAGCCGGCCTACGTGTCCGCCGCGCAGGCGTCGCCCGAGGTGTCGTCGGGCGCGCTGACCCAGCCGCGGGTGGACCGGTACGGATCGGAAGGCGAGCCGAAGCGGGGCTGGCGCCGCCAGCGCCCGGAGGGCGGGTCGCCCAACGCGGCCTACCTGCGCTGGCCGCACCCCCAGCGCTGAACGCCTTGGGGCCCTATAGCAATCCGAGCAGCTGCAGGTCGGTGATGTACTTGACGATGATCGGCGCCGAGACGTGCGGGATGTCCTTGTCCGGGCCGATTTTCGCCTCCTGCACCGCGGCGCGGAACTTCTCGGTCGGCGCCAGCGATCCGCGCACCGGCTTCTCCGGCTTCCGGTAGTTGTGCAGCAGCGGCAGCAGCGAGTACTGGCGCTGCCGCTCCGGCAGGGCCCGCATCGAACCCTCGAACCGGCGCAGCCATTCGGCGTAGTCGGCGACCCGATGCAGCGGGTAGCCGGCCTCGATCAGCCAGTCGACGTATTCGTCGAGCCCGATGCCGTCGTCGTACGGGTTCATCACGTGGTACGTCTGGTAGCCCTCCGTTTGGGTCCCCAGGGTGGAGATCGCCGCGGCGATGAACTCGACGGGCAGCCCGTCGTAGTGGGCGCGCTGCCGGTTGCCCTCGGCGTCCAGCTCGTAGAACGAACCGGGCGCCACGCCGGTGGCCACCAGGCTCAGCATCAGCCGGGTGAACATGTCCGGCAGGTTGAGCTGTCCCGCGTAGGTGGTGTCGGCCAGGATCATGTCGCACCGGAACACCGCCACGGGCAGGCCGCACAGGTCGTGGGCCTCGCGCAGCAGCACCTCGCCGGCCCACTTGCTGTTGCCGTAGCCGTTGGCGTAGTTGTCGTTGATCGCCCGCGTCGCGCTGATCTCGCGGATGTCGGCGTCCTCGACGAACTTGCCCGGCTCGATCTGGTCGCCCACGCCGATCGTCGAGGTGTACAGGTACGGCTTCTGCTTGGTGGTCAGCGCGAGCCGGATCAGCTCGGCGGTGCCCAGCGCGTTGGGGCCGAACAGCTCGCTGTACGGCAGCACGTGGTTGACCAGGGCGGCCGGGTCGACGATGACGTCGACGGTGTCGGCCAGCCGTTGCCACGTCGCCTGGTCCAGGCCGAGGTTGGCCTCGCCCTTGTCGCCGGCGAGGACCTCGAGGTGGTCGGCGGCCAGCTCGCGGTAGTGCGCGAGCAGCGTGGGGTCACCGCTGTCGAAGGTGTTGTCCAGCCGGGCGCGGGCCTCCTCGTCGGAGCGGGCCCGCACCAGCGCGATCACCTTGCCGTCGACCAGGTCCATCCGCTCGAGCCAGTCCAGCGCCAGGTAGCGACCGAGGAAGCCGGTGGAGCCGGTCAACAACACGGTCCGCACCTCGGAGGCCGGCTTCGGCAGCTCGGGCGCGGCGGCCAGCGTCGACGCCTCGAGGAACTTGTCGAGCGTCAGGTCGCTCGCGCGCACCTCGGTGGCGTCGCGGCCATGCACGGCCGCGAACGTGGGTCGCTTGGTGCCCTGGCGCTCGGCCTCGATGTAGTCCGCGATGGCCCGCAGGTCGTTGGCCGGGCTGACGATCACGCCCACCGGCACGTCGACATCGAAGATCTCGCGCAGCAGGTTGCCGAATGTCAAGGCGGACAACGAGTCCCCGCCGAGATCGGTGAAGTGCGCCTCGGGCGACAGGTCGGCGGCCGCGGTGCCCAGCATCGCGACCGCGGCCCGGCTGACCGTCTGCAGCACCGGCGCGTCGGCGCCGCCGCGGCGCAGTTCGGCCAGCTCGTTGGCCTGGCCCTGGGCCAGTTCGGCGTAGAGCGCTTCGAGCCGCTCGCCGTAGTGCGCCTTGAGCTTGGGCCACGCCAGCTTGCGGATCCCGGTCAGCAGGCCGTTTTCCAGGCTGAACGGCGTGGTCTCGATGATGAAGTCGCGCGGCACCTCATAAGACTGCAGGCCCGCGTCGCGCGCGACGTTCTGCAGCGAATCGGCGATCAGCGGCTTCAGCTCGTCGGGCTGATGGCGCGCCAGGGCCTCCTCGGTCGGTACCACGACGGCCAGCAGGTAGGGCTGTGCGCTGTTGCCGTAGAGGTAGATCTGGCGCACCAGCGGGCTGTTGCCGAACTCCGCCTCCAGCTTGGCCAGCGTGACGAATTCGCCCTGCGCGAGCTTGAGCACGTTGTTGCGGCGGTCGACGTACACCAGCTTGTCGGGGGCCACCTCGGCGAAGACGTCGCCGGTCCGGTAGTAGCCGTCCTCGTCGAACACGTTGGCCGTGGTCTCGGCCCGCTTGTAGTAGCCGGGGAACATGTTCGCGGTCTTCAGCAGCAGCTCGCCCCGTGGGTGCGGCCGGTCGGTGGCGAAGTAGCCCAGGTCGGGAACGTCGACCAGCTTGTAGTCGACCACCGGCGGGCGCTGGATCTCGCCGTCGAACAGGACCATGCCGGCCTCGGTCGAACCGTAGCCGTCCAACAGGTGCATCTCGAGCAGGGACTCGACCCAATTGCGCAGCTCGGGGGAGGTGGGCGCCGAGCCCGTCATCGCGAAGATGAACCGCCCGCCCAGCAGGTACTGCCGCTGGTCCTCGAGCGCCTGCTCGGCCGGGACTCCGCGGTCGACCTGGCGCTGGTATTCGGCGTACAGGGTCTCCCAGATGCGTGGCACGAAGTTCAACTCGGTGGGGCGGACCAGCTCGAGGTCCTCGAGCAGCGTGGAGAGGTCGCTGCGCGCGGCGAAGTAGGCGGTGCCGCCGTTGCCGAGGGTGCCGTAGAGGATGCCGCGCCCCATGACGTGGCTCATCGGCATGAAGTTGAGGGTGATCGACGCCGCGCTCGGACCGAACCAGTTCCGGGCCGACCGGCACCACATCTTGCCGACGTTGCTGGCGCGGTACATCGCGCCCTTGGGCGCGCCGGTGCTGCCGGAGGTGTAGATCAGCAGGGCCAGCGGGTCGTCCTCGCCGGGCGCGGGGGCGGGCGCGGACGGCAGCGACGTCCCGCGCTCGAGGAGCTCGGCCAGGGTCTGGACGACCACGGCGGTGTCGGCCAGCCGTGCGCGCGCGGCCTCGACCGCCTCGCGCTGGTCGTCGACCTCGGGGTGGTAGTCGAAGACCACCAGCTTGGCCGGGGTGGGGCCGGCCAGGATCAACTCGACGGCGTCGGGCAGCTGGTTCACGCTCGCCGCGATGACGACGGGTTCGGTCTCGGCCACGATGGGCTGCAGCTGCGCGGGCGCCGCGCTGGTCTGCAGCGGCACCGACACCGCGCCGAGCTGGGCCAGCGCGACGTCGATGGTCGTGAAGTCGACGCTGTTGAAGCCCAGCACGGCGACCCGGTCGCCGGGCCGCGCCGAGTCGGCGGTCAGCGCGCGCGCCAGGGCGCCGGCGCGCTCGTTCAGCTGGCGGTAGGTGATCGTCTCGTAGCGGGGGAGCAGCTCGAGCGAGGTGCGCCCGGTCTTCGGGTCCTTGACGAACTCCACCACGCGCTGGCCCAGGGCCGGGCGGTCGGCGTAACCCTCGAGCACGGTCTGGATGATCTGCGCAAGGCGCAGTCCGGGCTGCTCAAGGGCCTCGGCGACCGCCGGGTCGGGCCGCGCGGCGGCGAACTGAGGGTCGTTGGCGGTGAGGTCGTCGACTCGGCGTGCGAGCCGCTCTTCGGATGCAGTCGACATAGATGTTCCTTGATTCGCTGAAAGTACGTGATCTGAAGCGCGACGCTGCGCCGACAACTAGAACGTTAGCTAAACTAATGGTATTCCTCAATGGGACACCGATGGTGTGATCTTTCGCACCCCGGGCCTACAGGTCGCGCAGCAGCCCGCCGAGGATGTCGATCCCCTCGATCAACAGCTCGTCGCTGATGGTCAGCGGCGGCAGCAGCCGGATGATGTTGCCGAACATGCCACACGTCAACACGATGACACCGGCCGCGTGGGCCGCCGTGGACAGCCGCTGGGTCAGTTCCGCATCGGGCTCGGCGGTTCCCGACTTCACCAGCTCGATGGCGATCATGGCGCCCCGGCCGCGCACGTCGCCGATCCGGTCATCGCCGGCCTGCAGGCGCAGCAACGGTTCGGTGATCAGCCGTTCCAGCTGTCGTGCCCGCTCGACCAGTCCGTCGCTCTCGATGGTCGCGATGGTGGCCAGCGCCGCCGCGCAGGCGATCGGGTTTCCGCCGAACGTGCCGCCCAAGCCGCCGACGTGCGACGCGTCCATGATTTCGGCGCGCCCGGTGACCGCCGACAGCGGCAGGCCGTCGGCGATGCCCTTGGCGGTGCAGATCAGGTCGGGCACCAGACCTTCCGGCCCCTCGTGCTCGCAGGCGAACATCGCGCCGGTGCGCGCGAATCCGGTCTGCACCTCGTCGGCGATGAACACCACGTCGTTGCGGCGGCACCAGTCGAGCAGCGCGGGCAGGAAGCCCTCCGCGGGAACGATGAATCCGCCTTCGCCGGCGATCGGCTCGATGATGACGGCCGCCAGGCTGTCGGCGCCGACCTGGTTTTCGATGATGCCGATCACGCGCGCGGCGGCCTTCTCCCCGTCGGTGGCGAGCTCCTTGTCGTGCAGCCCGTCCCGGTAGGGGTAGGACAGCGGCGCCCGGTAGACCTCCGGCGCGAACGGGCCGAACCCGCTCTTGTAGGGCATGGATTTGGCGGTGAGCGCCATCGCCAGGTTGGTGCGCCCGTGATAGGCGTGGTTGAACGCCACCACCGCGGGCTTGCGGGTGTGGGCCCGGGCGACCTTGACGGCGTTTTCGACGGCCTCGGCGCCGGAGTTGAACAACACCGAGCGCTTCTCGCCCGCGCCCGGGGTGATCCGGTTGAGCTCCTCCGCGACGGCGATGTACTCCTCGTAGGGGGTCACCATGAAGCAGGTGTGGGTGAAGTCGTCCACCTGCGCGCGCACCGCGTCCACGACGCGGGGCGACGAGTTGCCGATCGTGGTGACGGCGATGCCGGATCCCAGGTCGATGAGCCGGTTGCCGTCGACGTCCTCGACGATCCCGCCGCCGGCGCGCGCGACGTACACCGGCACGGAGACGTTGACGCCGCCCGACACCGCGGCGGCGCGGCGCTTGTTCAGCTCCAGCGATGTGGGACCGGGGATTTCGGTGACCAGGTGGCGGCTCTGCTCGAGGCTGGCCACGACGTCCTCCTCACCGCGGCGCGGCTGTCACGTCGCCGCTCAAGCCTATCCGCTCCGGTGCGGGTGAGCGGGGTCAGTAGGTGGCGACCTGCGGTGCTGGCAGACTGGCCGCATGGAAAGCTTGATCCTGTTCTTGCCGTTCGTGATCATCATGATCGGCTTCATGTACTTCGCGTCGCGTCGCCAGCGCCGGGCGATGCAGGCCACCATCGACCTGCAGGAGTCGTTGCAACCCGGCGACCGGGTGCACACCACGTCCGGGTTGGAAGGCACCATCGTCGCGATCACCGAGGACACCGTGGACCTGGAGATCGCGTCCGGCGTGGTGACGACATGGATGAAGCTGGCCGTGCGCGACAAGATCCTGCCCGACGACCCCTCGGACCACGACTTGGAAGAATCCGAGGGGCTGACCGACCCGGGCCGATAGGCCCGAGACACGTAGGCTCTGTCAGGGCAAGAAACCGATTCTCAAGGAGATACGAGGAACGTGGCATCGTCTTCGGCGCCGGTGCACCCTGCCCGCTACCTGTCGGTTTTCCTGTTGCTGCTGGTCGGCGTCTACCTGCTGGTGTTTCTGACGGGCGACAAGCGAGCGGCGCCGAAGCTCGGCATCGACCTGCAGGGCGGCACCCGCGTCACGCTGACCGCCCGGACGCCGGACGGCTCGCGGCCGAGCCGCGAGGCCCTGGCGCAGGCCCAGCAGATCATCAGCGCGCGGGTCAACGGTCTCGGCGTGTCCGGTTCGGAGGTCGTGGTCGACGGCGACAACCTGGTGATCACCGTGCCCGGCAGCGACGGCAGCGAGGCGCGCAACCTCGGACAGACCGCGCGGCTGTACATCCGGCCGGTGCTGAACTCGATGCCGGCGCAGGCCGCGCAGCCCAAGCCGCCCGCCCAGGCGCCCCCGCCGGGCGCCCCGGCACCCGGCCAACCTGCGCCCCCCGGCGCCCCGGCGCCCGGCGGGGGCGCCTGGGC
>LQPB01000074.1 GCA_002102225.1 Mycobacterium interjectum
CCGCCGTGACCGCCGCTGCCCCCGGCGCCGCCGGCCCCGTTGTCGATGCCCGCCGCGCATCTGCCGCCGCCGGGCCGCGACGGCACCCCACAGCCCCGCGCTGCCGCCGGCGCCGCCCGCGCCGCCGGCCACGCCGGCGACGGCGCTCGCGCCACCCATGCCGCCGCCGCCGCCGCTGCCCGACAGCCATCCGCCGCGGCCGCCGGCGCCGCCGTTGCCCGCCGCGCCGCCGTTGCCGCCGACGCCGCCGTTGCCGATCAGCCCGGCCGCGCCGCCGTTGCCGCCGGGCAGGCCGGACGCGGCCGGTTGGGAGTAGCCGTTGCCGCCGTTGCCGTACAACAGTCCGCCGGCCCCGCCGTTCGGGCTGGCCGCCGTCCCGTCGGCGCCATTGCCGATCAGGGGGCGCCCGAGCAGCGTCTGGGTCGGCGCGTTGATCGCGTCGAGCAGGTTCTGCTGCGCGCTGGCGGCCTCGGTGCCGGCGTACGACGCCCCGGCGTTGCTCAGGGCCGCGACGAACTGGTCGTGAAACGCGGTCGCCTGGGCGCTGAACGCCTGATACGCCTGGGCGTACTCGCCGAACAGCGTCGAGACGGCCGTCGACACCTCGTCGGCGGCGGCCACTTGAATCTGGGCCGTCGGGGCCGCGGCGGCGGCGCTCGCCGTCGTAATCGACGAGCGAATCGCCGCCAAATCGGTTGCGGCGGCCGCCATCGTATCCGGCGATGCGATCACAAAAGACATGTCCGACCTCCCGAGTCGGCGGAAATCTTAGCGCTGCTGGATACCGGATGTCATAAAATGGGGGGACTTTCCAGGTGTTTCGCAGCAAAAGACCGGCGATCCAATGACTAACGGTCGTAAGTCAATTCGGCCGGGCGTCGCCCAGCCGCCGCGCCAGCCCCTCGGTGAACTCCGCGACGCGTGCGGGACTGTCCAGCGCGAACCGCGCGGCGGTGGCGCGGTCACCGTCCTCGTTGTGCCGCACCAGGATCGGGATACCGTCGCCGCGGATCGCGTCGAACGCGTCCTCGTCGGTGATGTCGTCGCCGAGGTAGATCGGCAGCAGGGGACCGGCGGTGGCCCGGTCCAGGTGGTCGATCACCCAGCGCAGCGTCTTGCCCTTGTCCCAGTCCATGTCGGGGCGCAACTCGATGACCTCACGGCCGGTGGTCACCCGAAGCGCGTCGCGTCGGCCCGCCGCGCGCACCGCGGCGGCCACCTCGCCGACGCGATCCCGTGCGGCGTTGCGGTAGTGCACTGCCACACCAAAACGCTTGTGCTCCACCATAATTCCGGGAATCTGGCCCAACCGGTCGCGCAGTTCACCCGCCGCCTGTTCCAGCACCGGTATGGCCGCCGCCGCGTCCTCGTTCTGGTGGTGCGTCCCGTCGGGTGCGGTCAGCTCGAAACCGTGGCTGCCGGCGTACCAGATGCCGGGCACGCCGAGGCGCTTCGTCACGTCGGCGAGGTCGCGGCCGGACAGCACCGCGACGGGACATTGCGCGGCGAGCTCCTGCAGCGCCGGCACGGCGCCGGCGACGGGCCGGGCCGCGTCGGGATCGTCGACGATGTCCGACAGGGTTCCGTCGAAGTCGTAGAACACCGCGGGCCTGCGCTCGGTCAGGGCGCCCAACGCCTCCGACGCGTCGGGCAGCTGCGACATCCGGAGATCCCCGGTCCGTACGCCGAGCTCGCCCACGTCGGCGACGACCTCGTCGGCGCCCGAACGCCGGAGCGCCTGCGGGGCGCCGGTGCCCTCGACGCCGATGACCAACGCGAAGCCGCCGTCGCGCGCCGCCTCGACGGACGCCGGGTCGCCGGTGACCACGGCGCATCGGCCCGGGCGCACCGAGAGCTCCTTGGCCGCCGCGCGCAGGGTGCCGCCCGAGGAGAAGGCACCGGTGCCGACGCCGGCCTCGCGCAGCCGCCCGGCCAGGGCCTGCGCGTCACCCAACGCGGCGTCGAACAGCACCGCGTCGTGGCGGCGCGGGTCGATGCTGACCGGCATGCACCAACCTTCTCACGGTGCCCGGCGCCGCCGGGCCCGGGTCAGAACCGCGCCGAAGGGTGCGCGCGATACGCCTGGCTCGGGTGCCTGCGTGCCGCGCGCCTGCGCCGGTGGTCCTTGCCGAACAGCAGCACCGAATCTCCGCTGAGCGCCACCATCCGCGCCATGCCCAGTTCGATGCCGGCCGCCAACTCCTTGACGTCGGCCGCGGCGTCGTATGCTGCGGTGATCCCGAACACCACGTCGTCGCCGTAGCTGAGCACCGCCACTCCCGTGCTCAGCCGCACGCCGGTCGGGGGGATCGGCAGCAGCCGCTCCATCGTCCGGCCCATCAGCCGCAGCTGATGGCGTGGCCCCGGCGGGTGGGTCCCCAACGTCACGATGCCGGCGTGCGGCAACCGGGCCAGCAGCCCTAAGACGTTGCTGCGCAGCGGCGCCGGCAGGAAGTTGAGCGCCGACTCCACGATGCCGGGTTCGCGCTCCTGCGCCTTCCACCTGGAGTGCACCGTGCGCAGCTGCTGGACCGGGTCCTCATGCTCGACGGGCAGAAACGGCAGCATGGCCGAACGGACCGGCGTCGGCGCCAGGGTCCGCAGCGAGTCCGCGCGCGGCTCCTCGCCGCGGCGCAGCAGGACGCGCCGGAAGCCCTCGGTGATGGCCGCCAGCGCAACGTCGTTGACCGTCACACCGAATTTGCGGCACACCTTGTCGACGTCGACGGCGGGGACCCGCACCGTGCCGTAGCGCCGCATGACCGGGGCGACCGGGAGCCGTTCGGCCGGCCACATCGCCGCGACGAGGGTGCCGGCCAGCGCGGCGGCCCGGCCCAGGGCGCCCGCCCAGCCGGGTCGCGGTGCCGACGAAACCTGTGCGGCGCCAACGTCGCTGGAAAACGTGCCGGCGCCGGCGTCGTCGCAGAGCCGGGTGAGCAGGTGGGCGGCGTCGGCGACGTCGTGGTGGGTCTTCATCAGGATCGCCCACCGGTCGCCGGTCAGCCCCTCGATGACCCAGCACTCCCACGGCGGGCGGTTCAAATCGAGGGGACGCTCGAGGGCGAAGGCGATGGCCCGGGACAGCTGCGCGTCGTCGCCCGGGCGCGGAATCGCCACCCGGCGCACATGATGGGCGACGTCGAATTCCGGGCAGTCGATCCACTCGAGGCTCTGCGCCCTGAGCAACTGTGTGCAGCGCGGTATCGACCGAAATCGTTCCGTCAGAAGCGCTTTCAGCAGGTGGGGATCGGGGGCCGGGCCGTCGACAATGGCGACCGCGCCGGTCGCCAGGCTCGCGTGCTGTTCGGGATCCTGAGCCTTGAGGTAAGCCGTGTCCAGTGCCTTCGCTTGCGCCATGCCCAGTCCCGCCGTCGTTTTTCGCCCTCGTACCAGTATCTGTGCGGCGCCTGCCGGGCGGTAGTCCGGCGGCGTTAAGAACGTGTTTAGACCCGTTTAACAGGACCGCTCATATTCGAACATACATTCGAGTAGGCTGGAAACGTGGTCTGGTATGGGTTGGTTTAATGGGCCGCCGAGCTGGGCGGAGATGGAGCGGGTGCTCGACGGCAAGCCGCGCCATGCCGGCGCGCCGGCGGAACCCCTGGAGGACGCCCCGCTGTCGCGCAAGCGCGGGACGTACCAGCCGCCGGGCGACACCCGGCCGGCCCGCTCGGCCGTTCCCTATGCCGAGTTGCACGCGCATTCGGCGTTCAGCTTCCTCGACGGCGCCAGCACCCCGGAGGAGATGGTCGAGGAGGCTTCCCGGCTGGGCCTGCGCGCCCTGGCGCTCACCGACCACGACGGCCTGTACGGGGCGGTGCGGTTCGCCGAAGCGGCCGCCGAACTCGACCTGCACACCGTGTTCGGCGCCGAGCTGTCGCTGGGGCCGGGCGCGCGCACCGAGACGCCCGATCCGCCCGGCCCGCACCTGCTGGTGCTGGCCCGCGGTCCGGAAGGCTACCGGCGGCTGTCGCGGCAACTGGCCGCGGCGCACCTGGCCGGCGGGGAGAAGGGCAAGCCGCGCTATGACTTCGACGCGCTGACCGAGGCCGCCGGCGGGCACTGGCACATCCTGACCGGGTGCCGCAAAGGCCATGTACGCCAGGCGTTGTCGCAAGGGCCGGACGCGGCGGAGCGGGCGCTGGCCGACCTGGTGGACCGGTTCGGGGCGAACCGGGTCAGCATCGAGCTGACCCGGCACGGTCACCCGCTCGATGACGAACGCAACGCCGCGCTGGCCGCCCTCGCGCCGCGCTTCGGCGTCGGCGTCGTCGCCACCACGGGCGCGCATTTCGCCCACCCGTCGCGCGGCCGGCTGGCCATGGCGATGGGCGCCATCCGGGCCCGGCAGTCGCTGGATTCCGCCGCCGGGTGGCTGGCCCCGCTGGGCGGTGAGCACCTGCGGTCCGGCGAGGAGATGGCCCGGCTGTTCGCCTGGTGCCCCGAGGTGGTGAGCGCCGCCGCCGAGCTCGGCGAGCAGTGCGCGTTCGGGCTGGCGCTCATCGCGCCGCAACTGCCGCCCTTCGACGTGCCCGACGGGCACACCGAGGACAGCTGGCTGCGGCAGCTGACGATGGCCGGGGCGCACGAGCGCTACGGACCCGCCGATGCCGCGCCCCGCGCCTATGCCCAGATCGAGCACGAGCTGAAAGTCATCGCGCAGCTGACATTTCCGGGCTACTTCCTGGTGGTGCACGACATCGCCCGGTTCTGCCGTCAGAACAACATCCTGTGTCAGGGCAGGGGATCGGCGGCCAATTCCGCGGTCTGTTACGCCCTGGGTGTCACCCCGGTGGACCCGGTGGCCAACGAGCTTTTGTTCGAGCGCTTCCTGTCGCCGGCCCGCGACGGGCCGCCCGACATCGACATGGACATCGAGTCGGACCAGCGCGAGAAGGTGATCCAGTACGTCTACGACAAATACGGCCGCGACTACGCCGCCCAGGTCGCCAACGTCATCACCTACCGGGGCCGGATCGCGGTCCGCGACATGGCCCGCGCCCTAGGCTTTTCGCAGGGGCAGCAGGACGCGTGGAGCAAGCAGATCAGCCACTGGAACGGGCTGGCCGACTCCCCCGACATCGAGGACATTCCAACGCAGGTGATCGACCTGGCCACCCAGATCCGAAACCTGCCGCGCCACATGGGCATCCATTCCGGCGGCATGGTGATCTGCGACCGGCCGATCGCCGACGTGTGCCCGGTGGAGTGGGCGCGCATGGAGAACCGCAGCGTGCTGCAATGGGACAAAGACGACTGCGCCGCAATCGGTTTGGTGAAGTTCGACCTGCTCGGCCTCGGCATGCTCTCGGCGCTGCACTACGCCATCGACCTGGTGGCCGAGCACAAGGGCCTGCGGGTGGATCTGGCCCGTCTCGACCTCTCCGAGCCGGCGGTCTACGAGATGCTGTGCCGCGCCGATTCGGTCGGCGTGTTCCAGGTGGAGTCCCGCGCGCAGATGGCCACCCTGCCCAGGCTGCGGCCGCGGGTGTTCTACGACCTGGTGGTGGAGGTCGCGCTGATCCGGCCCGGGCCCATCCAGGGCGGGTCGGTGCACCCCTACATCCGGCGGCGCAACGGCGTCGACCCGGTCGTCTACGATCACCCGTCCATGGAATCCGCGCTGCGAAAGACGCTGGGGGTGCCGCTTTTTCAGGAGCAGCTGATGCAGCTCGCGGTCGACTGCGCCGGCTTTTCCGCCGCCGAGGCCGACCAGCTGCGCCGGGCCATGGGCTCCAAGCGTTCGACCGAACGGATGCGGCGGCTGCGCGGCCGGTTCTACGAAGGCATGCGCGCGCTGCACGGCGCCACCGACGAGGTGATCGACCGCACCTACGAAAAGCTGGAGGCCTTCGCCAATTTCGGCTTCCCCGAAAGCCACGCGCTGTCCTTCGCGTCGCTGGTGTTCTACTCGTCGTGGTTCAAGTTGCACCACCCCGCGGCGTTCTGCGCGGCGCTGCTGCGCGCGCAGCCGATGGGCTTCTATTCGCCGCAGTCGCTGGTGGCCGACGCTCGCCGGCACGGCGTGACGGTACGCGGCCCGGACGTCAACGCCAGCCTGGCGCGCGCCACGCTCGAGAACGCCGGGACGGAGGTGCGGCTCGGTCTGGGCGCCGTCCGCCATATCGGCGACGACCTGGCCGAGCGGCTGGTCGACGAGCGAAAGGCCAACGGCCCCTTCACATCCCTGCTGGACCTGACGACCCGGCTGCAACTGAGCGTGCCGCAGACCGAGGCGCTGGCCACGGCCGGGGCGCTGGGCTGTTTTTCCATGTCCCGGCGCGAGGGGTTGTGGGCGGCCGGGGCGGCCGCCACCCAGCGCCCGGACCGGTTGCCCGGCGTGGGGTCGTCGTCGCACATCCCGGCGCTGCCGGGGATGAGCGAGCTGGAGCTGGCCGCCGCCGACGTGTGGGCCACCGGCATTTCCCCGGACAGCTATCCGACGCAGTTCCTGCGCGAGGACCTGGACGCCATCGGTGTGGTGCCCGCCGAGGCACTGCTGGACGTGCCCGACGGCGACCGCGTGCTGATCGCCGGAGCGGTGACCCACCGGCAGCGGCCCGGGACGGCCCAGGGGGTGACGTTTCTCAACCTCGAGGACGAGACCGGGATGGTCAACGTCCTCTGCACGCCGGGGGTGTGGGCGCGCCACCGCAAGCTGGCCAACACGGCGCCGGCGCTGCTGGTGCGCGGCCAGGTGCAAAACGCCAGCGGCGCCGTCACCGTCGTGGCCGAGCGCCTGGGCCGCATCACGCTGGCGGTGGGATCGAAGTCGCGCGACTTCCGCTGACCTCCTTGACCCCCTTCGCGCGAGCGTGCGCAGAATGTCAGCCCGTACGGCGCGTCGCCGTACCGACACGCACCTTCGCGGGGAAGGGCCCTAGCCCGTCGGCGTGGTCCACACCTTGGTCGGGGTGATCGTCAGCCGGGTGCTGTACGAGCCCATCGCCTCGGTCAGGCCGAACTTCGCCGCGTCCTCGCTGTACTTCCCCCAGTACGGCTCGTCGTCGCGGCAGTCGACGCCCGTCGCGTCCACCGTGGCGATCCCGCCGATGACGATGATGCCGCCGCCGTTGCCGTCGGAATCCAGGTTCAGGCTCACCTTGGGGTGCGCCTTGATGTGGGCAACCTTCGCGGCCTGCGGCATGGAGTACACCGTCAGCGTGGCCCCGTCGAAGTAGAACCAGATCAACCGCGGGACGGGCTGCCCCGACTTCGCGACCGTCGTCAGCCACCCGTAGTGGTCCGAGATAAGCCTGCTGGAAACCTCTTGTGTCAGTTCGACGCTCATGGGGCCGAATGTAGTCTCCACACATGACCCTCAACCTGTCCGTCGACGAAGTCCTCACCACCACCCGCTCGGTCCGCAAGCGCCTCGACTTCGACAAGCCGGTGGGCCGCGAGGTGCTGATGGAGTGCCTGAACCTGGCGCTGCAGGCGCCGACGGGCTCGAATTCGCAGGGCTGGCAATGGGTGTTCGTCGAGGACGCCGACAAGAAGAAGGCGCTCGGCGACATCTATCTGTCCAACGCGCGCGGCTACCTCAGCGCCCCCGGAGCCCAATACGCCGAGGGCGACACCCGCGGCGAGCGGATGGGCAAGGTGCGCGACTCCGCCACCTACCTGGCCGAGCACATGCACGAGGCGCCCGTGCTGATGATCCCGTGCATCGAGGGCCGCGAGGACAAGACGCCGCTGGGCGGGGTGTCGTTTTGGGCGTCGCTGTTCCCGGCCGTCTGGAGCTTCTGCCTGGCGCTGCGCTCGCGGGGCCTGGGCTCCTGCTGGACGACGCTGCACCTGCTGCGCGACGGCGAGCAGCGGGCCGCCGACGTGCTGGGCATTCCCTACGAGAAATACAGTCAGGCCGGGCTGTTCCCGATCGCCTACACCAAGGGCACCGACTTTCGGCCGGCCAAGCGGCTGCCCGCCGAGCAGCTCACGCACTGGAACGCCTGGTAGGTCAGGTCGAAAGCGGCCACACCTCGACGACCCCGTGGGCGACCGCGCAGGGGGTTTGGCTGACGCGCTCGATCGCCGCGTCGAGATCGTCGGCCTCGAACACCGCGAACCCGGCGATCGGCAGCGCCGATTGCAGGTATTGCCCCGGCTCGATTTGCACGCCGGCGTTCTCCGGATTGCGCACCCGAACGGGGCCTTCAGCGATGCCGATGAGCGCCCCGGCCGCGCGCAAGGCGTCGTCGCGCGCGTGCGCGGCCGCTCTGCATTCGTCGCTGACGCGGTGGTATCCGGCCGCGTCCCCGTACCCGATCGTGATGAAGGTAGCCATATCGGTACTGACCCGGGCCACGTCGGGAAGTCATCGCCGCTACACCGCCCCGGCGTAGCCGTGCTGGCGCCAGGCCTCGTAGACGGCGATCGCGGCGGCGTTGGACAGGTTCAGCGAGCGCCGGCCCGCCAGCATCGGGATGCGCACCTGGGCGGTGACGTGCGGGTCGGCCAGGGTGGCCTCGTCCAATCCGTCGGGCTCGGGCCCGAACATCAACACGTCTCCGGCCCGGTAGTCGACGTCGGCGAAGGACGTGGTCGCGTGCGCGGTGAACGCGACCACTCGCGCCGGCGCCAGGGCGTCCCAGGCGTCCGGCAGCGACGGGTGCACCGTGACCGACGCGAGGTCGTGATAGTCCAGGCCGGCCCGCCGCAGTTTGGGTTCGGACAGATCGAAGCCGAGCGGCTCGACCAGATGCAATTCGGCGCCGGTCGCGGCCGCCGTCCGAATGGCGTTGCCGGTGTTGGGCGCGATGCGCGGGGTGACGAACAGCAGCCGGAACATCTGCCGATCATGACAAAGCCAATTTGTTTGCCAGACTTGCATCCCCGCGCACCGGCTTACCTTGGAGGGCTCTGCGTACTCAGTAGGAATTGTGGAGACCTCGGCCGCGGGCTGTCATACTCGTCGGATTGCCAGGTGTTTACCTCTCGCGTCCCTCTGCGCGTGGCAGGCGAATAAAGCAGGAAGTCTCATGAGTCTCTCGTTTCACCGAGCGCCCACGATCGGCGCAGCGGCCGGCCGCGCGGCCGCCGGCACGTGACCATGTTCACCCGCCCGGCCCACGCGGCCGAGGCGGGCGCACCCGACTTCGATGACGCCCCCGCCGCCGGGGCGTCGCGGGCCAAGCGCCCGCCGACCTGGTCGCCGAGCAACTGGCCCGTTCGCTACAAGGTCCTGGCGATCGTGCTGGTACCGCTGATTTTGGCGACGGCCTTTGGCGGGCTGCGCATCAAGGACGCGATGGCCAACGCCGGCGGCCTCAAGCTCGCCGCCGCGCGCGCCGACGTGCTGCCGGCGATCACCAAGTACATGTCGGCGCTGGATGTCGCGCTGCTGGCCAGCTCCACCGGACGCGACGTCGACGGCGCCAGGAAAAACTACGAGGCGCGCAAGCACGAGCTTGCGCAGCGGCTGGCGGACACCGATGTCACCCCCGACGTGCGGTCCGGGGTGGGCACGCTGCTCAACGGCGGGCAGGGGCTGCTGGACAAGGTGGCCGACAACAGCATCGGTTTGCGGGACCGGGTGACCACCTACGCCCCGCTCCTGCTGACCGCCGAGGACGTGATCAACGCGTCGGTGCGCGTCGGCAACGAGCGGATCCGCGCCGAGGCGCAGGGCCTGAGCCGGGCCGTCGGCGCCCGCGGGCAGATGACGATGCAGGAGATCCTGGTGACCCGCGGGTCCGACCTGCCCGAGCCGCAGCTGCGGACCTCGATGATGGCGCTGGCCGGCACCGAACCGTCGACGCTGTTCGGCATGAGCGAGGTGCTGGGCGCCGGGTCGCCCGAAGCCAAGACGTTGCAGCAGCAGATGGTCACCCGGATGGCGATCATGTCGGATCCGGCCAGCGTGCTCGTCGACAACCCCGAGCTGCTGCGCTCGATCCAGACCACCGACGGGATCGCCGAACAGGTCGTCACCGACGCCACCGCGTCGGTGACCAAATCGGTGCACGCCGAGGCCACCGAGCGCCGCAACGCCGCGATCACCGACACCGCGCTGGTGCTGGCCGCCATCGTGATCGCGCTGCTGGTCGTGTTGCTGGTCGCGCGAGCGCTGGTGCGGCCGCTGCGCGTCCTGCGCGACGGCGCGCTCAAGGTCGCCCACCAAGACCTCGAGGACGAGGTGGCCCGGGTCAAGGCCGGTGGCGCCGAACCCATCCCGCAGCCATTGCCGGTGTACACCACCGAGGAGATCGGCCAGGTCGCCCACGCCGTCGACGAGCTGCACACGCGGGCCCTGCTGCTGGCCGGCGACGAGGCGCGGTTGCGCCTGCTGGTCAACGACATGTTCGAGACCATGTCGCGGCGGAGCCGTTCGCTGGTCGACCAGCAGCTGACGCTGATCGACCGGCTGGAGCGCAACGAGGAGGATCCCGAGCGCCTGGACAGCCTGTTCCGGTTGGACCACCTCGCGGCGCGGCTGCGCCGCAACAGCGCCAACCTGCTGGTGCTCGCGGGCGCGCCGCTGGCGCGCGACCAGCGTGAGCCGGTGCCGCTGACGACGGTGATCAACGCCGCGGTGTCCGAGGTCGAGGACTACCGGCGGGTCGAGGTGACCGGCCTGCCCGACTGCATGCTGATCGGCACGGCGGCGGGCGGCGCCATTCACCTGTTCGCGGAGCTGATCGACAACGCCCTGCGCTACTCGCCGCCGACCACGACCGTCCGGGTTTCGGCGGCAGGCGGTGGGGACGGCGGCGTCATGCTGCGGATCTCCGACTCGGGCCTGGGCATGAACGACGCCGACCGCCGCATGGCCAACATGCGGCTGCATGCCGGCGGCGACGTCACCCCCGATAACGCCCGCCACATGGGCCTTTTCGTGGTGGGCCGCATCGCCGCTCGGCACGGCATCCGGGTGGGGCTGCGCGGCCCGGCGGCCAACGAGACGGGCGCCGGCACCACCGCCGAGATCTACCTCCCGCCGACGCTGCTCGCGAGGGCGGCCCCGGCGGTCGAGCCGCGGGGCCGGGCCGGCGCCGTGGCGTCGCCGAGTACGAAGCTCGCCAACGCCATCGCGACGACGGACCCGGCGGGGGAGCCCGCCGGACACCAGCCGGCGAACCAGAACGGCGCCGAGGCGTCGGGACCGTCGGTCACGCTGCTGCCGCGCCGCAATCCCGGTTCCAGCGGCATCGCGGATGTGTCGGCGGCGCCGCCCGAGGTGCCCGCGGTTGGCGATGCGCCCGCGGTTCCCGAGGCGCCCGCGGTTCCCGAGGCGCCCGCGGTTCCCGAGGCGCCCGCCGCGCAGCTGCCCCGGCGACACCGCCGCGAGCTCGCCACGCCGTGGTGGGAGGCCGGGCAACAGGCCGAGCCACAGACCCAGCCGGACCCGGCGCCGGCGCCGGGTCCGGCTGGGTCTGTGGCTCGGCCTGTTGCCCGGCCTCCCACCACGGCGTGGCGAGCTCGCGGCGGTGTCGCCGGGGCAGCTGCGCGGCGGGCGCCTCGGGAACCGCGGGCGCCTCGGGAACCGCGGGCGCCTCGGGAACCGCGGGCGCATCGCCAACCGCGGGCACCTCGGGCGGCGCCGCCGACACATCCGCGATGCCGCTGGAACCGGGATTGCGGCGCGGCAGCAGCGTGACCGACGGTCCCGACGCCTCGGCGCCGTTCTGGTTCGCCGGCTGGTGTCCGGCGGGCTCCCCCGCCGGGTCCGTCGTCGCGATGGCGTTGGCGAGCTTCGTACTCGGCGACGCCACGGCGCCGGCCCGGCCCCGCGGCTCGACCGCCGGGGCCGCCCTCGCGAGCAGCGTCGGCGGGAGGTAGATCTCGGCGGTGGTGCCGGCGCCCGTCTCGTTGGCCGCCGGGCCGCGCAGCCCCACCCGGATGCCGTGCCGAGCGGCGATGCGGCCCACCACGAAAAGGCCCATGTGGCGGGCGTTATCGGGGGTGACGTCGCCGCCGGCATGCAGCCGCATGTTGGCCATGCGGCGGTCGGCGTCGTTCATGCCCAGGCCCGAGTCGGAGATCCGCAGCATGACGCCGCCGTCCCCACCGCCTGCCGCCGAAACCCGGACGGTCGTGGTCGGCGGCGAGTAGCGCAGGGCGTTGTCGATCAGCTCCGCGAACAGGTGAATGGCGCCGCCCGCCGCCGTGCCGATCAGCATGCAGTCGGGCAGGCCGGTCACCTCGACCCGCCGGTAGTCCTCGACCTCGGACACCGCGGCGTTGATCACCGTCGTCAGCGGCACCGGCTCACGCTGGTCGCGCGCCAGCGGCGCGCCCGCGAGCACCAGCAGGTTGGCGCTGTTGCGGCGCAGCCGCGCCGCGAGGTGGTCCAACCGGAACAGGCTGTCCAGGCGCTCGGGATCCTCCTCGTTGCGCTCCAGCCGGTCGATCAGCGTCAGCTGCTGGTCGACCAGCGAACGGCTCCGCCGCGACATGGTCTCGAACATGTCGTTGACCAGCAGGCGCAACCGCGCCTCGTCGCCGGCCAGCAGCAGGGCCCGCGTGTGCAGCTCGTCGACGGCGTGGGCGACCTGGCCGATCTCCTCGGTGGTGTACACCGGCAATGGCTGCGGGATGGGTTCGGCGCCACCGGCCTTGACCCGGGCCACCTCGTCCTCGAGGTCTTGGTGGGCGACCTTGAGCGCGCCGTCGCGCAGGACGCGCAGCGGCCGCACCAGCGCTCGCGCGACCAGCAACACGACCAGCAGCGCGATCACGATGGCGGCCAGCACCAGCGCGGTGTCGGTGATCGCGGCGTTGCGGCGCTCGGTGGCCTCGGCGTGCACCGATTTGGTCACCGACGCGGTGGCGTCGGTGACGACCTGTTCGGCGATCCCGTCGGTGGTCTGGATCGAGCGCAGCAGCTCGGGGTTGTCGACGAGCACGCTGGCCGGATCCGACATGATCGCCATCCGGGTGACCATCTGCTGCTGCAACGTCTTGGCTTCGGGCGACCCGGCGCCCAGCACCTCGCTCATGCCGAACAGCGTCGACGGTTCGGTGCCGGCCAGCGCCATCATCGAGGTCCGCAGCTGCGGCTCGGGCAGGTCGGACCCGCGGGTCACCAGGATCTCCTGCATCGTCATCTGCCCGCGGGCGCCGACGGCCCGGCTCAGGCCCTGCGCCTCGGCGCGGATCCGCTCGTTGCCGACGCGCACCGACGCGTTGATCACGTCCTCGGCGGTCAGCAGGAGCGGGGCGTAGGTGGTCACCCGGTCCCGCAAACCGATGCTGTTGTCGGCCACCTTGTCCAGCAGCCCCTGCCCGCCGTTGAGCAGCGTGCCCACCCCGGACCGCACGTCGGGGGTGACATCGGTGTCCGCCAGCCGCTGCGCAAGCTCGTGCTTGCGCGCCTCGTAGTTTTTCCTGGCGCCGTCGACGTCGCGTCCGGTGGAGCTGGCCAGCAGCGCGACATCCAGCGCCGACATGTACTTGGTGATCGCCGGCAGCACGTCGGCGCGCGCGGCGGCGAGCTTGAGGCCGCCGGCGTTGGCCATCGCGTCCTTGATGCGCAGCCCGCCAAAGGCCGTCGCCAAAATCAGCGGTACCAGCACGATCGCCAGGACCTTGTAGCGAACGGGCCAGTTGCTCGGCGACCAGGTCGGCGGGCGCTTGGCCCGCGACGCCCCGGCGGCGGGGGCGTCATCGAAGTCGGGTGCGCCCGCCTCGGCCGCGTGGGCCGGGCGGGTGAACATGGTCACGTGCCGGCGGCCGCGCGGCCGGCCGCTGCGCCGATCGTGGGCGCTCGGTGAAACGAGAGACTCATGAGACTTCCTGCTTTATTCGCCTGCCACGCGCAGAGGGACGCGAGAGGTAAACACCTGGCAATCCGACGAGTATGACAGCCCGCGGCCGAGGTCTCCACAATTCCTACTGAGTACGCAGAGCCCTCCAAGGTAAGCCGGTGCGCGGGGATGCAAGTCTGGCAAACAAATTGGCTTTGTCATGATCGGCAGATGTTCCGGCTGCTGTTCGTCACCCCGCGCATCGCGCCCAACACCGGCAACGCCATTCGGACGGCGGCCGCGACCGGCGCCGAATTGCATCTGGTCGAGCCGCTCGGCTTCGATCTGTCCGAACCCAAACTGCGGCGGGCCGGCCTGGACTATCACGACCTCGCGTCGGTCACGGTGCACCCGTCGCTGCCGGACGCCTGGGACGCCCTGGCGCCGGCGCGAGTGGTCGCGTTCACCGCGCACGCGACCACGTCCTTCGCCGACGTCGACTACCGGGCCGGAGACGTGTTGATGTTCGGGCCCGAGCCCGACGGATTGGACGAGGCCACCCTGGCCGACCCGCACGTCACCGCCCAGGTGCGCATCCCGATGCTGGCGGGCCGGCGCTCGCTGAACCTGTCCAACGCCGCCGCGATCGCCGTCTACGAGGCCTGGCGCCAGCACGGCTACGCCGGGGCGGTGTAGCGGCGATGACTTCCCGACGTGGCCCGGGTCAGTACCGATATGGCTACCTTCATCACGATCGGGTACGGGGACGCGGCCGGATACCACCGCGTCAGCGACGAATGCAGAGCGGCCGCGCACGCGCGCGACGACGCCTTGCGCGCGGCCGGGGCGCTCATCGGCATCGCTGAAGGCCCCGTTCGGGTGCGCAATCCGGAGAACGCCGGCGTGCAAATCGAGCCGGGGCAATACCTGCAATCGGCGCTGCCGATCGCCGGGTTCGCGGTGTTCGAGGCCGACGATCTCGACGCGGCGATCGAGCGCGTCAGCCAAACCCCCTGCGCGGTCGCCCACGGGGTCGTCGAGGTGTGGCCGCTTTCGACCTGACCTACCAGGCGTTCCAGTGCGTGAGCTGCTCGGCGGGCAGCCGCTTGGCCGGCCGAAAGTCGGTGCCCTTGGTGTAGGCGATCGGGAACAGCCCGGCCTGACTGTATTTCTCGTAGGGAATGCCCAGCACGTCGGCGGCCCGCTGCTCGCCGTCGCGCAGCAGGTGCAGCGTCGTCCAGCAGGAGCCCAGGCCCCGCGAGCGCAGCGCCAGGCAGAAGCTCCAGACGGCCGGGAACAGCGACGCCCAAAACGACACCCCGCCCAGCGGCGTCTTGTCCTCGCGGCCCTCGATGCACGGGATCATCAGCACGGGCGCCTCGTGCATGTGCTCGGCCAGGTAGGTGGCGGAGTCGCGCACCTTGCCCATCCGCTCGCCGCGGGTGTCGCCCTCGGCGTATTGGGCTCCGGGGGCGCTGAGGTAGCCGCGCGCGTTGGACAGATAGATGTCGCCGAGCGCCTTCTTCTTGTCGGCGTCCTCGACGAACACCCATTGCCAGCCCTGCGAATTCGAGCCCGTCGGCGCCTGCAGCGCCAGGTTCAGGCACTCCATCAGCACCTCGCGGCCCACCGGCTTGTCGAAGTCGAGGCGCTTGCGGACCGAGCGGGTGGTGGTGAGGACTTCGTCGACGGACAGGTTGAGGGTCATGTGTGGAGACTACATTCGGCCCCATGAGCGTCGAACTGACACAAGAGGTTTCCAGCAGGCTTATCTCGGACCACTACGGGTGGCTGACGACGGTCGCGAAGTCGGGGCAGCCCGTCCCGCGGTTGATCTGGTTCTACTTCGACGGGGCCACGCTGACGGTGTACTCCATGCCGCAGGCCGCGAAGGTTGCCCACATCAAGGCGCACCCCAAGGTGAGCCTGAACCTGGATTCCGACGGCAACGGCGGCGGCATCATCGTCATCGGCGGGATCGCCACGGTGGACGCGACGGGCGTCGACTGCCGCGACGACGAGCCGTACTGGGGGAAGTACAGCGAGGACGCGGCGAAGTTCGGCCTGACCGAGGCGATGGGCTCGTACAGCACCCGGCTGACGATCACCCCGACCAAGGTGTGGACCACGCCGACGGGCTAGGGCCCTTCCCCGCGAAGGTGCGTGTCGGTACGGCGACGCGCCGTACGGGCTGACATTCTGCGCACGCTCGCGCGAAGGGGGTCAAGGAGGTCAGCGGAAGTCGCGCGACTTCGATCCCACCGCCAGCGTGATGCGGCCCAGGCGCTCGGCCACGACGGTGACGGCGCCGCTGGCGTTTTGCACCTGGCCGCGCACCAGCAGCGCCGGCGCCGTGTTGGCCAGCTTGCGGTGGCGCGCCCACACCCCCGGCGTGCAGAGGACGTTGACCATCCCGGTCTCGTCCTCGAGGTTGAGAAACGTCACCCCCTGGGCCGTCCCGGGCCGCTGCCGGTGGGTCACCGCTCCGGCGATCAGCACGCGGTCGCCGTCGGGCACGTCCAGCAGTGCCTCGGCGGGCACCACACCGATGGCGTCCAGGTCCTCGCGCAGGAACTGCGTCGGATAGCTGTCCGGGGAAATGCCGGTGGCCCACACGTCGGCGGCGGCCAGCTCCAGCTCGCTCATCCCCGGCAGCGCCGGGATGTGCGACGACGACCCCACGCCGGGCAACCGGTCCGGGCGCTGGGTGGCGGCCGCCCCGGCCGCCCACAACCCCTCGCGCCGGGACATGGAAAAACAGCCCAGCGCCCCGGCCGTGGCCAGCGCCTCGGTCTGCGGCACGCTCAGTTGCAGCCGGGTCGTCAGGTCCAGCAGGGATGTGAAGGGGCCGTTGGCCTTTCGCTCGTCGACCAGCCGCTCGGCCAGGTCGTCGCCGATATGGCGGACGGCGCCCAGACCGAGCCGCACCTCCGTCCCGGCGTTCTCGAGCGTGGCGCGCGCCAGGCTGGCGTTGACGTCCGGGCCGCGTACCGTCACGCCGTGCCGGCGAGCGTCGGCCACCAGCGACTGCGGCGAATAGAAGCCCATCGGCTGCGCGCGCAGCAGCGCCGCGCAGAACGCCGCGGGGTGGTGCAACTTGAACCACGACGAGTAGAACACCAGCGACGCGAAGGACAGCGCGTGGCTTTCGGGGAAGCCGAAATTGGCGAAGGCCTCCAGCTTTTCGTAGGTGCGGTCGATCACCTCGTCGGTGGCGCCGTGCAGCGCGCGCATGCCTTCGTAGAACCGGCCGCGCAGCCGCCGCATCCGTTCGGTCGAACGCTTGGAGCCCATGGCCCGGCGCAGCTGGTCGGCCTCGGCGGCGGAAAAGCCGGCGCAGTCGACCGCGAGCTGCATCAGCTGCTCCTGAAAAAGCGGCACCCCCAGCGTCTTTCGCAGCGCGGATTCCATGGACGGGTGATCGTAGACGACCGGGTCGACGCCGTTGCGCCGCCGGATGTAGGGGTGCACCGACCCGCCCTGGATGGGCCCGGGCCGGATCAGCGCGACCTCCACCACCAGGTCGTAGAACACCCGCGGCCGCAGCCTGGGCAGGGTGGCCATCTGCGCGCGGGACTCCACCTGGAACACGCCGACCGAATCGGCGCGGCACAGCATCTCGTAGACCGCCGGCTCGGAGAGGTCGAGACGGGCCAGATCCACCCGCAGGCCCTTGTGCTCGGCCACCAGGTCGATGGCGTAGTGCAGCGCCGAGAGCATGCCGAGGCCGAGCAGGTCGAACTTCACCAAACCGATTGCGGCGCAGTCGTCTTTGTCCCATTGCAGCACGCTGCGGTTCTCCATGCGCGCCCACTCCACCGGGCACACGTCGGCGATCGGCCGGTCGCAGATCACCATGCCGCCGGAATGGATGCCCATGTGGCGCGGCAGGTTTCGGATCTGGGTGGCCAGGTCGATCACCTGCGTTGGAATGTCCTCGATGTCGGGGGAGTCGGCCAGCCCGTTCCAGTGGCTGATCTGCTTGCTCCACGCGTCCTGCTGCCCCTGCGAAAAGCCTAGGGCGCGGGCCATGTCGCGGACCGCGATCCGGCCCCGGTAGGTGATGACGTTGGCGACCTGGGCGGCGTAGTCGCGGCCGTATTTGTCGTAGACGTACTGGATCACCTTCTCGCGCTGGTCCGACTCGATGTCCATGTCGATGTCGGGCGGCCCGTCGCGGGCCGGCGACAGGAAGCGCTCGAACAAAAGCTCGTTGGCCACCGGGTCCACCGGGGTGACACCCAGGGCGTAACAGACCGCGGAATTGGCCGCCGATCCCCTGCCCTGACACAGGATGTTGTTCTGACGGCAGAACCGGGCGATGTCGTGCACCACCAGGAAGTAGCCCGGAAATGTCAGCTGCGCGATGACTTTCAGCTCGTGCTCGATCTGGGCATAGGCGCGGGGCGCGGCATCGGCGGGTCCGTAGCGCTCGTGCGCCCCGGCCATCGTCAGCTGCCGCAGCCAGCTGTCCTCGGTGTGCCCGTCGGGCACGTCGAAGGGCGGCAGTTGCGGCGCGATGAGCGCCAGCCCGAACGCGCACTGCTCGCCGAGCTCGGCGGCGGCGCTCACCACCTCGGGGCACCAGGCGAACAGCCGGGCCATCTCCTCGCCGGACCGCAGGTGCTCACCGCCCAGCGGGGCCAGCCACCCGGCGGCGGAATCCAGCGACTGCCGGGCCCGGATGGCGCCCATCGCCATGGCCAGCCGGCCGCGCGACGGGTGGGCGAAATGCGCGCCCGTGGTGGCGACGACGCCGACGCCGAAGCGCGGCGCGAGGGCGGCCAGCGCGGCGTTGCGTTCGTCATCGAGCGGGTGACCGTGCCGGGTCAGCTCGATGCTGACCCGGTTCGCCCCGAACCGGTCCACCAGGTCGGCCAGCGCCCGCTCCGCCGCGTCCGGCCCTTGCGACAACGCCTGGCGTACATGGCCTTTGCGGCACCCGGTCAGGATGTGCCAGTGCCCGCCGGCGGCCTCGGTCAGCGCGTCGAAGTCATAGCGCGGCTTGCCCTTCTCCCCGCCGGCCAGGTGCGCCGCGGCCAGTTGCCGCGACAGCCGCCGGTAGCCTTCCGGACCGCGGGCCAGCACCAGCAGGTGCGGGCCGGGCGGATCGGGCGTCTCGGTGCGCGCGCCCGGCCCCAGCGACAGCTCGGCGCCGAACACGGTGTGCAGGTCGAGTTCGGCGGCCGCTTCGGCGAACCGCACCGCCCCGTACAGGCCGTCGTGGTCGGTGAGCGCCAGGGCGCGCAGGCCCAGCCGGGAAGCCTCCTCGACCATCTCCTCCGGGGTGCTGGCGCCGTCGAGGAAGCTGAACGCCGAATGCGCGTGCAACTCGGCATAGGGAACGGCCGAGCGGGCCGGCCGGGTGTCGCCCGGCGGCTGGTACGTCCCGCGCTTGCGCGACAGCGGGGCGTCCTCCAGGGGTTCCGCCGGCGCGCCGGCATGGCGCGGCTTGCCGTCGAGCACCCGCTCCATCTCCGCCCAGCTCGGCGGCCCATTAAACCAACCCATACCAGACCACGTTTCCAGCCTACTCGAATGTATGTTCGAATATGAGCGGTCCTGTTAAACGGGTCTAAACACGTTCTTAACGCCGCCGGACTACCGCCCGGCAGGCGCCGCACAGATACTGGTACGAGGGCGAAAAACGACGGCGGGACTGGGCATGGCGCAAGCGAAGGCACTGGACACGGCTTACCTCAAGGCTCAGGATCCCGAACAGCACGCGAGCCTGGCGACCGGCGCGGTCGCCATTGTCGACGGCCCGGCCCCCGATCCCCACCTGCTGAAAGCGCTTCTGACGGAACGATTTCGGTCGATACCGCGCTGCACACAGTTGCTCAGGGCGCAGAGCCTCGAGTGGATCGACTGCCCGGAATTCGACGTCGCCCATCATGTGCGCCGGGTGGCGATTCCGCGCCCGGGCGACGACGCGCAGCTGTCCCGGGCCATCGCCTTCGCCCTCGAGCGTCCCCTCGATTTGAACCGCCCGCCGTGGGAGTGCTGGGTCATCGAGGGGCTGACCGGCGACCGGTGGGCGATCCTGATGAAGACCCACCACGACGTCGCCGACGCCGCCCACCTGCTCACCCGGCTCTGCGACGACGCCGGCGCCGGCACGTTTTCCAGCGACGTTGGCGCCGCACAGGTTTCGTCGGCACCGCGACCCGGCTGGGCGGGCGCCCTGGGCCGGGCCGCCGCGCTGGCCGGCACCCTCGTCGCGGCGATGTGGCCGGCCGAACGGCTCCCGGTCGCCCCGGTCATGCGGCGCTACGGCACGGTGCGGGTCCCCGCCGTCGACGTCGACAAGGTGTGCCGCAAATTCGGTGTGACGGTCAACGACGTTGCGCTGGCGGCCATCACCGAGGGCTTCCGGCGCGTCCTGCTGCGCCGCGGCGAGGAGCCGCGCGCGGACTCGCTGCGGACCCTGGCGCCGACGCCGGTCCGTTCGGCCATGCTGCCGTTTCTGCCCGTCGAGCATGAGGACCCGGTCCAGCAGCTGCGCACGGTGCACTCCAGGTGGAAGGCGCAGGAGCGCGAACCCGGCATCGTGGAGTCGGCGCTCAACTTCCTGCCGGCGCCGCTGCGCAGCAACGTCTTAGGGCTGCTGGCCCGGTTGCCGCACGCCGGCATCGTGACGTTGGGGACCCACCCGCCGGGGCCACGCCATCAGCTGCGGCTGATGGGCCGGACGATGGAGCGGCTGCTGCCGATCCCCCCGACCGGCGTGCGGCTGAGCACGGGAGTGGCGGTGCTCAGCTACGGCGACGACGTGGTGTTCGGGATCACCGCAGCATACGACGCCGCGGCCGACGTCAAGGAGTTGGCGGCCGGCATCGAACTGGGCATGGCGCGGATGGTGGCGCTCAGCGGAGATTCGGTGCTGCTGTTCGGCAAGGACCACCGGCGCAGGCGCGCGGCACGCAGGCACCCGAGCCAGGCGTATCGCGCGCACCCTTCGGCGCGGTTCTGACCCGGGCCCGGCGGCGCCGGGCACCGTGAGAAGGTTGGTGCATGCCGGTCAGCATCGACCCGCGCCGCCACGACGCGGTGCTGTTCGACGCCGCGTTGGGTGACGCGCAGGCCCTGGCCGGGCGGCTGCGCGAGGCCGGCGTCGGCACCGGTGCCTTCTCCTCGGGCGGCACCCTGCGCGCGGCGGCCAAGGAGCTCTCGGTGCGCCCGGGCCGATGCGCCGTGGTCACCGGCGACCCGGCGTCCGTCGAGGCGGCGCGCGACGGCGGCTTCGCGTTGGTCATCGGCGTCGAGGGCACCGGCGCCCCGCAGGCGCTCCGGCGTTCGGGCGCCGACGAGGTCGTCGCCGACGTGGGCGAGCTCGGCGTACGGACCGGGGATCTCCGGATGTCGCAGCTGCCCGACGCGTCGGAGGCGTTGGGCGCCCTGACCGAGCGCAGGCCCGCGGTGTTCTACGACTTCGACGGAACCCTGTCGGACATCGTCGACGATCCCGACGCGGCCCGGCCCGTCGCCGGCGCCGTGCCGGCGCTGCAGGAGCTCGCCGCGCAATGTCCCGTCGCGGTGCTGTCCGGCCGCGACCTCGCCGACGTGACGAAGCGCCTCGGCGTGCCCGGCATCTGGTACGCCGGCAGCCACGGTTTCGAGCTGACCGCACCCGACGGGACGCACCACCAGAACGAGGACGCGGCGGCGGCCATACCGGTGCTGGAACAGGCGGCGGGTGAACTGCGCGACCGGTTGGGCCAGATTCCCGGAATTATGGTGGAGCACAAGCGTTTTGGTGTGGCAGTGCACTACCGCAACGCCGCACGGGATCGCGTCGGCGAGGTGGCCGCCGCGGTGCGCGCGGCGGGCCGACGCGACGCGCTTCGGGTGACCACCGGCCGTGAGGTCATCGAGTTGCGCCCCGACATGGACTGGGACAAGGGCAAGACGCTGCGCTGGGTGATCGACCACCTGGACCGGGCCACCGCCGGTCCCCTGCTGCCGATCTACCTCGGCGACGACATCACCGACGAGGACGCGTTCGACGCGATCCGCGGCGACGGTATCCCGATCCTGGTGCGGCACAACGAGGACGGTGACCGCGCCACCGCCGCGCGGTTCGCGCTGGACAGTCCCGCACGCGTCGCGGAGTTCACCGAGGGGCTGGCGCGGCGGCTGGGCGACGCCCGGCCGAATTGACTTACGACCGTTAGTCATTGGATCGCCGGTCTTTTGCTGCGAAACACCTGGAAAGTCCCCCCATTTTATGACATCCGGTATCCAGCAGCGCTAAGATTTCCGCCGACTCGGGAGGTCGGACATGTCTTTTGTGATCGCATCGCCGGATACGATGGCGGCCGCCGCAACCGATTTGGCGGCGATTCGCTCGTCGATTACGACGGCGAGCGCCGCCGCCGCGGCCCCGACGGCCCAGATTCAAGTGGCCGCCGCCGACGAGGTGTCGACGGCCGTCTCGACGCTGTTCGGCGAGTACGCCCAGGCGTATCAGGCGTTCAGCGCCCAGGCGACCGCGTTTCACGACCAGTTCGTCGCGGCCCTGAGCAACGCCGGGGCGTCGTACGCCGGCACCGAGGCCGCCAGCGCGCAGCAGAACCTGCTCGACGCGATCAACGCGCCGACCCAGACGCTGCTCGGGCGCCCCCTGATCGGCAATGGCGCCGACGGGACGGCGGCCAGCCCGAACGGCGGGGCCGGCGGACTGTTGTACGGCAACGGCGGCAACGGCTACTCCCAACCGGCCGCGTCCGGCCTGCCCGGCGGCAACGGCGGCGCGGCCGGGCTGATCGGCAACGGCGGCGTCGGCGGCAACGGCGGCGCGGCGGGCAACGGCGGCGCCGGCGGCCGCGGCGGATGGCTGTCGGGCAGCGGCGGCGGCGGCGGCATGGGTGGCGCGAGCGCCGTCGCCGGCGTGGCCGGCGGCGCGGGCGGCGCCGGCGGCAGCGCGGGGCTGTGGGGTGCCGGCGGCACCGGCGGCGGCGGCGCGGCGGGCATCGACACCGGGGGGGGGGGCCCGGGGGCCGCGGCGGTCACGGCGG
>LQPB01000075.1 GCA_002102225.1 Mycobacterium interjectum
GCGCTGCCGCCACTTCCGCCCGCCTGACCGACGCCCCCCGAGCCGCCGTTGCCGCCGTTGCCCCAGAGCAGCCCGCCGGCCCCGCCGTTCGCGCCGCTGCCCGCGGCCCCGTTGGCGCCGTCGCCGATCAACGGGCGCCCCACCAGGGCCTGGGCGGGTGCGTTCACCGCACCCAGCATCGCCTGCTGCGCGTTGGTCGCCTCGGCGGCCGCGTAGGCGCCCGCTCCCCCGGTGAGGGCCTGTACGAACTGCTCGTGGAATGCCGCCGCCTGCGCGCCGACCGCCTGGTAGGCCTGGGCGTGGCCACCGAAGAGCGCGGCGATGGCCGCCGACACCTCGTCGGCGGCCGCGGGCAGCAACTCCGTCGTGGTGGCCGCCGCGGTCGCGTTGGCCGTACTGAGCCCTGACCCGATGCCCGCCAAATCCGTGGCCGCCGCGGAGAACGTCTCGGGGATCGCAATGAGGAACGACATGGGGGCTCCCATCGACACAGGACGATTGGACTCGTTCCCCGGATGGGCGCGAACCATCACCGGCTGAAAACGGTATTCTCGCTCCGCGCGTTATATCGGCGAATGCCGATAATTCACGGCTTCATCTCCAGGGCGCGCCACACGACGGAGCTGGCCGGCGCCGGGATTAACCTGCCCGGGTGGGGGGGAACTGGACCGGCGGCGCCTCCTGGTCGCCGTCGCCGCGAACGTGGCGGTCACGGCGTGTGGTGGTGCTCCGGAAATCCCGTACCGGACGTCTCAACCGAGCTGATCGCCAATCTCCTTGGCCGCCTTGACAAGCGCGGCCGCCATGGCGGGCTGTTCGGTGCTGGACAGCCGGTTCTGCGGCGCCGCCGCGTTGAGCGCCAGCCGCAGGCCCGGGGCGCGGGTGGGTATGGGCACCGCCACCGAGGCGACGCCCTCCTCGCTCTCCTCCAGATTGACCGCGTAGCCCCGCTCGCGGATGCGGGACAGCTCGGCCTCCAATTCCGTGCGGCTGCCGATCGAGTGAGGGGTGACCCGCTCCAACTCCTCGACCGGAAACAATTGGCACAGTTCGGCTTCCGCGAGCTGGGCCAACATCACCTTGCCCGTCGAGGTGCAATGCGCCGGCATGGTTCGTCCCAGCCGGGAGGCCACCCGGACCGCGGCCGGACCCTCGACCGCGGCCACGAAATGAACGTTGGCGCCGTCGAGCATCCCGACGTGAATCGTCTCCCGCAGTTGTTGGCTGAGGACGCGCATGATCGGCGCCGCGGAGCGCTGAATGTCGAGGCGCCCGAGGATCGCAAACGCCACGCCGGTCAACGAGGGACCGGGCAGGTACGCCTTGGACACCGGGTCTTGCCGGACGAACCCGCGGTAGTTCAGCATCGCCAGCAGCCGATGCGCGGTCGACGGCGCGACACCGAGGTATCGGGTGGCCTCCGTCAACCGGATCTCGGGCCGCTCCCCCAGCAGCAGCAGGAGCTTCAGCGCGTTGTCGACCGACTCGATCGGATACTGGGGCGCAAGCGAATCGGCGGCGTCCTGCTGCCTCTTGTTCGCCATGACAGTGACGGTACCGCCCTTCAGAGCGCGCTCAGGACCGTCGCGCCGACTAGGCCCGCGACGATCACCGCGAAAGTGGTGGCCGCGGTGGCCTTCCATCCGAGGCTGCGTGCGACCATCGCCGCACCCGGGGCGCTGACCGCGGGGAGGGTGATCAGCAGCGCACCAAGCGTTCCCGTCGAGGCCCCGAGCAGCGCCAGCCCTTGCAGGATCGGGATCTCCGCCGCTGTCGGGATGACGATCAGCGTGCCGACCGCGGCCGCGAGGACGACGATCAGCAGGCCGCCGTGCGGGAATCCGGTCAGGGTCAGCAGCCAGCCGCGAAACGCCCCGACCAGGAGCACCATGACCGCGTACTCGGGCAACAGAAATAGACACAACCGCAGCAGCGCCCGCATGAAGACGCCGGCCCTCGCCGCCGGCTCGCCATCACCGGAACGGGCAACGGACTCGGCGGGCGGTTGCCCGCTGCCCCCTGTGACCAGCCCGACCGTCGCCGCCACACCAACCACGGCCGCGACGCCGACCACCAACCTGGTCAGCGTCCACTGCCACGGAGCCACAAAGGCCAGGAACACCAGCACCGCGGGATTCAGCAATGGATTCCCGAGCCAGTAGGCGACGGCGGCGACGCGCCCGACGCCGTTGCGCCGCAACGTGACCGCCACCGGGGCGGCGCAACACGTGCACATCATCGACGGCATGCCGACGACCCCACCGGCCAGCGCGCTCGAGATCACGCGGCGCCGGTTCAACACGCGCGGCAACCACGATCGCGGCAGCAACGCCTGTACCGACGCGCTGACCAGCAGCGCCACCAGCAGCGCCTGCCAAATCGACAAGAAGTAGGCGTGAAAGAACGTCGTCGCGGCGTGCCAGCTGGGGCCGTCCCCGGTGCGCACCCCGCCGATGGTGAGGATGTTCGACGCCGACCAGTGATGCGTCCGCCGGGCGCGCAGCGCTTTGGCCGCGTAGGGCATCCACTTGGCCCACATCAGCCCCGCCACGAACACGGCCAGCGTCACGGCGGCACCGATCGCGACGGCCGCGCGGCCCGGTGTGCGAATCGCGTTGAGATTCAATTGCGCGGCCACGGCCACCGAGGCTAACTCAATTGCCACATCCGTCACGGCTCAGGGCAGGGCACAGCTTTTGTCCTCCCCCGGGGAGGCCATTGTGGCGGATGTGGCAGCGCAAGCTCAGCTACCCAGTGCCACTTGATCTTTCGCCCAGCGGTAGTCGGCCTTGCCGGACGGCGAGCGCTGCAGCCGGTCGCAGAAGACGATCGCCTTCGGCAGTTTGTAACGCGCGATATGGCGGCCGGCCTCGGCGATGATGCCGTCGGCATCGACGGACGCGCCGTCGGAAAGTTGCACCAGCGCGACGACTTCGTTGCCCCACCGGGTGCTGGGCCGGCTCGTCACCACAACGTCGTACACGTCGGGGTGCTCGGCGATGGCGGCCTCGACCTCCTCGGCGAAGATCTTCTCCCCGCCGGAGTTGATGGTGACCGAATCACGCCCGAGCAGCTCGATCTGGCCGTCGGCGTGCCAGCGGGCCCGATCGCCGGGCACCGAGTGGCGGATGCCCTCGATCACCGGGAACGTGCGCGCCGTCTTCTCCGGGTCGCCCAGATAGCCCAGCGGTATCGGCCCCTGCTGGGCCAGCCAGCCGATCTGGGCGTCGCCCGGCGACAGGATCCGGGTCAGGTCCTCGCTGACCACCACCGCACCGGGGTTCGGGGCGAAGCGGCCGGTCGCGCCCTGCAGCCGGCTGGACGCCTGGATCATCTGGGCGCCGGATTCCGACGCCCCGCCCGCGTCCATGATCGTCACCTGCGGCAGCAGCTCGACGAACCGCTGCTTGAGCGGGGCGCTGAGCGCGGCCCCACCGGTGACCAGCGCCAGCAGCCCGGACAGGTCGTAGTCGCCGGCCTCGAGTTCGTCGGCCAACGGCCGGCCGAACGCGTCGCCGACCATCGACAGCGATATCACCCGTTCGCGGCTGGCCAGCGCCAGCGCCTCGGCCGGATCGAAGTGGGTGGTCGTCGGCGCCATCACGAACGGCCGGCCGCCGCACAGGCTGATGAAGGCCGCCCACTGGGCGGCGCCGTGCATGAGCGGCGCCAGGGTCATCGAGCCCGGTCCCTCCAGCCGCGATCGCTCGACGATCTCCTCCAGGCTGCCCACCACCTCACCGGTGCCCAGCGCGCGGCCGCCCATGGCGTTGACATAGATGTCGTGCTGCCGCCACAGCACCCCCTTGGGCATTCCGGTGGTGCCGCCGGTGTAGAGCACGTACAGGTCGTCCGGCGACGGCACCACGTCGAGCGGCTCGTCGGACACCGACCCGAGCAGGTCCTCGTAGCGCACCGCCCCCGGCAGCGGGTCGTTACCCGACCCGTCGTCGACGTGGATCAGCCGCACCGGGCCGGCCATTCTGACCAGCGCCTCGGCCAGCGTCGGCGCGAACCGCGCGTGATACATGACCACGTCGGCGCCCGCGTTGCCGAGCAGGTACACCAGCTCGTCGGCGACGTAGCGGTAGTTGACGTTGAACGGGGCCACCCGTGCCCCGTAGGCGCCGAGCATCGCCTCGAGGAATTCGTTGCAGTTCGCCATGTACAACCCGAGGTGGCTCTGGCCCGACTCGTACGGCGCCAGTTCCGTGCGTTCGCGATGCGCGCCCAGCCCCCACCCGTGCAGCGCGCGGGCGAACCGGCGGGCGCGTTCGGCGGTTTGCGCGAACGTCAAGCGCCGGTCGCCGAACACGATGCAGTCCCGGTCGGGGTTGGCCGCGGCGACCGCGCCGAACACCTGGGCAAGGTTGAATTCCACAGACACTCCTCACGGCGAAACCAGCGTCACGCTACAACGACGGAAGCCCGATTACCGGTTAGTCTCGGCATCGTGTGCGGGGCTACCCAGACCGGATACAGCCGATACGTAGCAATCGGGGACAGCCAGACCGAGGGGTTGTGGGACGGCAACGACGCGATCGGCTGCCTCGGGTTCGCCGACCGGCTCGCGGCCATGATCGACGCCCGCTACCCCGGTTTGCGCTACGCCAACCTGGCGATCCGCGGCAAGCTGGTGGCCGACGTGCTGCGCGAACAGGTGCCGCCGGCGCTGGAGATGCAACCGGATTTGATCACCGTGTGCGTCGGCATGAACGACGTCATCCAGCCGGGCAACTCGTTCGGTCGCGCCCTGGACAAGCTCGAGCACGTGTACGCCGCGCTCGCCGGCTCGGGCGCGACCGTAGTGACCACCACCTTCCCCAACGTCGCGCAATTCCTCCCGCTCGGCCGGCTGGTGTCCGGGCGGCTCACCCGCATCAACGATGCGATCCGGGCGGCCGCCGACCGCTACGACTTCAGGCTCGTGGACCTCTACCACGCGGCGTCGATGCGGGACCTGGACACGTGGGACGTCGATCGCGTGCACGCGTCCACCAAGGGGCACATCCTGTTCGCCGCGGCCGCCGCCGAAGCGCTCAATTTGCCCGGCAGCAACCATGATTGGGCCGAGGCGAGCGGCAGCCCGACGCGCCTGTCGTTTCAGTCCCGCACGTATGGCCAGCTGCGCTGGACGCAGCAGAAATTCATGCCGTGGGTGTGGCGACGGCTGCGCGGCATGTCGTCGGCCGACGGGCGGGTGCCCAAGCGTCCGCGGCTGGAACCCGTCAGCGCGCCCAGCGCGGAGAATGCGGCGCGGTTCGCCCGCCGGTCAGGCATCCTTGACGCATGAATGTGGAGGCTTTGCTGCAGTCCATCCCACCGCTGTTGGTCTACCTGGTGGTCGGCGGCGTGGTCGGGATGGAAAGCCTCGGCATTCCGCTTCCCGGCGAGATCGTGCTGGTCAGCGCGGCGCTGATGTCGTCGCATCACGACCTGGCCGTCAATCCCGTCGGGGTCGGCGTCGCCGCGGTGCTGGGCGCGGTGATCGGCGACTCGATCGGCTACGCGATCGGGCGGCGGTTCGGCATGCCGCTGTTCGACCGGCTGGGCCGGCGCTTCCCCAAACACTTCGGGCCCGGGCACGTCGCGCTGGCCGAGAAGCTGTTCAACCGCTGGGGCGTTCGGGCGGTGTTCTTCGGCCGGTTCATCGCCCTGCTGCGGATCTTCGCCGGGCCGCTGGCCGGCGCGCTGAAGATGCACTACCCGCGGTTCCTGGCGGCCAACGTCTCCGGCGCCATCTGCTGGGCGGGCGGCACCACCGCACTGGTGTATTACGCGGGCATGGCCGCCGAACGCTGGATGGAGCGGTTCTCCTGGGTGGCGCTGGTCATCGCGATCGTGTGCGGCCTCATCGCCGCCTTCGCGTTGCGCGAGCGCACGTCGCGGGCCATCGCCGAACTCGAGGAAGAGCACTACCGCAAAACCGGCACCACGGCCGCCGACGCCGCCTGAGGCCGCGATCGCCGCTAATCCCGATCGCGGCGACCCGCTTCGCCCGGCTTCGCCGCGCTCGCGATCGCCGCTAACCCACCGCCTCGCCGATGTCCTCCGGCCGGTGCTCCTCGATGAGCGCGCCGGCCATCTTGCGGGCGCGCCGGGCGGCGTCCACGTCGCCCACGGCCGCGAGCACGATCGCGCCCTTCATCAGGATGTGCCAGGACGAGGCGAATTCCTCCACGTCGACGAGCCCCGCGGCGACGGCGCGCTGCCGCACGATGTCGCGGACGTGGTCGATGTGGACGATGCAGGCCTGACCGGCCGGGTGATCGGCCCCCAACTCCAGCAACACGTTGATGAACGAGCAGCCCTCGTAGCCGTCGCGGAGCTGAAACCAGTCGTGCATGACGTCGAAGATCGCCAGCAACTGTTCCTCGGGCGTGGCGCCCCGCTGCCGTGACTGCTCCTCGATCAGGCCGTGGGTCCACACCTGTTCGCGCCGCTGCAGCACGGCCAGCACGAGATCGTCCTTGGTCGCGAAATGACGGTAGAGGGTGGCCCGGGCCACGCCGGCCCGCTCGATCACCTCGTCGGTGCCGACGGCGCGGATCCCACGCCGGCTGAAGAGTTCATAGGCCGCGGTCAGGATCCGTTCCCGGGCCGAGCTGCCCGGCGTCGAGACATCGTGGCTGGTCATACGGGCCTTACCATACTCTTAGCCGGGGGTAGGTAGACAGACCGCCCTGTCTCGTTATACAAATGAGATTCGCACGTCGCGAAGAATTCGTCTTAAGTCAGCAGGACGGGCACCATCCCGACGCCAGGCGTCGGTCGATTAGGGAGTCCCTTATGAGCCCGGTTATTGTTGCGGAACCGATGTCCAGCCCACCACCCCTCACGCTCAGCACGCGGCTGGTCTACGAGCTGGGCGATCCACACAGCACGCTGCGGGCGACCACCGACCGCAACGGCGCGGCGGTGTTGATCAACGCCGGCGGCGAGGTCGACGCCTGCAACGAGCACACCTGGCGCCAGCTGGTCAGTGAGGCGGCCAGCGTGGTCATCCCGCCCGGCCCGTTCGTGGTCGACGTGACGGGGCTGGATTTCATGGGCTGCTGCGCCTTCGCGGCGCTGGCCGACGAGGCACACCGGTGTCGAGACCGCGGCATCGAGTTGCGCCTGGTGAGCCACGACGCGATCGTCACGCGAATCGTCGACGCCTGCGGGCTCAACGCCGTGCTGCCCATCTACCCGACCGCGGACGCCGCGCTCGGGTCGGCCGCTCGCTGGTAACCGGGTCCGCCCCACGGCTGGCGCGCTCAGCCGTCGGTGACGGCGGCAAAAATAGGTAAAACTCCGGATATACCGAGGCCCCTGGCCGGCGCACACTAGCCACCACGCGTCTGCTGACCCGGCGGAGGAAAACGATGTCCTACCTGGTGGCCACTCCCGAACTTTTTGCTTCGGCAGCAACGGATCTGTCCCACATCGGCTCGGCCCTGACCGCCGCGAAGGCGGCCGCTGCGGGGCCGACGACCAACCTGCTGGCGGCCGCCGAAGACGAAGTGTCGACGGCGGTGGCGTCGCTGTTTGCCGGGCACGGGCAAGCCTTCCAGCAGCTCAGCGCCCAGGCAGCGGCGTTTCACGACCAGTTCGTCCACGCCGTGAGCGGGGCCGGGGGCGCCTATGCCGCCACCGAGGCGGCCAACGCGTCGCCGCTGGAGGCCGCGTGGCAAGAGGTGCGCGGGGTGATCAACGCGCCCACCGAGCTGTTGTTGGGCACCCCGTTGATCGGCAAGGGCGTCAACGGTGCGCCGGGCACCGGTCAGCCCGGCGGCCCCGGCGGGCTGCTGTTCGGCCCCGGCGGTGACGGCGGTTCCGGCGCGCCCGGGCAGCCCGGCGGCAGGGGCGGCAACGCGTGGTTCTTCGGCAACGGTGGCCGGGGCGGGGCCGGCGGGACCGGCGTCACCGGCATGGCGGGCACCACCAGCGCCAACGGCGGCCTCGGCGGCAACGGCGGAACGGGCGGGGCGGGCGGCAACGGCGGCCTGATCTGGGGCAGCGGGGGTGCCGGCGGTATCGGCGGGATCGGCGGCCTGGGCGGTGCCGGCGGGGCCGGTACTTCTGGTTTGCTCGCCACCAGTGGCACCAATGGCGGCCAGGGCGGCAACGGCGGCACCGGTGGGGTCGGGGGCCAATCAGAGGGACTGTCGGCCTTCTTCGGCGGCCATGGGGGCGCCGACGGCAACGGCGGCGCCGGCGGCGACGGCGGCCAAGGCGGCCACGGCGGTTCTCCCCTGCTCGGCGGCGCCGGCGGCAACGGCGGCAACGGCGGCAACGCCGGCCTCGGTGGCAGCGCGGGCGGCGCTGGCGCGCTCGCGGGCGTCGACGGCAACGGTGGCGACGGTGGACACGGCGGCAACGGCGCCCTCTTGGCTGCCAGCGGCGACGTCGGCGGCAGCGGCGGCGCGGGAGGCAACGGCGGCAACAGCGTCGGCGGCAACGCCGGCAACGGCGGGGACGGCGGCACCGGCGGTGGCGGCGTGCTCAACAACATCACGCAAGGCACCCTCGCCGGCGGCGGGGGCGGCGGTGGCGGCGCCGGCGGGCACAGCACCAGCGGTAACGGCGGTAACGGCGGTAAAGGCGGCAGCGGCGGTGACGTCCAAATCAATCCGGGTTCCGTGACGGCCGAGGCTGACGGCTCAGGCGGCGGCGGCGGCTACGGCAGCAGCTACGTCGGACCTGCCGGCGGTCTCGGCGGTGGCGGGGGCGGCGGCGCCGCCGCCAGCATCGGAGCCACCGGCACCGGGATCACCGGTGGCAGCGGGGGCAACGGCGGTGGCGTCCTCGACGGCGGTCAGGGCGGCAGCGGGGGCTCCGCTGCCGGCGGTTCGGCGACCACAGCGGCCATCGGCTCCGGTGGCGGTGGTGGCGGCGGCGGTGGAGGCATCCCCGGCTTCGGTGGCAGCGGCGGGGACGGGGGTCAGGCCGGCAACCAGATCCCGGGCTCTGGCACTTCCTATGGCGGCGGCGACGGCGGCTCCGGAGGTGCCGCCGGCGGCCCCGGCGTCGGGCCGACCGGGATTGGCGGCAACGCCGGCATCGGCGGGGGCGGCGGCGGCGGAGCCACCGTGTTGAATGCCGGCAGCGGCGTCGGTGGTCACGGCGGCAACGGCGGCGGCTAGCACTTACCAGCGTTGGCGGCGCGACGTGTTGGCCGCCGCGATCCGGTGGGTACTTCTTGACGCAAGCAGAGCGCCCCGAGGTGCGGGCATGGTCTGCACGGCTGAGCCGGCGAGGTGCTGATGAGCGACCTTCCCACCTTCGGGGCCGAGGAGGAGTTCCTCCTCGTCGACCCGCGGACGGGCGCACCGGCCGCCCGCAACGCCGACGTGGCCGAAGAAGCCAAGCGGCACGGCGTCGAGCTGCAGCTGGAACTGAGCAGCTGCCAAGTGGAGACGACCTCCAGCGTGATGGCCAGCAGCGCGGAACTCACCGAGGAGCTCACCCGGCTGCGGCGCGCCGCGGCGCAGGCTGCCGAGGCCGCCGGCGTCCGGCTGCTGGCCTCGGGGCTTCCGCCCGCCACGCCGCACGAGTTTCCCGTCACCGACACCCCGCGCTACCGGCGGATCGGAGCCGAGTTCGGGATGATCGCCCACGAGCAGGGCATCTGCGGATGCCACGTGCACGTGCAGGTGCCCGACCGCCCGGCCGCCATCCACGTCAGCAATTGGCTGCGGCCGTGGCTGCCGTCTTTGCTTGCGCTGTCGGCCAATTCGCCGGTGTACCGCAACGCCGACAGCGGCCACGCCAGCTGGCGCAGCGTCCTGTGGCGGCGCTGGCCGGCCGCCGGGCCGCCGCCGTTCTTTCCCTCCCCCGACGACTACGACCGCGCGGTGCGGATGCTGGTCGACACCGGGGTGATCCTGGACCGGGACATGATCTATTGGGACGTGCGCCCGTCGGCGGATTTCCCGACGGTCGAGGTCCGGGTTGCCGACGTGCCGGCCACCGTCGACGAGACCGTGCTGCTGGCCACGCTGATCAGGGCCGCGGTGATGACGGCGCTCGACGCCCGCGACGAAGGTGACGTGCTGGAGCGCCTGCCGCCCGGCGCGCTGCGGGCGGCGTACTGGAAGGCCGCCCACGACGGGCTCTCCGGGCACACGCTCGATCTGATCCACGGCCGTGGGGCCGTGCCGGCGCGCGAGCAACTGGGCGCGCTGGTGCAGCGCGTACGCCCGGCGCTGGAAGCCCTGGGCGAATACGACCGCACGGCAACGGAACTCGATCGCATCGTCGCGCGCGGCAACGGGGCGATGCGGCAGCGGCGGGCGTGGCAACAACGCCACGACGTGCTGGACGTCGTCGCCGAGGTCACCGTCAAGCCACGGTGAGCAGGCGGTAGAGCCCGATCAGCCCGACCACCACGATGGTGGAGCGCAACGCGGTCGGCGAGAGCCGGCGGCCATAGCGCGCCCCCACCAGCCCACCGATCAGCGAGCCCGCCGCGATGAGCCCGGCCACCGGCCAGCTGATCCGGTGAAACGCCACCACCGAATAGCTCACCGCCGCAACGACATTCACCAGCAGCGTCAGCAGGTTCTTGGCCGCGTTCATGCGCTGCACCGACTCGGGCAGCAGCGCCCCCATCATGCCGACCATCAGGATCCCCTGCGCGGCGGTGAAGTAGCCGCCGTACACGCCGACCGCGAAAGTCCCGAACACCAGCACGGCCATCCGCGCCGGAGTGATGTGCTCGGGGGACCGGCCCGCTTCTTCGGCGCGCCGGGCGGCCCACGACTGCAGCTTCGGCCCGACCACCACCAGTACCAGCGCGAGCACCAGCAGCGCCGGCACGATCGCGGTGAACACCGTCGCGGGCAGATGCAGGAGCAAAAAGGCACCCAGCATCGCGCCGGCCAGCGACGCGGGAATCTGCCAGCGCAGCCGATTCCATTGCCCGGCCAGCTCGGCGCGGTACCCCCAGGTGCCCGACACGCTGCCCGCCACCAGGCCGACCGCGTTTGACATGGTCGCCGTGACCGGCGGGTAGCCCAGGGCGACGAGCGTCGGGAACGTGATGAGGGTGCCCGAACCGACGAGGGCGTTGATGGCGCCGGCGCCGAACCCCGCCAGGGCGATCAAAACCATATGGGAGAGCAGCACTTCCGAAGAGCTTAGTCTCCGTCAGATGTGAGGCGCCTCGCGGCCGCGGTCCACGCCGGTGCGCAGCTTGACCGACGTCGAATACGCGAGGCTGCGGAAGCGCAGCACCGGATCGTCGGAGGGTTCGATGCCGTCGGTCACGCGCATCGGGTCGAACACGACGATGTCGCTACCGTGCTCGCGCTCGGTGTCCAGCCCGGTGATCTCCAGGGTGCCGGCGGTGACGGTCTGGGTGCTGCGCCACGGCGCGGACGGGTCGACCGTGGAGTCGTCGGGCCCGGCGATCTGCACGCGCAGGTCGAACCGCACCGGGCCGCCGGCGAGGCGCGCGTTCAGCTCGTCGGTGAGGAAGTCCGGTCCGTCTTGGCCCTGGACGGCCTTGCCGGCCGCGGCGGGGACCCAGTGGTAGCGAACGAATCTGGCGCTGCCGTCGGCGGCGATCCAGCGGAAGGCGTGCAGGCCGTGGTACTCGATGGTGGCGTAGCTGGCCGGGACCTTGTTGGCCTCGCGCAGGATGGGCAACGCGCCGAGCAGCCGCGGGTGGGTCACGAAGTATTTGGCCATGCGCAGCGGCGCAGTCGGGCCGGGGCGCATCGCTTTCAGCAGGTCGACGAACCCGTCCGGGGTGCTGGAGACGAACAGCCGCGCGGTCTGCGTCGACACGTCGGTGGTGGACCCGTCGGGCAGCGTGAACTTCACCGCCATGCCGCGCACCCCGGGTAAGCCGTCGCGCTGCTTCGGGTTGCCCGAACCGTTGGAAAAGCGGATCAGCGCTGGGACCGTCGAGCCGTCGAGATGCTGGGCGCGCGACAGCCCGGACGCCTCCGGGGTCGCGGTGAACGTCCCGCGGTACAGCGTGCCTTTGGCGTGCAACGCGCGACTGCCCGGCTGCGCGCCACCGGTGCCGCGGATCGCGTCGATCGCCTCGTCGGGAGTGACCATTCGCGAATCTTACGGCGCTACTGCGGGAACCCGAAGAGTTTGACGACCCCGTGATCGCGACCCGCGGTATAGCCGCCGTCGACGGCGATGGCCTGGCCGCTGACGAACGAGGCGTCGGGTGACAGCAAGAACGCGGCCATCGCCGCCACCTCCTCGGGCCGGCCCAATCGCTGCAACGCGTGCTCTTCGGTGATGGAGGCCAGCGGTCCCTCCATCCCCGGCAGCCCGAAAACGTTCTGGGCCATCGGGGTTTCGATGAAACCGGGGCAGATGGAGTTGGCGCGGATGCCGCTCGGTCCGTAGTCGAGCGCGATGTTCTTGGTCAACAGCACGACACCGCCCTTGGCCGCGTTGTAGGAGCTGCCGCCGGCCGTGCCCTCCAGGCCCTCGATGCTGGCGACGGTGACGATCGAACCGCGTTCGCCGTCGACGCGGGGTTGCTCGATCATCCTGGCCAGGGCCGCCTTGGCCACCAGGAAGGTGCCGGTGAGGTTGATGCCGATCACCCGGTCCCATTCGGTGCGGTCGAGCAGGTGGACGGGGCCGCCCCCGGCCACACCCGCCGCGTGGAAGAGGCCGTCGAGGCGGTCGGGCACCACGTCCAGCACCGCGGCGATGGCGGCCTCGTCGGTGATGTCTGCGGTCACGAAGTGGAAGTCGGCACCGAGATCGGGCGGAGCGGCCACGTCCGCGCCGATGACGGTGCCGCCCTCGGCCAGCAGGCGCTTCGCGGTGGCCAGGCCGATGCCCGATGCCGCGCCCGTCACAACGAAGGTCCGAGAGCGGGCCCGATCGGCGTTCACCATGGCAGTCATGGTGGCACAGCCCCGCTTGGCGAAGTGCATATGATCTGCGTCACAAAACTGCGACACTTCCGGGGGTGAGCGGTGTGCGAGCTGCCAAGGATCTTCCAAGCCGGTAGCCGGAGCATCGGTCTCCTGACCCGGTTTTCGTCGCGAGAAAGGCAAAGACCATGACGGCACCCGCCCAGCCCGGCTGGTACGACGACCCAGAAAACCCCGACGCACAACGCTATTGGGACGGTCAGAACTGGACACCGCACCGCCAGCGAAAGAACACTGCCTCGACACAGCCCGAAGCCGCCCCCGCGGCGCCACCGCCCCCACCGCCGATGCCGCCTCCACCTGTCGGCGGCCCGAAGCCCTGGGAGCAGATCCGGCCGTATGTCGACAAGGCGCGGGACGACGGTCAACAGTTCTGGTCTCGCCAGCCCCGGGAACGAAAGATCATCTTTGCCGCAGCCGCCGCATTGGTTGCTATCGCCGCCGTCATCACTTTTTGGGTTACCGTCTTGGGCGCCTCCGGCGGCGGGGACTCGGCGGTGGACACCTCCTCGCAGTCCTACCAGATGGGTCTGAAAACGGGCACCGACGGTCAGGCCGAGATAGCCGCCTACGGCGGGTTCAACATCCTGACGCACCAGCATGAGCGGCTGTCGCATCAGGATGCGTGTGAGGGCCAGTGGCAGATCGACAACGGGGCGGCCCCGGACCTCCACCTGAACCACCGGGACTACATGGCGGGCTGCCTGTACGGGCTCGACCACAACGCCAACTCGCCCGGCGCCAGCCACGCACCCGCGGCGACCGTGGTCCCCCCGTCGAAGAAGGGGCCCAACGGTGCCACTATTCCCAATAGGCCGGGCTCGTGATGCGCAAGGTCACGGTGAATAAGCCGCTCGCCGTCGTGGTGGCCGCCATCGCCGCCTCCGCGATCATGGCGGTCTTCGTCTACGGCCTTACGGCCGATGGCGCAGCCCTTTTCGTGCTTTTGAAGGCGACCGTGCTTATCGTGGGACTGCTCTGGTCCTCGCTGACGGTGAAACGAGCCCGGCGACGCAACTCGGACGACGAGCGGGAGGCCGAGGTCGGCGAATAGCGGCTCGGCTGGTGCGGAATCATCCCCGTTAGGCGGCAATCCCTGTGGCGCAGCCTCTTTGACCGGAGCCCCATGGCAGTCTTCGTGGCCCACCGACTCGCGTGTGCGCCCACGGCGTTGATCGTGAGCGTGTGGCGGAAAAGCGGCCCGATCTCCACCCCCTCCGCACACGCGAAGCCCTCAGGGCACACTCGGTGTGTGGAACACACTCAGACCGAGGCCTCGACCGACACGCTCGCCGGGTTCGTCGAGCGGCACGCCCGGCGGCGGCCCGACGACGTCGCGATGCGCTTCGGCAATCGGCAGTGGTCGTGGGCCGAGTGGGCGGCGCGGATCCGGCGCGTCGCGGGTGCGCTGCGCGAGGCCGGCGTGCGGCGGGGCCAGTGCGTGGCGTTCCTGGACAAAAACCACCCCGCCTGCCTGGAAATTCTGTTCGCCGCCGCGTCCATCGGCGCGGTGACCACCGTCATCAACTGGCGCCTGTCCGGCGACGAGCTCGCCCACGTGCTCGACGACAGCGGCCCCCGGTTGCTGTTCGTCGGCGCCGAACTGCGTGCGGCGGTCGACGGACTCCCCGGCATCGAACGCGTGGTGCTCGTCGACGACGAGTACGAATCCCTGCTCGCCGCGGCCTCGCCCGTGCCGGCGGAGCAGGTCGACGAGAGCGAGACCGCGCTGGTGATCTACAGCTCCGGCACCACGGGGCGCCCGAAGGGTGTCCTGCTGAGCCAGCGAGCCCTGGCCAACCACGCGGCCAACCTCGCGCCGGCGTTCCCGTTCGGCGACGGCGAGGCAAACTTGGTCTGCATGCCCCTTTTTCACGTGGGCGGAATCGGCTATGCGCTGTTCGGCATCAGGGCGGGTGCGCCGACGATCATGACCCGCGAGCCCGACGCGGCCGCTTTGATCGGGGCGGTGCGCGACGGCGCGACGCACGCGTTCTTCGTGCCGCCGGTGATCGCGCGGTTCCTTGAGGCCGGCGAGGCGGCCAGCGCGGCGCTCGCCGGCCTGCGCTACATCGTGTACGGCGCCGCCCCCATGCCGTTGCCGTTGCTGCACCGCGCGCTTTCGACGTGGCCCGAGACCAATTTCGTCCAGGTGTACGGGCAGACCGAGCTGTGTGGGGCCGTCACCGCGCTGAGCGACGACGACCACCGCGACCCCGACCGGCCGCACCTGCAGCTGGCGGCCGGTAAGGCCGTGCGAGGCTGCGAGATTCGGGTCGTGCATCCCGAGACCGGCGACGTGCTGCCGCCCGGGGAGCCGGGCGAGATCTGGGTGCGCAGCAACCAGAACATGACCGGCTACCTAAATCGGCCCGAGGCGACCGCCGAGACGATCACCGCCGACGACTGGGTCCGCACCGGCGACATCGGGCGCCTGGACGCCGACGGCTACGTCTACATCGAGGACCGGCTCAAGGACATGATCATCACCGGCGGCGAGAACGTGTACGGGCCGGAGGTCGAGAGCGTCCTGATCGAGCACCCCGCCGTCGCCGACGCCGCGATCATCGGCGTTCCCGACGACTACTGGGGCGAGTCGGTCAAGGCGATCGTCGTCGCCACCGACGAGGTCGACGCGGACGACATCATCGCGTTCTGCCGGCGGCACCTGGCCGGCTACAAATGCCCGCGGACGGTGGACTTCGTGGCCTCGCTGCCGCGCAACCCGAGCGGAAAGATCCTCAAAACCGCGCTGCGCGAACCTTTTTGGCAAGGCCGGGTGCGCAATGTTTGACACGCGACGACGCGAGTTCGCGGTCACGGTGCTGGGCGGCCCGACGACCGTCCTCGACATCGCGGGGCGCCGGCTAGTGATGGACCCGACCTTCGATCCGCCCGGCGAGCATGGCTACCTGACCAAACTGACCGGCCCCGTGGTGGGCGCCGACGCGCTCGGGCCGGTGGACGCGGTGTTGATCAGCCACGATCAGCACCCCGACAACCTCGACGACGAGGGCCGCCGGATGGCGCTGGCCGCGCCGCTGGTACTCACCAATCCCGGTGCCGCGGGCCGGTTGGGACCGCCGGCGGTGGGAGTGGCGCAATGGGAGTCGTATGACCTGCCGGGCGGGTCGGGTCCCCTTGCGGCGCAGGCCGTTCCGGCGGTGCACGGCCCGGCCGACGGGCAGCGCGACGCCGGCGGTCACGTCAATTGCGAGGTGACGGGCTTCGTGCTATCGGGCCCGGGTCTGCCCACCGTGTACCTCAGCGGCGACAACGCCTCGATGAGCGCGGTCAAAGACGTCGCCGACCGCGTGGGCGGGATCGACGTCGCGGTGCTCTTCGCGGGCGCGGCGACGGTGCCGGCCAAGGAGCGGGGCCGGCCGCTCACGCTGACCTCGGCGCGCGCGGCCGCCGCCGCCGAGGTGCTGGGCGCCACGGTGGTGATCCCGGCCCACGTCGACGGCTGGGCCCATTTCAGCGAGGGCGCCGACGAATTCGCCGCGGCGTTCGATGCCGCCGGTATCGGCGGCGTGCTGCGGGTAGCCGCCCACGGCGAGTGGATCGACCCATAGCCGTCCCTCGGCGCGCAGCTCCGGGTGCACCCAGTCCGGCGAGCGCCGCTCCTTGAACGCGCGGAAGCCCTCCCGGGCCTCGGCGTCGGTGAGGCTGGCGGTCATGCCGATGCGGTCGTACAGGCCGAGGTAGCTGTCGATGCTGGACTTGATCACGCCGCGGGCGCGCGGCGCGGTCCGGCAGGCCTGCGCAAGCAGGTCCCTCGCCGCGGTGAGCAGCGTCTCGTGGGGCACCACCCGGGTGACCAGGCCCCAGTCGAGGGCCTCGACCGCGGTAAGCACCCGCCCGGTGAACATCAGGTCGCGGGTGCGGACCGGCCCGATGAGGCGGGCCAGCATCTGGCTGTAGTAGGTGTCGGCGTAGCCGCGGAACAGCTCGGGCACGCGGAACGTCGCGCGCTCGCTGACCACGGACAGGTCGCTGCACAGCGCGATCTGCATGCCGCCGCCCTGGCACAGCCCGTTGACCGCCGAGACGACGGGCTTGGCCGAGGTGCGCATCGCGTCGAACGGCGTGACGTCCATGCCGAGCGCCGAGCCGAAGGTCATCCAGTCGTCGGTGCCTCCCCCGCCGCCCATATCGCCGCCGGGCGCGAAGATGTCGCCGGTCCCGGTGATCAGTAGCCCGGCCAGGTCCGGATCCTCGTTGACACGCCCTACGGCGCAACGGATTCCGAAGTACATCGCCGGCGTGAAGGCGTTCTTGGCTTCCGGGCGGTCGATCGTGCACACCGCGATCGGCCCCTGGCGCTCGAACCTCAGGTACGGGGTGCCCAGCCAATCGCCGTCGGGAGGGCGGGGACCGGTGTCCGGTGTCGCCACGGGGCTCCTCTCGTCGCGCAACATCGCGCCCCCAGACTGTAACGCCCCCTATGCGTACTGCAGCGTGGTGGTTCCGATGGTCTGCGCGACGTCGTCGACCAGACTGGCGAGTTGGTTCTGCAGGGCCGTCGTCGCCTCCACCACCGATTTGTCGCAGAAGCGGCAGTGAATCGTGAACTGCGGCTGGTCCTGTTCATCCGGCCAGAACCGGCGGGTACCGACTTGGGCACCGGGGTCGTATTGGACCGCCTGGTGCGGGGCTTCCTTGAGGATCCTGCCCACGGGGTGGCGCTGCGGGCATTCGAGTTTGAGCACGCCGATCCCCTCCTGGTTGGCTGCCATCGTCCACCGTCCTTACACACTGACGAGTTGTCGGGTTAGGAGTAGTCGATCACGAGCGAGTCGGTGGCGCACGGGGGTGTCACATTCACGGGGGCGGTGGTGTCTAGAGGGGCATGGACACCTTGGGGTTCACCCGCGTGGGCGCCGGGCAGACTCTGTTGCTACTGCACGGGTTGGGCTCGGCACGACATGTATGGGATCCGGTGATCCCGACGCTGGCTGACCGCTTCGACGTGCTCGCGGTGGATTTGCCGGGCTTCGGTAGCTCGGAGCCTGCGCCGACGGGTGTCGAGCCGACGCCGGCTGGATTGGCCGAAATGGTTGCCGACGTGCTCGACCAACTCGGCGTGGCGACGCCGCATGTTGCCGGCAACTCGCTGGGTGGCTGGGTGGCCCTGGAGCTCGCCGGGCTGCGCCCGGTGCGATCGCTCACCTTGCTGTCCCCAGCGGGCATGTGGCGCAGCGAGACTCCCCGCTACCAGCTGATCAGCCTCCGCACGACGCGCTGGCTGGCCCGGCATGCGGGGACGACGTTGTCCCGTCTCCTCGCGACCCGGGTCGGCCGACAGCTGGTCCTCGGGCAGACACATGGCCGGCCGGGAAACCTCACCCCGCTGCAGGCCCGCGAGGCGATCGCCGCGATGGCGAGCGGCTCCGGCTTCGACGCGACTCTGACGGCGACCGCGCATCGCCGCTACGTCGCGGCGGGACCGATAGACGCTTCGGTGACAGTCGCTTTCGGATCTCGTGATCGGCTGCTGCTCAAGCGGTCGCGATACCTCGGTGAATTGCCGTCTCATGTCCTGGTGGCGGCGTTGCCGCGGTGCGGACACGTGCCGATGTATGACGATCCGCGCGCAGTCGCAGCGCTCATCGCCTCGACCGCCCTTCGGGCCGTGCGGGCAGAGAAATTCGGTCGGCTGGCTGACTGCTGACAAAGCCGCTCGAAGGCTAAAATCATGGGTTTTAGCTGCGGTTTTGTGGGTGGTCCCGGCTGGGATCGAACCAGCGACCTTCCGCGTGTGAAGCGGACGCTCTTCCACTGAGCCACGGGACCGGCGCCGAGGGGCGAACGGTGTCGAAGGGTAGCACGAATCGCACCGCGCCGAACTCGCCACGTGCGTCGCCGGGAGCGCTAGCCTAGAGCGGCAACGTAACCAAGAGATTTGTGCGGGCCCGCTCAGGTGGACTATCGTCGTCCTTCGCAACGGGCGACGATCTCGCCCGTTGCGCGCGGACGTAGCGCAGTTGGTAGCGCATCACCTTGCCAAGGTGAGGGTCGCGGGTTCGAATCCCGTCGTCCGCTCGAAGGTGCAAGTGGCATCAATCCCAGCGGTGGAGTGGCCGAGTGGTGAGGCAACGGCCTGCAAAGCCGTGCACACGGGTTCGATTCCCGTCTCCACCTCCAGATTTGACCCCCCGGCGCGATTAGCTCAGCGGGAGAGCGCTTCCCTGACACGGAAGAGGTCACTGGTTCAATCCCAGTATCGCGCACCAGCGTTGGTGCAGGTCAGAGGCGGTTTTGATGCCTCAGATTCGGCGGCGTGCCAGATACATGCCGGATTGTCGTAGCGTCCTCGGTGTCAGAGCCTCCGAGGAGAGTGCGCGGGCATGACCACACCTCACGACACCACGACCGCCTTCGATGCGATCGTCGCCTCATTCAGCGAATACCTGCACTGCGAAATGCCAACCCACGCTGGCGGCCGATGCCTACGGCTCGCGCGGTGGCGCCTGGACCTGCACGGCTGCGAGCAGATGATCATGTGCGGCCACCACAAGGAATCATGGCTGCGGCGAATGCGGAACAACCGCCAACACATCGGCCCGCCGCGGTGCGCCCGTTGCCGTGTCGGCTGCCAGGTGAATGGGACCACTTCAGAGCTGGTTTTGCCATGAGCATGGGACCACCTGTTTGCCATTGATG
>LQPB01000076.1 GCA_002102225.1 Mycobacterium interjectum
CGCTGGCTGGGCCGCCGCTCCGCCGTGCCGGCCGGCCGGAAGCGGCGGCCCAGCCAGCGCTTGATGCGGGTGGCGGGGAGCGGCAACTCGTCGACGACCCGGCGCGGCGGGTGCGCGAAGACGGTGACGGCAGCGGCCGATGCGGTCAGCCGCGGCAGGTAGTGGCCGGCGGTGGCGTCGGCGCCGACGACCGCGACGCGCTTACCTGCCGGGTCGAAGCCGGGCGGCCACTGCGCCGCGTGGAACCATTCGCCGAGGAAGCCGTCGCGCCCCGGGAGGTCGGGCAGCCAGGGGACCTGCACCGGTCGGTAGGCGGCGATGACGACGCCGGCCCGCGTCGTCTCGCCATCGACCGTCGTGAGCAGCCATGCGTCGGCGCCGTCGTCGAATCGCGCGCCGCGGACCTCGCAGTCGAGCGGTACGACGTCGGTGACGCCCGCCGCCCGCAGCGCCCCGCACGCGGCGCGGCCGCCGTCGCCCGCGCCGAGGACGACGACCGGCGGCCGGGTCACAGGAACCTGCTGCGCTTCCAGCCGCGGCGCGCGATGGGGCCCAGCAGGCCCACCTCGGTCAGGAACGCCGCCAGTGGAGCGAAGCCGGCAACCTGAATCTCGCGGCGGTGCGGGCTGGTGCGGGCGATCCGTCGGGCCCGCTTCGCGTCCAGACCCACCCGGGCGTAGGGGATCGGATTGCTGAACAGGTAGTTGAAGAAGTAGCCGCCCAGGCCGTTGATGTTGGCCATGAACCATCGGTTGAGCCGGGGCATCTCGGTGACGCGTTTGCGGGCGCCGTCCCGGGCGAACTGAATATGGCGCGCCTCTTCGGTGACGTGAATCCGCATGAGGCGCTGGATGATCGGCTGCAATTCCGGGTCATCCATCATCTGGCGCTGCAGCGAGTCGAAGATCTCCTCGCCGATGAGCGCGGCCATCCACAGCATCGAGCCGCGCTGGAACGCCAGGGGCAGGGCGTTGATGATCCATCGGTGGAAAAGCCGCGGGCGCACCGGCTTGGCGCCGATGCGCTCGATCGCCTTGCCGAACATGACCATGTGGCGGGTCTCGTCGCCCAGCTCGGTCAGCTTGTAATGCGTCGAGGAGCTGGTGGGGTCCTCGTGCAGGATGGTCCGCAACAAGGATTGGTTGAGCATGTTCTCGAACCAGATTCCCGCCGACAGCGTGTTGACCAGTTCCTGGCGCGACAGATCGATCTGTTGCTCGCGGGTCATCTCGTCCCACATCGGCGTGTCGTACAACGACACCAGCCGCGGCGGCAGATAGAACTTGTCCGGATCCAGCGGCGCGTCCCAATCGATGTCGACGACGGGCTCGTAGGACTTCTTGACCGAGCCTTTCAGCAAGCGGTCCGAGAACTCCTCACGACTCGGGCCACTTGGCTTCACCACCGTGGTCATGGCGCTGGCGTCCCTTCATTGGGTGCTTCAGACGGTACCCATGGTACTGGGTACTTGGGGTCCCGGCTAGGCCCTCGAGGTCTCGATTCGGCACTCTGATTTAACCAATAAGGAGGGTTTCTTGGGTCGGCATATTCACGTGATCGGCATCGGGGCAGGCGATCCCGACTACGTGACGGTCCAGGCGATCGAGGCCCTGAATGACACCCGGGTCTTCTTTGCGATGGACAAGGGGGAGGCGAAAAGCGACCTGGTGGCCCTGCGGCGAGAGATCTGCGCGCGGTTCATCCGGGAGCCCGGGTACCGCTTCGTGGAATTGCCGGACCCGAAACGCTCGACCGGGCCCGACTACCGCGAGGCCGTCTCCGACTGGCACGCCGCGCGGGCGCGGGTGTGGGCGGCGGCCATCGCCGCCGAGCTCGGCCCCGACGGCGTGGGTGCCTTCCTGGCCTGGGGCGACCCGTCGCTCTACGACAGCACCCTGCGGATCCTGGATGCCGTCGCGGCCCAGGTCGAGTTCACCTTCGACGTCATTCCCGGCATCACCGCGGTGCAGGCGCTGACGGCCCGGCACCGCATCCCGCTCAACGAGGTGGGCGAGCCGGTCCTGATCACCACGGGCAGGCGGCTGCGCGAGCATGGGCTGGCGGGCTCGGCGGTGGTGATGCTCGACGGTGACTGCTCGTTTCAGGCGTGCCCGCCCGACACGCAGATCTGGTGGGGTGCCTACCTGGGCACCGCCGACGAGCTGCTGGTGGCGGGCACCGTCGGCGGGGTCGGGTCGCGCATCGCGGCACTGCGGGCCGAGGCCCGCGCCCGGCACGGCTGGATCATGGACACCTATTTGCTCAGACCGGCAGACTGAAGAGCGTGCCCGAACTGCCCGAGATCGAAGCGCTGGTCGACCATCTGCGGCGCCACGCCGTCGGCTCGACGATCGGGCGCGTCGACGTCGGCGCGCTGTCGGTGCTCAAGACCTTCGACCCGCCGACGACCGCACTGCACGGCCAGCCCGTGACGGGCGCCCAGCGCTGGGGCAAGTATCTGGGGTTGCAGGCCGGGCAGCTCTTCTTGATCGCCCACCTGTCGCGGGCGGGGTGGCTGCGCTGGTCCGACAAGCTGGCCGCGGCGCCGCTGCGTCCCGGCAAGGGGCCGATCGCGCTGCGCGTGCACCTGGGCACCCCCGGCGAGGCCCCCGGCTTCGACCTCACCGAGGCGGGCACCCAGAAGCGGCTGGCGGTGTGGCTCGTCGACGACCCGCAGCTGGTGCCCGGCATCGCGGCCCTCGGCCCCGACGCGCTGGAGCTCGGCCCCGACGACCTGGCCCGGGTGCTGGCCGGTAACACGGGCCGGATCAAGACCGTCATCACCGACCAGAAGGTGATCGCCGGCATCGGCAACGCCTACAGCGACGAAATCCTGCACGTCGCAAAGGTCTCGCCGTTCGCGACCGCGGGCAAGCTGTCCGACGGACAGCTCGCCGCCCTGCACGACGCGATGATCTCGGTGCTGACCGACGCGGTGAGCCGCTCCGTCGGCCAGGGCGCCGCGATGCTCAAGGGGGAGAAGCGCTCCGGATTACGGGTTCATGCCCGCACCGGCCTGCCCTGCCCGGTGTGCGGGGACACCGTGCGGGAAGTGTCGTTCGCGGACAAGTCATTTCAGTATTGCCCGACGTGCCAGACCGGTGGCAAGGTGCTGGCCGACCGGCGCTTGTCGCGGCTACTCAAGTAGCGGCCGAGCGTTGACTTGTTGTGCGGAAAACCCCCTGTCGAGCCCAACAACTCGACGTTGGGCGGGCACTAGCTATGCTGCCGGGGTGACTCGTCAGAAGATTCTCATCACGGGCGCCAGTTCCGGCCTGGGCGCCGGCATGGCGCGATCCTTCGCCGCCAAGGGCCGCGACCTGGGGTTGTGCGCCCGTCGCACCGAGCGCCTCGATGAGCTGAAAGCCGAACTGACGCAACGGTATCCCGGCATCAAAGTCGCCGTGGCCGCGTTGGACGTCAACGACCACGAGCAGGTGCCGAAGGTCTTCGCCGAGCTCAGCGACGAACTGGGCGGCATCGACCGCGTCGTCGTCAACGCCGGGATCGGAAAGGGCGCCAAGCTCGGGTCCGGCAAGCTCTGGGCGAACAAGGCGACCATCGAGACCAACCTGGTGGCCGCGCTCGTGCAGATCGAAGCGGCGCTGGAGATGTTCGCCAAAAGCGGTTCGGGCCACCTGGTGCTCATTTCGTCGGTGCTCGGTAACAAGGGTGTGCCGGGCGTCAAGGCGGCCTACGGCGCGAGCAAGGCCGGGTTGACCTCCTTGGGCGAATCGCTGCGCGCCGAATACCCCAGCGGCCCGATCAAGGTTTCGGTGATCGAGCCGGGCTACATCGAGTCGGAGATGACGGCCAAATCCTCCAGCACAATGTTGATGGTGGACAACGAAACCGGCGTCAAGGCGCTCGTTGCCGCCATCGAGCGCGAGCCGGGCCGGGCGGTGGTGCCCTGGTGGCCGTGGGCGCCACTGGTGCAGCTGTTGCGGGTCCTGCCGCCCCGGCTGACGAAGCTTTTCGCCTAGCTGATCACTCGAGCCGCGAGCGTGCGTGTTTGCACGCGACACGCCGCGCGAGCGCGTACAACTGCGCACGCTCGCGGCGAGGGGGCTTAGTGGGGGACCGGTGTGTAATGCGCTGCGTCGGTGGTGAATTCGGGTTTGCCATAGGTCGCCAGCCGCAGCTTCAGCAGCGCGATGACATATGCGTCGGTGACCTCCCGAAGCACCGGGATGCGGCTCGCGTGGCTCACGGCGGTGAAGCGCCCGATGATGAAGGGCGCGGTGAGGGCCACCCGCAGCAGGTCCGTCGACCCGAGTGAGACCCCCATGGCCTCCGCAATGTCGCGGTCACCCCCGCAGAACGTGCGGACGAAAGTCAGCTTGCTGAAGCTCTTTTCGACCGCCTCGGCGCACCGGTCGAACAGGGTGGTGTCGGGGCGCAGATAGGCCGCCATCGTGCCGCGGACGAGTTCGGCACAGATGCTGTCGAACCCGTGGCGCAGCAGCGCCGAGCGCGCGTGCATGACATGGATGATGTCGGCGGGTTCGGCGGGCAGCAGTTCCTCGGGCAGGCCGAGCAGAAAGCAGCGATACCTGGCGAATTCGATGACGGCCCGCTCTTCTTTGGTGAATTCCGTCCGCCCCTCCTTGCGCGCCTTGCGGGCCAACAGGTACTGGCCGATCATTCCCGCGGGCATCTGGTCGACCTGCGGCACCGGCATGCCGTAGACGGCCGTGTCCCATTTGTCCGATTTCTTCAACGCGTTGTAGCGGACCATCGAGTGCATCAGCCGGACCATCGCGGCGGCCTCGAAGCCGGGGCCGTACCGGTCCAGCGCCCCGGGCAGCGTCGTGACGGCGAAGAAGCTGGCCGTCTCGTTGACCCGCCGGGCGGCCCGCTTGCCCGAGAGCGCGCCCGTCAGGGCCATCGGCAGCGCCGCGTAGGTGTTCGTGAAGGTCGCGATGAAGGCGCCCCGCGTGATGAAGGGGGCCAGCAGCGCCGCGGGAATGCGCTCTTGGCGAGCGCCCTCGCGCACCAGGTCGAAGTCGATCCACTCCGGGGTGGCCTCCATGGCCGCGATGAACGCGACGAGTTCGGGGGGCGCCTCGGGCACGGCCTCGATTCCGTGCCGGCACGCCCTGGTGAGCATGTCGATCAACTGCGTGACGCTGTGTGTGGCCATCAGCGCCGCGTAGGGATCGGCGACGACGTCGCCGAGCAGGGTGGCCGTGCTGATCAATTCGAGCACGCGGTCGTCTTCCAGGATCGGCGCGCGGTCGGCGACCCAGGTCGGCAGCGCGGAGTCGACGTCCGCCTCGGTGGCCAGGCGGACCGGCGCCCGGTCGAAGTCGAAGTCCCCGTAGAGAGCGGGCTGCAAGTCGCGCTGGCTCCGGACACGTTGCTCGAGCTCGGGGTAGTACGTGGCCATAGCTGCCTTCCGCTAACTAACAGTTCGTGAGTAATACTCACAAGGTGTTAGTTATGCTGTCAAGCGTGACCACGTCATTGCCGTCGATGTCGTCGCGCGCCAAGCGCCGCATGACCGCCGAGGGCCGGCGCGAGCAGATCCTCGACGTGACGCACGCGATCGTCGACGCCGACGGGTTCCACGCGGCAACACCGAACCGCATCGCGGAGCAGGCCGGCATCAATCGCTCCCTGATCTATCAGAAGTTCGGCGACTTGGCGGGGCTGTTCGTCGAACTGATCGACCGGGAGGCGGCCCGGGCGGGTGCGCAATTCGCCGAAGCGATCTCGGGATTGGATGCCGCCGCGGAAGATCAGTCGCTGGTGCTCGCCTTCGACGGGGTGCTGGCCGCCGTCGACGCCCACCCGGCGACGTGGCGGTTGTTTTTGTTCCCGCCGCAGGGCGCTCCGCCGGAGCTGTATGCGCGGCTGGCCCAGTCCGAGGCGGCCGTCATCGACTTCTTCGTCCGGGAGCTGCTGCGCACCAATCACCGGCTGCACGATCCCGAATACACGGCTCGAGTCCTGCACGCCGCCGGTCGCGAGTTGCTGCGGCTGCACCTCAGCGATCCGCAGGCTGCGACCGTGGAGCGCCTGCGCACGTTTGTGCGGCGATTCGGCTCCGAACTCGTGGTCCCGACCGGTTGAGAGCGCGCGCACCGTGAAACGTCAGCTGGTGCGCCCTCTTTCGGTGCGGTAGCGACGCACCAGCGCGTCGGTCGAGCTGTCCGACTGCGGCGCGGGCGAGGAGTCCGCGGTGATCACCGGCAGCAGCGCCTTGGCCTGCGTTTTGCCCAGTTCCACACCCCACTGGTCGAAGGAGTCGATGCCCCAGATCACGCCCTCGGTGAAGACCTGGTGCTCGTAGAGCGCGATCAGCTGGCCCAGCACCGACGGCGTGAGCCGGTCGGCCAGGATCGAGGTGGACGGGCGGTTGCCCGGCATCACCTTGTGCGGTACGACCTGGGCGGGCGTGCCCTCGGCGGCGATCTCCTCGGCCGTCTTACCGAACGCCAGCACCTGCGTCTGGGCGAAGAAGTTGCTCATCAGCAGGTCGTGCATGCTGCCGGTGCCGTCGGCGGTGGCGAGGTCGTCGAGGGGTTGGCTGAAGCCGATGAAATCGGCCGGCACCAGCCGGGTGCCCTGATGCAGCAGTTGGTAGAAGGCGTGCTGGCCGTTGGTTCCCGGTTCGCCCCAAAAGATTTCGCCCGTGTCGGTGGTGACCGGCGTGCCGTCGGCGCGCGCCGACTTGCCGTTGGATTCCATGGTCAGCTGTTGCAGGTACGCGGCAAAGCGCGACAGGTCGTTCGAATACGGAAGCACCGCGCGCGATTGCACCCCCATGAAGTTGGAGTACCACAGCCCGATCAGGCCGAGCAGGACGGGCGCGTTGGATTCCAGCGGGGCCGTCTTGAAATGCCGGTCAACGATGTGGAATCCGGACAGGAAGTCGGCGAAGGCTTCCTTGCCGATGGCGGCCATCACCGACAGGCCGATCGCCGAATCGACCGAGTAACGCCCGCCGACCCAATCCCAGAACCCGAACATGTTGTCGGTGTTGATGCCGAAGTCGTCGACCAGGCGTTTGTTGGTGGAAACGGCCACGAAATGCTTGGCCACCGCGGAGTCCCCGAGCGCGTCGGTCAGCCAGCGGCGCGCGGCGGTCGCGTTAGTCAGCGTCTCCAGCGTGGAGAAGGTCTTCGACGCGACGATGAAAAGCGTTGTGGCCGGGTCCAAGCCGGCCAGCTTGGCGATCAGGTCGGCGGGGTCGACGTTGGAGACGAAGCGCGCCGAGATTCCCGCGTCGGCGTAGTGGCGCAGCGCCTGGTACACCATCACCGGTCCGAGATCCGAACCCCCGATGCCGATGTTGACCACCGTGCTGATTCTTTCCCCGGTGGCCCCGACCCATTCACCGCTGCGCAACCGGTCGGTGAACTCGCCCATCGCGTCCAGCACGGCGTGCACGTCCTCGACGACGTTCTGGCCGTCGACGGTCAGCTCGGAGTCCCGGGGCAGCCGCAGCGCGGTGTGCAACACGGCGCGGTCCTCGGAGGTGTTGATGTGCACGCCGGCGAACATCTGGTCGCGCCGCTCTTCGAGATTAGCCGTGCGCGCCAAGTCGACCAGCAGCCGCAGCGTCTCTCGGGTGACGCGGTGTTTGCTGTAGTCGATGTAGAGGTCGCCGACCGTTACGGTCAGCTCGCGGCCGCGATCGGGATCGTCGTCGAAGAACTTGCGTAGATGGGTCTCGCCGATTTGTTCGTGATGACTGCGCAGGGCGTCCCACGCCGGGGTGGCGGTGATGTCGGGGATGGTGTGCACGGATGTCATGGGCGCCGCTCCTCCTCATCGCAAAGCTCTGCATCGTCGTCGACGCGGGTCATGATTCGACCCTAGTGACGGTCGCAAGCGCGGCGTAGCCGGGCGCGGCGGGCCGTCACGATGAGTATGTGGTGACGGTCGCAAGCGCGGCGTAGCCGGGCGCGGCGGGCCGTCACGATGGGGATGCGGTCCGACAGGGCCGAGCCAGATCTGGCTCGCGGCAGTGCCCTCAGTGGCCGAGCCGGCCCCGGCCCAGCCGCAATAGCAGCATCGCCAGGTCCTTACCCTCGGGACCGAGCTCGCTGTAGCGTTCGATGACCTTCATCTCGCGGCTGTGCACCAGCCGGGTGCCGCCGGACGCCATGCGCACCTTGCCGATCGCCTGGGACACCTCGGCGCGCCGCTTTACCGCGGCGAGGATCTCGGCGTCCAATCGGTCGATCTCTTGGCGCAACTGCTCGATGTCGGTGGCCTCTTGGGACTCGACCATCTCGATGTTCATTTCGGCTAACTCCGCATTCTCGTGATGTGGGGGTTCTGGTCTCATCCGATATCGGGCCTCACAAAAGAGACGAGCCCCGAATCCGGAAGCGGACCACGGGGCTCTGCGAAAGCAGCTACACCACGGGCACCGCTGGCCGGTACCCGTAGAAAAATCGGCGCTGCATGTTGAGCACCAACTGAGTGTGCCACTACGGGCCGCGACCACGCAAAAAGGGGCCCGGCGCGCCAGGCTGCCTGGCCAGCGGAGTAGTCGGAGCCCGGCGGTAGATTTGGACCGACATGACTGTGCACGCGACCAGTACTACCGAAGCCAAGTCCGCCGCCGAAGCAGAGGAGCTGCTCGACGGGCTCAACCCGCAACAGCGCCAGGCGGTGGTGCACGAGGGCGCACCGCTGCTGATCGTCGCGGGCGCGGGCTCGGGCAAGACGGCGGTCCTGACGCGGCGCATCGCCTACCTGATCGCGGCGCGCGGCGTCGGCGTCGGCCAGATCCTGGCCATCACCTTCACCAATAAGGCCGCCGCGGAGATGCGCGAACGCGTGGTGCGCCTGGTGGGTAACCGCGCACGCGCGATGTGGGTGTCCACGTTCCACTCGACCTGCGTGCGCATCCTGCGCAACCAGGCCTCGCTGATCGAGGGGCTCAACTCCAACTTCTCGATCTACGACGCCGACGACTCGCGGCGGCTGCTGCAGATGATCGGCCGCGACATGGGGCTGGACATCAAGCGCTACTCGCCGCGGCTGCTGGCCAATGCCATCTCCAACCTGAAAAACGAGTTGATCTATCCCGACGAGGCCCTGGCCAACCTGTCGGACGACTCCGATGAGTTGAGCCGCACGGTGGCCTCCGTCTACGGCGAATACCAGCGGCGGCTGCGGGCCGCCAACGCGTTGGACTTCGACGACCTGATCGGGGAGACCGTCGCGGTGCTGCAGACGTTCCCCCAAATCGCGCAGTACTACCGCCGGAGGTTCCGGCACGTGCTGGTCGACGAATACCAGGACACCAACCACGCCCAGTACGTGCTGGTGCGCGAATTGGTGGGCACCGACACCGAGGGCGACGTCCCGCCGGCGGAATTGTGCGTGGTGGGCGACGCCGATCAATCGATCTACGCATTCCGCGGCGCGACCATTCGCAACATCGAGGACTTCGAGCGCGACTATCCCGACGCGAGAACCATTCTGCTGGAACAGAATTACCGCTCCACGCAGAACATACTGTCGGCGGCCAACTCGGTGATCGCCCGCAACACCGGACGTCGCGAGAAGCGCCTGTGGACCGACGCCGGCGCGGGCGAGCTGATCGTGGGCTACGTCGCCGACAACGAGCACGACGAGGCCCGGTTCGTGGCCGAGGAGATCGACGCGCTCGCCGAGCGGGGCGATATCACCTACAACGACGTGGCCGTGTTCTATCGCACCAACAACTCGTCGCGGTCGCTGGAAGAGGTCTTCATCCGCGCCGGCATCCCCTACAAAGTCGTTGGGGGAGTGCGCTTCTACGAGCGCAAGGAGATCCGCGACATCGTCGCCTACCTGCGGGTGCTGGACAATCCCGGTGACGCGGTCAGCATGCGGCGCATCCTCAACACGCCGCGCCGGGGCATCGGGGACCGGGCCGAGGCGTGCGTGGCGGTGTACGCCGAGAACACCGGCGCCAGCTTCGCCGACGCGCTGGTGGCCGCCGCCGAAGGCAGGGTGCCGATGCTGAATACCCGCGCGGAGAAGGCGATCGCGGGCTTCGTCGAGCTGCTGGACGAGCTGAGGGGCCACCTCGACGACGACCTCGGCGAATTGGTCGAGCTGGTGCTCGAGCGCAGCGGCTACCGCCGCGAGCTGGAGTCCTCCACCGATCCGCAGGAGCTGGCCAGGCTGGACAACCTGAACGAATTGGTCAGCGTTGCACACGAATTCAGCATCGATGAAGCCAATGCGGCGGCACTGGAGACTCCCGAGGACGAGGATGTGCCCGACACCGGCGCCCTGGCGGCGTTTCTGGAGCGGGTGTCGCTGGTCGCCGACGCCGACGAAATCCCCGAGCACGGAGCCGGTTTGGTCACGCTGATGACGCTGCACACCGCGAAGGGGCTGGAGTTTCCGGTGGTGTTCGTCACCGGCTGGGAGGACGGGATGTTCCCCCACATGCGGTCGCTGGACGACCCCACCGAACTGTCCGAAGAGCGGCGGCTGGCCTACGTCGGCATCACCCGGGCCCGGCAGCGGCTGTACGTCAGCCGGGCCATCGTGCGGTCCTCGTGGGGGCAGCCGATGCTCAACCCGGAATCGCGTTTCCTGCAGGAGATTCCGCAGGAGCTCATCGACTGGCGGCGCAGCGCGCCGCCGTCGTCGTCGTTCAGCGCCCCGGTGAGCGGTGCCGGACGGTTCGGCGCGCCGCGCCCGTCGCCGACCCGGTCGGGGGCGAGCAAGCGCCCGCTGCTGGTGCTGCAACCCGGCGACCGGGTGACTCACGACAAGTACGGGCTGGGCCGGGTCGAGGAGGTGTCCGGAGTCGGTGAATCGGCCATGTCGCTGATCGACTTCGGCAGCTCGGGGCGGGTGAAGCTGATGCACAACCACGCCCCCGTCAGCAAGCTCTGACTCGCCGAGCGTGACGTCAGGGCGAGATTTTCGCCGATTCTTCGCCGCCAGAACACGTTCGGCGCAAAGGGCGCGAACGGCGCAAGAAATTCAGTTACGCCTGCAGCCAGCGCTTGGTCTGCGGATGAAACGCCAGCGCCACGCTGGCAACCGGCAGCAGCCACAGGGTGTAGACGATCCACGCCACGCGCGCGCCCGCGATGAACACGCCGCCGTAGGTCAGCACCGCGACCACCGCGCCGGCCGCGATGAGGTAGCGGCCGAGCGGCCGGTGCTGCAACAGCATGATCACCCCGGAGATCGTGGTGATTGCGAAGACCAGCGCGAGGAAGGCGACCGCGATGCAGAAGAGGCGGTCGGTCCGCCACCACCCCGCGATCAGGTCGGTGGCCACCACCGACGTGGCCCATCCGCTGACGATGGTGACGGCGGCGGCAGCGACGGCGGTCCGGCCACTCGGCTCGTGGCCGGGCACACCCGCCAGCCCATGCCGGACCGCGGCTGTGGCGCCCTCGGGTGCCGACTGCCGGGGGAGCTGCGTCGTCGGGGACTCCGGGACTACGGGCATCGGCCCGGTCGGTGCCCGCCGGATGATCCGCGTCTGCGATTCCGAGGGTGGTGCGGCGGCCTCGGGGGTGGGCGCAGGAGCAGCGGGGTCGTTCGGCGCGGTCACCTCAGCCAGCGTAGTTGCCGACGTTAAGACCCCGCTTTGCAAGCCATGGGACTGGGTCGATCCGTTCGGTTCCGCCCAGAAGCACCTCAAAGTGCAGGTGTGGCCCGGTGGAATTGCCGCGGTTGCCCATGGTGGCGATCTGGTCACCGGCCATCACGCGCTGGCCGACGCTGACCAGCGTCGTGTTGACGTGCCCGTAGAGCGTGACCGTGCCGTCGGCGTGGCGGAGCTTGACCAGCGCCCCGTAGCCGGCGGCGGGACCGGAGTCGATGACGACGCCGTCGGACACCGCATAGATCGGCGTCCCGATCGAGTTGGCGAGGTCGATGCCCGCGTGCAGCACGCCCCAGCGGTAGCCGAAATTGGAGGTGAAGATCCCCTTCGTCGGCATCACATAGAGCGGCTGCTGCAGCCGGGCCTCGCGCTGGGCGCGATCGTTGGCGAAAGCCATGCCCTTGGCGAGCTCCTCGTTGTGCACCGCGGCGTTCGCCGCGGGCTGGACCGCGATCACCTGGGCACCGCGGATCGTGTTGCTGCCCGCGCCGCCGGTGAGCGCCGACGCGTTGGCGGTCAGCACTGCCTCCGTCTTGGGCGTGTCGGCGTGGCTGGTCGCCGTGTGGGCCGCGGCGGCCGCCGCCCCGGCGGCCATTGCCGAGATCAGCAGGCGCCCCCGGGCCGCGCTGGTGGGCTGCTTACGGTGCTGCCCGCCGCGGCGTATGACGGGAATGACGTCGGTGATGTCCGAGTAGTTGGAACGACGCGCTTCAGTGGCGGCGGGACGGGGCTGCAACCGTGCCGGGACCGGCACGGCCGCGGGAGTGGCCAGCAGCAGCGGCCCCAGGTCGTCCGTGTCGTGCAGGTCGTCGAGCTCGGGAGCGAGCAGCACCCGAGCTTCGTTGTCGAAGGCGGAGTCGTTGCTGAAGTTCAGATCATCGAGATCGGCGGCCTCGTCGGCGAAATCCCAGTCGTCGAAGTCGAACCCGTCGAGCGGCAGGATTTCGGTGATCTCGTTGCGGTGAGCTTCCGTCCACCGGGCGCCTGCTGCGCGGCCTACCCTCACCACGCCTGTTGTTTCGGCAGATGGACGAGTCAAACGGTGCTGGGACAAGCTGAAATGTCCTCGTATCGTGACCATAACGTTATCTGGACCCTAGGAAGGTATCCGCTAACCGACGGGGCTGGCAACCTCGGGCCAAGAACCCGACCGAGATTGTGATTCGCATCACTTTTGCGGGGTACCGGTATGCCGTGAGCTGCGCCACATCGGCGGACGCGACGGTAGCACGCGTTCGAAGGGTGGATACAGTGCCACCGTGCGAGTCGCCGATTCCGGCTGCCCCCATTGCGGGGCCCACGTACAGGCCTAGCAGCAAGTCGAGCGAAGACAGTGAGCCCATGGACCTTTTCGAGTATCAAGCTAAAGAGTTGTTCGCCAAGCACAACGTACCGAGCACGCCCGGTCGGGTGACCGACACCGCCGAGGGTGCCCGGGCCATCGCCGAGGAGATCGGTCGGCCCGTGATGGTGAAGGCCCAGGTCAAGATCGGGGGCCGCGGCAAGGCCGGCGGCGTCAAATACGCCGCGACGCCCGAGGACGCCTACGAGCACGCCAAGAACATCCTCGGCCTGGACATCAAGGGCCACGTCGTGAAGAAGCTGCTCGTCGCCGAGGCCAGCGACATCGCCGAGGAGTACTACATCTCCTTCCTGCTCGACCGCGCCAACCGCACCTATCTGGCGATGTGCTCGGTCGAGGGCGGCATGGAGATCGAGGAAGTCGCCGCCACCAAGCCCGACCGGCTCGCCAAGGTCCCGGTCAGCGCCGTCAAGGGGGTCGACGAGGCGACTGCCCGGTCCATCGCCGAGCAAGGCCACCTGCCGGCCGAGGTGCTCGACGCCGCCGCGGTCACCATCTCCAAGCTGTGGGAGCTCTTCGTCGCCGAGGACGCGACGCTGGTGGAGGTCAACCCGCTGGTGCGCACCCCCGACGACCGCATCCTGGCGCTGGACGGCAAGGTCACGCTCGACGCCAACGCCGATTTCCGCCACCCCGACCACACCGAGTTCGAGGACCGCGAGGCCACCGATCCGCTGGAGCTCAAGGCCAAGGAACACCACCTCAACTACGTCAAGCTCGACGGCGCTGTCGGCATCATCGGCAACGGCGCGGGCCTGGTGATGTCGACCCTCGACGTCGTCGCCTACGCCGGGGAGAAGCACGGCGGAGTCAAGCCGGCCAACTTCCTGGACATCGGCGGCGGCGCCTCGGCCGAGGTGATGGCCGCCGGGTTGGACGTGGTCCTGGGCGACCAACAGGTCAAGAGCGTGTTCGTCAACGTCTTCGGCGGCATCACCTCCTGCGACGCGGTGGCCACCGGCATCGTCAAGGCGCTGGAAATCCTGGGCGACGAGGCCAACAAGCCGCTGGTGGTGCGGCTCGACGGCAACAACGTCGACGAGGGCCGTCGCATCCTGACCGAGGCCAACCACCCGCTGGTGACGCTGGTGGCCACGATGGACGAGGCCGCCGACAAGGCCGCCGAGCTGGCGAGCGCCTAGAAAGGACTTCTGAACATGTCGATCTTCCTGAATAAGGACAACAAGGTCATCGTCCAGGGCATCACCGGCAGCGAGGCCACCGTCCACACCGCCCGAATGCTCAAGGCGGGCACCCAGATTGTCGGCGGGGTGAACGCGCGCAAGGCGGGCACCACGGTCACGCACGAGGACAAGGGCGGCCGGATCGTCAAGCTGCCGGTGTTCGGCGGCGTCGCGGAGGCGATGGAAAAGACCGGCGCCGACGTCTCGATCATCTTCGTGCCGCCGAAGTTCGCCAAGGACGCCATCATCGAGGCCGTCGACGCCGAGATTCCGCTGCTGGTGGTCATCACCGAGGGAATCCCGGTGCAGGACAGCGCATTTGCGTGGGCCTACAACGTCGAGAAGGGCGGCAAGACGCGCATCATCGGGCCGAACTGCCCCGGCATCATCACCCCTGGCGAGGCGCTGGTGGGCATCACCCCCGCCAACATCACCGGCCCGGGCCCGGTCGGGCTGGTGTCGAAGTCGGGGACGCTGACCTACCAAATGATGTACGAGCTGCGCGATTTCGGCTTCTCGACGTCCATCGGCATCGGTGGGGACCCGGTGATCGGCACCACCCACATCGACGCCATCGAGGCCTTCGAGAAGGACCCCGACACCAAGGTCATCGTGATGATCGGTGAGATCGGCGGCGACGCCGAGGAGCGCGCCGCCGACTACATCAAGGCCCATGTCTCCAAGCCCGTCGTCGGTTACGTGGCCGGATTCACCGCCCCGGAGGGCAAGACAATGGGCCACGCCGGCGCCATCGTGTCCGGCTCGTCGGGCACCGCGGCAGCCAAGAAGGAAGCCTTGGAGGCGGCCGGCGTCAAAGTGGGTAAGACCCCGTCGGAGACGGCGGCGCTGGCCCGGGAGATCCTCAAGGCGCTGTAGCGGTTGCCGCCCCGTGACCGGACCCCGGTGGGCGGGCCGCAGTTCCGCTGCGGTAGATAGTTGAGCTATGAATCTTGATGCGCGCACGCCCGTCGTCGTCGGTGTCGGTCAGGCCGCCGAGCGCATCGACGACGCCGCTTATCGGGCGATGTCACCGGTTGAGTTGGCTGCTGCCGCCGCCTCGGCCGCCCTGGCGGACTGTGGGGCCGACGTCGGGTCGGTGGCCGCGGCCGTCGACACCGTGGCCGGTGTCAGGCAATTCGAGATCTCCGGGCCCGTCGCCTCGGCCGTGCTGGGCCGGTCGAACAACTACCCGCGCTCGGTGGCCAAGCGGGTGGGGGCCACGCCCGCGCGCGCGATCCTCGAGATCGTCGGGGGCCAGGGGCCGCAGCATTTGATCAGCGAGCTGGCCGCGGAGATCGCGGCCGGCCGGTCGCAGGCGGCGCTGATCTTCGGGTCGGATGCGACCTCCACGCTGCGGCACTTCGCGAACGCCGAGCGCAAGCCCGACTTCACGGAGACCGTCGACGGCGACCTGGAGGACCGCGGGCACGGCATCGAGAAACTCATCTCGCGCTACACGGTCATTCACGGGCTGACCAGCGCGCCGATCCAATACGGGTTGCTGGAAAACGCCCGGCGGGCCGGAACGGGGCTGGGTCCGTCCGAATATCGGCGGAGCATGGCCGAGCTGTTCGCGCCGTTCACCAAGATCGCCGCCAGCAACCCGTTCGCCGCCGCGCCGGTCGAGCGCACCGTCGACGAACTGATCACCGTGACCGAGGCCAACCGGATGATCGCGGAGCCCTACCCGCGGCTGATGGTGGCGCGTGACCAGGTCAACCAGGGCGCGGCGGCGCTGCTGATGTCGGTCGGGGCCGCCCGTTCTTTGGGGGTGCCCGAGGAGAACTGGGTTTACCTGCACGGGCACGTCGACCTGGAGGAGCAGCCGCTGCTGGAGCGCCCGGATCTCGGGCACTCCCCGTCCGCCGTCATGGCGGTGCGCGAGGCGCTGGGCATGGCCGGCATCGAAGTCGACGACGTCGCCACCTTCGATCTCTACAGCTGCTTTCCGGTGCCGGTGTTCAACATCTGCGACGGCTTGGGAATTGCGCCCGACGACCCGCGGGGCCTGACGCTGACCGGCGGCCTGCCGTTCTTCGGCGGTGCGGGCAACAACTACTCCATGCATGCGGTTGCCGAGACGGTCGCCCAAATGCGAAGCATGCCAGGGCAATTCGGCCTTGTGGGCGCCAACGGGGGCATCCTGAGTAAGTACTCGGTGGGGGTTTACTCCACCGCCCCGGCGGAATGGAAGCCGGATCGCAACGCGGAGCTGCAAGCCCGCGTCGGCGGCTGGCCGACCCAGGCCGTGACCGAGACCGCCGATGGGCGCGGGACCGTCGAGACGTATACGGTGCGGCGCGACGACGGACGCCCGACCGGCATCATCATCGGCAGGCTCGACGACGGCACCCGGTTCCTCTCGACCACCGAAGACGACGAACTGATCGCGCTGCTGATCGACGGCGACCCCCTGGGGAGCGCGGTCCGGGTGCGCTCGTTCGACTACGGCAACCGCTGCACCCTGTAGGGCCACCAGACGCAGAATCGCATTCCGCGACGCGGATTGATGCGATTCTGCGTCTGCTCGCAAGCGGGAGGTGCCCCCGTTCGCGCTAGACGAGCGCGGCCAGCTTGCCGGCCAACCGCTCCACGTAGGCGGCGATCTCGTCCTCGGGGCGGTCCGGCAGCCCGAACAGCACCTCGGTCACGCCGAGCTCGGCCCAGCGCGCCAGCTTCTCCGGGATCGGCTTGAAGTCCAGCGCGACGATCTGCGGAGCCCCGTCGCGGCCGGCGGCCGCCCAGGTGTCCTGCAGCAACTTGACCGGCTCGTCGATGTCGAAGTCGCGCGGGGTGGTGATCCAGCCGTCGGCGCTGCGGGCGATCCACTTGAAGTTCTTCTCGTTGCCGGCCGCGCCCACCAGCACCGGAATGTGTGACTGCACCGGCTTCGGCCAGGCCCAGCTGGGCCCGAACTTGACGAACTCGCCGTCGTAGGCGGCTTCCTCTTCGGTCCACAGCGCCCGCATCGCCTCGATGTACTCGCGCAACATGGTCCGGCGCCGCCCGGGCGGCACCCCGTGGTCGGCCAGCTCGTCGGTGTTCCACCCGAAGCCGACGCCGAGGCTCACCCGGCCCCCCGACAGGTGGTCAAGCGTGGCAATGCTTTTCGCCAACGTGATCGGGTCATGCTCGACGGGCAGCGCCACCGCCGTCGAGAGGCGCACCCGCGACGTGACGGCGCACGCGGCGCCCAGGCTGACCCATGGGTCTAGCGTGCGCATGTAGCGGTCGTCGGGCAGCGACGCGTCGCCGGTCGTGGGATGGGCGGCCTCACGCTTGACCGGGATGTGGGTGTGTTCGGGCACGTAGAACGTCTGGAAACCGTGGTCGTCGGCGAGCTTGGCCGCTGTCGCCGGGGAGATGCCGCGGTCACTGGTGAAAAGCACGAGGCCGTAATCCATGCACAGGATTAGAACGTGTTCTACCTGTGCTCGGCAAGCGGCGCGGGTCGGCGCCGGTCGCGCCGCCGGGCCGGTGGCTCCGGCACTGCCGCCCGAAGGTGCGCTAGCGTGGTTGGTCGATCGCGCCGCAACGCAACATGGGGAAGGTGTTCCGCTGGGGCGCGCCTGGAGGCACAGCGTCGCACTGCAATGTGGCGCCGCTAAAAAGCAACAGGAGGAGTCATGACGTATTCGCCCGGTGGTCCCGGATATCAACCCGCGCAGCCCGGCGGCTCCTACCCAGGCGCCACACCGTCCTTCGCCAAGACCGACGACGGCGAAAGCAAGCTTCCGCTGGTGTTGAATGTCGCGGTCGTGGTCCTCGGCATCGCGGTCTATTTGCTCAACTTCGGGCCGACATTCGTCATCGGCGCCGACCTCGGCCCGGGCGGCGGACGGGCCGGCGATGCCGGTACCGCGGTGATCGTCGCGGTGCTGGCCGCCCTGCTGGCGGCGATCGGCTTGCTGCCCAAGGCCAAGAGTTATGTGGGAATCGTCGCGGTGATCGCCGTGTTGGGCGCGCTGCTGGCCATCACCGAAACCGTCAACACGCCCGCCGGATTCGGCATCGGGTGGGCGATGTGGCCGTTGGTCGGTTGCAGCGTTATTCAGGCCTTCGCCGCCGTGGGCGCGTTGCTGCTGGACGCCGGCGTCATCACGGCGCCCGCGCCGCGGCCCAAGTACGATCCGTACGCGCAGTACGGCCAGTACGGGCAATACGGCCAGTACGGGCAGGTCGGGCAGTACGGGCAGCAGCCGTCGTACTACGGTCAGCCGGGTGCCCAGCAGCACGCCGGGCACCAGCCCCACCAGCAGGAGACGCCGCAGCCGTCCTCGTATGGCTCGCAGTACGGCGGCTATCCGCAGAGCCAGGCGCCCACGCAGGCGGCGATCCCCACGTCGACCGGTGGATTCGGCGCCCAGCCCCAGCAGGGCGCGCAGCAGCACGGGCCGTCGACGCCGCCCACCGGCTTCCCCAGCTTCAGCCCGCCGCCGTCCTCCGCCGCAAGCGGCACGGAGTCCCAGGCCGGTTCGGGTCCGGTCGACCAAGCGGGCCACACCGGCGGCCAGCCGGCCTCCGCTCAGGAGCAGCAACAGTCGCCGTCATCGCCGTCTGGGCCGGCGCCCTCCTAAGCCTGCGCCCTCGCGCGTAGTCGGGCACGTGCGCCAAGAGTGACAAGGGTGTCAGCAAGCGGGGATGACCGGGCCGCCGGCGCTCGCCAGGCGCGCGACCTTGTCCGGGTGGCGTTCGGCCCGGCCGTGGTGGCGTTGGGCATCGTCGCCGCGGTTACCCTGCTGCAGCTGCTGATCGCCAACAGCGACATGACCGGCGCGTTGGGCGCCATCGCCAGCATGTGGCTGGCGGTGCACCAGGTGCCGATCTCGATCGGTGGCCGCGAATTGGGCGTGCTGCCGCTGCTGCCCGTCCTGCTGATGGTGTGGGGCACCGCGCGCAGCAGCGCCCGGGCCACCTCCGCGTCTTCGTCGTGGCTGGTGGTCCGCTGGGTGATCGCCTCGGCGCTGGGCGGCCCCCTGTTGCTGACGGCGATCGCGCTGGCGGTCATCCACGACGCGTCGTCGGTGATCACCGAGCTGCAGACGCCCAGCGCCCTGCGCGCGTTCGCGAGCGTGCTGGTGGTGCACGCCATCGGCGCGGCGATCGGCGTGTGGTCCCGGGTGGGGCGGCGGGCGCTGGCGGCGTCCCCGCTGCCCAACTGGCTCGGTGATTCGCTGCGCGCCGCGGTGGCCGGGGTGCTGGCGTTGGTCGGTCTCTCCGGGCTGGTGACCGCGGGGTCGCTGATCGTGCACTGGTCGACGATGCAGGAGCTCTACGGGATCACCGATTCGATCTTCGGCCAGTTCAGCCTCACCGTCCTGTCCGTGCTGTACGCGCCCAACGTCATGGTCGGCACGTCGGCGGTCGCCGTCGGATCGAGTGCCCACCTCGGTTTCGCGACGTTCAGTTCCTTCACCGTCTTCGGCGGCGACATTCCGGCGCTGCCGATCCTGGCCGCGCTCCCCACGCCGCCGCTGGGGCCGGTGTGGGTCGCGCTGCTCATCGTCGGCGCGTCCTCGGGCGTGGCGGTCGGGCAGCAATGCGCCCGGCGCGCGCTGCCGCTGTTCCCGGCGACGGCCAAACTGCTGGTCGCCGCCGTTGTCGGTGCGTTGGCGATGTCGTTGCTCGCCTACGGCGGCAGCGGACGGCTCGGCAATTTCGGGCACGTCGGCGTCGACCAGGGGACCTTGCTGGGCGGCGTGTTCTTCTGGTTCGCGGTCGTCGGCGGCGTCACGGTCGCGATGGCCGGGGGAATCCGGCGTGGGCGGCCCAGGCGGGCCAGGCGACCCGCGCCCGCCCCGGCGGCCGATGAGCCGGCGGATTTTGCGGCGGTCTTCGATGAGCCCGAAGGCGAGCCGGACGGCGAGCCGGCAGACGAACCGGAAGATGCGCCGCGCGACGAGCCGGCCGGCGACCCCGCCGACGAGGACGCGGCGGCCCCGGAGGAGCCGGCCGCCGACGACAAACCCCCGCCGGCCTGATCGAGCCCGCGTCCAGCGCGCGGACACGCCGGGCGATGTCGCGCTGGCCGCAGGCTCGGCGCATCGTCGCCCGACTAGGCTCGCCGTTGTGCCCCAACCGCTTCACGTGCCCCCGAGCGCGCCGGCGCGGGTGGTGGTGCTCGCCTCGGGCACCGGTTCGCTGCTGGGCTCGCTGATCGAAGCGGCCGCGGGTGACTACCCGGCGCGAGTGGTCGCCGTCGGCGTGGATCGCGAATGCCGGGCCACCGAGGTCGCGGCCGCGGCGTCCCTGCCGACCTTCACCGTCCGCCTCGGCGATTACGCCGACCGCGCGGCGTGGGACGCGGCCATCACCGAAGCCACCGCCGCGCACTCGCCCGATCTCATCGTCTCCGCGGGATTCATGAAAATACTTGGTCCGCAGTTCCTTTCCCGATTTTGTGGGCGCATTCTCAACACGCATCCGGCGCTGCTGCCGGCCTTCGCGGGGGCGCATGCCGTGCCCGACGCGCTGGCTTACGGTGTGAAGGTCACCGGCTGTACGGTGCACCTGGTGGACGCCGGCATGGACACCGGGCCGATATTGGCCCAGGAGCCCATCGCGGTGCTCGACGGTGACACGGAAGAGACCCTGCATGAACGCATCAAGGTCGTCGAACGGCGACTGTTGGTGGACGTGGTGGCCGCGATGGCGACGCGCGGCGTGACCTGGACCGGACGAAAGGCGACCATAGGATGAGCGACGAGTCAAGAAGGGCGATTCGCCGCGCGTTGATCAGCGTGTACGACAAGACCGGGCTGATCGAACTCGCCCAGGGACTGGCCGCGGCGGGCGTGGAGATCGTGTCGACCGGCTCGACCGCGAAGACCATTGCGGACAAAGGGATTCCGGTCATCCGCGTCGAGGAGTTGACCGGTTTTCCCGAGGTGCTCGACGGCCGGGTCAAGACGCTGCACCCGCGGGTGCACGCCGGGTTGCTGGCCGACCTGCGCAAACCCGAGCACCAGGCGGCACTCGAACAGCTCGGGATCGCGGCGTTCGAACTCGTCGTCGTCAACCTGTATCCGTTCAGCGAGACGGTCGACTCCGGCGCGGGCATCGACGAGTGCGTCGAACAGATCGACATCGGCGGGCCGTCGATGGTCCGGGCCGCCGCGAAGAACCACCCCAGCGTGGCGGTGGTCACCGACCCGCTCAGCTATGACGGCGTGCTCGCCGCGGTGCGCGGTGGCGGGTTTACCCTCGCGGAGCGGAAGAGGCTGGCCTCGTTGGCGTTTCAGCACACCGCGGACTACGACATCGCGGTCGCCGGCTGGATGGAGTCGACGCTGGCGCCCGAGCATCCACCCACGAACTTCCCCCAGTGGTTGGCGGGTAGCTGGCGACGCACGGCGACGCTGCGCTACGGCGAGAACCCGCACCAGCAGGCGGCGCTCTACAGCGACCCCGGCGCGTGGCCGGGCCTGGCGCAGGCCGAGCAGCTGCACGGAAAAGAGATGTCCTACAACAACTTCACCGACGCGGATGCCGCCTGGCGGGCCGCCTTCGACCACGAAGAGATCTGCGTGGCGATCATCAAGCACGCGAACCCCTGTGGCATCGCGATCTCCTCGGTCTCGGTCGCCGACGCGCACCGCAAGGCCCACGAATGCGATCCGCTGAGCGCCTTCGGCGGGGTGATCGCGGCCAACACCGAAGTCAGCGTCGAGATGGCGGAGTACGTGAGCACCATCTTCACCGAGGTGATCGTCGCGCCCGCGTACGCGCCGGGCGCCGTCGACGCGTTGACGCGCAAGAAGAACATCCGCGTGCTGGTGGCCTCCGAGCCGCTGGCCGGCGGCACCGAGCTGCGCCCGATCAGCGGGGGGCTGCTGGTGCAGCAGCGCGACCAGCTCGACGCGCACGGCGACAACCCGGCCAACTGGACGCTGGCGACGGGATCGCCGGCCGACCCGAACACGCTGGCCGACCTGGTCTTTGCGTGGCGCGCCTGCCGGGCGGTCAAGTCGAACGCGATCGTGATCGCGGCCGACGGCGCGACCATCGGCGTCGGCATGGGCCAGGTCAACCGGGTCGACGCCGCCCGGCTGGCCGTCGAACGCGGCGGCGAGCGGGTCCGCGGCGCCGTCGCGGCTTCGGATGCCTTCTTCCCGTTCCCCGACGGGCTCGAGACGCTGACCGCCGCCGGGGTGAAGGCGGTGGTGCACCCGGGCGGATCGGTGCGCGACGAGGAGGTGACCGCGGCCGCCGCCAACGCCGGCGTCACCGTGTACCTCACCGGGGCCCGCCACTTCGCTCACTGAACGTTCGGCGCGTGAGGCTTGGAGGCAACGCGTAGCGTGGAGTGGTGCCATCACCGAGTAACCTGCCCCGCACCGTCGGCGAACTGCGTGCCGCCGGTCACCGCGAACGGGGAGTCAAACAGGAAATCCGAGAAAACCTGCTGACCGCGCTGGCCGAGGGCGACGAGGTCTGGCCCGGGATCCTGGGTTTCGAGGACACCGTGCTGCCTCAGCTGGAGCGGGCGCTGATCGCGGGCCACGACTTCGTTTTGCTGGGGGAACGCGGCCAGGGCAAGACCCGGCTGCTGCGCGCGCTGACCGGGCTGCTCGACGAGTGGACCCCCGTGATCGACGGCGCCGAACTCGGCGAGCACCCGTACCGGCCGATCACGCCGGAGTCGATCCGCCGCGCGGCCACGCTCGGCGACGACATGCCGGTGGCGTGGAAGCACCGCAGCGAGCGCTACACCGAGAAGCTGGCCACCCCCGACACCAGCGTCGCCGACCTGGTCGGCGACATCGACCCGATCAAGGTCGCGGAGGGTCGCAGCCTCGGTGACCCGGAGACCATCGCCTACGGGCTGATCCCGCGCGCGCACCGCGGCATCGTCGCTGTCAACGAGCTGCCCGACCTCGCCGAGCGCATCCAGGTGTCGATGCTCAACGTCATGGAGGAGCGCGACATCCAGGTGCGCGGTTACACCCTGCGCCTGCCGCTGGACGTGTTGGTGGTCGCCAGTGCCAACCCGGAGGACTACACCAACCGGGGCCGCATCATCACGCCGCTCAAAGACCGGTTCGGCGCCGAGATCCGCACCCACTACCCGCTGGAGCTCGAGGCCGAGGTGGGCGTGATCGTGCAGGAAGCCCACCTGAGCGCCCAGGTGCCCGACTACCTCATGCAGGTGATCGCGCGCTTCGCCCGCTACCTGCGGGAGTCCAACTCGGTCGATCAGCGCTCGGGGGTGTCGGCGCGCTTCGCGATCGCGGCCGCCGAGACCGTCGCCGCCGCCGCCCGCCACCGCGGCGCGGTGCTGGGGGAGACCGATCCGGTGGCCCGGGTGGTCGACCTGGACACCGTGATCGACGTCCTGCGCGGCAAGCTGGAATTCGAGTCCGGCGAGGAGGGCCGCGAACAAGCGGTGCTGGAGCACCTGCTGCGGCGCGCGACGGCCGACACCGCGGCCAGGGTGCTCGGCGGAATCGATGTCGGCGCCCTGGTGGCCGCGGTCGAGGGCGGTTCGGCGGTCACGACGGGCGAGCGCGTGTCGGCCAAGGACGTGCTGGCCGCGGTGCCGAACCTGCCGGTCGTCGACAAGATCGCGGCCAAGCTGCACGCCGAATCCGAAGGCGAGCGCGCCGCGGCGCTGGAACTGGCGCTGGAGGCGCTGTATTTGGCCAAGCGGATCGACAAGGTGTCCGGGGAGGGCCAAACCGTTTATGGCTAAAGGGCATTCGTCGCGATACTCGGCGTACACCGGCGGGCCCGACCCGCTGGCGCCGCCGGTGGATCTGCGCGAGGCGCTCGAACAGATCGGTCAGGACGTGATGGCCGGCACCTCGCCACGGCGGGCGCTGTCCGAGCTGCTGCGCCGCGGCACCAAGAACATGCCCGGGGCCGACCGGCTGGCGGCCGAGGCGAACCGCCGGCGGCGGGACTTGCTGCGCCGCAACAACTTGGACGGCACGCTGCAAGAGATCAAGAAGTTGCTCGACGAGGCCGTGCTGGCCGAGCGCAAGGAGTTGGCCCGCGCGCTGGACGACGACGCCCGCTTCGGCGAGCTGCAGCTGGACGCGCTGCCCGCCTCGCCCGCCAAGGCGGTGCAGGAGCTGTCCGACTACAACTGGCGCAGCGGCGAGGCCCGCGAAAAGTACGAGCAGATCCGGGATTTGCTCGGCCGCGAGATGCTGGATCAGCGCTTTGCCGGGATGAAGCAGGCGCTGGAGGGCGCCACCGACGAGGATCGCCAGCGGGTCAACGAGATGTTGGACGACCTCAACCAGCTGCTGGACAAGCACGCCCGCGGCCAGGACTCGCAGCAAGACTTCGAAGAATTCATGGACAAGCACGGCGAGTTCTTCCCCGAGAATCCGCGCAATGTCGAGGAGCTGCTCGACTCGCTGGCCAAGCGCGCCGCCGCGGCGCAACGCTTCCGCAACAGCCTGAGCCCCGATCAGCGCGCAGAGCTGGATGCCCTGGCGCAGCAGGCATTTGGGTCGCCGGCGTTGATGGAAGCGTTGGGACGCCTCGATGCGCACCTGCAGGCGGCGCGGCCCGGTGAGGACTGGACCGGGTCCGAGCAGTTCTCCGGGGACAACCCGTTCGGCATGGGCGAAGGCACCCAGGCGATCTCCGACATCGCCGAGCTGGAGCAGCTGGCCGAGCAGCTGTCGCAGAGCTATCCCGGCGCCACCATGGACGACGTCGACCTCGACGCGCTGGCGCGCCAACTCGGCGACCAGGCGGCCATCGACGCCCGCACCCTGGCCGAACTGGAACGGGCGCTGGTCAATCAGGGATTCCTGGATCGCGGTTCCGACGGCCAGTGGCGCCTTTCCCCCAAAGCGATGCGCCGGCTCGGCGAGACGGCGTTACGCGATGTGGTGCAACAGCTTTCCGGACGCCGCGGCGAGCGGGATCACCGGCGCGCCGGGGCCGCCGGTGAGCTGACCGGTGCCACCCGGCCGTGGCAGTTCGGTGACACCGAGCCGTGGAACATCCCCCGCACGCTGACCAACGCGGTGCTGCGGCAGTCGGGGACGGCGACCATGAACGATCCTGTCGGCCCCATCCGGATCACCGTCGACGACGTCGAGGTCTCCGAGACCGAGACGCGCACGCAGGCCGCCGTGGCGTTGTTGGTGGACACCTCGTTTTCGATGGTGATGGAGAATCGCTGGCTGCCGATGAAGCAGACGGCGCTCGCACTCAACCACCTGGTGTGCACCCGCTTTCGGTCGGATGCCCTGCAGATCATCGCCTTTGGCCGTTATGCCCGGACCGTGACGGCCGCCGAGCTCACCGGCCTGGAGGGTGTTTACGAGCAGGGCACCAACCTGCATCACGCGCTGGCGCTCGCGGGTCGCCACCTGCGCCGGCACCCCAACGCGCAACCCGTCGTGCTGGTGGTGACCGACGGCGAGCCGACCGCGCACCTGGAGGACTTCGACGGGGATGGCTCCGCGGTGTTCTTCGACTACCCGCCGCACCCACGGACCATCGCCCACACGGTGCGGGGATTCGACGACATGGCAAGGCTCGGCGCGCAGGTGACGATCTTCCGGCTCGGTGACGACCCCGGCCTGGCCCGGTTCATCGACCAGGTCGCCCGGCGCGTCGAGGGGCGTGTCGTGGTTCCCGATGTCGACGGCTTGGGCGCCGCCGTGGTGGGCGACTATCTGCGGTCTCGCCGCCGTCGCTGATCCCCTCAGTGGAATAGATGCTTCCCCGACCGGGTTGTCGGGCGGAGAAGGGAGGAGATGCATGAGCAAGGTTCCAACGATCGAACTCAACGATGGTGTGAGCATCCCGCAGCTGGGCTTCGGGGTGTTCCAGATCAAGCCCGACGAGACCGCGGCGGCCGTCAAGCGCGCCCTCGACATCGGGTACCGGCACATCGACACCGCGGAGATGTACGGAAACGAGAGGGAAGTGGCGCAGGGCATCCACGACGCCGGGCTCGACCGGGCCGAGGTGTTCGTTACCAGCAAGCTGAACAACGGCTTTCACAAGCCCGACGATGCGCGGCGCGCCTTCGACAAGACCCTCGAGGCCCTGCAGTCCGATTACGTCGACCTGTTCCTCATTCACTGGCCACTGCCCACGCTCTATGGCGGCGACTTCGTCTCCACCTGGAAGGTCCTCGAGGAGTTCGCCAAGGACGGTCGCGCCCGCAGCATCGGCGTTTCGAACTTCCAGACCGCGCACCTGGAACGGCTCGCCGCGGAAACCGACACCGTGCCTTCGGTCAACCAGATCGAGGCGCATCCGTACTTCGGCAATGAGCAGGTCCGCGCCTACGGCCGCGATCACGGCATCGTCACCGAGGCGTGGTCGCCGATCGCCCAGGGCAAGGTGCTCGGCGATCCCGAGATCAACCGCATCGCCGACGCCCGCGGCAAATCACCGGCGCAGGTGGTGTTGCGCTGGCACATCCAGCGCGGCGATGTCGTCTTCCCCAAATCGGTGACGCCGGAACGGATTCAGGCCAACTTTGAGCTATTCGACTTCGAATTGGACGATGCCGACATGGCGGCGATCTCGGCGCTGGACAAGGGCGAAGCGGGCAGGCGGGGCCCCAACCCCGACAAGTTCGACTACATCCCGGGATAGCAAGCGGCGCAACGATTATCCGCGTGGGCGGCGGGCCCTGCGCTTGATGCCCACACCGCCCCACAACGAGAAGCCGTAGATGTTGACCTTCGGCGCGCCCGGCGTCCCCTGGCCGAGCACGCTCTGGTCGAAGCTGCCCATCACGCCGTGTCCGTGGATCTCGACGTTGACCTCGGGGGGCAGCAGGATGTTCTGCGCGCCCATGATCGAAATCGCGTGGATGTCGACCTCGGTGGAGGTGAAGTCGGCGTAACGCAGGTCCACCACCCCGGTTCCCCAGAAGGTGAAGGTGGTGAGCTTCTTCGGGACGTTCCACCGGCCGCGCCGCTCGAAATTGCTCATCAACGCCAGTAGCAACATCGACGGCGCCGGATTGGGTTTGCCGCCCCTGCGTGGGCTCAGCATCGCGCCGGGCAGGTCGGCCCGCAGCTCGTCGAGTTCCTCGTAGGTGGTCGCCGCGTACGCCCGCGTCAGGCGGTCCTCGTAGTCCTTCAGCTGCAGCCGGCCCTGCTCGGCCGCGTACGCCAGCAGCTGCGCGACCTGAATGCGATCCGTATCGGCCGCGCGCGACGCTTCGTCACGCGTGTCCTGGGTATCGCGGGTATCGCGCTGGGCCGAGTTGCTCATCATCCACGAGCGTACGACGTAGAAGTTTTGCTGCAAGTGGGTTGGCTAAACTGCAACGTTCTCGCCGGGTCAAGCCCCGGACTGGGGCCCTTTTGCGCAGGTCGCGCGCGGTCCGTTAGACGTTTGCCCAACTAGGCGGACGCTTCTGCAGGAACGCCAGCATGCCTTCGCGGGCTTCGTCGGACACGAACAGCCGGGCCGACTCCTCGGTGAGCCGTTCGGCGTCGCGGTCGAAGCCCTCCAGCACGGCGGCGGTGGTCAGCGCCTTCGATGCCGCGAGCCCCTGGGGCGAACCGCGGCTCACGTCGGCGACCAACTTCTCCACCGCGGCGTCGACGTCGTCGGCCGCCATCGTGATGAGCCCGATCTCCGCGGCTTCCGCCGCGCCGAACGTCTCGCCGCTGAGGTAGTAGCGCGCCGCAGCCCGCGCGGACATCTTCGGCAGCAGCGTCAGGGAGATGATCGACGGGGCGACGCCGATGCGAGCCTCGGTCAGCGCGAAGGTGCTGCGCGGGCCGCCGACCGCGATGTCGCAGGCGCCGACCAACCCGAACCCGCCGGCCCGGACATGCCCGTTGACGGCGGCGATCACCGGCAGCGGCGCGGAGACGATGGCGCGCAGCAGCGCGGTCATTTCGCGGGCCCGGGCCACGGCCATGTCGTATGCAGATGGCGACCCGCTTCCCCCGCCGGCCTCACTGAGGTCCGCCCCGGCGCAGAAGGTGCCGCCCGTGTGGCCCAGCACCACGACCCGCACCCCGGGATCCGCCGCGGCGTTACGCAGCCCCTGGTGTAGCTGGCCGACCAGGGCGGTGGAAAGGGCGTTGCGGTTGTGCGGTGAGTTCAGCGTCAGCCGCGCGACCGGGCCGCCGGTCTCGGCCGGGCCGGCGTATTCGACAAGCGTGTCCATCGGCGGGGCTTCAGTAGCTTCGGGGCAGGCCCAGCGAAGTCTGCGCGACGAAGTTCAGCACCATCTCCCGGCTGATCGGGGCGATGCGCCCGAGCCGGGCCGAGGCGAGCATGGCCGCCACGCCGTACTCCTTGGTCAGCCCGTTGCCGCCCATCGATTGCACGGCCTGGTCGACCGAGCGGGTGGCCGCCTCGGCCGCCGCGTACTTGGCCATGTTCGCCGCCTCGGCGGCGCCGGCGTCGTCGCCGTTGTCGTAGAGCGTCGCCGCCTTCTGCATCATCAGCTTGGCGAGTTCGACCTCAATGTGGCACTGCGCCAACGGATGTGACAGGCCCTGGTGCGCGCCGATCGGGGTGGACCAGACCTGGCGGGTCTTGACGTAGTCGACGGCCTTGTTCAGCGCGAAGCGTCCCATGCCCACCGAGCTGGCCGCTCCCATGATGCGCTCGGGATTCAGGCCGGCGAAAAGCTGTGCGATGGCGGCGTCTTGGGCCCCCACCAGCGCATCGCTGGGCAGCCGCACGTCGTCGAGGAAAACCTGGAATTGGCGCTCGGGGCTGATCAGCTCCATCTCGATCGGGGTGTAGGTGAAGCCGGGCGCGTCGGTGGGCACCACGAACAGCGCCGGGCGCAGCTTGCCGGTCTTCGCCTCCTCCGTGCGCGCCACCACCAGCACCGCCTGCGCCTGGTCGATGCCGGAGATGTATACCTTCTGCCCCTTGAGGATCCAGTCGCTGCCGTCGCGGCGGGCGGTCGTGGTGATCTTGTGCGAGTTGGAACCGGCGTCGGGCTCGGTGATGGCGAACGCCATCGTCAGCGAGCCGTCAGCGATGGCGGGGATCCAGCGCTTCTTCTGCTCGTCGGTGCCGAACTTGCTGATGATGGTGCCGTTGATGGCCGGCGACACCACCATCAAAAGCAACGCGCTGCCCGCGGCCGCCATCTCCTCCATCACCAGCGACAGCTCGTACATTCCGGCGCCGCCGCCGCCGTACTCCTCGGGCAGGTTCACCCCCAGAAAGCCGAGTTTGCCTGCCTCCGCCCACAATTCGGTGGTGTGCTCGTGCGCGCGGGCCTTCTCCAGGTAGTACTCGCTGCCGTAGTTCGAGGCCCACTCGGACACCGCCTTGCGCAGCGCCCGGCGCTCCTCGTTTTCGATGAAGCTGCTGTCGGTCACTGTCCATCTCCTTCTGGTTGGGGCGCTTCCACTCGAGCCAGGACGGCGCCCACTTCGACTTGCTGACCGGTTTCGACGTTGAGCTCGGCGAGCACGCCGTCGGAGGGTGCGGTGATGGTGTGTTCCATCTTCATCGCCTCCAGCCAGATCAGTGGCTGTCCGGCGGTGACGGTGTCGCCGATCGCCGCGCCGAGGCGAATGACGTTGCCGGGCATGGGCGCCACCAGGGAACCCTTTTCCACCGTCGAACCCGGCTCCGGGAATCGCGGCAGCGCGACCAGGTGAACGGGTCCGCGCGCCGAGTCGACGTAGACGTCGTCACCGTGTCGGGCGATCGCGAAGCTGTGCTCCACCCCGCCGTCGGCGAGGGTGACCCGGTCCGCCGTGGCGGCAACCAGCCGCACCGTCGCGTCGCCCGGCAGTGTCAACCCGGTTCTGGTGAACCGGTATTCGACGTGCTGCTCGGTGTCGCCGTCGTCGCGGTAGGTCTTGACCTGACACCCCGAGGCGAGGTTGCGCCAGCCGCTGGGGACCGGGCCGAGGACGGGGGCGACGGCGCGGTTGTGGGCGGCGTCGGCCAGGGCGGCGGCGATGGCGGACAACCGGACCACCGCGGCGTCGGCCAGGGGCGCCGACAACTTGTCCAGGCCGTGCGTGTCGAAAAACGCGGTGTCGGTGGCGCCGTCGAGGAATGCCGGGTGGCGCAGCACGTTGACCAGCAGCTCCCGGTTGGTCCGCACGCCGTGCAGGCGGGCGCGGGCCAGGGCGTCGGCGAGGACCAGCGCCGCCTGCCGGCGCGTCGGGGCGTAGGAGATGACCTTGGCCAGCATCGGGTCGTAGTGGATCGACACGGTGAACCCGTCGACGATCCCGGAGTCCAGGCGGATGCCGGTCCGGTGACCCAGCGAGGCGAACTCGGTTCGGACAGCGGGCACGTCGATCGTGTGCAGCACGCCGGCCTGGGGCTGCCAGCCGCGGGCGGGGTCCTCGGCGTAGAGCCGGGCCTCGATCGAATGCCCTTGGGCGGCCGGGGGTTCGGCATCGAGCCGGCCACCTTCGGCGATCGTGAGCTGCAGCTCGACCAGGTCGAGCCCGGTGGTCTCTTCGGTCACCGGGTGTTCGACCTGCAGGCGGGTGTTCATCTCCAGGAAGTAGAACTCCCCGTCGTCGTCGGCAAGGAACTCCACCGTCCCGGCGCCCGTGTAGCCGATCGCAGCGGCGGCCAGCCGGGCCGCGTCGAACAGCTTGGCCCGCATTCCGGGAATGCGCTCGACCAGCGGCGAGGGGGCCTCCTCGATGATCTTTTGGTGGCGGCGCTGAATCGAGCACTCCCGCTCGCCGACGGCCCAGACGGTGCCGTGGGCGTCGGCCATGACCTGCACCTCGATGTGATGACCGGTGGGCAGGTAACGCTCGCAGAAGACAGTCGGGTCACCGAACGCCGACTGCGCCTCGCGCCGGGCCGCCTCGACTTCGCCCGCAAGAGAGGACAAGTCGCGGATCACCCGCATCCCCCGGCCGCCGCCGCCCGCCGAGGCCTTGACCAGTACGGGCAGCTGCGCCTGGGTCACCGCGTCGGGGTCGAGTTCGTCGAGCACCGGAACCCCCGCGGCGGCCATCAGCTTCTTGGATTCGATCTTGGAGCCCATCGCCCGCACCGCATCCACCGGCGGCCCCACCCAGGTGAGCCCGGCCTGCAGCACGGCGGCCGCGAAATCGGCGTTCTCGGAAAGGAACCCATAGCCCGGATGCACCGCGTCGGCGCCGGCGGCGCGGGCGGCCGCGATGATCGCCTCGGCGTTCAGGTAGTCGTTCGTCTTTTCCAGCCGCACCCGCGCGTCGGCCTCGGCCGCGTGCGGCGCGGCGGCGTCGGGGTCGGTGTAGACGGCGACGGTGGCCAGGCCCAGCCGGCGGCAGGTGGCGAACACGCGCCGCGCGATCTCGCCGCGGTTGGCGACCAGCACTCGAGTAACCATGGGGCTCACATCCTGAAGACGCCGAAGTTCGACGTCCCCTTGATCGGGCCATTGGCAATGGCGGACAAACACATTCCCAGCACCGTGCGGGTGTCGCGCGGGTCGATCACTCCGTCGTCGTAGAGCATTCCGGACAACACCAGTGGCAGCGACTCGGCTTCGATCTGCCCCTCGACGGCCGCGCGCATCGCGGCGTCGGCGTCCTCGTCGACCTGCTGGCCGCGCGCCTCGGCGGCCGCGCGGGCCACGATCGACAGGACGCCCGCGAGCTGCGCGCCGCCCATCACCGCGGATTTGGCGCTGGGCCAGGCGAACAGGAACCTCGGGTCGTAGGCCCGGCCGCACATGCCGTAGTGGCCGGCGCCGTAGGAGGCGCCGATCAACAGGGAGAGGTGCGGGACGGTCGAGTTGGAGACGGCGTTGATCATCATCGACCCGTGCTTGATCATCCCGCCCTCTTCGTAGTCCTTGCCCACCATGTAGCCGGTGGTGTTGTGCAGGAACAACAGCGGCGTGTTCGAGCGATTGGCCAGCTGAATGAACTGGGTCGCCTTTTGCGACTCCTCGCTGAACAGCACGCCGCGCGCGTTGGCCAGGATGCCCAGGGGATAGCCATGCAGCCGGGCCCAGCCGGTCACCAGCGACGAGCCGTACATGGCCTTGAATTCGTCGAATTCGGAGCCGTCCACGATGCGGGCGATCACCTCCCGCGGGTCGAAGGGGACGCGCAGGTCCGCGGGCACGATGCCGATGAGCTCCTCGGCGTCGAACAGCGGCTCGGTCACGGGTCCCGGGACCGGCCCCTGCTTGACCCAGTTCAGCCGGGCCACGATACGGCGCCCGATGCGGATGGCGTCGAGCTCGTCGGCGGCGAAGTAGTCGGCCAAACCCGAGACGCGGGCGTGCATTTCGGCACCGCCCAGCGACTCGTCATCGGATTCCTCGCCGGTGGCCATCTTCACCAGCGGGGGACCGGCGAGGAATACCTTCGAACGCTCCTTGATCATCACGACGTGGTCGGACATGCCGGGAATGTAGGCGCCGCCGGCGGTGGAGTTGCCGAAAACCAGGGCAATGGTGGGAATCCCGGCCGCCGACAGGCGGGTCAGGTCGCGGAACATCTGCCCGCCCGGGATGAAGATCTCCTTCTGGGTGGGCAGGTCCGCCCCGCCGGATTCCACCAGCGAAATGACGGGCAGCCGGTTTTCGAAGGCGATCTGGTTGGCCCGCAATATCTTTTTCAGCGTCCACGGGTTGCTGGTGCCGCCCTTGACCGTCGGGTCGTTGGCGACGATCAGGCATTCCACACCCGACACCACGCCGATCCCGGTGACCGTGCTGGCGCCGACGGTGAACGCGCTGCCGTAGGCCGCCAGGGGGCTGAGTTCGAGGAACGGCGAGTCGGGGTCGACCAGCAGCTCGATGCGTTCCCGGGCGGTCAGCTTGCCGCGGGCGTGGTGGCGCTCGACGTACTTGGGGCCACCGCCCGCAAGCGCTTTGGCGAGTTCGGCGTCGATCTCCTCGAGCCGCGAGGCCGCCGTGGACGCCGCGTCGGCGAAGGTGGCGGAGTTCGGGTCGAGGGTGGACTGCAAGGTCGTCATGATTGGAACCCCAGCGTTTTGGCGGCCAGCGCGGTCAGGATCTCGGTGGTGCCGCCGCCGATGCCCAGGATCCGCATGTCCCGGTATTGGCGTTCGACTTCGGATTCGGCCATATAGCCCATCCCGCCGAATAACTGGACGGCCTGGTTGGCCACCCATTCGCCGGCCTCGACGGCGGTGTTCTTGGCGAAGCACACCTGCGCGATCAGGTTGGTCTCGCCGGCGAGCTGGCGCTCGACCACGTTGCGGGAGTAGACCCGGGCGACGTCGATGCGCCGGGCCATCTCGGCCAGCGTGTTCTGCACCGACTGACGCGAGATCAGCGGGCGCCCGAATGTCTCCCGGTCGCGGCACCACTGCACCGTCAGGTCAAGGCAACGCTGCGCGCTCGAATAGGCCTGCGCGGCAAGGCCGATTCGCTCGGACACGAAAGCCTGGGCGATCTGGGCAAAGCCGGTGTTCTCGGCGCCGACCAGATTGGCGGCCGGCACCCGCGCGTCGGTGTAGGACAGCTCGGCGGTGTCGGAGGATCGCCAGCCCATCTTGTCCAGCTTGCGGGTGACCTCGAAGCCGGGCGTCCCCTTCTCGACCACCAGCAGCGAAACCCCAGCCGCGCCAGGGCCTCCCGTGCGCACCGCGGTCACGACGTAGTCGGCGCGCACCCCGGAGGTGATGTAGGTCTTGGCGCCGTTGACGACGTAGTGATCACCGTCCCGGACCGCCGCGGTGCGCAGGTGCCCGACGTCGGAACCGCCGCCGGGCTCGGTGATGGCCAGCGCGCCGATCTTCTCGCCAGTCAGCGTCGGACGCACGAACTCGTCGATCAGCCGGGCATCCCCGGAGGCGATCATGTGCGGCACCGCGATGCCGGAGGTGAACAGCGATGCGAAGACGCCTCCGGGGGCGCCGGATTGGTGTACCTCCTCGCAGATGACCACCGCGTCGGCGCCGTCGCCGCCACCGCCGCCGACCGATTCGGGAAAGCTCGCGCCGAGCAGCCCGGCCGCCCCGGCGCGGCGGTGCAGGTCGCGGGGCAGCTCGCCGGCGCGTTCCCACTCGCCGGCGTGGGGCAGGATCTCGCGTTCGGTGAAGGAGCGCACCGTCTTTCGTAGCTGTTCGCGCTCGGGAGTGGTCCAGATATTCATGACAGCAGGCTCTCCGGGATGTCGACGTAGCGGCCACGAAGCCATTCGCCCAGCCCCTTGGCCTGGGGGTCGAATCGCGCGTTATACGCGACGCCCTGGCCGAGGATGCCGTCGACGACGAAGTTCACCGCGCGCAGGTTGGGCAGCAGGTGGCGGGTGACGTCGAAGTCGGCCGCCTCGGGCAGCAGTTCGGTGAACAGCTCGACCGTCAGCGTGTTGGCCAGCCAGCGCCACTGTTCGTCGCCGCGCACCCAGACCCCGACGTTGGCCGACCCGCCCTTGTCGCCGCTGCGGGCCCCGGCGATGCGTCCCAGCGGCACCTTGCGCGTCGGACCGGCCGGCAACGGCTCGGGCAGCGGCGGGGGATCGGCGGCTGTCAATTCCAAAGTATCGGTAGCGCAGGGGATTTCGGCTCGGGTACCGTCGGCATGCACCGCGAGGTGCGGCACCTCCTTGGCGTCGACGTACCCCGCGGTGAACACGCCGTAGACCTGGCCGTCCCCGGGCGGGGCGGTCACGTGGAAGCCGGGGTAGCTGGCAAGCGCCAATTCGACTGCCGCGGAGGAGAACTGGCGGCCGACGTTGGCGGGGTCGGGGTCGCGGACCACGCAGTGCAGCAACGCGCTGGCGGCCTCCTCGGTGTCGGCGTCGGTGTGGTCGGTGCGGGCCAGCGACCACTGCAGCTCCGCGGGCTTCACCGTCATCGCCGCCTCCAGCTGGCGGCGCACCAAGTCGGCCTTGGCCTCGATGTCCAGGCCGGTCAGCACGAACGTCATCGCGTTGCGAAACCCGCCGATGCTGTTGAGCGACACCTTGAGAGTGGGCGGGGGCGCTTCGCCGCGCACGCCGCTGATGCGCACCCGGTCCGGGCCGTCGGGGGAGAGCGCGACGGTGTCCATCCGGGCGGTCACGTCGGGGTTGGCGTAGCGGGCGCCGGTGATCTCGTAGAGCAGCTGCGCGGTCACGGTGTCGACGCTGACCAGTCCGCCGGTGCCGGGATGCTTGGTGATCACCGACGAGCCGTCGGCGAACACCTCGGCCAGGGGGAAACCGGCGTGGGTCAGGTCGGCAACCTCGGTAAAGAAGGAATAGTTGCCGCCGGTGGCCTGGACGCCGCATTCGATGACGTGGCCGGCGACCACGGCGCCCGCGAGCCGGTCGTAGTCGGTCGGGCGCCAGCCGAAATGCGCCGCCGCCGCCCCCACGATCACCGAGGCGTCGGTGACCCGGCCGGTGACGACGACGTCGGCGCCGCCGTTGAGGCAATCGACGATGCCCCAGGCGCCCAGGTAGGCGTTCGCGGTGAGCGGCGCGCCCAACCCCAGCTCGGCCGCGCGCGGCTGCAGGTCGTCACCCTCCACGTGCGCGACGCGGGCGGGCACGCCCAAGCGGTCGGCGAGCGCGCGGATCGCGTCGGCCAGCCCGGCCGGGTTGAGGCCGCCGGCGTTGGCGACGATGCGCACCCCGCGGTCGCGGGCCTCGCCCAGGCAGTCCTCGAGCTGGGTCAGGAAGGTCTTGGCGTAGCCGCGCTCGGGGTGCTTCATCCGGTCGCGGCCGAGGATCAGCATGGTGAGTTCGGCCAGGTAGTCCCCGGTGAGGTAGTCGACGTCCCCGCCGGTCAGCATCTCGCGCATCGCCGACAGCCGGTCGCCGTAAAACCCGGAACAGTTCGCAATCCGGACGGCGTCGCGACCAGGAATAGAGGCCACGGGAGTCCTCCAATCTGCGATTCACCGGTGAGCGCAAAACCAACCAACCAACCGGTAGGTTAGCGGGTCGCGCCGGTGCGGCGTCAAGGACGTCGGCTCGGCCGGTGGGCCGTCATTTTGGCGGCGAGCAGCTCACCCACTATCCTGATAGGCAATCGTCGCACGTTCGGCCCGACCGGCCACGCCGCGCGGCATACCCCCCGACCCGAGGAGTTAGGCCCGACCATGGCCGTACCCAAGCGCAGGATGTCGCGCGCGAACACCCGAAGCCGTCGCGCGCAGTGGAAGGCCACGAAGACCGAGCTCGTCGGCGTGACGGTGGCAGGCCAGAAGCACAAGGTGCCCCGCCGGCTGCTCAAGGCGGCCCGCCTCGGTCTGATCGATCTCGACCGGCGTTAGCCACCCCCGCAGCGGGCCGTGCCGGCCCGCATCGGCGTCGGGCACAGATCTCGGGAAATACGCGGCGCGCCTCTCAGGCGGCTCTCAGGCGCTAGGACGAAACTAATGGCCGTGCGCATACTTGTCGTCGACGACGATCGCGCGGTCCGCGAGTCACTGCGCCGGTCGCTTTCGTTCAACGGGTACTCGGTCGAGCTCGCCCATGACGGGCTCGAGGCCCTGGACATGATCGCCAGCGACCGGCCCGACGCGCTCGTCCTGGATGTGATGATGCCGCGCCTGGACGGCCTCGAGGTGTGCCGCCAGCTGCGCAGCACTGGCGACGACCTGCCAATCCTGGTGCTGACCGCCCGCGATTCGGTGTCCGAGCGGGTCGCCGGGCTGGACGCCGGCGCCGACGACTACCTGCCCAAGCCGTTCGCGCTCGAAGAGCTGTTGGCCCGGATGCGGGCGTTGCTGCGGCGCACCAAGCCCGACGACGACGCCGAGTCGGTGGCGATGAGTTTCTCCGACCTGAGCCTGGACCCGGTGACGCGCGAGGTCACCCGCGGTCAGCGCCCGATCAGCTTGACCCGCACCGAGTTCGCGCTCCTGGAAATGCTGATCGCCAACCCCCGCCGGGTGCTGACCCGCAGCCGCATCCTCGAGGAGGTGTGGGGATTCGACTTTCCCACCTCGGGCAACGCGCTGGAGGTCTACGTCGGCTACCTGCGTCGCAAGACCGAGGCCGAAGGTGAGCCGCGACTGATCCACACGGTGCGCGGGGTCGGCTATGTCCTTCGGGAGACCCCGCCCTGATGATCCGGTTGCAGCGGCACCGGCGCGCACCGCTTCGAGCCACCAGCTCGCTGTCCCTGCGGTGGCGGGTGATGCTGCTGGCGATGTCGATGGTGGCGATGGTCGTCGTGTTGATGTCCTTCGCCGTCTACGCGGTGATTTCGGCCGCGCTCTACAGCGACATCGACAACCAGTTGCAGAGCCGGGCGCAACTGCTGATCGCCAGCGGTTCGCTGGCCGCGGACCCGGGGAAGGCCATCGAGGGCACCGCCTACTCCGACGTCAACGCCATGCTGGTGAACCCGGGCCACTCCAGCTACAGCGCCAACCAGCCCGGCCAGATGCTGCCCGTCGGCGCCACCGAGAAGGCCGTCATCAGCGGCGATTTGTTCATGTCGCGTCGCACGGCGTCGGATCAGCGAATACTGGCCATCCACCTGCCCAACGGCAGCTCGTTGCTGATCTCCAAGAGCCTCAAGCCCACCGAGGCGGTCATGACCAAGTTGCGCTGGGTGCTGCTCATCGTCGGCGGCATCGGCGTCGCGGTGGCCGCGGTGGCCGGCGGAATGGTCACCCGGGCGGGGTTGCGGCCGGTGGCCCGCCTTACCCAGGCCGCCGAACGGGTGGCGCGCACCGACGACCTGCGCCCCATCCCGGTGTTCGGCAGCGACGAATTGGCAAGGCTCACCGAGGCTTTCAACTTGATGCTGCGGGCGTTGGCCGAGTCCCGGGAGCGCCAGGCGCGGTTGGTCACCGACGCCGGACACGAACTGCGCACTCCGCTGACGTCGCTGCGCACCAACGTCGAACTCTTGATGGCCTCGATGGAGCCCGGGGCGCCGCGGCTGCCCGAACAGGAGATGGTGGACCTGCGCGCCGACGTGCTGGCGCAAATCGAGGAATTGTCCACGCTGGTGGGCGATTTGGTGGATCTCACGCGCGACGACGCCGGTCAAGTCGTGCACGAGACGGTCGACATGCCCGAGGTGATCGATCGGAGCTTGGAGCGAGTGAGGCGGCGGCGCAACGACATTCACTTCGACGTCGACGTGATCCCCTGGCAGGTCTACGGCGACGCCGCCGGGCTTTCGCGCGCCGTGCTGAACCTGATGGACAACGCGGCCAAGTGGAGCCCGCCGGGCGCTCACGTCGGCATCACGATGCGCCAACTCGACGCCACGCACGCCGAGTTGGTGGTGTCCGACCATGGCCCCGGCATCCCACTGCACGAACGCCGCCTGGTGTTCGAGCGCTTCTACCGGTCGACGACGGCGCGGGCGATGCCGGGTTCGGGGCTCGGACTGGCGATCGTCAAAAAGGTGGTGCTCAACCACGGTGGGCTGCTTCGGGTCGAGGACACCGTGCCGGGGGGCCAGCCGCCGGGCACCTCCATCTATGTGCTGCTTCCGGGCCGCCGGGGTCCGGCCCAGACGTCCGTGGCCGACACCGACGTGCTGACGACGGATAACGAAACCGACCCGTATGTGCCCGTGACGGACCGCGCGGCGAACTCTCGGGATTCGGCGAACGTTATCTCAGTGGACTCTCAGTCCGCGCGGGCAAGGTAGGTCTGCAGCTAGTGTTGGACTCGAGCGAAGTCGAGCCCAAAAAGCCGGAATATAGGAAGAGCGACGTAGCGACATGACGAATGACCCGAGGTATTCGCCACCGCCGCAGCAGCCGGGATACCGTACCGGGCCTGATCAGCCTGTGCCCCCCGCGTATGCGCAGGGGCGCCAGCAGCCGTACAACCCTCAGTACGACTGGCGCTATCAGCGGCCGGCCCAGCCCTCGCAGCCCGCGCAGACGAGCCAGTACCGGCGGCCCTACGAGCCCTACGAGCCCTTCAGTGGCACCGGGCCGGGCCGGATACCCGGCGGAACCGGACCGGGTCCCGTGCCCGGGGGAACCGGGACGGGCCCCATCCACATGCTGCCGCCGATGCCGCCGGGTCCCGTGCCCCAGAAGCGTTCTCGCGCAGGCCTTTTGACGGCGGGCGCGCTGGCCATCGCGGTCGTGTCGGCCGGTATCGGCGGCGCCGCGGCAACGGCCGTCGAGCTGGGCACCCACTCCGCGACCAGCAACGGCCGCGGGATAATTCCGGGGGCCGCTCCCAGCGTTCCGGCCGCGAACATGCCGCCGGGCACCGTCGAACAGGTGGCCGCCAAGGTGGTGCCCAGCGTGGTCATGTTGGAGACCGACCTGGGCCGCCAGTCCGAAGAAGGTTCCGGCATCGTGCTATCGACCGATGGGCTGATCCTGACCAACAACCACGTGATCGCGGCGGCGGCGACCAAGCCCGGCGGCCCGGGTGGGCCCGGCGGGCCGGGCGGGCCGGCCGGTCCGCCACCGAAAACGACGGTGACCTTCTCCGACGGCCGTACCGCGCCGTTCACCGTGGTCGGCGCCGACCCCACCAGCGATATCGCCGTGATCCGTGTGCAGGGGGTGTCCGGGCTGAACCCCATCACGCTGGGCTCCTCGTCGGATCTGCGCGTGGGGCAGCCGGTGGTGGCGATCGGTTCGCCGCTGGGCCTGTCGGGCACGGTGACCACCGGAATCATCAGCGCGATGAACCGGCCGGTGTCCACCACCGGCGAGTCGGGGAACCAGAACACCGTGCTGGACGCGATTCAGACCGATGCCGCGATCAACCCGGGTAACTCCGGTGGCGCGCTGGTGAACATGAGCGGCCAGTTGGTGGGCGTCAACTCCGCGATCGCCACCCTGGGCGCCGACTCGCCGGACGCGCAGAGCGGCTCGATCGGCCTGGGCTTCGCGATTCCCGTCGACCAGGCCAAGCGCATCGCCGACGAGTTGATCGCGACCGGCAAGGCGACGCACGCCTCGCTCGGCGTGCAGGTGACCAGCGACAAGGGCACCCCGGGCGCCAAGGTCGTCGACGTCGTGCCGAACGGCGCGGCGGCGAGCGCCGGAGTGCCCAAGGGAGTCGTCGTCACCAAGGTCGACGATCGCCCGATCAACAGCGCCGACGCGCTGGTGGCGGCGGTCCGCTCGAAAGCGCCCGGTGACAAGGTGTCGCTGACGTTCCAGGATCCCGGCGGGGGAAGCCGCACCGTGCAGGTGACCCTGGGTAAGGCGGATCAGTGATGCGAGTCGAAGAGCCCTCGGCGGCGGGATTGTCGGACCTCGGATATACGGTTGCACCCATGGAAACGGGTGCCGAGTTGGTAGTCGGCCGGGCGCTGGTCGTGGTGGTCGACGATCGCACTGCGCATGGGGACGAGGACCACAGCGGGCCGCTGGTCACCGAGCTGTTGACCGAGGCGGGGTTTGTGGTCGACGGCGTGGTGGCGGTCGCGGCGGACGAGGTCGAAATTCGCAACGCGCTCAACACCGCGGTGATCGGCGGGGTGGACCTGGTGGTCTCGGTCGGCGGGACGGGCGTCACCCCACGCGACGTCACGCCGGAGGCCACCCGCGAGATCCTGGATCGGGAAATCCTGGGCATCGCCGAGGCCGTCCGCGCCTCGGGGCTGTCCGCGGGCATCATCGACGCCGGGTTGTCGCGCGGCCTGGCCGGGGTGTCGGGCAGCACGCTGGTGGTCAACCTCGCCGGCTCCCGTTACGCGGTGCGCGACGGGATGGCGACGCTGAATCCGCTTGCCGCCCAGATCATCGGGCAGCTGTCCAGCCTCGAGATCTAGGCGCGCCTCACTGCGATTCGGCGTCCGCGCGGGGCCCGTGGTCCGGTGGCGGCTTCGTTGCGACCGTTCCGCCGTGCCGGCCGGACGAATCCCCGTTAGTGGTTTGCGACAGCAGGTCGCGGATCTCGGTGAGCAGCACGATCTGCGCGTCGTCGGCCTGCTCGACCTCGCCGCGCTTGCGCAGCGTCGTGTAGGGCAGCACGACCAGGAAGTACACCACCGCGGCGATGATGATGAAGTTGATGGCGGCCGACAGGACGTTGTTCAGGTCGATGGTCTGGCCGCCGCCGATGCTGATGCGCAGGACACCGAGATCGGACTTCTCGTTGACCCCGATCCGGTTGATCAGCGGCTTGATGATGCTGTCGGTGAACTGCGTGACCAGCGCGGTGAACGCGGTACCGATGACCACCGCGGTCGACAGGTCGATGATGTTGCCCCGTGAGAGAAACTCCTTGAACCCTTTGAGCATGGGCAGGTCCTTTCTGGACTGGACAGAGTTTGCTATCGATCACGTGCCCAACAGCTGGCAGGTGCTCAATGCAGGGTCAGCGTTACCGACTGACCCAGCGCCGTACCCGCCACCGTGTTCGCCACGCGAGCCGGCAGCGCAACCAACACTACGCGGTCGCTATCGGCAGCCTGGACCTTCTGTTTGGGCGAAACAAGCACGACAACGGCGTCAGTTGCTACCACTTTGGTCACGGCCGGGGCCCCCGTCGCCGGGGCGTCGGCGGCCGGGGCGGCCAGCACGTCCACCACATCCCCGACCCGGAGCAGGTCGATCAGGGCGCCGTCGGCCAGGTGCAGCGGCACGATCCGGGCGCCGGGCCCGGCCTTCGATCCGATCGCGGCCTCGGCCAGCCGGCTCCCGAGTAGCCGGACGTCGGTAAGCACCTCGCCGCGCCTGGTGGGTCCGGCCAGCATCGACCCGGCGACCGTCGCCACGTCACGCTGTGAGCCGTCGGGAATAGTTGTGGCCGAACGCTTTTCGAGCCGCACGTCGTCTGCGTTCAGCGCCGCACCCGGGCGCAGGTCGCGCGCCGCCACCACCACCTCGATGTCATCGCCGTGGGGGTCCGAGCGCAGCGTCGCTACGCCGGCCAGCACGACGAGCCCGCCCGCGGCCACTCGCCGGGCCAGCACCGTGCGAGTCCAGTCGGGGCGCAGCGATGTCGAGATGCGCCCGAACAGGCTTGGGTTCAGCGAAGATTCGCCCACGCGGCAACGGTAAGCGCGGCGGGTTGCCGGCGAAGCCGGTCAGGAATTGCCTTGTGGATAACCGCTTAGCTCGAGGCGGCCGCGGTGGCCGGAGCCGCGCCGCTGGTCGACTTCTCGCTCGAGGCGCTCTTGTCGCCGGACGCGCTCTTCTCGGTGGACCCGGTCTTTTCGCTCGACCCGGTGTCGCCGGACGATCCGTTGGTCGAACTCTTCGACTTCTTGCCGTCCGAGCGGCTGTCGGTGCGGTAGAAGCCGCTGCCCTTGAACACGACGCCGACGGAATTGAACAACTTGCGCAGCCGGCCGGAGCACTTCTCGCACGTGGTCAGCGCGTCGTCGGTGAAGGCCTGGACAGCGTCGAAACGGTCGCCGCACTCGGTGCACGCGTAGCTGTAAGTCGGCACAAAAACCTCCGAATCGTCTCGGGCTGCATTAGCACTCTACCGTGTCAAGTGCTAGAACCGCCACGTGATCGCGATCATTCCCGGCCGCCGAGAGCGATCAGGCCCCGGTTGGGGGTGAGCGCGTGCGTCATCGGCACGTCGTGCGGTTCGGTGGGCAGCTCGGCCACGAATTCGGCGTCGCGCACCACCGCGATGAGGCGGGCGCGGGGGTTGCGCCCGACCAGCGAGCGGTCATAAAAGCCGCGCCCGCGGCCCAGCCGCACGCCCCGGCGGTCGACCGCCAGCGCCGGCACCAGCACGAGACCCGCCTCGACCAGGGCCGTCTCCGGCAGCAGCGGCTCGGGCGGCTCGAACAGCCCCCACGGGCCGGGGACGAGTGCGCCGGGCCGGTATTCACCCCAGCGCAGCGGCAGGGGATCCTCGCTGGCCGTGGTGCGCGCGACCGGCAGCAGCACCCGCGCGGACCGGCGCAGCAACATGTCCAGCAGCTCGGGCGAACCCGGCTCGGTGCCCACCGGCACGTAGGCGCACACCGTGATCCCGCCGGTGATCTGCGGCTCCAACTGGTCACTGAGCAGGCGCGCCTCGGCGGCGCGAACGTCGTCGGCAACGCAACGTCGCGCCGCCAGCAGCTGCCGGCGCAACGTGTCCTTGCTTCCGGTTTCCACGTCCTCAACCATGACAGGCCCGAATTTGGCGCCGCCAGACGGCGTCGGCGCACCTGACGGGGATTATCGTTTGAACAATGTCACGCCCAGAAGTTCCGGTCCCCTTTACGGCGATCGTTCCCGCGGCCGGCCTGGGCACGCGTTTCCTGCCCGTGACCAAGACGGTCCCCAAGGAGCTGCTGCCGGTCGTCGACACGCCGGGTATCGAGCTGGTCGCTGCGGAGGCCGCCGACGCCGGCGCGGAACGCCTGGTGATCGTCACCTCCGAGGGCAAGGACGGGGTCGTCGCGCATTTCGTCGAGGACCTGGTGTTGGAGGGCACGCTCGAGGCACGCGGCAAGAAGGCGATGCTCGATAAGGTGCGCCGCGCGCCGCAGCTGATCAAGGTCGAGTCCGTCGTGCAGGCCGAACCGCTCGGACTGGGCCACGCCATCAGCTGCGTCGAACCCACGCTGGCGGCCGACGAGGACGCCGTCATGGTGCTGCTGCCCGACGACCTGGTGTTGCCGACGGGCGTCTTGGAGACGATGGCCAAGGTGCGGGCCGACCACGGCGGCACGGTGCTGTGCGCGATCGAGGTGACAGCCGAAGAGATCAGCGCTTACGGCGTTTTCGACGTCGAGCCGGTCCCCGGCGACGACAACCCCGACGTCCTGAGGGTCAAGGGCATGGTCGAAAAGCCCAAGGCTGACGACGCCCCGTCGATGTATGCCGCGGCCGGCCGCTACGTGCTGGACCGCGCCATCTTCGACGCGTTGCGCCGCATCGACCGGGGGGCAGGCGGCGAAGTGCAGCTCACCGACGGCATCGCGCTGCTGATCGAAGAGGGCCGCCCGGTTCATGTCGTCGTGCATCGCGGATCTCGACACGACTTGGGAAATCCCGGCGGCTACCTGAAGGCTGCGGTTGACTTTGCATTGGATCGTGACGACTATGGCCCGGATTTGCGGCGATGGTTGGTGGCGCGATTGGGCCTGACCGAGAACTAGCCGGGCGACAACGCCGGGCCGGCGGGACAAGGCGGGCCGAAAGGTCTCGACGGCAGAGAGGCACGCTGTGCGTTCTGTGGAGGAGCAGCAGGCCCGGATAACGGCGGCCGCGGTGGCCCCGCGGCCGATACGGGTGGCCATCGCCGAGGCACAGGGATTGATGTGCGCCGAGGAAGTGGTCACCGAGCGACCCATGCCCGGCTTCGACCAGGCCGCGATCGACGGCTACGCGGTGCGCAGCGTCGACGTGCTGGGCATCGGCGAGGTGGGCGCCGAGGGCCTCGGCGAGCCGCCCGACGAATCCGGAGGCGACGAGGACACGCGCGACGGCCTGGTCCTGCCGGTGATGGGCACCATCGAGGCGGGCTCGCGCACCCCCAGCCGGCTGCAGCCGCGGCAGGCCGTCCGGGTGCAGACCGGGGCCCCGCTGCCCACCCTGGCCGACGCCGTCCTGCCGGTGCGCTGGACCGACGGCGGGAGGTCGCACGTGCGGATCCTGCGCGGGGCGCCTTCGGGCGCCTACGTGCGCCGCGCCGGCGACGACGTCCAGCCCGGTGACGTCGCGGTGCGCGCCGGGACGATCATCGGCGCCGCGCAGGTCGGGCTGCTGGCCGCGGTCGGCCGGGACCGGGTATTGGTGCACCCGCGCCCGCGGGTGTCGGTGATGGCCGTGGGCGGCGAGCTGGTCGACATCTCGCGCACGCCCGGCAACGGTCAGGTCTACGACGTCAACTCCTATGCGTTGGCGGCGGCGGCCCGGGACGCCGGTGCGGAGGTCAACCGAATCGGCATCGTGCCCAACGACCCCAACGAGCTGCGCGAGGTCGTCGAGGGCCAGATCAACCGCGCCGAGGTCGTCGTGCTCGCCGGGGCGGTCGGGGGCGCGGCCGCCGAGGCGGTGCGGCTGGTGCTGTCCGAGCTCGGCGACATGGAGGTCGTCCGGGTCGGCATGCACCCGGGGTCCGTTCAGGGCTTCGGCCAGCTCGGGCGCGAGGGCGTTCCGACGTTTCTGCTGCCGGCCAACCCGGTCAGCGCGCTGGTGGTGTTCGAGGTGATGGTCCGGCCGCTGATCCGGCTGTCGCTGGGCAAGCGGCAGCCGATGCGCCGGATGGTGCAGGCCCGCGCCCTGTCGCCGATCACGTCCGTCGCCGGGCGCAAGGGCTACCTGCGCGGTCAGCTGATGCGCGATCAGGACACCGGTGAGTACCTGGTGCAGGCGCTGGGCGGGGCCCCCGGGGCGTCCTCACACCTGCTGGCCACGCTGGCCGAGGCGAACTGCCTGGTAGTGGTGCCCAGCGGGGCCGAGCAGATCCGCACCGGTGAGATCGTCGACGTCGCCTTCCTGGCCCAGCGCGGCTAGGCGACACATCCGCACCATGCTCGTGAACCTGTTGCGCACCAATTCCCGTCATCCGGGTTGGCCGCTGGACGTGGGGCCGCTGCGGGTCCCGGCCGGGGTCGTCCGGCTGCGGGCGGTGCGGATGCGCGACGGCGCGCAATGGAGCCGCATCCGGCTGGCCGACCGCGCCCATCTGGAGCCGTGGGAGCCCAGCACCGACGGCGATTGGACCGTCCGGCACACGGTCGCCGCATGGCCGGCGCTGTGCTCCGGCCTGCGCGCGGAGGCCCGCAAGGGCCGGATGCTGCCCTACGTCATCGAGCTCGACGGGCGGTTCTGCGGCCAGCTGACCATCGGCAACGTCACCCACGGGGCGCTGCGCTCGGCGTGGATCGGCTACTGGGTGCCCCGCTCGGCCACCGGCGGCGGGGTCGCGACGGCCGCGCTGGCGCTGGGTCTCGATCACTGCTTCGGCCCGGTCATGCTGCACCGCGTGGAGGCCACCGTGCGCCCGGAGAACGCCGCGAGCCGCGCCGTGCTGGCCAAGGTCGGCTTCCGGGAGGAGGGCCTTTTGCGCCGGTACCTCGAGGTCGACCGGGCGTGGCGCGATCACCTGCTGATGGCCATCACGGTCGAGGAGGTGCAGGGATCGGTGGCCTCGACCCTGGTCCGCGCCGGCCACGCGAGCTGGGCGTGAGCCGCTGACACCGAGACGGCACCGTGCCGTGAGCTGTGGCTAGCGCGACACGAGTGACGTTTGGTGCTTGTGAGAGGCAAATTACAGGTGTGTAATTGTGCTGGTCACCCTGCCCCGGCCGCGCCGGCCACCGACGAGCCCCGCGGGGGTCAGGGCCAGTGAGGAGCACGTCATCATGCCAAGCATCCCGCAGTCACTGTTGTGGATCTCGCTCGTGGTGCTGTGGCTGTTTGTGCTGGTCCCGATGCTCATCAGCAAGCGCGACGCGGTGCGTCGCACCAGCGACGTGGCGCTGGCGACGCGGGTGCTCAACGGCGCCGGGTCCCGGCTGGCCAAGCGCGGCGGGCCCGCCGCCGGGCATCGCAGCGACCCGCACTGGAAGCCGGAGGAGGACGCGACCGACGACGAGCTGGCCCAGGACGACTACGAGGAGCGCGAGGAGGAAGCCGACACCGACGTGCATCCGGCGCGTCCGGTCGTGGTGAAGGTCGCGGAAGTCGAGCAGACCGAGCCCGACTACCTCGACGTCGACGTCATCGAGGATTCCGGTGCGTTGCCGGCGGGCGCCGGCGCCGAGCTGGCCGAGCCCGACGAGGATGAGGCCGCCGTCGAGACCGAGCCCCAGACCGTCGCCGAGCACGCCGAGGCTGACGACGAAGACGCGGACCTGGAGGACCGGTACGAATACGTCGAGGACTCTTCGGGTTTGGAGCCCGAAGCGGACCGCGAGGAGGACGAGGATCCCCGCGCGTTCGTCGCGCCGGGGGCATCCCGGCGGCGCCGGTTCGACCCCAAGACCGCGGCCGCGGTCAGTGCCCGCAAGTACGCCTTCCGCAAGCGGGTGCTGATGGTGATGGCGGTCTTCCTGATCGGCTCGGCCACCGCCGCCTTCGAGGTGTCGCCGACGGCCTGGTGGGTGTGCGGGACCGCGACCGCGGTGACCCTGCTGTACCTGGCCTACCTGCGCGGGCAGACCCGCATCGAGGAGAGGGTGCGCCGCCGCCGGATGCAGCGGATGGCTCGCGCGCGCCTTGGCGTAGAAAACGCCTACGACCGCGAGTACGACGTGGTGCCCTCGCGGCTGCGGCGGCCCGGCGCGGTGGTGCTGGAGATCGACGACGAGGACCCGATCTTCGAGCACCTCGAGTACGCCATGCCGATGCGGAACTACGGTTGGCCCAGGGACCTGCCGCGCGCGGTCGGCGAATAGCGCCGGCGGTTCGGCGGTTCGGCTGGCGGCTGGTAGCCTGCTAGCGGTCAGGGGCTATGGCGCAGTTGGTAGCGCGACTCGTTCGCATCGAGTAGGTCAGGGGTTCGAATCCCCTTAGCTCCACCACATTTGAGCAGGTCAGGCCGCTCCTCGCCAATGAGGCGTCCGCACTAGCGTCCGCACCGGTCACATCATCGGGGGAAACGGCAGCAGCCAGATCACCGACGGATCGACGGAGCCCCGATATTGCGGGCAATACGATGCCACCGAATCGCCGACGAAGAAGCCGGCTTGCCGCTTTGTCGTGACATTCAGCTGCGGGTCCTTCATCGCCTTCAATGCGATCAGGCTCGAGTCTTGGCCCTTGTCAAAAGCAGCGCATACCGCTCGGCCAAGCGCGATTGTGGCGTCGCGGTCACCGACGTCGATCCCGTAATTCTGCAGCGCGGCAATGAAGGCATCGTCGGTCGCGTCTGCCGATGCTGGGGCCGCGGGAAGCAGCGAGGCGGCGGCCAGCAGGAGAGCGCAGACCTTCGACCAGCTCCTTGGACCGACGTTCATGTAGTCGCGGCGTCCTCTCCGTAATGCGCACCAGTCGGTGACGCCATTAATTCGATAGTGACAGAACTCCCCGCGCCGCAGGCGCACCCTCCCGTCAGGAGCGCCTCGCCTGCCTCCGCGGCGGGGTCGCCGGTTGTAGGCCCCGGATATGGGTACTGATCCAGTTGTCACCCACGAGGACCACATCTCGACCACGCGTGCTGCCTGCGGGTGCCAGCGAGAAAGGACCCAATGCCGGACCCCGACGCAACCGACGCGCTGCTGCAAGAACTCTTGTGGACGTACGGGCCGTGCGGCCAGGAGGACGACGTTCGCACGGTATGCGCGCGCGAACTGCAACCCGTCGTCGACGACATGTGGACCGACGACGCCGGCAACCTGATCGGCTACATCGGAGCCGGCGGCCCGCCCGAGGGCACGGACCACCGGCACCGATCGACCGCCGGCCAGAGCGCCGCGACGCGGGTGATGGCGCACATGGACGAACTCTCCATGCTGGTCAAGCGGATCGAGCCCGACGGCACCCTGCACCTGACGCAGCTGGGGACGATGTACCCCGGGAATTTCGGGCTCGGTCCCGTGGCCGTGCTCGGCGAGAACGAGACGTTCACCGCGGTGCTCACGCTGGGCTCCGAGCACACCACCAAGGAAAGCCCGCGGATCTGGCAGACCAAACCGGACAAGGGCGACCGGTCGCTGGACTGGCACCACGTCTACGTCTTCACCGGCCGCACTACCGAGCAGCTCGCCGCCGCGGGCGTGCACCCCGGCACGCGGGTGTGCGTCGAGCGGAGCAAAAGGACTCTGGTCGAGATCGGCGACTACGTCGGGTCTTACTTCCTCGACGACCGCGCCGCCGTGACCGCGCTCCTGAACGCCGCCCGCCTGCTGCGTGAGCGCGGACAACGGCCGACCGAGGACGTCTACGTCGTGTTCACCACCAACGAGGAGATCGGCGGCGTGGGCGGCTCCTACGCCAGCGCCACCCTGCCCGGCACGCTCACCCTGGCCCTGGAGGTCGGCCCCACCGAGCGGGAGTACGGGACCACCGTCGGCGGCGGTCCCATCGTCGGTTACAGCGACGCGTTGTGCGTCTACGACAAGGACGTCGCCGACCGGCTGATGGAGATCGCCGACCACCACGGGTTCGAACCCCAAGCGGCGGCCCTGGGCGCGTTCATGTCCGACGCCTCCCATTCCAAGGCCAATGGGCTGACACCGCGGGCGGCCCTGCTGTGCCTGCCCACGCTGAGCACCCACGGCTACGAGGTCATCTTGCGGCGCTCCATCGAGGCCGTGGCCGAGATCGTCGTCGACCTCGTGGTGTGACCCGACGAAAACCCCTCGGGCGCAACGCGTTAGCCGCGCCGTTCAGCCGGGCTTGGTGGCGACGACGAACTGCAACACGCGCTGCGTCTGTTGCTCGACGTCGACCAGGCCGGCCGACGAGAACAGGTCTACGAAGGCGTGGCGGTCGAACATGGTCAAGCCGATCACCCGCGCCCCACCGGTCAGGACGTGCCGAAGCGGTGGCAGACCGGCGGCGTAGCTGGTGAGGATGGCAATTCGGCCGCCCGGCGCGAGCACCCGGACCATCTCGCGGGCCACCAGGAACGGCTCGGGGATCGGATACAGCGCGCCGAAACAGCAGACGGCGTCGAATGTTTCGTCGGCGAACGGCAACGTTCGGGCATCGCCGCGGACATAACAGGTGCGTGCACCGCCGTTGTCCAGCACGGCGCGCGTGAGCATCGGCTCGGAAATGTCGAAACCCACCGCAAGGCCACCGTCCGGCAGTTCGGATGCCAGCGGGCCGGTGAAATTGCCTGGCCCGCAGGCCACGTCGAGCAACCGCGACGCGGTGGCCAGGTGAAGGGCCGACGCCGCGCGGCGCCGCTCGGCGCGGGCCGTGACGCCGCTGGCCACGTAGAAGGACGTGGGCCGCCACAGCCGCTCGTACACGGTCGCGACGAAGGGACTGTTCATCGCGCGCTGCGCAAACGTCGGGGCCGGAGACGTCGTGGATTCGCCCAACACGTCGAGGAAACCGTTGCGCAGCACGGCGGTCGTCTCGAGGAGAGCGCGGGTCAGCTCGATCGGATCCTGAGTCATGGGTTTGCTTTCGTGGAGCTTTCACTGGGGCGGTCGCGACCCCAGGGTAGTGGCGGCCCCTTGCCGCGTCCCGAACACACCCATAACGTGGGCAAGGTCCGAAGATGGCGACACCGATCGGCGGGGACATCGCAGTGGCCGAATTGACCGGCGCGCGCGCAGAGGAGCTCGCGACGATGGATGTCTTCGCGGGCTGTCCCATCGGGGATCTGGTGCCGCTGGCCGCCCGACTGCAACCGCTGCGGGCCGCGCCCGGGCAGGTGCTGATGCGGCAGGGTGAACAGGCCGTTTCATTCCTGCTCATCTCGTCGGGCAGCGCGGAAATCCAGCGCATCGACAGCGAGGGGACGGTCATCGCCGGGCGGGTCTCGCCCGGCACGATCGTGGGGGAGATCGCCCTGCTGCGCAACATCCCGCGCATCGCGACCGTCACCACCACCGAGCCGCTGAGCGGATGGATCGGCGACAACGATGCCTTCACCCGGATGTTGCACCTGCCCGGGGTGATGCCGCGGCTGCTGCGCACGGTGCGCCAGCGCATCGCCGCGTTCATCTCACCGATCCCGATACGGGTCCGTGACGGGACCCACCTGATGCTGCGCCCCGTCTTGCCGGGAGACGACGAGCGGACCGTTCGGGGCCACATCCAATTCTCCAGCGAGACGCTGTACCGGCGGTTCATGACGGCGCGGGTTCCGACCCCGGCGCTGCTGCATTACCTTTCCGAGGTCGACTACGTGGACCACTTCGTGTGGGTGGTCACCGACGGGGACGACCCGGTAGCCGACGGCCGCTTCGTTCGCGACGAGCGCGATCCGACGGTCGCCGAGATCGCGTTCACCGTCGCCGACGCCTATCAGGGCCGGGGGATCGGCAGCTTTCTGATCAGCGCGCTGTCGATCGCGGCCCGGGTGGACGGCGTCGAAAGATTCTCCGCGAGAATGCTTTCCGATAACCTGCCGATGCGCACGATCATGGACCGCTACGGCGCGGTCTGGCAGCGCGAGGACGTCGGCGTCATCACCACCGTCATCGACGTGCCGCGCCGGCTGGCCTTCGGACGCCACCTGGCCGACCAGATCAAGCGTGTCGCCCGCCAGGTGATCGAAGCGGTCGGCTGAACGGGCATGCGGCCGTTCTGGATTGGCGTGCCCCTGGCCCTGCTGGCCGCGTGCGCGCACCCACCCGCGCCCACCCCGTCCACGACCACCAAGTCGACGGCCCACAGCGCCGCGGTCAACCCCTCCAACATCAAGCGGGTGGTGCGCGACCTACCGCCCAACTACGAGGTCACCACCGGCATCCCCAGCGGGGTCTCGCCCAGGGTGATCTGGAGCCTCGAGGCCGACGCGCGGGCCGATCCGCCGCAATGCGCCGCGCTCGCCGACCCCGGCAACGGACGCGACCAAACCGCGCAGGGCTTTTCCGCCTCGGGCACCGGCGGCATCGTCAACGCGGTGGTGGTGGCTTTGCCCGGCCCGGTGGACCTCGACGGGGGCGTGGTGGGGGCGTGCGGTCGGTGGACCGTGAGCGACGGGCACACCACGGCCAAAGTCAGCCTGGTCGACGCCCCGCACATCGAGGGCGCCGAAACCCTCGGCATGGTGGCCGACACCAAGTCATCGGTTGAGTCGGGCACCGAAATCGATTCGCGCGCATACACCTTCACGGCATACCTCGGCAACTTCTACGCCTTCACGACGCTGACCACGGACCCGGGTTCGGCCCTCCCGGCGCTGCCGCCCCAATTCGTCGCCGATCTGCTCGTCAAAACGGTGTCCACGTTGCGCAGCTGAGCGTCCGCTTTGGGTAGATTGGCCACGGTGTTCAAGCTTTTGCTCGCGACCGCGTCGGTGTGCGTGCTCGCCGGCTGCTCGGGGGGCGAGCACGCCGTGAAGGCCGACATCGGCAAGGTCGCGGACGTGAAGTCGAGCTTCGGGCCCGAGTACAGGGTTACCGACATCTCCGAACGGGCGATCGACCCCAAGCTGCTCTCGGCTCGCAAGCTGCCCGACGGCCTGACGTTCGACCCGGCGAACTGCGCGAAAGTGGCGGTGGGGCCGGACATGCCGCCCGACCTGCAGGGCAACATGGCAGCCGTCTCCGCCGAGGGCAACGGAAACCGTTTCGTCGTCATCGCCATCGAGACCTCAAAAGCCTTGCCGTTCAACGACCCCGGAAAAGACTGCGCCAAGGTCGCATTCGTCGGGACCGGGGTGCGGGGCGGCATCGAAGTGATCGACGCGCCGCACATCGACGGGGCCCGCACGACGGGCGTGCATCGTGTGCTGCAGGCCCTGGTGGCCGGGGGTGCGCGCACTGGCGAGCTGTACGACTATTCGGCGCAATTCGGCGAGTACCAGGTGATCGTCATCGCCAACCCGCTGGTCATTCCCGACCAGCCGGTCGCCAAGATCGACACGCAGCGGGCCCGCGACCTGCTGGTCAAGGCCGTGGCCGCGGTCCGCAGTTAGGTCGATGGTGGCGACCCACTGCGCCCGGCCAGGCCGCGCTTGTGGTCGCCACTAGCGCACGTCGCGGGGGCGGAACTGGATGCTGACCCGCGGGCCGGTCGGTGCCGACGTCTTGGGCACCGCGTGCTCCCAGGTGCGCTGGCACGACCCGCCCATCACCAGCAGATCGCCATGCGCCTGGGGCAGCCGCAGCGACGGGCCCCCGCCGCGGCGGCGCATCGCGAAGGTGCGGGTGGCGCCGAGGCTGACGATCGCCACCATGGTGTCCTGCGAGCTGCTGCGACCGATGGTGTCGCCGTGCCAGGCGACGCTGTCGGAGCCGTCGCGGTAACAACACAATCCGACGGTGGTGAACGGCTCACCGAGCTCGCCGGCGTAGATGTCGTTGAGCCGCCGGCGCAGCCGCCCCAACACCGGATGCGGGGGCTCCTCGACGGCCAGGTCGTGAAAGCTGACCAGCCGCGGCACATCGACCACCCGGTCGTACATGTGGCGTCGCTCGGCCCGCCACGGCACCGCCGACAGCAGCTCGACGAGCAGGCCATCGGCATCGGTCAGCCAGCTGGCGCGGATCTCGATGAAGGCGCCGTCGCCGAGCTCCCTGCGCTCGGTGTGCTCGAACAGCGAGCCCTGTACCGCGATGCCCACGCCCCCCAGTTTATCGCACACCCGTTCGATCGAGGGCTGACCGGGTGGGCGACCGGCTACCGTTTCCACCGTGGGTGTTGTCGAGCTGGGCACCAATTCCGAGGTGGGCGCGCTGCGGGTCGTCATCCTGCACCGCCCGGGCGGCGAGCTGCTGCGACTCAATCCCCGCAACAACGACCAGCTGCTGTTCGACGGGCTGCCCTGGGTGGCGCGGGCCCAGGAGGAGCATGACCGGTTCGCCGAACTGCTGCGTTCCCGCGGCGTCGAGGTGCTACTGCTGTCCGACCTGCTGACCGAGGCGCTCAACCACAGCGGGGCCGCCCGGATGCAGGGCGTCGCGGCCGCGGTGGACGCGCGCCGGCTCGGAGTTCCCTTGGCCCAAGGGCTTTCGGCCTATCTGCGGGGCCTGGAACCGGTCCGATTGGCCAACGTCTTGATGGCCGGCATGACGTTCAATGAGCTGCCGCCCGACATCCGCTCCGACGTCTCGCTAGTGCTCCGGATGCACCACGAGGCGGATTTCGTCATCGAGCCGCTGCCGAACCTGGTGTTCACCCGGGACTCGGCGATCTGGATCGGGCCGCGCGTGGTGATCCCCACCCTGGCGCTCCCGGCCCGCGCGCGCGAGGCCTCGCTGAGCGACCTGATCTACGCCCATCACCCGCGGTTCACCGGGGTGCGGCGGGCCTACGAGTCGCGCACCGCCCCCGTCGAGGGTGGCGACGTGCTGCTGCTCGCCCCCGGTGTGGTCGCCGTCGGGGTCGGTGAGCGGACCACCCCGGCCGGCGCGGAAGCGTTGGCGCGCAGCCTGTTTGACGACGACCTCGCGCACACTGTGCTGGCGGTGCCGATCGCGCAGCGGCGCGCGCAGATGCACCTGGACACGGTGTGCACGATGGTCGACAACGACACCGTGCTGATGTACGCCAACATCGTCGACACGCTGTCGGCGTTCACGATCCAGCCGGCGCCCGGCGGCATCACGATCAGCGACGAGACGCCGTTTTTGGAGGCCGCCGCCAAGGCGATGGGCATCGACAAGCTGCGGGTGATCGACACCGGGCTGGACCCCCTCGTGGCCGAACGCGAGCAGTGGGACGACGGCAACAACACGCTGGCGCTGGCGCCCGGCGTGGTGGTCGCCTACGAGCGCAACGCGCAGACCAACGCCCGGCTGCGGGACGCCGGCATCGAGGTGCTGACGATCGCGGGCTCCGAACTGGGCACCGGCCGCGGCGGCCCCCGCTGCATGTCCTGCCCCGTCGCGCGCGACCCGGTCTAGCGTCGCACCGCTCGGCGCAGCAGAAGCTAGCGCCAGCTGGGCAGCCAGATCTCCATGTTCCAGGTCTGCTGGGAAATGGGCAGGCCGGTGAGCACCGGGAACAGCCAGGCGAAGTTGGTGACCACCAACGCCACGTAGCACGACACCGCGATCAGCCCCAGCGTCCGCCGCTCCGAGCTTTGACGGCGCGCGTACAGGACGTCCCCGCAGATCAGCGCGATGCCCATGGCCAGAAACGGCGCCATCGTGGAGGCGTAAAAGAAATACATCTGCCGGTCGATGTCGGCGAACCAGGGCAGCCACCCCGCGCAATACCCCGTCAACACGGCGGCGTAGCGCCAGTCGCGGCGAATCAGCATGCGCCACAGCGCATACACCAGCACCGGCACGGCCAGCCACCACATGGCGGGGGTGCCGACGAGCATCTCCGCCTTGACGCACGACTGCGGGCCGCAGCCGGGAACGTTCTGCTGATCGATGGCATACAGCACCGGCCGCAACGACATCGGCCAGCTCCACGGCTTGGATTCCCACGGGTGGTAGTTGCCGGCGGAGTTCGTCAGGCCCGCGTGAAACTGGAAGGCCTTGGCGGTGTAGTGCCACAGCGAGCGAATCGCGTCGGGCATGGGGACCACGGAGTGCGGTCCGATCGACTGGCCCACCTCGTGGCGGTCGATCGCGGTCTCCGAGGCGAACCACGGCGCGTAGGTGGCCAGGTAGACCCCAAACGGGATGAGCGCCAAGGCATATGCGGTGGGAACCACGTCTCGGCGGAGCACGCCCAGCCACGGCCTGGTCACCTGGTACTGGCGGCGCGCCGCCACGTCGAACGCCAGCGACATCGCGCCGAAGAACAGCACGAAATACAGGCCGGACCACTTTGTCCCGCAAGCTAATCCGAGCAGGATGCCCGCCGAGAACCGCCACCAGCGCACGCCCAGCCGGGGCCCCCACAGCGTCTGGGCGCTGCGGCCCTCCATCAGCGCGACGTGCAGACGCTCGCGCACCTGGTCGCGGTCGACGATGAGCGCGCCGAACGCCGCGACCACGAAGAAGGTGAGGATGCCGTCGAGCAACGCCGTGCGCGCGGTGACGAAGCTGACGCCGTCGCAGATGACCAGCACGCCGGCGATCGCGCCGACCAGCGTCGAGCGGCTGATCCGCCGGACGATCCGCATGACCAGCACCGCCATCACCACGCCGAGCAGGGCGCCGGTGAACCGCCAGCCCACCCCGTTGTAGCCGAACAGCGCCTCGCCGATCGCGATGAGTTGCTTGCCGACGGGCGGGTGCACCACCAGCCCGAACCCCGGGTTGTCCTCGACCCCATGGTTGTGCAGCACCTGCCAGGCCTGCGGCGCGTAGTGCTTCTCGTCGAAGACGGGTGTGCCGGCATCGGTCGGGGAGCCCAGGTTGAGGAACCGGGTCACCGCCGCCAGCACCGCGATCACGCCGGTCGCGACCCAGCCGCGGATGTGGTCGGTGGGCCCGAAGTCCGCGACCGGAGCCAGCGGCCCCGGGCTGACGACGGGTACGACGCGCTCGTCGCGGTTGTGCAAGACGACGGGGCTTTCGCGGGGCGGGGCGGACATCGGTGTCGATCGTAGGCTGTCCGTCATGACCTCCGGCCGCCTATTGCTGGGCGCGACCCCCCTGGGCCAGCCGTCGGATGCCTCGCCGCGCCTGATCGACGCGCTGGCCCGCGCCGATGTGGTGGCCGCCGAGGACACCCGCCGGCTCCGCGTGCTGGCCAAGGCGCTCGGCGTCGGGATCACCGGCCGCGTGGTCAGCCTGTACGACCGGGTCGAGGCTACCCGGGTGCCCGGCCTGGTCGATGCGATGAACGCCGGCGCGACGGTGCTGGTGGTCAGCGACGCCGGAATGCCGCTGATCAGCGACCCCGGCTATCGGCTGGTCGCGGCGTGCGTGGCGGCCGGGGTTCCGGTGACCTGCCTGCCGGGGCCGTCGGCGGTGACGACCGCGCTCGCCGTGTCGGGCCTGCCGTCGGAACGGTTCTGCTTCGAGGGTTTCGCCCCGCGCAAGAAGTCGGCGCGCCGAACGTGGTTCGCCGCGCTGGCCGACGAGCGGCGCACCTGCGTGTTCTTCGAATCCCCGCGCCGGCTGGCCGCGTGCCTGCGCGACGCGGTGGAGGAGCTCGGCGGGGCGCGCCGGGCGGTGGTGTGCCGGGAGCTGACCAAGGTGCACGAGGAAGTGGTGCGCGGGACGCTCGAGGAGCTGGCCGCGTGGGCTGACGACGGGGTGCTCGGCGAAATCACCGTCGTGCTGGCCGGCGCGACGCCGCGCGCCGACCTGGAATCTCTGGTGGCCGAGGTGCAGACCCTGGTCGCCGGTGGGGTGCGCGTCAAGGACGCGTGCAGCGAGGTGGCCGCGGGTCATCCGGACGTGCGCACGCGACAGCTCTACGACGCGGTCCTGCAATCACGCGGCGACTGAGCCGCCGATTACGGGGTGCAGATCCCGATCGGGCCGAATCCCGGCGTGCACAACTGTGGGTGCGGGAGCGGCGGCGGACCCGGGAGCGGGGGAGGCGCCGGCAGGGGCGGCAGCGCGGGCGGACCCGCGGGGAGCGGAGGCAGCGCCGGCAGCGCGGGAAGCGCCGGCAGGGCCGGTGGGCCCGCTGGGAGCGCCGGTAGCGGGGGCGCCGCGGGGAGCGCGGGTGCCGCAGGCAGGGCGGGGAGGCCGGCCGGGAGACCCGCCGGGACCGAGGCCAGCACCGCCGGGATGGCCGCGGCCGCGCCGGGGACGGCCGCCGCTGCCGCGGCCGGCAGGCCAAAGCCGGGGAGGGCCGGGAGCCCTACGCCGGGAATGCCCAGGCTGAAGTTGGCCGGCAGCAGGCCCGCCTGCTTGAGGTAGACGAGCGCGATGGCGGCGGTGGACGCCGTGGCCACGACGCCGGTTCCGATGCCCACGACGCTGCCGCCCACGCCCACGACGCCCTGCACGACGGACAGCGCGACCGCCGCGCTGTTCGGAATGGCCGCGGCGGCCGGCAGCCCGGCCAGGGCGGGCAGCACGAGGTTGGGGTCGGGAAGTCCGGCCAGGTCAGGCACGCCGGCCGCCGGGACGCCGTCGCCCGGCGCCCCGCCGATGCCGAGTGCCGGTGAGCTCGCTCCGGGCACCGCGGCGGCCGCCGGGCCACCTGGTGCGGGAGGCGTGCCCGGGCTGACGTTGGCCGCCTGTTGGAACGGCACGGGCGGACCCGCCTCCGCGGCCTCGGCGCCCGGTCCCGACGGCTTCGGCGTCTCGGGCATCAGGACCGACGCCACCTTCTGGCAGCCGGCCCCGCCGTTGGTGCAGGGCCCGGCGGCCGGCAGCGGCGTGCTGACCGAGGTCAGAGGCGTAACCGCGAGCGTCCCACCCATCAGGGCGGACGCCGCGGCGCCCAGGACGGCGATTCTCATGACGGCCCCCTCAAGCTGTCGACTCGCGATCGGCGCGGGTCAGTCCCTGAAGCTTAGGACGAGCCGGCTCGCGGCGTGGGGCATTATCCGAAATTCATGGCCGGGGCGCTGAGGTTTCACCCAACGACCTGTTTAGCCCACCGACGCCGCGGGCGCGACGGACGGCAGCCCGACAATCGGGGCGGCCTTGTGCAGGCATTCTTCCCATTCGGCGTCGGGGTCGGAGTCGGCGGTGATCCCGCCGCCGACGCCCAGCACGGCGCCGCCCCGGGCGTCGAACTCGACGGTGCGGATCGCGACGTTCAGCTCGCAGCCGGCGATCGGCGACGCGAGACCAATTGTCCCGCAGTATATTCCGCGGCGATGATGCTCCCATTGCGAAATCAATTGCCGCGCACGGTGTTTCGGGGTGCCGGTGACGGAGGCCGGGGGAAAGGCGGCGTCCAGCAGTGCCGACGTCGGAAGCTCGACGGGAACCCGCGCCGACACCGTGGACACCAGGTGCCACACGCCGGGCGCGCGGCGCACCACCAGCAGCTCGGGCACGGTGACCGTGCCGACGATCGCGACCCGGCCCAGGTCGTTGCGGACCAGGTCCACGATCATGATGTTCTCGGCGACCTCTTTGGCCGATGCGCGCAGCGCCGACGGCCACGCGTTCAGCGGCAGCGTGCCCTTGATGGGGCTCGACGCCACTACCGTTCCGCGGCGCCGCAGAAAGAGCTCCGGAGACAGCGACGCGACCGCCCCCCAGGGCCCCGCGACGTAGGCCGCCCGGGCCGGGGACGTGCGCGCGACCCCGTCGATGAAGAAGTCCAGCGGGTCGCCGGTGACCGCGCCGGTGAATTGCGTGCACACGCAGGCCTGATACACCTCGCCGGCCCGGATGGCCGCCAGGCAGGACAGCACCCCGCCGCGGTGCGTCGCCCGGTCGGCGGCGCCCCAGTCGATCCGGCACTCCCGCGCCGGGGCCGGCCGGTCCGCCAGCGCGGCGGTCAGCCAGTCCGGCATCGGGGCGCCGGAGATGCTTTCGTACCACCACTGCCCGTCGCGGTCGCGGCGCAACAGGCAGTCGGTCCAGCCGCCCGCGGCCACGGGGACCCGGTTGCCCCGCCCGTCGGCGCCGGGGTCGGGGTAGGACAGGTAGCCGAACCAGCCGCCGCCGACCGCCGGCGACTCGGGCGCCGGCGCGGACTGGGGGACCGCGAACGCGTCGCCGGCGTCCACCGGCCGCGCGGCCAGGCTGGGTGCGATGAGGGCCAGCGCCCCAAACCACTCGCCGGTCAACGCGGCCGGCGGCGGCAAGCCGAGCCGGCCGGTGGCGTCGCCGACGGCGCGCAGCACCCGGGGCGCGGCACCCAGGTCGCCAAGCCGGTCGATTCGCACCGACCTAGCTTGACAGAGCGGCACGCCCGTCGCTTAGCCGCGGCTGATGTCGCGGGCGCTGGCCAAAGCCGCCAGCTTCTGCGGGTTGCGCATCACGTAGAAGTTGCTGATCTTCCCGTCGGAAATCTCCAGCGTGATCACCCCTTCGAGCTGGTCGCCGAGGTAGAGCAACACTGCCGGGGCGCTGTTGCAGGTCACCATGTCGACGCGCGCCCCGGCCATGGCCGCCGCCCGGCGCATCAGCCCGGCGATGGCCCGGGCGACTCGTTCGGCGCCTACCACCGGCCTGCGGGCGGCGCTGACGATGCCGCCGCTGTCGGCCGTCCAGGTGGCGTCGGGGGCGAGCATCGACATCAGCGCTTCCACGTCACCGCTCGCCGCCGACGACAGGAACTGGGCGGTGATCTCGGCGTTGCGTTCGGGGTCGGCCGCGTCGAACCGTTTCCGTCGCGCCCGCACGTGTTCGCGGGCGCGATGCGCCACCTGACGCACGGTCGGTGCCGGTTTGCCGACCGCCTCGGCGATCTCGCCGTAGTCGAAGCCGAACACCTCGCGCAGCACGAACACCGCCCGCTCGTCGGGGCTCAGGGTTTCCAGCAAAACCAGCATCGCCATCGAAACCGATTCCGCCAGAAGGACATCGGCGGAGGGATCCTGGTCATCGAGCAGCAGCGGCTCGGGCAGCCACGGCCCCACGTACTCCTCGCGGCGGCGCGCGTCGGCGCGCAGCGCGTTGAGTGCCTGCCGGGTGACCAGCTGGGCCAGGTAGGACTTGGTGTCGCGCACGGTGGACAAGTCCACGGCCGCCCAGCGCAGGTAGCTGTCCTGCAGCACGTCGTCCGCCTCGGTTGCCGAACCGAGGATCTCGTAGGCGATCGTGAACAGCAACGGCCGCAGCAGCGTGAACCGGTCGGCGTGCTCGGTCCCGGCCGTCATGGCAAAACGACCCGCTCGTCGGCCGGCGACTGCGCCAGCCGCCTACCCCCCTTGAACCAGAAGTACGAGCCGGGCTTGGCGGCCTCGCGGCGGATGGCCCAGAGCGTGCCCTTGCACACCGTTTCCTTCACCGAGGCCGCGAAGCGGCCGCCGAGGTACAGCTCCACCGGGGAGTCGTCTTTGCGGGAGAGTTGAACGGTCGCGTGTGAGCGGCCCAGGCTGATGCACTGGCCCTTGAACGCCTGGTCCAGCGGCGCCGGGGTTTCTCCGGCGATGCGGCTGAGCACGGTGTTGGCGGCCTGGGCGCCGAGCGGCCCGGCGGCCTGGCAGCTCATCCGCAGCGGCCGGCCCGACGGCGCGGCCGCGTCCCCGGCGGCGACGATGCGGGCGTCGTCGATGCTGGTCAGCGTCTCGTCGGTGAGCAGCCGTCCCACCGCGTCGGTGCTCAGCCCGCTGCGCGCGGCCAGGTTCGGCACGGTGAACCCCGCGGTCCACACCGTCGCGGCGCTGGGCAGCACGGCGCTGTTGGTCAGCACCACCGCGTCCCAGCGCACCTCGGCGGCGGACACGGATTCGAGGACGTTGACCTCGAGCCCGCGCAGTTGCCTGACCACCGAACGCCGGCCCCGCCTGCTCAGTGACGGGCCGAGCACGCCGCCGCACACCAGGGTCACCGGGCGTCCCAGCTCGGCGAGCTCGGACGCCGTCTCGATGCCGGTCAGCCCGCCACCGACGACGGTGATGGGTGCGGCCAGCGGGAGGTCGGCCAGCGCGTAGCGCAGCCGCTGTGCGCTTTCCAGGTCGGCCACCGAGTGGGCGTACTCGGCCACCCCGGGCAGCGCGGAAGAGCCGGTCGGCAGCGCGCCGGTGCTGCCGACCGCATAGATCAGGTAGTCGTAGTGCAGTTCGGCGCCGGAGCCCAGCACCACCTGCCGGTCGGCGGGCGCGATGCGGTCGACGGTGTCGCTGATCAGCCCGATGCCCTCACCGAGCAGGCTCTCGTAGTCGGCGATCGCGGCGCTGTTGCCGGCGACCAACTGGTGCAGGCGGATCCGCTCCACGAAGACCGGACGCGGGTTGATCAGCGTGATCTCGACGCCGGCGCGCTGGCGCAGGTGATTGGCCGCCAGGGTGCCGGCGTATCCGCCGCCGACGACGACGACGTGGGTGCTGGGGGCGTTCGGCTCGGTCATGTCTGTCTCCTACTCTCATGGGCTCTTGCCCTTGAGACACCGGAGCCTGGCCGGGCGTGACAGTTGCGGCGCGACTGTGAGCTGTCTCACGCGCCCTTCGGAACGAAGACGAAGTTGTTGACGTAGACGCCTTGGGCCGCCCAGCCGTCCTCCCTGCCGCCGATGTTCGCCGGGTCCTGATGGGTGGCCGCGTCGAACTCTTCGACGGGCCGCCGGCCATCGCCGTCGTCGAAGTAGCCCTGGTAGCCGAGGCCCGTCAGCAGCTCGGTGATCGCGGCGACGGCGCCCCGGTGATGGCGTTCCTCGGCTTCCACCAGGACCGCCGGCCGGTTGCGGGCGATGGTGTCCGCGGCGCCGCGCAACACCGCCAGTTCGTGGCCCTCGACGTCGATCTTGATCATTCCGACGTCGTCGAGGCCCAGATCGTCGAGCCGCTTGACCGGCACGTCGATGGTGCAGACCGCGCTCCCGTCCGCGTCGCCGAGGGCGTTGCCCGCGTCGATGGTGCTGCGGCCCGGGTCGGATTCGACGACGCGCATGGTCGTCACGCCGGGCTGGTCCGACAGCGCCACGGCTTCCACCCGGACGGGCGCGCCGACCGCGCCGAACATCGCCGCCAGCTCGCGGGCCTGAGCCGGCCGGGGCTCGAACGCGATCACCGAGCGCGACGACGGCAGCATCGCGATGGTGAATTCGCCGACGTCGGCCCCGATGTCCAGCGAGACGCGGGCGGGATCGCACAGGGACGCAACCAGTTGCACGTCCGGGCGGGATTCGCCCAGCCGTCGCAGGATGCGGAATTTGCGCCGCCAGAATAGCCCTGGAGCCAAGGCCTTTGCCGCCGGCGCGAGCCGACGTTTCGCCGAGCGTGCGACGGACATTCGCGGGTTTCCCATCCTCGTCGGGGGCCAGGCTCGACCCGGGCTGAGCCGGGTCGCACATGATACGCTTCGCAGCAATTCGTGACCTGCCCCGGGCCGAATACAGCCACCGCGAAAAAGCCCCGTGATTGGGCCCCTGAAAAGGCCAAGCCCAGCTGGGACACGTGCCCGATCGGAGGAGTCCTTGCCGCGCAGCCTGGATCTCGTCGTCACCTCCGTCGCCACGCAGCTGATGGAGGCCACCGGATCCACTGCGACTCAGGTGAGTCAAAAGGTGCTTGCCCAGCTGGTCGAGCAATTCGATCTGGACGCCAGCTTCCTGCGCCACCACGACCACGACATCCGCGCCTCGGTGTTGGTCGCGGAGTGGCCGCCGCGCACCGACATTCCGGACCCGGATCCGATGGCCGTCGTCCACTTCACCAGCGCCGACCCGGTACTCGCGCAGTGCGAACACGGCAGGAAGCCGGTCGTGATCCGCCCGGAGCAAAACAACCGGGCGTTCGGCCGCCGGGCGGGCGGGGCCAAGCAACCGGCGTCGCCGTCGGTGGCCGCCGCACCGCTGGTCTCGGGCGACACCACCACCGGGGTCCTCGGCTTCGTCAAGAACGGCGCCCGGAAGTGGAAGCAAGAGGAGATCAACACGCTGGAAGCGGTCGCCGCGCTGTTCGCGCAGCTGCAGGCGCGCATCGCGGCCGAGGAAAAGCTGCGCTACCTCGCCGAGCACGACGATCTGACCGGCCTGTACAACCGGCGGGCGTTGGTCGCGCACCTGACCGAACGGCTGGCACCGGGCAGCCCGGGGCCCGTCGCGGTTTTGTACCTCGACCTGGACCGGCTCAAGCCGATCAACGACTACCTCGGCCATACGGCGGGCGACTGGTTCATCCGTGTTTTCGCGCAACGCATTCGGGTGTGCGCGGGCAGCCAGGCGATGATCGCCCGGCTGGGTGGCGACGAGTTCGTCGTCATCCCGGACCAGGCGATGTCGACCGGGACCGCGGAGTCGTTCGCGCGCCGGCTGGGGACCATGCTGCGCGAGCGCCTGGCGATCGGCGGGCACATGATCACCCGCACCGTGAGCATCGGGCTGGCGGTGGGCATGCCGGGGCGCGACAACAGCACCGACCTGTTGCGCCGGGCCGATGAGGCCGTGCTGACGGCCAAGCGCGGGGGTGGCAACCAGGTCGCGCTGTCCACCGACGACATGTCGCTGAAAAGCGCCTTCCGCAACGACATCGAGCTGCATCTGCAGGGCGACATCGACAGCGAAGCGCTGCTGCTGCATTACCTGCCCGAGGTCGACCTGTGGACGGGTGCCATCGTGGCCGCCGAGGCGCTGGTCCGCTGGCGGCACCCGATTTGGGGCCTGCTGCTGCCGGATTCGTTCATCGGGGTGGCCGAATCGACCAACCTGGCCGGCGAGCTGGGCCGGTGGGTGATGCGCAGCGCGTGCGCCGAATTCAGCCGGTGGCGGGCCAACGGCGTTGGGCAAAGCGCCGTTCTGCGCATCAACGTTTCGCCCATCCAGCTGATCACCCGCGGCTTCGTGCGCAGCGTCGCCGACACCATCGAGGAGTTCGGCATCGACGGCGGATCGGTCTGTCTGGAGATCACCGAGCGGGCCGTGGTGCACGACATCGAAACCACCCGCAAGACCCTGCACGAGCTCAAGGAGGTCGGTGTCCAGATCGCCATCGACGACTTCGGCACCGGCTATGCGGTTCTGTCGCACCTGAAGTCGCTTCCGGTCGACATGCTCAAGATCGACACCGGGTTCGTCCGCGACCTGGGCACCAACGCCGGCGACCTCGCGATCGTCCGGGCGATCATCGGATTGGCCGAGGCGTTCGGCCTGCAACTGGTCGCCGAGGGAGTCGAGACACCAGCCGCCGCACTGACTTTGATGCAACACGGCTGTCACCGCGCGCAGGGCTTCCTGCTGTCCCGGCCCGTGCCGGGCAACGCGATGGAGGCGCTGCTGGCCGCCCGCTGGATGCCGATGCCGTTCCTCGCCGACCGCGAGGCGCTGTCGTTAGGCGCGATCTAACACACATGTTTCGCTCGTCGAATAAAAGGGGAAAAAGAGCCCTTGCCGCAGTCATCGCGTGCACGGCGCTGCTGCTGAACGGGTGCGGCGGGCATCCCAATCCGGGACCGTTGTCCGCGATGGTCTTCCCGGCCATCCCGCCCACCGTTCAGGAGATCGCCAACCCGCTGCGCGGCCAGTACGAGGACTTGTTGATTCCGCTGTTCCCGCAAGGCAATCCGGCGCAGCAGCGGTACCCGGCATGGCCGGCGTCCTACGACGCCAGCATGCGCATCTCGTGGCGGCAGTTGCAGCCCACCGACCCGCGCAGCCTGCCGCCCGACGCCCCCGACGACCGCAAGTTCGACTTCAGCGCGATCGACGACGCGCTGACGAAGCTGCAGAACCGCAACATGCGGCTGACGCTGCGCGTGTACGCCTACAACTCCTGCTGCAACGACTCTTATCCCGACAACACCAACATCGCGATCCCCGACTGGATGCGCTCGGCGTCCACCCCGTATCCCGCGCCGGCGAACAGCCCGACACCGGGCGTGACCCAGGTGGTGCCGAGTTGGAACGACCCCAACTACCTGAACGCGTTCGGGCAGCTGCTCGCCGCGCTCGGCCGCCGCTACGACGGGGACGAGAGACTCAGCGTATTCGAGTTCTCCGGGTACGGGGACTTCAGCGAGAACCACATCGCGTACTTGCGTGACGTGCTGGGCGCGCCCGGTCCCGCGCCCGACGAGAGCAAGGCGATGCTGGGGTACTACAGCCAGTTTCGCGATCAGAGCATCACCACCGACTCGATCCGCCAACTGGTCGCGGCCAACGTCAACGCCTTCCCGCACACGCAGTTGGTGGTCACTCCGCAGAATCCCGAGATCGTGCGCGAGCTCTTGGCCGACGACGTGACCAAGAAACTCTCGGCGCCGGTGGGCATCCGATCGGATTGCCTTGGCGTGCAGGCCCCGTTGCCGGCGTGGGCCGAATCCAGCGACTCGCAGTACGTGCGCAGCAACGACGCCGTCGTCAACGCGATCAAGCAGCGGATGGCGTCCGCCCCGGTGATCACCGAGTGGTGCCAGCTGCCCAACGGAACCGATCCGCGGTCCTACTACGAGAAGGGCCTGCACGACGTCGTCCGCTATCACGTGTCGATGACGTCGAGCGTCAACTTCGCGGACCGCGAGTCCAGATCGGCGATGGATCCCGGCCTGTTTTTGCTGTGGGCCCAGGCCAATACCTCCGCGGGCTACCGGTATTCGGTCGAGGGGCGCCCGGGCTCCCAGTCGCTGCAGGGCAAGGTGGCGACCATCTCGGTCGCCTGGACCAACTACGGCTCGGCGGTCGCCACCGAGCAGTGGGCACCCGGGTACAAGCTGGTGGACTTCTCCGGAGCGGTGGTTCGCAGCCTGCCGGCGACCGTCAACCTCAAGACGCTGGTGAGCGACGACAGCAGCTCCTCGCGCGAGGAGGCGGTCCCGGCGTCGACGACGGAGACCGTGCGCATCGACCTGAACGGCCTGGCGCCGGGCCACTACACGCTGCGCGCGTCGGTGGACTGGCAGCAGCACAAGCCGGGCGCATCGCATGTGGTGAACTACGCGCCGATGGCGTTGGCCCGCGACGGCCGCGACGCCGCGGGCCTGTATCCGATTGCCACGCTGGACATTCCGCGGGACTCGACGATCTCAGCGAACCAGCAGTGACCTCAGCGGCGTCGCGCGCCGCGGCACCTGCGCGCCCGCCAGGCCGGTCCATAACCGGGCTAGCGAGTCGTACCAGCGCCGCAGCCCGAAGTCGCCGGCGCGGGCGCGCGCGGCCGTGCCCAGCCGCTCGCGCAGCCGCTCGTCGGTGACGAGCGCGGTCAGCGCGCCGGCGATCTGATCCGGCGCGCCCGGTTGCACGACAATGCCGGTGACCCGGTCGCTCACCGCCTCCCCGATGCTGCCGACCGTTGTGGTCACCGGCGCCAGGCCGTACGCCATGGCCTCCAGCAGCGCCATCGGCAGGCCCTCGTCGCGGCTGGGCAGGAGGAAAACCTGTGCGGTGCAGAGCAGTTCGTCGCGGGCCGCCGCATCCAGCCAGCCGACCACCCGGATCGTGTCGCCGAGACCGGCCGCCGCCACGGCGGCGCGCACACCGTCGACCTCGCCGTCGCCGGCCAGGGTCACCCGCAGCCGGCGGCGAACCGTCTCGTCGAGCGCCCCCACGGCCGCGACGATGTCGTAGCTGCCCTTGCGCGTCCCCATCCGGCCCAGTGCCGCCGCATGCACCCGGTCGACACCCGACTGGGCCACGGCGGTTTCCGGGATCCGAACGGCGTTGTGCAGCACGCCGATCCGGCCGTCGGGCAACCGCAGCCGGGCCGCGTACTCGTCGACGTGGCGCTCGCCCAGCACCAGCCAGTGGTCGGCGACGAGCATGCGGCGCACCGCGGCCCGCGCCGGCGCGGGCAGCCGGTCGAACCAGCCGCCGAAGTCGTAGCTGTGTCCGTGCACCACGGCCGGCACGCCGGCCAGCCGGGCCGCGGCCAGCGGCACCGCTTTGCGCAGCACGCTGCCGCCCTGTGCCAGGTTCGCGTGCAGCACGTCGGTGCGCCCGCGCAGCAACAGCCAACTGGCGCGGAGCATTCCGCGGACGCCCACCAGCAGCTTGACCGACCGCGACCGGTCCACGTAGGTGGGCACCACGGCGACGCTGATCCGCTCGTCCGGATGCACGGCCATCAGGGCGGCCACCGTCGCCATGCCGCCACGGCTGTCCGCCGCCGCGGGCGCCGGCCCGATCACCAACACCCGCAACAGGTTTCGTGGCCCGCTCACCGCGCGGCCCCCACGAGCAGCGGCTCGGTGTCGTCCTGCGCGGCGTTCGACCGGCTCCGCAGGCGCGCGAACGCCAAGGCCGCTCCCAGCGCCATGCCCAGGGTCATGGCATTGGCCGGGTCTTCGGGCAGCGGGTCGACGATGCACATCACCAGCAGACCGGCGGAGACCGCCGCGGCGGCCTTCGCCGGCGCCGACGCGCTGCTCAGCGCCGCGACCAGCGGCGTGAGCGCGAACGCCGCGAACGCGGCCATGCCGACGGCACCCGATTTGGCCAGCCACCACAGGTAGAAGTTGTGGGAGTAGGTGGTGCCCAGCGTGTTGGTGAACGCGTCCGGGTCGTTGCCGAACGGCTCCTGATAGGCATAGCCCAGCCCGTGGCCGAACACCGGCGCCCCGGCGATGGCCCGGTTGAGCTTGGCGTCCTCGGCCAGCCGCGCCAGCGTCGAGGAGTCCACCGCGAGCGCGTTGCTCGAGACGCCGCCGAGCACCCGGTGGCTGAATCCGGTGATCTGATCGCTCAGCCACTCGCCGGCCGTCGAATGCTGCAGCAGGAACAGCGCGCCCGGCACCGCCACCGCCAGGATGCCCGCGGCGGCGATGGCCAGCCGCGTCGTCCGCCGCAGCGACGACCAGCCCAGCGTGGCGACGAGTGCCACCACCGCGGCGACCCCGAGGGCGATCAGGGTGTTCCGGGAGAAGGCCAGCACCGAGATGATCAGCGCGGGCAGGCCCAGCGCGAGGTACCAGACGGGCGTGAGGCGCCCGACGATCTGCGCCGCCACCAGGGCGGCCAGCACCGCGATCGCCGGCGTCAGGGTGGCGGTGATGACGCGGTTGGCCGTGTCGCCCGTGTCGGTTTGCAGGCTTTCCAGCCGGCCCGCCAGGCGCAGGCCGCCCGAGGAGCTGAGGATGGCCATGGCCGCCGAGAACCACAGGGTGAGCACCATCGCGTGGGTCGACAGCTTGACGTAGCCGCCGTAGACGATGACGAGCGCCAGCACGAATCCGCCGACCATTTCGAGCAGAAAGGTGGCCTCGCGCACGATGATTGGCGCGGAATGGCCGGTCGCGAATCCGACCGCGGCGAAGTAGGCCACGGTCAACACGAACATGCCGGGCAAGAAGTACTCGGAGAAGCGCAGCCGCACGGCCGGCAGCGCGAAGCAGATGGCCAGCACCAACGCCACGTGGTAGGCGTTGATCGACACGGGACCGATCACCTTGGCGACGTGCAGGCCCTGGGGCAGCGCCGCGAACGCCAGGAACAGCGCGACGCCGATCATCGTCGCCGGCCGGGTCCAGTAGATCACCAGGCAGAACGACAGGCCGATCAACATCACCCCTTGGGTGGTGTTGCGCACGGACAACACGCCGAAGATGAAGCAGCCCAACGCGAATGCCGCCAGGACGGCTCCAGACATCGCCAGGCGGTGCCGACTCCGCAGGTACAGGATCACGCCGGTCGGCCTACCTTGGTCCGGTAGGTGCGGGCCGCGGCCCTGGCGTGCCGGGGAATCCGCGCATCGGTCAGCACCGTGCCGACAACCTCGGCGCCGGCGGCGCGCAGCGCGGTGAGTGCGTCGTTGAGTTCATCCTCGGTGGTGCGGCCCGCGCGCACCACCAGCACGGTGGCTTGCACCGCCCCGGCCAGCAGCCCGGCGTCGGCCGTCGCCAACACCGGTGGGCCGTCGACCACCGTTCGGTCGAAGCTGGCCGACACGTCGGCCAGCACCTTGTCGAGGACCTCCGGCAGGTAGGCGCTGCTGGGCAGCGTGTCCCGGCGAACGGCGCGGGCCGCCAGGATGAAAAGCCCCGGAATCGTGGTCGGCTTAACGGCTTCCGTCGCGATGTCGGGGTCGGACAACGCGTTGCCCAGCCCTTCCCCGGAGTCCACCTTCAGCAGGCCGGCGATCACCGGGCGGCGGGTGTCGCCCTCGACGAGCAGGGCGTCTTCGCCGGACTCGGCGAACGCCCGCGCCAGGTTCACCGCCGTCGTCGTGGTGCCCTCCCCGCCGAACGGCGCCGTCAGCAGCACCCGGCGCGCGCCCGGCTCGATCGCGCGGAGCAACCGCGCCCGCAGGCCGCGCACCGCGTCGTCGAACGAGATGTCGGTGCCGAATCGCGGTGCGCTGCCGCGCCTTCCGGGCAGCTCGGCCAGGGTCGGCAAGTTGGAGAGCTTTTCCAGCTTCGCCCGGTCGCGCACGGTGCGATCGGCGGCCTCGCGCGTCAACGCCACCCCGGTCCCCAACAGCAGGCCGGCCGCGAGCCCCATAGCCATGTTGCGCACCGGAACCGGCTTGATCGGACTATCCGGCACGCCCGGCTGCTCGATCACCGTCGCCCTGGCTACCGGCGTGTTCGGGGCAACCTGGGGAGGCAGCGCCTGCGGCGTGGCCGCCTGCGTCGGGGCCGCGGGCGGGTCGGCCGTCGGGGTGCTGTCGCCGCCGGACGGTGTGGCGGGCGGGCCGTCGGCGTCCGGGGCCGCGGGCGCCTGGGTCGGGCCCTGGGTCGGGGGGGCCTGCGGCGGTGGCGCCTGCGGCGGTGAGCTGTTCACCAGCGCCACCGGGTCTTTCGGATTCACTCCCAATGTGCCGACGATCCCGGTGAAGGTGTCGGCCATCGCCTTCGCCAGTGCCGCGGCGCGATTCGGATCGGTATCCGTGACGGAGATGGTGAAGAGCGTCGACTTGGGCGTGTACTCCACATGCGTCTGGCTGGCCAGCGCGTCGGCGCCGATGGGCAGGTGGAACTGCTTGACCGCGCGCTCGGCCACGGCGTGCCCGCCGGCGATCGCCGCGTAGGACGACAGCCGCTCCTGGGCGGCCTGCGTTCCCGAATAGACCTGGGCCAGGTCGGTCTCGCCGGAAAACGAGATGAGGACGGTGGCCGACGACTGGTAGCTCTTTGTCTGGAGCGCGGTGACGGCGGCGGCGCCCGCGAGGCAGGCCAGCAGCGCGCCGACGAACAGCTTCCAATGGGCTGTCAGCGTCCGGACAAAAGTGCGGAAATCCATGGACTAAAACCTTTCCCGGGGCCGGCCGGCGCGGGTGAGTTCACGCGCGCCGAACGGCGGGCGCGCGGCCCGCACCTCGGCGAGGATGTTGAGCAAACGGTCCGCGGCCGCGTCGCCGCAGCAGCGCCGCGCGTAGTGGCCCGCCGCCTCGGCGCCGTTGCGCGCCGCGACGGCCGGATCCGCGAGCTTGTCGAACGCCGCGGCCAGCCCCGCGACGTCGTCGACGCCGACCACCGGGCCGCCCGGCGGCTGGTACTCGGGCAGTCCCCCGATGTCCGAAACGATCGGCATCACGCCCAGCTGCATCGACAGCACCTGCACACCGCTCTGCGAGGCGCGCCGGTAGTGGGCCACCGAACCCTTTGCGGCGGAAAGCGTTTCGACGACATCGGAGTAACGGTACGAGCCCGAGAGCCACCGCGCATGTGGCGGCAGCGCGGCATTTCGCAGGCTGATCGGCCCGTCGCCGATGAGCAGCAGGTTGTCCCCGCGCCAGGCCTGGCCGCTGACGTGCCGCTGCCAGGCGCGCAACACGACGTCGATGTTCTTGTACGGGTTGAGCCGGCCCACCATCACGAAGTCGCGGCGCCCCTCGGCGCGGACCGGCGGCGGGACGAGCGCCACGTCGAGGTCGCTGGTGAGGGGCAGCACGTGCACCGGGGTGCCGGCCACGTCGCGCCGGCCGATGACGGCCTCCGCGACGTAGTCGCTGTAGGTGACCGTCGCCGCCGAGCGGGCGCCCCACCGATCGAAGACCGCGCGCTCGTAGCTTGGCCGCTGTTCGCCGGCGTCGTGGGGGCTGTCGTCGTGCACCAGCTGCACCCGGGGCGCCCCCGAGGCCAGCGCGATCCAGCGCGGATCGCGGACCAGCTCGGCGATCACCACGTCCGGCCCGTAATCCCGCACGCGACGCCAGGCGGCGATGCTGGCCGGCCACGTCGCGGCGGTGCGAAACCGCGGATCGAGCACCAGCTCGTAGTCGCGGGCGCCGTCGGACTCCGGGTGCTGGTCGGATGTCACCAGCAGCACGTCGGCCCCCCGGCGCCGCAGGGCCTCGGCCTGCACGCGGGCCAACGGCCGCATCCATGGCGAAAGCCAAAGCACCCGAAGCGAAGTCATAGCGCCAGCTGCTTTCCGCCAGCGCCCGGGTCGATCGACCAGCGCCCGTCGAGCTGGGGATATGCCCGCCGGACCTCGTCGTAGAGATCGGGCAGCGTCAGCATGACGCGGTCGGGATCGGCCGCGACGAGCTGCTCGGGCGAGATGATCGCGACGTCCGTCCCGGGAATTCGGCGGCCCTGCTTCGCCGGCGACGCGTCGGCCACGGCCTGCAGCAGGCGCCGGTCGACGCCCGCGAGGCTGAACAACGACACCACCCGGGAGCCGGCGCCGTACCCGTACACGGTGCGGCGGTCGGTTGCCTGCGCCAGCAGCCAGTCGCGCAGCCGGGCGGCGTGCTGCTCGGCGGCGCACTGCAGGCGCCCCACGACGGCCGGGTCGGTGATGCCGAAGGCCCGCTCCCGCCGCAGGATGTCCTCGGCGCGCTCGTCGGGCTCGGCGCCGCCGTGCACGGCGGCGATCAACACCGTGCCGCCGTAGAGATCGAACTCCCACGCCGAGGCCACGCTCATCCCGGTCGCGGCGAGCAGCGTCCGTATCGCGGTCAGCGAATAGTAGGCAAAGTGGCCGTGGCGCAGCGCATTCCATTGGCCCTGGCCCAGGATCGTCAGCAGCGAGTGAAATTGCAGCAGCAGCACCCCATCCGGCGCGGTGGCCTGCGCGCGGACCTCGAAGGCCCGCCTCTGGTCAGGCTCGTGCATGATGCCGAACGAGTCGAGCACGACATCGGCGCGCTGCGCCGCCGCGAAACCGCGGTCGGCCAGCAGCGGCAGCCACGTCCCGCCGTGCGGGCTGCCGAATTCGCGCACGGTCGACCCGCGCAGCCAGCCCGCGTCGGCCACTCGCCGGACGGCCTCGGCCGCCTGCTCACGCAGGGCCTGCGGCTCGATGCCCCGCGGCTCGGCGGCCACCGTGTCATCGTGGGCCAGCTGGGCCAGGCCGCAGCGGGTGCACAGGTCCATCGCGAGCGGATGAGACGACTCCTCCGGGCGCACCGGCTCGGCGACCGGGGGAAACTCGTCGCCGGCCGGCACCGTCCCCAGGTCGAGGACCCGGCGAAGGTCGGTGCCGCAGCACGCCCGGCAGGTGCTCATCGCCGCACACTACCGATTTCTGCGGTGTGCAGAGTCGGAAGCGGGAAGACCAACTGGCCGCCCCAGTCGGCGATGTAGCCGAGCTGCTCGGTCAGCTCCTTTTCGAGGTTCCACGGCAACGCCACCACCACGTCCGGGCGGTCGACGGCGATGCGCTCGGGCTGGTGGATCGGGATCCGGGTTCCCGGCGTGAACCGGCCGTGCTTGTAGGGGTTGCGATCGACGGTGTACTCGAGCAGGTCGGTGCGGATCCCGCAGTAGTTGAGCAACGTGTTGCCCTTGCCCGGCGCGCCGTAGCCGACCACCCGTTTGCCGTCGGCGCGGCACTGCAGCAGGAAGCGCAGCAGCTCCTGCCGGATGGCCTCGGTCCGCGGACGCAGTTGCAGATAACCGTCGACGTGGTGCAGCCCGGCCGCCTCCTCGAGGCGCATCACCTTCTCCACCCGTTCCGTCGGCTTTCCGGCGATCTCCGCCGACCGGGCCCACACGCGGATGGACCCGCCGTGGGTGGGCAGCAGCTCCACGTCGACCACGGCCAGCCCCGCAGTGGCCAGGGCGCAGATCGCCGAAAACAGCGTGTAGTACTGGAAGTGCTCGTGGTAGATCGTGTCGAACTGTCCGAGCCGCACCAGGTTGAGCGCGTGGTGCACCTCGATGCTCAGCCAGCCGTCGTCGTCCATCAGCATCCGCAGGGACCGGGTGAAGCCGCGCAGATCGGGAATGTGGGCGTAGACGTTGTTCGCGACGACCAGGTTGGCCGGACCGTGTTCGTTGCGGACCTTCGCCGCGATCTCCTCGTTCAAAAACGCCGTCACCGTGGGCACATTGCGCTCGCGGGCGGCCGCGCCGACGTTCGCCGACGGCTCGATGCCCAGGCACGGGACGCCCGCCGCGACGACGTGCTGCAACAGGTAGCCGTCATTGCTGGCGACCTCGACCACGCGCGAGTCGGATCCGAGCCCGAGCCGCCGGATGGCGCCGTCGACGAAGTCCTTGGCGTGCTGCACCCAGCTGTCCGAATACGAAGCGAAGTAGGCGTATTCGGTGAAGGTGTCCTCGGGCGTGATCAGCGCCGGTATCTGCAGCAGCAGGCAGTCCGCGCACAGCCGCAGGTGCAGCGGGAAGGTCGGCTCCGGCAGATCGATCTCGTCGGCCGCAAGGAACTTCTCACACGGGGGAGTGGCGCCGAGATCCAGCACGCTGACCAAGCGGTCCGAATCACACAACCGACAAAGCATCTGACTCCCGATCCTCCCTGGCGGCGCTGTCCACGACGGCCGAGACGTCCGCGAGATGCCGCGCCCGCCGCCGCGTGCCGTCGTAAAGCAATTTGCCGAGCCCATTTTGGTACAGCCACAGGCTGTTCTGTTGGCCGGCGAAGGATTCCTCTCCGGCCATCGCGCCCCACGGCCGGAACCCGCTGCCCAGCCCGACGCCGAAGACGCCCGGGACCGGTGTGCCGTCTTCGGCCAGCAGCCGGGCGTCCGGCGCGACCGCTGGGCCACGTCGCGCCAGCGGTACCCGGGCGCCGCGCGCGTCGTAGATGGGAAGCGTGGCAAGGCGATATCCCAGCGCCGGAACGATGAGATCGCAGTCCGAGAGGAGCCGCAGCAGGTCCGCGCGTGGCAGGCCGCCGATCGGCAAGGCCACGACGCGGTCGTCGCGTTCGGTGCCGGGCTTGCGGTGCAGGCGGCGCCACACCTCCCGGCCGTCGCCCTTCAGCCCGCCCAGCCGATGCACGCCGCCGGTGGCTGCGCACACGTCGGATTCGGAGAACTCGTAAAAGTCGACGTGGGCGGCGGCGCGCGACGGGTAGTTGGGGCGCGGTTCGCTGCGATGCAGGATCTGCACACCGTGCGTGCCGAAGCTATGAGCCGAAACACGCTCCAGCAGAAGCCAAGCCGCCGAGAACGCGCTGTGCGCGCCGCCCAGGATGACCACGCGCGGGCTGCCGGGAGCGCGCGCCAGCCGGCGCGCCACTTCCTGCACGCCGCCGCGGCTGAGCAGCCGGTGGCTGGACACGATCTTGTCCCGCCAGTGCCCCAGGTGAACGCCGGGTGCCACCTCGATCTCCGACCACGACGCGTTCGGGCGCCCACCGAGCGCCACGACCGCACTGGCGGCGCGGACCACCACCCGCCGCCCGTCCGTCGCGGTGGTGACGACCGCGACCGAGCCGTCGGCCTGCAGCCGTATCGCCTCGGCGCGGGTCGCGGTGAAGGCGCGGCTGTTGGGGTGCCGGCCGAATTCGGTCAGCATGGCCGCCCCCAAGCGACGCTCGAAACGGCCGACCAATTCCAAACTCGGGTGCGCGGCGCGGAAGCTTTCCAGTTCTGCCGCAACGGGATCGGTCCTCAGGTCGGCGAGAAAGGGCGCGCAGTCCGGGCCGTCCAGGCATTCCAGGAAGGAAGTGCCGCGCGAGTCGGCGTTCAGCGGGAATTGGTCGAGCGAACCGCCCAGCTCCTCCGCCTGCTCGACCAGCGCGACGCCGCTGTCCAGCCACGCGCCCAGCCGGCCGTGCCGCGCCGCCCAGACAAGCGGCCCGGTCCCGGCCGGGCCGCCGCCCAGGATCACCGTCTCGTACAACGGCGTTCGTTCGGGGGCGGCCGCCCGCCCGTGTCCCCGCCCGCGCAGGGGAGACTTCCACGCCGTTCGCAGACCGCTCACAGCACGGCCTCGATCGCGTGGAGGTAGTCGTCGGTCATCGCCTCGACCGTGTAGCGCCGGCGCATGCGCTCGTGGCCGCGGCGCCCCACCGAGGGCAGCGCCGCGGGGTCGGAAAGGATCTCCGCGAGCCGCTCGTGCCAGGCCGGCACGGACGCGGGCTCGACAACATAGCCCGCATTTCCGAAGTCCAGCATCTCCGGGACGGCGCAAATCGCCGACGCCGCAACCGGTACCGCCCGGGCCATCGCCTCGAGGATCGCCAGGGGGAACGCCTCGGAGCGGCTCGGCACGCACAGCAGGTCGGCCTCGGCCAGCGCCGGACCCGGTCCGGCCGACCAGCCGCGCCAGTGCACCCGGTCGCGCAACGCGGTGGGGGTGCGCGCTTGCAGCCTCTCGCGGTCGGGGCCGTCACCGAAGATGGAGAGCTGCCAAGGCATGTCGGTGAGGCCGTCGAGCGCCTCGATCAGCAGGTGCGGGTTCTTGTGTTCGACGATGCGCGAGAGCATCACCAGGTTCAGCGGCTCACCCGCGGCGCGGGTCCGGGCCGCCGGCTCATCGGCCACGGCGACGCCGTTGGGCGCGATGAACCGGCGCTCGCCGAGTTGATGATGCTCGGTCAGCATCTCCCAATGGCGCCGCGCCAGAACGACGAACGCGTCGCAGCGGCGCATCGCGGCGGCCAGCGGCCGCGAGTAGATGGGTCGGTCGGGTTCCGGCGGAACGTGCGGCGCGACCAGCCAGCGCCGGTCGGCGCCCGCGGCCCGCCACAAGGTCGCGAACCCCGTCTCGGTGTTGGTGTCGCCGCTGATCAGCACCGCGGGCCCGCCGGGAAGGTCGACGGCCGGCGCCCACCACGGCTGGCGCACCACCCGGACGCTGTGCGGGATCTCCCTGATCAGCGGTCCGAACCGTTGCATGCAGACAATGGTGACGGGGTAGCCCCGGCGATCCAATTCGGTTGCCAGTAGCGCCTTTTGACGCTCCGCCCCGCCATAGACCAGGCGGTTGGTGGTGATCACGATCGCCGGCTTCGCGGTTCGGCGGGAGGCGGTCAAGGCCCGCCGGCGCACGTCGCGCTTCGACCGCTGCATCCGCTCCAGCACCGTGGTGCCGGCCAGATAGGCATCGGCGTGGTGCACGCCGTGCTGGTGTTCGAGCAGCAGCGCGATGTTGGCGCGCAGCAGGTCCCGATTGCGGCGCCGCTCGGGGGTCGAGACCTCGGCGCCGTGCGCGGCGTCGGGCTCCTGCGATTGGGTCGCGGCCGCCGGGTTGCCGTGGTCGATGTCGGTTTCGTGGGCGAGCAGGATGCGCCAGCCCGACGCGGTCGCCCGGGCCTGCCAATCGGTTTCCTCCCCGTAGAGGAAGAACTCCTCGTCGAAGCCGCCGATCTCGTTCCAGGCCGCACGGTTGATCGCCAGGCAGGCACCGCCCACGTAGCCGTCGATACTCTCCAATTCGTCGGGCTGACGCGCGTACAGGTGTGAAATCGGCGTGCCGCGCAGGCGATCCGAATAGCCGGCGGCCGCGACCAGCGCCCGGCTCAGGGTCCGGCGCCGCGTCGCGATGTCCCACCGCGCCGGCCCGGGCGCCCCGTCGTCGTGCACCATGGGCGATACCGCGGCGACCTTCGCCTGGAGCAGCAATTCCCGCGTGCGCGCGAGCGGCCCCTGCAACCGGGCATCGGCGTTGAGCAGCAGCAGATCTGCGTCGGCGGGGGTGTGCTCCACCAGGGCGTTGAATGCCGCGGCGAAGCCGAGGTTGACCCGACCCAGCACCCAGTGCACCCCGGGGTGCCGCGCGGCCAGCTCGTCGCGACCGGGATACTCGTCGCCGCTGTTCTCATAGACGTACACCGGCAGCTCGGGCAGGTGCTCGGCGACGCTGGCCAGGCACTGCTCGACCAGGTCATGGCTCTTGTAGGTGACGATCATCACCACCATGGGCCGACCGGACCTGGTGAGCGGGCCGACCGGGCGTTTCAGGTATGCCCGGTCCAATTCGCGTGTCATGCCACCGCCCCCCTTTGGCGCAGTGCGGTCAATTGAGTGCGCAACGACGACCAGGTGAACGGACCGACCGTCACGCTGGTGACCAGGTACACGGCGGCGGCGGCGGTCACGACCAGCGCCACGTGGTAGCCCGCCAGGAGCAGCGCCACCGCGACGCAGGCGCCCGTGGGCACCAGCAGCCGAAGCAAAAACGCCACCGGCGTGCGGTAGTCGCACGCGCGGCGCAGCCACCAGCTGGCGATCACCATGCCGAACAACTCGGTGCCCACCAACGCAAGTCCGGCACCCACCGCGCCGAATGGCTTGTCCAGCAGGAGGTTCAGCACGATGTTGAATGCCAGTGTGGCGATGGACAGCCGGAACAAGAACTTCTGCTGGTGGCAGGCGAACAGGCCCTGGCCGAGGGTGCCGGTGACGAAACGCAGTGCGACGGCGACGAAGAGCATCGCGAGTGCGGGTGCGCCGCGCTCCACGAACTCGCGCGCGCCGAACAACTCGATCAGGGGGCGCGCCAGCAACGCGCCGACGACGGCGACCGGGACGCCCACGAAATACATCAGCTCGACGCAGCGCCGCAGGAAGGCGCTGAATGCCTCGACGCTGCGCGAGAACAGCTCGGTGGCCGTCGACAGGGTCGCCTTGAGGAAGAACATCGAGACCACCAGGGTGTTGAACGCGACCGTGTAGGCCAGCCCGTAGACCCCGACCTCGGAGTGTGTGCTGACCTTCGACAGGATGACGCCGTCGGTGCGCCAGTACAGGACGCCGACCACGGCCACACCGATCGGAAAGATGCTCTCCCGCAACAGGTCCGCGACTTCACGCGGTGCGAAAATCGGACGCAATGAAATGTGCCGCGCCGCCGCGCTGCCCTGGATGAGCAGCTGCAGCGCCGGGGGGATGAGCTGTGCGACCGCGAACCAGACGACGTCGGCGCGGATGGCCACCAGGTAACTGACCATCGCCAGCGTGCCCAGCCGGCCCGCGACGTCGGACATCGCCACCGCCGAAAAGCGGACAAGGGACAAGAACACCGGCTCGAACCGCGTCGTCATCGTCAGCATCAACAGCTGGCCGGAGAGCACCACCAGCATGACCCGCACGTCGGCGTCGCGATAAAGCAGCAGACCCGTGCCGGCCGCCGCCGCCGCGAGCGGAAGGCAGTACACCAGCGAAAGGCCGCTGTTGACGCGGACCAGCCGCTCCAGGTCGCCGGTGCCGGAGGTGACCCGGCGCACGATGACGGTGCCGATGCCGAGATCGGCCAGGCTGGCCCACATTCCGACGAAGGCCACCGCGATGGTGAGCTGCCCGTAGCGCCCCGGGCCGAGGTAGCGGGCGGTCATCGCGACCGACACCACCGAGGCCAGCATCCCCAGCGCGCGGCAGATCAGTTGGATGGAAAACGCGTGCGCGATCCGCGACCGCGGCACCGAGGCGACGGCCGGTTCCGCCACGGCCGGCTCAATCGTGGTCTCGCGCACCATCAGTAGGCCCCGTCGCTCGACATGACGGCCTTGAGCGTGCGGGCGATGATCATCAGGTCGCCGGCCATCGACCAGTTGTCGACGTACGACAGGTCGAGCCGCACCGAGTCTTCCCACGACAGGTCCGAACGACCGCTGACCTGCCACAGCCCGGTGACCCCCGGCTTGACCAGCAGCCTGCGTTTGACCTGCCCGTCGTAGTTCTCTACCTCGCGCCGCAACGGTGGCCGCGGTCCGACGACGCTCATGTCCTGCTTGAGCACGTTGATGAATTGCGGCAACTCGTCGATGCTGAACCGGCGAAGTATTCTGCCGACGGGGGTGACCCGCGGGTCCCGGCGGATCTTGAAGAGCATGCCACCGGCGCCCTCGTTGAGCGGCAGCAGGCGCTCGATTTGGGTGTCGGCGCCGTCCACCATCGTCCGGAACTTGAGCATCGTGAAGGGCTTGCCGTCCAGGCCGATGCGTTCGGCGCGGTAGAAGACCGGCCCCTTGCTCGTCGCCTTGATCCAGATGGCCGCCGCGATGAGCACCGGCGCGGTGGCGACGAGCGCGGCCAGCGAGAAGCAGAAGTCGAAGGCGCGCTTCTGAAACCGCTGAGTCCCTTCGTATTGCGGCTTCTCGACGTGCAACAGCGGAAATCCCGCGATCGGCTTCAGGGTCAACCGCGGGCCGGCGACGTCGACCACCCCGGGCGACACCACGAGGTCGACGTCCATCGTCTCCAACCGCCACATCAGGTCCCGGATCCCGTGGACGCCGAAATGCTCGGTTCGCGTCACGGCCACGGTGTCCGCGCCGCAACACGAGATCGCCGCCACCGCGCGGGTCTCGTCCCCGAGGATCGCGATCTCTTGGCCCTGGACCGTCAAGGTTTCGCCGCGGGGCGGGCCGTAACCCGGGATGCACACCCCGACCACCACGTAACCGTCGTTCGGGTTGCGGATCAGCTCACCGGCGAAATGCGTGACGCCCGACCGGTCGCCGATCGCCAAAACCATGGTCTGGCATTCGCCGTGCGCCCGTTTGCGCCAGACATGCTTGCGCCACAGGCTGCGGCTCGCCAACAGTCCGATGGTGCCGGCGGGAAGCGCGACCGCCAGATAGCCGCGCGCCAGCTCGATCTTGGCAAGCAGCGTGACCATGGCGATGAACCCGAACGTCCAGAAGGACGCGCTGGCGATGCGCCGGTACTCGTCGATTCCGGCGCCGATGATTCGCGTCGATCGGGTCTGAAACATCGACAGGGACGAAAGCCATAGCGCCGCAAAGAGAGCCGAGAGCAACGTCATCACGGGGCCTGGGTATCCCGACGTGTTCGGCGTGTCCCCGAACCGGACGAACTGGGCGAGTGCAACCGCCGCGCACACGATCGCCGTGTCGGTGACGCGCAGCCGGGCCGAGTACGTCTGCTGCCAGCGCGAAACGCCCTTGGAGTGCGGCACACGCACGGCCTGCGCCCGAAGCGGCGGTACACCGCTGTCGGCTCTAAGGGTTGTCGTCATGCTGGCGGCTTCCTGGCTTAGGCGGTCGCCGATTCGGCTGCGCCGGAAAGGGTCCGGGCAGCGTTGTGGATGGGGGTGCCCGCGTAGTACGCGCCGGGGTAGCAGATCAGCTGGGCCCGCGATGCGCGCAACAGCGCGAGCGGTCCCTGCAGCAGGTACCGGCGGGCCAGCCGGCGCGGCTCGCAGGTGAGCCGGTAGAACCACTCGAGCCCGGCGCGCTGCATCCAGCCCGGGGCGCGACGGGTCTTGCCGGCCAAGAAGTCGATGGCGCCACCGGACGGCAGGAAGACCCGCGCCCCGGTGGCGAACCCGTGCCGGTCGACCCATTGCTCCTGGCGCGGCTTGCCGAGGCTGACCACCAGGATGTCGGTGCGCGCCGTGCGGATGGCGGAAACGAAAGCGTCGGAACTTGATTCGATGTCCGCCGGGTCGGGCGCCCACATCCCCGAGATCGCGAGCCGGGGATACTGCGTCCGCAGGCGCTGCGCGAGCAGCAGGTGGGTCTCGGCGCTGCCGCCGAAGAAGCCGACCCGTTGGCCCGTCGACTCGGCCAGGGTCAGGACCGCGGGTAGCAGGTCGGCGCCGGTGACGCGCGGCCACGGCTGCGCGGTCAGCAGCTGTCCTCGCCACGCGATCGGCATGCCGTCGGCCAGCAGCAACCACTCCAGCCGGCCCGCCGGCGCCGCGCCCAGGGTGCGAAAGTGGTGCAGGTGGTCGAGGTTCACCGAGCCCACCGCCAGGCCGGGCGACCCGGAGTCCAGGCGGTCCGCGATGATCGACAGCACCTCGTCGGTGTCACACCGCTCGACGACGCTCCCGCTGACGACCATGCGCACCGGGGCCGTGGACACCGCCGACGTCATGACGCCTCGCTCTCCACCGACTCCTCCAACGAGGGCCAGCTCGCGTCCTTCTCCGACATGACGGTCACCGGCAGCGGCCACTTGATGCCGAATTCGGCCTCGTCCCAACGAAATCCCTCTTCGCTGTCCGGCACGTACGGGCCGCTGATCTGGTACAGGATCTCGGTGTCGTCGGTCAGTGTCTGGAACCCGTGCGCCACGTACGGCGGCAGGAACAGCGCCCGGCGGTTCTCGGCGCTCAGCTCCACCATCACGTGTTCGCCGTAGGTTTGCGACTCGGGGCGGACGTCGACGGCGACGTCCGCGATGGCGCCGCGCACGCAGCGCACCAGCTTGGCCTCCGCGTGCGGCGGCGCCTGCCGATGCAGGCCGCGCACCGTGCCCCGGGTGTAGTTGAAGCAGATATTCGTCTGTGCCACTTCGGGTATCAGACCGTGGTTGAGGAATTCGTCGGCGCAGAAGGATCGAGAGAAGAAGCCGCGATGGTCGCGATGGGGCTCGATGTCAATGATCGTGACCCCTGCGACAGTCGTGGGCGTGTACTTCACTGCGTCTCCTTCCAGAACAGTCGCTCGTCGACCTGCCCCGTCTTGAGCAGGTATTCGATTTGCTTGAGGCGCGTGTGCCCGCGGCCGTAGAACGTCTCGGGATCCATGTCGATCGCCTGGAAGACGCGGTGCAGTTGCGCCGCCCCGGCCGCGACGTCCCATGCGGCACGGAAATCGGCGAATACCTCGTGGATCTTGCCGAACGAGACGCGGTAGCTGCGGTTGTCCGCGTTGGGCGGGCCGAAGGTGAGCTCGCAACCGGGGAACTCGGCGCTGACCGTCTCCGCGATTTCGCGCACCGTGCGGTTGTTTTCGTCGCTGCCGACGTTGACCACCAGGTTGTGCACCGTCTGCCGGTCGGCGCGCAGTGCGCACCGGATCGCCTGGGCGATGTCGAGCGCGTGGACCAGCGGTCGCCAGGGCGTGCCGTCGCTGGTCATCGCGATGCGGTGTTCGGTCCACGCGAGACCGGCCAGATTGTTCAGCACGATGTCGAAGCGCATCCGCGGCGAGGCGCCGAATGCCGTGGCGTTGCGCAGGAATGCCGGCGAGAAGCCGTCGTCGGCCATCGCGGTGAGGTCGCGTTCGACCAGGGCCTTGCATTTGGCGTAGGACGTCAGCGGGTTGATGGGACTGGTCTCGTCGACGGTCCCGTCGGCGATGCCGTACACGCTGCACGACGACATGTAGATGAACCGGCTGACACCGGCGCGCTTGGCGCACTCGGCCAAATGCACGCTGCCGCGGTGGTTTACCTCGAAAGTCACATCGCCGATCAGGTCACCGATCGGGTCGTTGCTCAGCTCCGCCATATGCACGATGGCATCGACCCCGCGCAGGTCCGCGACGGTGACGTCGCGAATGTCCTTGATGAGAGTGAGCGGTGCGACACCGTGGGGGCTGTCGGCGAGCGGGCCGGGGCACAACCAACCGGCCTTGTAGTAACCGGTGTCCAGCCCGACGACGTCGTGGCCGTCTTCGAGAAGTAGCGGTGCCAGAAGGCAACCCAGGTAGCCTTCCGTTCCGGTGACCAGCACTCGCATCGTCGTGTCGCTCCCGTCCTATGATTGGGCGCCGAAGGGGTTCAAGATCGCCTTCTCGCTCACGAAGGCTTCGGCGTAGCGAACGCGGGCCTGCGCGCCGCGGACCCGCATCAGGCCGAGAAACGCGGCGTCGTCGAACCAGTCGCGACCGGCCTGAGACGGGTACGACTCCGCGAGCAGTTCCGTCTTCTGATGGGCCACCTCGTCCGAAATGCCCACGTAGAGTGTCGGATTCGGCAAGTCGGACTCCCATTTGAGAATCTCGTAGCCCAGCACCAGATGCGCACGAAACTCGGTCGGTATGAGCTCGGCGACCAGGCGATGGTCCTGGTGGTAATCGTGGCGGTGCGGGCCGATCACCAGGTCGGGCTCGCATTGGGCGCGGAACTGGGCGAGCTGCCGTTTGACCGATCCCCAGTGGTCGGGCAGGCGGCCGTCGGGCAGATCGGCCACCGTCAACCGAACCTCCGACCGCGGGAACAGGGCCGCGAAGGCGTTTTTTTCCTCGACCTCGCGTTCGGTGCCGGCGCCGGTCAATACCAGGGCGTGCACGACGACATCGGGGTTGTGGCGGGCGATTTGGAGCAACGTGGCGCCCGCGCCGATGACGATGTCGTCGCAGTGCGCCCCGATGGCCGCAACCGATGTGATGGGGCCGGTGTTGAGGCTGATCATGCCGAACGTCTCGCGGGAGATTGCTCCCACACCATCCACGGTCGGGTGCCCGCGTTGTAGTCGGCGTCGAGTTCGGCGCGCTCCTTGAACGTGTCGGCCGGCTTCCAGAAGCCGTCGTGCTGATAGCCCAGGAGCCGGCCGGTCCCGGCGAGCGCCATGCAGGCGTCGCCGACCAGGTCGCCGTTCTCGGGGATGAGGTCGAAGACCTCCTGGGTGAGCACGAAGTAGCCGCCGTTCACCCAGATCGGGAACTTGGCGATCGGGGCGATCTCTTTGATGTCGCCGGCGGAGCTCACGTCGACACAGTGGAACGACGACTGCGGCGGCACGATCAGCATCGAAGCCGCCGCGCCGCTGGTCTTCAAGCGGTCGACCATGGTGTCGAGCGGCGCGTCGGTCAGCACGTCGGCGTAGTTGGCGAGGAAGTACTCGTCGCCCCCGACGTACTTGCGCACCCGGCGCAGCCGCTCGCCGATCGGCGACTCCAACCCGGTGTCGACGAAGGTGATGGTCCAGTCGGACATGTCGGAATCGAGCAACTCGATCTCACCGGCCCGCATGACGAAGTCGTTGGACTCCATCTCCCGGTAGTTGAGGAAGAAGTCCTTGACCATCGACTGGCCATAACCGAGGCACAGGATGAATTCCTTGTGCCCGTAGTGGGCGTAGTAGCGCATCACGTGCCACAGCAGCGGTCGGGGCCCGACCATTTGCAGCGGCTTGGGGACCAGGTCGCCTTCGGCCGTGCGCATCCGCATCCCGTAGCCGCCGCAGAACAGTACGACTTTCATGACACCCAACCCTTCGGACGACGGACCGCGCGCGGGCAGCGCGCGACGGGGTGAAAACCAAGAACCCACTCAGGGGGCATGAACGATACTTTTGGTATATCGGGCTTCCGGCCGGTCATATGATCGACGCCCCGTAGCCGCCGGACGGCGGTTGCGCCATCACGGTGGGGATCAACCCGTACCGCGGACCGGGCGCCCCGCGGCCGCCGGCGCCCCTCGGCAGGCCGCCCAGCATGCTCGGCGGCATGTTCCCCGCCCCGCCGGGGGCGGCGGCGTTCGCCAGCTCCGCCCCGGCGCTGGTCAGGTGCGCGGAAGGGATGACGCTCGTCCAGCTGGCCGGCACCGACAGCGGGCCCAGCGTGGCCGCCTGGCCCATGGTGCCGATGAGGCCCGCGCCGGCGGCCTCGGCCGCGCCGGCGGCCTCGGCGGCGGCGGTCCCCGCGACATCGGCGGCCCCCGCGGCGGCCGTGGTCGCCATCCCCTGCAGGGTCTGCGCCATGCCGAGCACGCTGGACAGCCCGTACAACGGGGTCGCGGCCACCATCAGATAGCCGGGGAGCAGGGCGGGCATGTTGCTTTCGAACTCGCTCATGAAGCTCGCCACCGAGAGGCCGCCCGACCCGGAGCTGAGCCCACCCAGCAGCGTCCCCCAGGGCGTCGTTTCGGCCGCGGCGCTCGCCGTGGCCGGCGTCGCCAGGTTCGACAACATCGTGGACAGGGTGGACATCAGGCTGGCCAGGGTCATTTGTTGGGTGGAGGAACCGGCGGCCGCTTCCGAAAGCGCGGTGGCCTGGCCCGCGACCCCGGCGGGATCGCTGACCTCGGGCGCCGATGCGAACGGTGTCAGGTCCGCGACCTCGGCCGAATTCGCGGCGTACTGATACATCGCCGCGGCGTCCTGCGCCCACATCTCGCCGTACTGGGCCTCGTTGGCCGCGATGGCCGGTGAGTTCTGGCCGAAGAAGTTGGTCGCGGTCAGCACCGCGAGCTGAACCCGGTTGGCGGCGACCGCGGCGGGGGGCACGGTCATCGCCCACGCCGCCTCATAGATCTCCACCGCAAGCCTGGCGTGACTGGCCGCCTCCTGGGCCCGCGCCGCGGCGCCGGACGTCCACGCCGTGTAGGGCCCGAAGGCGGAGGCCATGGCCAGCGACGATGGCCCCAGCCACCGCCCGACGGTCAGCCCCGAGATCACCGATCGGTACGACGCCGCGGCGGAGTGCAGTTCGGCGGCCAGGTCGTCCCACGCCGCGGAGGCCGCGGCCAGCGATCCCGGGCCGGGACCCGCGTACATCCTCGCGGAGTTGATCTCCGGCGGAAGCGCACCAAAATCCATCGTTTTCTACCCCTGGCCGCACCGGGCGGCGGCCGGCGCCGGCCGAAGCGAAGTGACCAACGACACAGGCGGTTCGCGGTGCATACGGGCCGCCCCGCGCAGTGGTTGACGTAGCGAGCCGGGCACCCCGGGCCCCGCAATAGGCCCCTGACCAGGCAAACAAACTGGAAACCACATAGACGACGATTCTACATACTTTTAGTTCGTAGTACAGCCGTAACGCTCACCACAAGTATTTCCAAGTTGGTGATGTCGACCCGTAGCGTTGAAGCCTCGGCGCGACGACCGACTGCTAACCTCAGAGACGGCCGTATTGCCCCCGAGACCCGCCGGTGAGTGCTGGCTCTCGAACCGAGGTGCGGGCCCTGCTCGAGGAAGGCTTCGTGAACGTGACACTGATCGATCCGGGCCGCGACTCAGGCCCCGGAATGATCACTCGCGTTACTTCCCCAGGAACGCGATCAAGCCGCTCCCGACTGTCGAGTTTCCGGTTCCGATGACGACCCACTCGACCGACGGACGCGCGGACGCGACCCGGCGACAGATTTTGCGGGCCGCCTCGCACCAGTTCGCGCGACGGGCCTATCACGATGTCGGCCTCGATGACATTCTCGCGGAAGCGGAACTGACCAAGGGCGCGATGTATTTCCACTTCCGGTCCAAGCACGCCCTGGCCGTCGCGATCATCGAACGTCAGACCGTCGCCGGGGCCACCGCGGTGGAAGACCTACTGACGCGCGGACTTTCGGGCCTGGAAACCCTCATCGACTTCTCCTATCTGATCGCCGTCGGTGACATCAAGACCGACGGGGTCAGGGCGGGGCTGAACCTGCTCGAGTCGGTCGGCCGGTCGGAGGGGTTGCAGAAGCGGCTGCTGGAGGAATGGGCCAAGGCGCTGGCCGGGGTCGTCGAGCAGGCCATCGCCGAGGGCGACATCGACCAGAACTGTGATCCCCAGGATGTGGGGCGCCTGATGGTCTCCCTGCATGTGGGGCTGCGGCAGACCAGCAATCTGGAAGAGCCGGAGCGTTTCCTGCATGACCTGGAAAAGTGCTGGCTTCTGCTGCTGACCGGCATCTTGCAGCCCGAGCGCATCGACTACTTCCGCCAGTTCCTCAAGCGGCGCGCGGCGCTCGCGGTCACCACCAGCTCGACGGCAGCGGATTCGGACTAGTGCGCGGCCTGCTCCTCGCGCGACCGGGGCCGGGAACGGCGGCTGTTAGGCTTGGGCCTTCGGCCGGAAGATTCGTGAACACGTCGAGATCCGGAATTTAAAGCCCATCGACCGAATTCCGGAGGTGCAGACGCGATGGCGCGCCAGGTTCGATCGGAAGCCACCCGGCGAAAGATCCTCGATGCCGCAATAGATGTTTTCGGTGAGGTCGGGTACGCCGCGGCCGGGTGGAACACGATCATCGAGCGGACGGGCATGACCAAGGGTGCCCTGTATCACCACTTCGATTCGAAAGAGTCGTTGGCGTCGGCGATCATCGAAGAAGGTTCGGAGACAATACTTGTCGCGTTCCGCAATGTGTGCGGGTCGTCATCGCCGGCGCTCGAAAACATGATCCACGGCACGTTCACGATCGCCAACGTGCTCACCACCGACAAAACGGCCCGCGCCGCCGAGCAATTGACGGCCGCCCTGAGCGGATTCAACGAAGCGGCCACGCGCTTCTGCGCGAACCTGGTCGAGCTGATGGCGGATCAGGCCCGCAGGGCCGCCGCCGAGGGCGACCTGCGTGGGGACCTCGACGCGGAGATGATCAGCGAGTCGCTCGTCGGCGCCATCTTCGGAACGCGTTTGCTGTGCAACGCGATCGCGGCCAAGGGCATCGCGGGTCATGGGGAGGGCGGCGGCATCGCCAATCGCCTGGCCGGCCCCCCGAGTCAAATCTGGCATCTGATGCTGGCCGGCATCGTCACCGAGGCGTCGCTGCCTTACTTCCGCGAATTTCTTTCGCGCGAGGCCCTCCGCCATGGCCCGCCGGCCGCACCCGCCGACGCCGGGGTCGCGGCGGTCCCCGAGGTCAGCTGAGCGACGGCGGCCGGCCGCCCCACTGAGAGGGACGGCGGAAAAACGCCATACTGCAAGTATCTAATTGCGCCCCAATGATTCCTATTGGTTTATAGCGGGCGCTAGCGCTCTTCTTCCCATAATTGCTCGGTCAGATCCTGGAAAGCGGCAAGCACGAACTGATCGTCCGCGCGCAGCAGGGCGGACTTGCTCATCAGCGCGCGCACCATCGAGCCGTCCTTGTGCGCCAATTTGACCACCATGTTCGCGAGGGCGTGGACCACCGACAGCAACGATTCCGACTCGGGCGCTTCGTGGAATATCTCCTGAAACCGCAGCTTCAGGACCTCATCGGGCTCGAACCCCAGCATCTCGGCGAACGCGGTGTTGGTGAACAGGATGCCGCCGTCGTTCCCGATCGCGAGCACCGGGACCGGAATCCGCTCCAGGACGACCAGCGCAGGCAACTGCTGCAAAGTAGTCAGCGGCTCGCTCGATTGCGGGTTTCGTCGTCGCTCCACCGCCCGATTATGACCTATGACCGGAGGTCGTTCGGTGCTTTTATCCGGGGCGGCAAGAATATTCACCGAATGAGGCTGCCGTACAACTCAATAACCGCTTACGGCTCGCTCGGCTTGGGTGCCGGATGCTCGTCTCGTTCCCGTCACTTTGTTCCGCTCACTCGCCTTCGGTGCCGGATGCTCGTCTCGTTCCCGTCACTTCGTTCCGCTCACTCGCCTTCGGGCGCCGGCGGCTGGTAACGCGGGAACACACCGGTCGGTGCCGGCAGCGCGATGCCCGGGACCAGCCGGGCGCCGACGGCGGTGAACGCGCGTCGGTCTTCGGCCTGACCGAGCAGGTCCAGCAGCCTGCCGGCCGACTCGGGCATGACGGGCTGGACCAGCAGCGCCGCGATGCGGACCGCTTCGCAGGTGGTGTACAGCACGGCGCGAAACCTCGCCTGATCGGCCTCGGACTCGCTCTTGCGCAGCACCCACGGCTGCTGCGCGGAGAAGTACTTGTTCGCCTCCCCGAGCATCAGCCAGATCGCCTCGAGCGCGAGATGCATTGCCTGCGCGTCGAAATGGGCGCGAACCCGCTCCAGCAGGCCGTCGGCGACGGTCAGCAGTTCGCGATCGGCCGCGCTCAATGCGCCCGGGTCGGGCACCACCCCGCCCAGGTTCTTCGCCACCATCGACAGCGACCGTTGGGCCAGGTTGCCCAGCTCGTTGGCCAGGTCGGTGTTGATCCGGGTGATGATCGCCTCTTCGCTGTAGCTGCCGTCCTGGCCGAACGGGACCTCGCGCAACAGGAAGTAGCGCACCTGATCCACCCCGAAGGTGTCGACCAGGTCCCCCGGGGGGACGATGTTGCCCACCGACTTGCTCATCTTCTCGCCGCGATTGAGCAGGAACCCGTGTGCGAAAACCCGCCGCGGCAGCTCGATTCCCGCCGACATCAAGAAGGCCGGCCAGTAGACGGCGTGGAACCGGATGATGTCCTTGCCGATCATGTGCAGGTCGGCGGGCCAGTAGCGGCGGAACAGCTCGGAGCCGGTGTCGGGGAATCCCGCCCCGGTCAGGTAGTTGGTCAGCGCGTCCACCCAGACGTACATGACGTGATCGGGGTGGTCGGGCACCTGCACTCCCCAGTCGAACGACGTCCTCGAGATCGACAGGTCGCGCAAGCCGCCGGAGACGAAGCTGACCACCTCGTTGCGCCGCACCTCGGGGGCGATGAAGTCCGGGTTCGCCTCGTAGTGGGCCAGCAGCTTGTCGGTGTACGCCGACAGCCGAAAGAAGTAGGTCTGCTCCTCGGTCCAGGTCACCGGGGTGCCGGTTTCGGTGGCGATCCGCGTCCCGTCGACGACCTCGGTCTCCGATTCGACGAAGAATCGCTCGTCGCGCACCGAATACCAGCCCTCGTAGGTGTCCAGGTAGATATCGCCGGCGGCGGCCATCCGCCGCCATATCTCCTTGGACGCCTCGTGGTGGTCGGCGTCGGTGGTGCGGATAAACCTGTCGAAGGAGACGTTGAGCCGCTCCTGCAGGCGCTGGAACACGTCGGAGTTGCGGCGAGCCAGCTCGGCGGTGGGCAGTCCTTCGGCCGCGGCGGCCTGCGCCACCTTCAGGCCGTGCTCGTCGGTTCCGGTCAGGAAGCGCACGTCGAAACCGTCGAGCCGCTTGAACCGCGCGATGGCGTCGGTGGCGATGTACTCGTACGCGTGCCCCAGGTGCGGCGCGGCGTTGGGGTACGTGATCGCGGTGGTGACGTAGTACGGCTTCATCGGGACTCACCCTATTGTGTGGCGGTGAGTTCCAACCGCTCCGGTAAACGCGACGCGCCTCCGGCGCCCGAGCCGCTGGCGCCCCTGATCGACGCGCACACCCATCTCGACGCGGTCGGCGGCGGACCGGACACGGGCGCCGCGGCAGTGCGGGCCATCGTGGACCGCGCCGCGGCCGTCGGCGTGGAAGCGGTGGTGACCATCGCCGACGACCTGGACTCGGCGCGCTGGGTCACGCGGGCCGCCGACTGGGATCCCCGCGTCTATGCCGCCGTGGCGTTGCACCCGACCCGCGCGAACGCGCTCGACGGGGCCGCCCGCGCCGAGATCGAGCGGCTGGTCGCCCTGCCCAGGGTGGTGGCGGTCGGCGAAACCGGAATGGACCTGTACTGGCCCGGCCGCCTGGACGGGTGCGCGGATCCCGGCGCGCAGCGGGAGGCCTTCGCGTGGCACATCGACCTGGCCAAACGGTGCGGCAAGCCGCTGATGATCCACAACCGAGAGGCCGACGCCGAGGTCCTCGACGTGCTGGCGGCCGAGGGCGCCCCCGACGCCGTGATCTTTCACTGCTTTTCCTCGGACGCCGCGATGGCCCGCCGCTGCGCGGACGCCGGGTGGTTGCTGAGCCTGTCGGGGACGGTGAGTTTCCGCAACGCCCGCGCCCTGCGGGAGGCGGTGCCGCTGATACCGCTGGAGCAGCTTTTGGTGGAAACCGACGCGCCTTTTCTGACACCGCACCCCTATCGGGGCGCAGTTAACGAGCCGTACTGCCTTCCCTATACTGTGCGGGCGATCGCTGAACTGCTGGAGCGCCGTCCCGAGGAATTGGCGCAAATCACGACCAGCAATGCCCGGCGGGTCTACGGGCTGGCCTCGTGACCGGCGCGATGTCGGGCGATTTCCCTCACAACGCCGCGCCGGAGTTGCCCAACATTGGCCGGTTCGTTACCGTCTTGTGATCGTAAGGTCGGGGGCCCCTGGGCCCTTTTGTCATTTTCCTGCTGAGTGTTACGTAACTGGTTGCTGAGGTCGGGGTAGCGCGCGTTGACTGTATTGACAAAACTTCATCACAATTCATCGCCCACGTTGCGCCTCCTAGTCGGAGCGCTGTTATTGGTCCTGGGGTGCGCTGGCGGGCTCGCGGTCTCCGCGTCCAAGACGGTCACGCTGACCGTGGACGGAATGGCGATGCGGGTGACGACCATGAAGTCGCGAGTGATCGACATCGTCCGGGAGAACGGCTACACCGTCGACGACCGCGACGACCTCTACCCCGCCGGCGACGTGCAGGTTCATGACGCCGCCAACATCGTGTTGCGCCGCAGCCGGCCGCTGCAGATCTCGCTGGACGGCCACGACGCCAAGCAGGTCTGGACGACGGCGTCGACCGTCGACGAGGCCCTGGCCCAACTCGCGATGACCGACACCGCCCCGGCCGCGGCCAATCGCGGCAGCCGCGTGCCCCTGGCGGGAATGACGCTGCCGGTCGTGAGCGCCAAGACGGTCCAAATCAACGACGGCGGCGCGGTGCGCACCGTGCACCTGCCTGCGCCCAACGTCGCCGGGCTGCTGAACGCCGCCGGCGCGCCGCTGCTGGAGAGCGACCAGGTGACGCCCGGCGCCGCGTCCCCGATCGTCGACGGGATGCAGATCCAGGTCACCCGCAACCGGATCCAGCGGGTCACCGAGCGGGTTCCGCTGCAGCCGCCCGCGCACCGGATCGAGGACCCGGGTATGAACGTCAGCCGCCAGGTGGTCGAGGACCCGGGCAGCCCGGGCACGCAGGACGTGACGTTCGCGGTAGCCACCGTCAACGGCGTCGAGACTGGGCGGCTGCCCGTCGCCAACACGGTGATCACGCCGGCCCGTGAGGCCGTGGTGCGCGTGGGGACCAAGCCGGGCACCGACGTGCCCCCGGTGAGCAACGGGTCCGTCTGGGACGCGATCGCGGGCTGCGAGGCGGGCGGAAACTGGGCGATCAACACCGGCAACGGGTATTACGGGGGTGTGCAGTTCGACCAGGGCACGTGGGAGCGCAACGGCGGGCTGCGGTTTGCGCCGCGCGCTGACCTCGCCACCCGTGAAGAGCAGATCGCCGTCGCCGAGGTGACCCGGGAACGGCAGGGCTGGGGCGCCTGGCCGGTGTGCAGCGGAAGAGCGGGTGCAAGCTGACCATCCGGCTCCTCGGACGCACCGAGATCAGGCGGCTGGCCAAAGAACTGGAATTTCGGCCACGGAAGGCTCTGGGACAAAACTTCGTCCATGACGCCAACACCGTGCGACGGGTGGTTGCGACCTCCGGGATCGGCCGGTCCGACCACGTCCTGGAGGTCGGGCCCGGCCTCGGTTCGCTCACCCTGGCGCTGCTGGACCGAGGCGCCACCGTCACCGCCGTGGAAATCGACCCGGTGCTCGCCGGCCGGCTGCCGCGGACCGTCGCCGAGCATTCGCACAGTGAGGTCAATCGGCTGACGGTGTGCAACCGCGACGTGCTGACCCTGCGCCGCGACGAGCTGTCCGCCGAACCCACCGCCGTGGTCGCGAACCTGCCCTACAACGTCGCCGTCCCCGCGTTGTTGCATCTGCTCGCCGAATTCCCGTCCATTCGTGTCCTCACGGTGATGGTGCAGGCCGAGGTCGCCGAGCGGCTCGCCGCCGAGCCTGGGGGCAAGGACTACGGCGTGCCCAGCGTGAAGGTCCGCTTTTTCGGGCGGGTACGCCGCTGCGGCACGGTCTCGCCGACCGTCTTTTGGCCGATTCCCCGCGTCTATTCCGGGCTGGTTCGCATCGACCGGTATCCGACGTCGCCGTGGCCGACCGACGAGGCCTTCCGCCGGCAGGTGTTCCAACTGGTCGACATCGCGTTCGCCCAGCGGCGCAAGACGTCTCGCAACGCGTTCGCCGCGTGGGCGGGCTCGGGCAACGAATCGGCGAATCGGCTGCTGGCCGCCAGCATCGACCCGGCCCGCCGCGGTGAGACGCTGAACATCGACGACTTCGTGCGCCTGTTGCGGCGTTCGGGCAACGGTGGCGACACGATGCCGCAGGTCTCGGGGCACGCTTCCGCGAGCTGACCCGGCGCCGTTGCGCGCGGTTGGCCCGGCGCAGCGATAGTCTGCTGCCGTGGCTGACGGGGCTTATCGTGTCTGACGGCAACACCGCCGCGCAGTGGGTGCCCACCGGGTCGGTCACCGTCCGCGTGCCGGGAAAGGTCAACCTGTACCTAGCGGTGGACGATCGCCGCGAGGACGGCTACCACGAGCTGACCACGGTGTTTCAGGCCGTGTCGCTGCTCGACGAGGTGACCGTCCGCAACGCCGACGTGTTGTCGCTCGAGCTCGTCGGCGAAGGAGCCGGCACGCTGCCCACCGACGAGCGCAACCTCGCCTGGCAGGCGGCCGAGCTGATGGCCGACCATGTCGGCCGGGCGCCGGATGTCTCGATCATGATCGACAAGTCCATCCCGGTGGCCGGCGGCATGGCGGGCGGCAGCGCGGACGCGGCCGCGGTGCTGGTCGCGATGAACTCGCTGTGGGAACTCAACGTGCCCCGCCGGGATCTGCACATGCTCGCCGCGCGGCTGGGCAGCGACGTGCCGTTCGCCCTGCACGGCGGCACCGCGCTGGGAACCGGCCGCGGCGAGGAGCTGGCCACCGTGCTGTCCCGCAACAGCTTCCACTGGGTGCTGGCGTTCGCCCACGGGGAGCTGCTCACCCCCGACGTCTTCGCCGAGCTGGACCGGCTCCGGGACGCCGGGGATCCGCCGCGACTCGATGAGCCGGGGCCGGTGCTGGCCGCCCTGGCCGCCGGCGACCCCGAGCAACTGGCGCCGCTGCTGGGCAACGAGATGCAAGCCGCCGCGGTGAGCCTCAACCCGTCGCTGCGCAACGCGCTGCGCGCCGGTGTGGAGGCCGGCGCCCTGGCGGGCATCGTGTCCGGCTCGGGCCCGACGTGCGCCTTCCTGTGCACGTCGGCCGGGGAGGCGGTCGACGTCGGAACCCGGCTGTCCGGCGAGGGCGTCTGTCGCACCGTGCGGGTCGCCAGCGGTCCGGTGGCGGGTGCCCGCGTGGTGCCGACACCCACTGAAGTGTGAAATCGCGCTCACCGCGCGCCACGGTTTGGCAGTTACTTAAGAGGAGTTTAAGATGACTCCCGGTGACGAGCAGCGCTAAGCACGACCACTCCACTCCGTCGTCCGCCGGGCATCCCGGCGGACTCGTCGGCTCATCACCGGTTCGAGACCTAACCGCTGCCCAACTGTGCTCGCGCGCCTGCTACACAGCGGCGTCCGGCAGGCGGAATATGAGAATTCGGGCCTTGGGGAATGTGCCGGAACCGAGGAGGTATTTGTGAGCAGGTTTACCGACAAGATGTTCCGCAATGCCCGCACGGCGCAGACGGGCATGGTCACCGGTGAACCCCACGCGCCCGTCCGGCACACCTGGGGCGAAGTTCACGAGCGCGCTCGCCGCATCGCCGGCGGCCTGGCCGCCTCGGGCATCGGCCTCGGCGACGCCGTCGGCGTGCTCGCCGGCTTCCCGGTGGAGATCGCCCCGACCGCGCAGGGGCTCTGGATGCGCGGCGCCAGCCTGACCATGCTGCACCAGCCCACGCCGCGCACCGACCTGGCCGTGTGGGCCGAGGACACCATGACCGTCATCGGCATGATCGAGGCCAAAGCCGTCATCGTCTCCGAGCCTTTCCTGGTGGCCATCCCCGTGCTCGAGGAGAAGGGCATTAAGGTACTCACCGTCGCCGACCTGCTGGCGTCGGAGCCGATCGACCCGATCGAGGTCGGCGAGGACGACCTGGCGCTGATGCAGCTGACGTCCGGTTCCACCGGATCGCCCAAGGCGGTCCAGATCACCCACCGCAACATCTACTCCAACGCTGAGGCCATGTTCATCGGCGCCGAGTACGACGTCGACAAGGACGTCATGGTGAGCTGGCTGCCGTGCTTCCACGACATGGGCATGGTCGGCTTCCTGACCATCCCGATGTACTTCGGCGCGGAGCTGGTCAAGGTCACCCCGATGGACTTCCTGCGCGACACGCTGCTGTGGGCCAAGCTCATCGACAAGTACAAGGGCACCATGACCGCGGCGCCGAACTTCGCCTACGCGCTGCTGGCCAAGCGGTTGCGCCGCAACGCCAAGCCCGGCGATTTCGACCTGTCCACCCTGCGGTTCGCGCTGTCGGGCGCCGAGCCCGTCGAGCCCGCCGACGTCGAGGACCTGCTCGACGCGGGCAAGCCGTTCGGACTGCGGCCCTCGGCGATCCTGCCGGCCTACGGCATGGCCGAGACGACGCTGGCCGTGTCGTTCTCGAAGTGCAACTCGGGTCTGGTCGTCGACGAGGTGGACGCCGACTTGCTGGCGGCCCTGCGCCGCGCCGTGCCGGCCACCAAGGGCAACACCCGCCGGCTGGCCACGCTGGGTCCGCTGCTCAAGGACCTCGAGGCCCGCATCATCGACGAGAATGGCAACGTGATGCCCGCGCGCGGCGTCGGCGTCATCGAGCTGCGCGGCGAGTCGCTGACGCCCGGCTACCTCACCATGGGCGGCTTCATCCCGGCCCAGGACGAGCACGGCTGGTACGACACCGGTGACCTCGGCTACCTGACCGAGGAGGGCCACGTCGTGGTCTGCGGCCGCGTCAAGGACGTCATCATCATGGCGGGCCGCAACATCTATCCGACCGACATCGAGCGGGCCGCCGGTCGCGTCGAGGGCGTCCGGCCGGGCTGCGCCGTCGCGGTGCGCCTGGATGCCGGCCACTCGCGCGAGACGTTCGCCGTCGCGGTCGAGTCCAACGCCTGGCAGGACCCGGCCGAGGTGCGCCGCATCGAGCACCAGGTCGCCCACGAGGTGGTGGCCGAGGTCGACGTTCGGCCACGCAACGTCGTGGTGCTCGGCCCCGGCACCATCCCGAAGACGCCGTCGGGCAAGCTGCGGCGCTCCACGTCGGTCAGCCTGGTCAGCTAGCGCCAGTTGGCGTGCACGCCGCCGCCGAGCCTTCCGCCGCGAGCGTGCGCAGATTGCCTCGGCTTGCGGCGTGTCACCGTACAGACACGCGCGCTCGCCGTCGGGCGCGTCACCGCAGCGGGGCGAGCCCCGACCGCACCAGGTCCAGACAGGTGGCGGAAATGGCTCCCAAGTCTTCGACACAGCCGTTGCGCCCCCACGTCTCCACCCCGACGACCATCGCGGCGGCCAGCGTCGCGCCCGCGACGCCGGCGACCAGACCGATGTTTTCCACCTCGGGGTAGCGCTGCATGACGAAGTCGGTGATGACCGCGGCGAACGACGACTGGACCACCCGCAGGTGGCTGGCGATCTGGTCCCCGGTGATCAGTTCGGCACGGGCGAGCGCCGCCTGCCGAACCAGCTCCATGTCGTGCGGATAGCTCTCCATGCTGGCCAGCACCGCATCGAACACCGATTCGGAGCCTGGGCGTTTCGCGAGCGCCTCGGCCAGCCATTCCACCTGGGTGTCGTAGTCCTGGAACAACACGGCTTCCTTGGTGGGGAAGTGCCGGAAAAAAGTGCGCTCGGTGACGCCGGCTTCCTGCGCGAGCTGCTGCACCGTGACGTTGGCGAACCCCTCGCTGGCGAACCGCTTCAAGGCCACCTGCCGCAGCGCCTCGTGGGTCCTGCTGTGGCGCAGCTTGTGCAGGTTCGTCCGCTCGCTCATACCTCGCATCCCATCACATCCAACGGGTTGTCAGTGCCGACATCTTTCAATTGAGTCAGTACTGACATATATTAGGGGCGCCCCGCGGCGGGTGCCTGGGCCAGGTCGCCTCGAAGACCATTCGGAAAAGGAGCATGAGCGATGACGGATTATGACGCGATCGTGGTCGGGGCCGGCCACAACGGGCTGACCGCCGCGGCGGTCCTGCAGCGTGGCGGCATGCGCACGCTGTGCCTGGAGGCCAACACGTACAGCGGCGGAATGGCGGCCACGGTCGAGTTGATCGACGGATTCCGTTACGAGATCGCGGGTTCCGTGCAATTCCCCACCGCCCCCGCGATCACCAAAGAACTCGGGCTCGACACGCTGCCCACCGTCGACGCCGAGGTCCAGTCGGTCAACCTCGGCGACAACGGCGAAGAACCCATGATCTTCTACCGGGATCCGATGCAGCTGATGACCCACCTCGCCGAGAAGCTCGGAACCGACGCCGTCACCGGCATGGCCGAGATGATCGGCTGGAGCCAGGGGCCGGCGAAGGCGCTCGGCCGCTTCGAGGTGCGCACGCCGCCCAAGACGCTCGATGAGATGTACGCCTGCGCCGCAAACGAATTCGAGCGCAGAGCCATTCACGAGGTGCTTTTCGGGACGGCGATGGATGCCATCGACCGCTTCCTTCCCGACAAGGACAAGCACGCGGTGCTGCGCGGCATGCTCGCCTTCCTCGCCATCAACTCCACCTACCGCGGGCCCTACACGCCGGGCAGCGCAACGTGTTTGGCGTTCGCGCTCGCCGTTCCGAACGAGGGGACCGCGATGATGACGAAGCTCGAAGGCGGGATCGGGGCGCTCGGCCAGCACCTGCACGAACTGTTCGTCTCCCACGGCGGCGAGATCCGCTATCGCGCCAAGGTGGAGAAGATCCTCGTCGAGAACGATCGCGTGACCGGCGTGCGCCTGAAGGACGGCTCCGAGATCAGCGCGCCGATCGTGGTGTCCAACGTGTCGCCCGATTTGACGATGTTGGATCTGGTCGGCGCTGAGCATCTGACCGCGGACCTGGTTACCCGGCTCAGCGGGCGCGACCACCGGGCGCCCTTCGTCCAGATCCACTTCGCCCTCGACGGCCTGCCGGAATTCGCCCCGCCATACGACTTCCTCAACGAACCCGGCATGCAATCGTCCATCGGCATCTTCGGCTCACCCGAAGAACAGCAACGCCAATGGGAGGAGTGCAAGCGGGGCATCATTCCCGACAATCCGTCGATGGGGATGCAGATCCCGTCCGTGCACGATCCCAGCATGGCGCCTCCGGGCAAGCACGCGGCGAGCGCGTTCGCCTATGCGTTCCCGGTCGAAACCCCCCGCGAACTCCACGGCCAGCTCAAGAACGTGATGGCCGAGAAGGTCATCGACAAGATCACCCGCTACGCGCCCAACTTCCGCGACATCCAGATCCGGCACATCACCTTTGCCCCGTATCACATGCAGACCATGTTCGCGGCTCCCGCCGGCGACTTCTGCCACGGCATGCTGCATCCAGACCTGATGGGGCCCAACCGCCCCGGGCCCAAGGGCTTTCTCGACCTGCCCCTCGGCATCGAGGGGCTGTACCTGGGCGGAGCGGGATGCCATGGGGGACCGGGGATCACCTTCACTCCGGGCTACAACGCCGCCCACCAGGCGCTGGAGGACATCTCGCGATGACCTACGTGATCGCCGAGCCCTGCGTCGATCTGAAAGACAAGGCATGCATCGAGGAATGCCCCGTCGACTGCATCTACGAGGGCGCCCGGATGCTCTACATCCAGCCCGACGAATGTGTCGACTGCGGGGCCTGCGAGCCGGTCTGCCCCGTCGAAGCGATCTACTACGAGGACGACGTGCCGGAGCAGTGGAGCGGCTATACGCAGCTCAACGCCGACTTCTTCGAGGAGCTCGGTTCGCCCGGGGGCGCGGCCAAAGTCGGTGTGTGCGAGCATGATCCGCCGGCCGTCAAGGAACTTCAGCCGATGGGCGGGCAAGGCCAATGACGCGACCCCTCGAGGGTGCGGTGGCCCTGGTCACCGGCGCGAGCCAGGGGATCGGGCAGGGCATCGCGATCGAGCTCGGTGAGCGGGGCGCCACCGTGTGGCTCACCGCCCGCACCGCCGCAGGGCTCGAGCAGACCGCCGATCAGATCGCCGAGCTCGGCGGCACCGCGGTGGCCCGGCCCTGCGATCACGCCGACGACGCCCAGGTGGTGGCCGTGTTCGACGAATTGCGCCGCGAGGCGGGCCGACTCGATGTGGTGGTGAACGTCGCGTCGCCCGACTTCACATCCATGGTGGGACAGCCATTTTGGACGCTCCCGTTCCAGGCGATCACCGACAGCCTCGCCGTCGGCCCACGCGCGAACTACGTGACCTCCGCCCTTGCCGCCCCGATCATGATCGAGCAGGGGGGCGGGCTGATCGTCAACATCTCCTCCCACGGCTGCGAGGACTACATACTGTCCACGCCGTATGGGGCGGCCAAGGCCGCCATCGAGAAGATCACGCACGACACGGCGCTCGAACTGCGCCCGCACAACGTGGCCGTGATCGGGTTGTGGCCGGGGCTGGTGCTCACCGACCGCATCCTCGGCTTCGCGACCGAGGGCCCGTCGGGGTCGCGCCAGCTGTTCGGGCTCGACCTCGACATCTGCGAGTCCCCGCGGTTCTCGGGCCGCGCCGTCGTCGCGCTGTTCACCGACCCCGACCGGATGGCCCGCACCGGCCGATCCTTCTTCGCGTCCCGCCTCGCACGCGAGTATGGCTTCACCGACGTCGGCGGCCAGCTGCCCCCGGAGGTGCGGCTGCTGGTCGACCTCCTCGGCGACGGCAACGTGCCCGAGTATTGGCAGATGGTGGAGCGATTCGGCCGCGGCTTCGCCGAACCGTCGCCGGCGTAATCCGGGTCCGCGCGCCGTCCCAGCCGGACAAATTTGTCAGTACTGACGTCTTCCAATCGAGTCAGCACTGACATATTCTGGCGTCACTCGCGGGGGCGCGTGGCGGGAGCCCGGGAGCATCGTGGAAAAGGAGCTCGAGCATGACTGACCAGCACGCGGTCGCCCGAGTGCGCGGCAGCGATGGCACGTAGCGGGGCAGCGCGTGCCGTTCGGCCGCTGATGGGCCTGGTGACCGTCGCGGCGATCGCCGGGACCATCGCGCTCACCGCGGGCTCGTTTCGGGGGGACTTCACCGACAGCGTGCCGGTCACGGTGCTGTCGCCCCGCGCCGGGCTGGTGATGAACCCGGACGCCAAGGTGAAACTGCGCGAGGTTCAGGTCGGTACCGTTTCCTCGATCGAAGAGCGGCCGAACGGCCAAGCGGCGCTTCATTTGGCGATCGATCCGTCGAAGTTGCGGCTGATTCCGGCCAATGTGCTCGTCGACATCGCCTCGACGACGGTGTTCGGTGCCAAGTTCGTCCAGCTGATTCCGCCGCCGGATCCCGCGGCGCAACAGCTTCATGCAGGCCAGGTGCTGGACGCCAAAAGCGTTACGGTGGAAATCAACACGGTATTTCAGGAACTCACCTCGGTGCTGGCGAAGGTCGAGCCGGAAAAACTCAACGAGACGCTGGGCGCGCTCGCCTCGGCGCTCAACGGTCGCGGTCACCGGATCGGTCAGATGCTCTCGGATCTCGATTCATTCCTGGCCAGGCTCGACCCCGGTCTGGCCAACCTCGGCCACGACATCGCAACCTCCCGAACGGCGTTCGGCGCCTACGCCGATGGCGCGCAGGACCTGGTCGAGGTCGCGGGCAACGCGACGAGGATCGGTGAGACGGTCGTGGACCAACAGGCCAACCTCGATGCCCTGTTGATCAGCACGATCGGGTTGGCCGACATCGGAAACGACGTCGTGGGCGGCAACCGGAGGGCCCTGACCGATGTTGTCCAACTGCTTTTGCCGACAACCGATCTCGCCAACGAGTATCACGAAGCGCTGAATTGCGCGATCGCCGGCACGCTGCCGATGGCGAAGAACCCGCCCCCGTCCGACCCGGGCGTCGTGGTGTCGGTCAGCTTCACCCTGGGGCTCGAACGCTATCGGTACCCGGGTCACCTGCCCAAGGTCGGCGCCACGGGTGGTCCGCATTGCCAGGATCAACACCTGCCGGCCGTACCGTACGAGACGGCTCCGCCGTTCCTGGTCACCGACGTGGGCGCTAACCCATGGCAGTACGGAAACCAGGGCATCCTGCTCAATTCCGACGGGCTCAAGCAACTGCTCTACGGACCGATCGACGGGCCGCCGCGCAACTCCGCTCAGATCGGACAACCCGGGTGAGGGGCGGGGCGCGCGCGACGGTAGTCAAGTTCGGGGTCTTCGCCGTCGTGATGACCACGCTGACCGCGTTTCTCTTCTTCATCTTCGGGCAGTACCGCACCGGGGCGACCAACGACTACTCCGCGATCTTCTCTGACGTCTCGCGCCTCAAGGTCGGCGACTCCGTGCGCGCGGCCGGCATCCGGGTGGGCACCGTCAACGGCGTCGAACTACGCACGGACAAGACCGTTTTGGTGACATTCGACGCCGACCGCGGCGTCGCCCTCACCACCGGCACGAAGGCGGCGGTTCGCTACCTCAACCTGGTCGGCGATCGCTTCCTCGAGCTCGTCGAGGGGCCCGGCCCAACCCGGTTACTGCCGGCGGGGGCACAGATTCCGCTCGACCGCACCGCGCCCGCCCTCGACCTCGACCTACTCCTGGGCGGCTTGAAACCCGTTGTGCAGGGACTCAATCCCCAGGACGTCAACGCGCTCACCTCGTCGCTGGTGCGAGTCTTCCAAGGCGAAGGCGACACCCTGGACTCCGTGTTCTCCAAGACGTCGTCGTTCTCGAATGCTATGGCCGACAACAACCGAACGGTCCAGCAACTCATCGACAACATGCACGCGGTGCTTGCCACGCTGGTCCAGGATGGCGACAAGTTCTCCGGGGCCATCGACCGGCTGGAGCGGCTGACCACCGGGCTCGCCCAGGACCGCGACACGATCGGCGCCGCGATCGAATCGCTGGACAACGGAACCGCGTCCATCGCCGATCTGCTGAGGAAGGCGCGGCCGCCCCTCGCGGGTACCGTGCAGCAGTTGGGCCGCCTGGCGCCCCTGCTCGATCAGGGTAAGGATCAACTCGACGCGGCGCTGCAGAAGGCCCCGGGCAACTATCGCAAACTCATGCGCCTCGGCGCGTACGGCAGCTTCATCCAGTTCTACATCTGCGGCATGACCGTCAGGGTCTCCGACCTGCAGGGCCGGACCGCGGTGTTCCCCTGGCTCAGGCAGGTCGGCGGGAGGTGCGGCGAGCCCGATGCGTAAATACCGCGGTGCCCACCTGATCCGGGCCGGCTTCATCGGCATCGTCCTGATAATTCTTATCATCGCCGTGGGCTTGCAGCCGCAGCAACTTGTTTCGCTGGCGACCGACGTGCGCTATCAGGCGCTGTTTGCCGAAGCGGGCGGCCTGGAGGTCGGCAACGACGTGACGACATCGGGCATCAAGGTCGGCACGGTCTCGGACATCGAGCTGCGCGACGGCAATGCCCTGGTCACGTTCACCGTCAAAGGAAAGGTCAGGCTCGGGTCGTACAGCACCGCACACATCAGGACGGGTTCGCTGCTGGGCCGGCGGGTGCTCACCCTCGATTCGACGGGCAGCGGGACGCTGCGCCCGTCCGACGTCATCCCGGCGTCACGCACCTCGTCGCCCTACACACTGACGGAATCGGTCAGCGACCTCACGGCCAATCTGGCGGGAACCGACACCGCGTCGCTGAACCAGTCGCTGGACACGCTATCGGCCACGATCGACCGGGTGGCACCGCAATTGGGGCCCATGTTCGACGGCCTGACCCGCCTGTCGGAGTCGCTCAACGGCCGCAACAAGACGCTCGGCGAGGTCCTCAAGGACACCAGCACGCTGACCGGGATCCTGTCGGAACGCAGCCAACAGGTGAACAGGTTGATCCTCAACACCAATGACCTGCTCGACGTGCTGGCGCGGCGGCGCGACGCGATCGTGGACCTGCTGGCGAACGTGTCCGCCGTCGCCAAGCAACTGTCCGGTCTGGTGCGCGACAACGAAAAAGCCCTGACGCCGATGTTGCAGAAGCTGAACGCGGTGACGGCAGTCCTGGAGAAGAACCGCGACAACATCGCCAAAGCCCTTCCGGGCCTGGCGAAATACGAGGTCACCCTGGGCGAGGCGGTGTCCAGCGGGTTCTACTACCAATCGTTCACCCCGAACGTGATGCCGCCACAGTTCATCCAGCCGTTCCTCGACTACGCGTTCGGATTCCGCAGGGGAGACATCCCCGGTCAGCCGCCCGACAACACCGGGCCGCGGGCGGAATTCCCGTTCCCGCGCAATGGGATTCCGCAGGGGCCACACTGATGTCGCGGAACAAACTGGTCGTGACCACGGCCCTGGCGCTGGTCGCGCTGGGCGTCGGCGGCGCGGCATTCGTCGCGTACCAAACATTCCTGCGACCCAAGACGGTCACGGCCTACTTCACCACCGCGACCGCGATCTACCCGGGCGACCGGGTGCGGGTCTCCGGCGTCAGGGTCGGCGAGATCACAGCGATCCACCCGGAGGGCAACCTGGTCAAGGTCACCCTGCATGTCGACCGCGACGTGCGCATCCCCGCCGACGCCAAGGCGGTGATCGTCGCCCAGAACCTGGTCGCCGCGCGCTATATCCAGCTGGCCCCGGCCTACCGGGGCGGACCGACCATGCCCGACGGGGCGGTGCTCCCCGTCGAACGCACCGCGGTACCCGTCGAATGGGACGAGGTGAAGACCCAATTGACCCGGCTGGCCACGGATTTGGGACCCAGCAGTCAGGTATCGACGCCGTCGGTCGCGCGGTTCATCGACAGCGCCGCCAACGCGTTGAGCGGCAACGGGGAAAAATTGCGCCAGACCCTGGCCCAGCTGTCCGGGGTGGGCCGGATCCTAGCCAACGGCAGCGGCAACATCGTCGACATCATCAACAATCTGCAGGTCTTCGTCACGGCGCTGCGCGACAGCAACGAGCAGGTGGTCCAGTTCGAAAACCGGCTGGCCACGCTCACCAGCGTGCTCGACGACGGCAGGTCGGAGCTGGACGCCGCGCTGACCGATCTGTCCGGCGTGGTGGGCGACGTACAACGATTCGTGGCCGGCAGCCGCGACCAGGTGTCCGAACAGATTCAACGGTTGGCCAACGTCACGCAGAACCTCGTCGACCATCGCACGGACCTGGAGAACCTGCTGCACGTGGCCCCGAACGCGTTCGCCAATTTCTACAACGCCTACAACCCCGACACCGGTGACACCATCGGATCGATTGTGCTCAACAACTTCTCGAATCCCGTGCAGTTCATCTGCGCACAGATCGGGGCCCTGGAAAACGCCACCTCGACCGAGACCGGCAAGCTGTGCGCCCAATATCTCGGTCCGGCACTGCGCGCGATCAACTTCAACTACCCCCCGTTTCCGATGAGCATGGTCCTGATGAAGTCGGCCAACCCCGACAACATCGTCTATTCCGAGCCGCGTCTGGCGCCGGGCGGCGAGGGCCCGGGGGCCGCGCCACCCGAGCTGCCGCCCGCGGTGTCCGCTTACACGGGGCTGCCGGGCGACACCCCGCCGGCGCCACCGCCGCCACCACCCCTGGGGCGCATACCCGGGGCGGCGCAACCCGATCCGCCGCCGACGGCGGCCACGGGCACCGCGACGCAAGACCTGCCGGCACGCGAACCCGCGAACGTGCAGGACATGTTGCTACCGGTGGGAGGGGCGCAGCCATGAGCCGATCGCCCCGCCTGCGCCGGGCGCTCGCCGTCGGCGCCGTCGTGCTGTCGACCGCGACCGGGTGCGCGTTCCAGGGGCTGAACTCGCTGCCGCTGCCCGGCACGGTGGGGCGGGGGCCGGGTGCGGCCATTTACCACGTCGAGTTGGCGAATGTGAGCACGCTCGAGGCGAATTCGCCGGTGCTGCTCAACGACGTGGTCGTCGGCAGCATCGATCGCATGACCTTTCGCGATTGGCACGCCGACGTCGACATCTCGGTCAAACCCTCCGTGGTCGTGCCCGCCAACGCGGTGGCCCGCGTCGGGCAGACCAGCTTGCTGGGATCGATGCATCTCGAGCTGAACCCGCCGCCGGGCGAGGCCGCGAACGGCCGCCTGCAACCGGGAGCCACCATCCCGCTCAACAGGTCCGCGACCTACCCGTCGACCGAGCAGACGCTCTCGTCGTTGTCGGTGGTGGTCAACGCCGGGGGGCTGGGGCAGATCGGCGACATCATCCACAATTTCGGCGCCGCCATGGCCGGGCACGAGGACCAGATCCGCGACCTGCTGATTCGGCTCGACGACTTCGTGGGCACCCTGGATACGCAGCGCGACAACCTCATTGGCTTCGTCCAGGAGCTCAACCGCCTCACCGGCACGTTGGCCGGACAACGCGACGTGATCACTCGAGCGCTGCACAAGATACCGCCGGCGTTGGACGTGCTGATCCGGGAGCGGCCCCGCATCACGACGGCGTTAGACAAGTTGCGCGTGTTCAGTGACACCGCCAGCCGGCTCGTCAACGACACGCGAGACGACCTGGTGGGCAACCTGAAGAATCTGGAGCCGACGATCAAGGCGCTCGCCGACATCGGTCCCGAGCTGGATACCGCGCTGGCCTGGGCGACGACCTTCCCGTATGGCCAGAATCTGATCGACCGCGGCGTCCGGGGTGACTACATGAACATGTTCCTGGTCGCCGACCTCACCCTGCCCCGGGTCAAGCGGACACTGCTGCTCGGCACCCGGTGGGGTCAGGTCGGCGCGAAACTGGTTCCGGCACCGGGAGAACCGGAATACCTGAACTTCACCTACGATCCGCTGGACGCGGGTAAGCCGCCCCCGCCGCAGGGCGTTCCGCCGACGGCGCCCACCGCGGGCGGGACCCAACCCGCTCCGACGCCGCCGGCTCCGGTCGTCTCGCTGCCCACCGAATTCCCGCCGCAAGATCAGGCCGGCGGCTGATGCTGACGCGTCTCGTCAAGATCCAACTGGCGATCTTCACGATCGTGTCGATCCTTGGCGTCCTTGCCATGGCTGTGGTCTACATCCAGGCGCCGACCTTGCTGGGCATCGACCACATCACCGTGCGGCTCGAATTGCCTTCCGGCGGGGGGATATACCGATTCGCCAACGTGACCTACCGCGGCGTACAGGTGGGCAAGGTGACCGCGGTCGACCTGAAACCCGACGGGGTGCAGGCGACGCTGTCGCTCGACACGTCGGTGCGGATCCCCGCCGACCTGCAAGCCGAGGTGCGCAGCGTGTCGGCGGTGGGTGAGCAGTACGTGGACCTGCGGCCGAGGAGCAATGCCGGCCCCTACCTGCACGACGGCTCGGTCATCCCCGTCGACCGCACCACAATTCCGCAAGCGGTCGGGCCGATGCTGGACAGGGTCAGTGCGCTGATCAACAGCATCCCCAAAGGCAAGATGAGCGCACTGCTCGACGAGTCCTTCAAGGGGCTCAACGGGGCGGGCTACGATCTCGGCTCGCTGCTTGACTCCTCGGCCCAATTCACCCGGGACGTGGCGCCCGTCTCCGATCGGACCCGGACGCTCATCGATGACGCTGTCCCACTGCTGGATTCACAAGCCGCAACGACGGGCGCCATCCGAACCTGGGCGCACAGCCTGGCGGACGTGACGCGCACGCTGGCGACCGACGATGGCCAGTTGCGCACGCTGCTGAAAACCGGACCTGGCGCCGTCAATGAGGTCTCTCGCCTGCTCGACCAGATCAAGCCGACACTGCCGGTCTTATTGGCGAACCTCACCACGTTGGGCCAGGTCCTGGTGACCTACAACCCGTCGGTCCGGCAGCTGTTGGTGTTGCTGCCGCCGGTGATCGCGTCGCTGCAGGCGTCGGGTTTGTCGAAGAACAACCCGACCGGGATGGCGATGGGCGAGTTCGCGATCAGCATCGGCGACCCGCCGCCGTGCACGGTCGGATTCCTGCCGCCGTCGTCCTGGCGTTCCCCCGCCGACACCACCACGGTCGACACGCCGGACGGGTTGTACTGCAAACTGCCCCAGGATTCCCCGATCGCGGTCCGCGGGGCGCGCAACTACCCCTGCATGGGCAAACCCGGGAAACGCGCACCGACCGTGCAGATCTGCGACAGCGACAAGCCCTACGAACCGCTGGCCATGCGCCAACATGCGCTCGGTGCCTATCCGCTGGATCCGAACCTGATCTCGCAGGGCATCCCACCCGATGACCGGGCCACGTTCGGCGATCACACGTACGGCCCGGTGGATGGGACCGCGCTCCCGCCGGGCGCCGCGCCGTCGGGAACGCCGCCCGATGCCGCGCCTAGCTCGTTCACGACCGGCGCCCCGGCGGCCAATTCGTCTGTCGCTGTTGCCAAATACGACCCCCGGACCGGCAAGTACATGGCGTCCGACGGCCAATTGTTCCAGCAATCCAATTTGGTTGCTGCCGCCGCCCCCAAGTCGTGGCAGGACATGCTGCCGAGGTAGGGCGCCCGGGGCGATCCGGCTCACCAGGCGTGGACGCGGTTCTGCGCCGGCTCCAGCCCCAGTTCGATGAGCAACTCGGTGGCGTCGGCGGCCTGCTCGCAAATCGTCGGGACCTCGCCACGCTCGGTGGCGGTGAAGTTCTCCAGCACGAACGCCGCGGGGTCCTTGCGGCCCGGCGGACGCCCGATGCCGATGCGCACGCGCTGAAACTCCTTGGTGCCCAGCGCCGACGCCACCGAGCGCAGGCCGTTGTGGCCGCCCTCCCCGCCGCCGATCTTGAGCCGGATGCTGCCGAACTCCAGGTCGAGGTCGTCGTGGATGACGATGATGTCGGCCGGGGCAACGGAGTAGAACTTCGCCAGCGGCCCGACCTGGCGGCCGGACTCGTTCATGAAACAGCGCGGCTTGGCCAGCAACACCGAGCGCCCGGCCAGCCGACCGGTGACGACTTCGGCGCCGGATCGCTTGTGCGCCTTGAACTTTGCGCCCAGCCGCGCGGCGAGCAGGTCGGCGACCATGAACCCGAGGTTGTGCCGGGTGCGCGCGTAGTTGTCTCCGGGATTGCCCAGGCCGACCACCAGAAGCGGTTCGGCCACGTCGCGAACCGCCTACTCGGACTCTTCGGCGGGTGTCTCGCCCTCGTCGCCCTCTTCGGCCTCGGGGGCCGCGGCTTCGCCCTCGGGGGCCTCGCCGGCGCCCTCTTCCGCGAGGTCCGCGGCGGTCGGCGCGTTCACCACGTTGACCACCAGCAGGTCGGGGTCGGAAACCAGGCTGACGCCCGTCGGCAGTGTGATCTGCCCGGCGCTGAACTGGGTGCCCGGAGGGGCGTCCTGCACGGACACGGTCAGCTGCTCGGGAATCGACATGGCCTCGGCCTCGATCTCGATCGTGTTGGTCTCCTGGGTGACCAGGGTGTCGGGTCCGGCCTCGCCCTCGATGACGACGTTGACCTCGACGTGAACCTTTTCGCCGCGGCGCACGACCACCAGGTCGGCGTGCTGAATGGTGCGGCGGATCGGGTGGATGTCGAGCGCCTTGGTCAGCGCGAGCTGCTCCTTGCCGGCGATGTCCAGGGTCAGCACCGCGTTGGTGCCCGAGTGCCGCAGCACCGCCGCGTAGTCGTGGCCGGGCAGTTCCAGGTGCTGGGGCTCGGCGCCGTGACCGTAGAGGACGGCGGGAATCTTGCCATTGCGGCGGGCCCGGCGGGACGCGCCCTTGCCGGTCTCGCTTCGCACCGTCGCCGCGAGTTGGTTGACTGCTGACTTGGCCATCGTGTCGCTCCTGTTGCTCACTCGTTCGGGGCACGGCCAGGTCGCGACGATAACGCCGGTCTCCGTCGATAACGGTGTGCTAGCACCCTCGCCGTGACGTCCGGTCAGGTTAGCGCATGTGCACCTCAGGGTGGAAATTGAACGAGTGTGCGCTCAGGGCTTTCGGTGTGCATCCAGGGCGCATATTCGACGCGATTTCCGCCCAGGGCGCACAGTCGAAGCCCGCTGCGCACACGCGGCTGCAGCGGAAAGCACACGCGGCTACAGCGGAAATTTGGTGCCCGTGAGCTGCTCGGACAGCTCCCACAGGGCGGCCGCGGTGGCCGCGTCCTGCGCCCGGCGGCTGCGGCCGACCGGTTGGGTGCGGCCGAGGTAGCCGAACCGGGGGCCGACGAACGTGTCGCCCGGCAGGTCCTGCGACGCCGCGTACAGGGTCTGCCGGGCGCCGAAATCGGCGTCGGTGGCCACCACCCGCGTGGCCGCCGACATCAGCGCGTCGCCCAGCTTGCGGCCGGAGGCGCCCTGCAGGTTCGTGTGCGAGTAGCCGGGGTGAACGGCCAGCGCCCGCAACTGCGAGCGCTCGAGGCGGCGCTGCAGCTCGCTGGTGAACAGCAGGTTGGCGAGCTTCGACTGGCTGTAGGCCAGCCAGGGGGAGTAGCGCCGGTTCTTCCAGTTCAGGTCGTCGAAGTCGATGCGGCCCGCCCAGTGCGCCATCGACGACACCGTGACCACGCGGTCGGTGAGCTTGGGCAGCAACAGGTTGGTGAGCGCGAAGTGACCCAGGTGGTTGGTGCCGATCTGGCTCTCGAAGCCGTCGGCGGTCAGCGCGTAGGGCGCGGCCATGATCCCGGCGTTGTTGATCAGCACGTCGGCCCCGTCCACCCCCTCGGCGAACTGGCGCACCGACGCCAGGTCCTGCAGGTCGAGCGAGCGCACCGCGATGTCTCCGGTCATCTGCCGCGCGGCGGCCTCGCCCTTGCCCGTGTTCCGGACGGCCATGATGATCCTGGCGCCCCGGCCGGCCAGCTCGCGGGCCGTCACCGCGCCCAGCCCGCTGTTGGCGCCGGTGATGATCACGTTGCGCCCGGCGAACGACGGCAGGTCGGCGGCGGTCCAGGTGGTCATGGCTGATGAGCTTAGTGAAAGCCCGCCGCGAGAGTGCAACCACCGACGGCTCCACTCGAGAAATGCGTAACCCGTTGCACTTTCGCGGTAATTACTTTGCGGCCACGACGAAACCGTGAATGATCGCCTCGATGTCGGGCGCCTGCGCGGCCGCTTGGTCGGCCAGGCTGGTGATGGTCAACTGAACCAGGTACCGCTGGTTCGTGGGCGGCGACCCGGTGGGCAGCACGATCCGGTTCCAGCTGTGCAGCCGCGTGCCATCGAGGTCGTAGCTGCCCTGGATCATCGACGACGGAAAGCCGTTGTAATTCGCCGTCGAGGCGTCCAGCTGCTTGAAATCGGCGAACAGCTGGGCGTCGTCGTTGCCGTGCTTGATCACCTGGGCCGGGTCGAAATCCCCCAGCAACTTGAAGACCACCAGCCTGGCCGTCGGATACTTGCCGCCCCTGGAGAGGATCACCGTCTCCTTGGCGATGTTCGGACTGGTAAACGGCGACCAGCCCGGCGGTGTCGGTATCGACACCTTCAGATCCGGCAGCGAACCCGGCGCGACCTGTTGCCCGTTGACGCCGATGCTCTGCAGATACTGCGACAAGGGGACGGGCTTTTGCGTCGTGGTGGGGGCGGCGCCGGTCGTCGAGCTCCTCGTCAGGACCGACTGGTAGTCAGGGGCTTTCGGCTGGTCGCAGGCCACCATGGCCATGCTCAGCGCGACCGCCGCGACGGCGGCGCCCCAGCGCAACCTCACAGAATCTCGCGCACCGCGTCGATGGGCCGCGCCAGCCGGGTGCCCTTCGGTGTGACGACGAACGGTCGTTCGATCAGAATGGGATGCTCGGCCATCGCGTCGAGCAATTGCTCATCGGTCGCATCGGCGAGATTCAATTCGGCGTAGAGCGGTTCGCGTTTGCGCACGGCCGAGCGCACGTCGATGTCCGCGTCGCGGATCATCCCGACCAGCTCGGCCCGCGATGGCGGGGTTTTCAGGTACTCGACGATGGTGGGCTCAAGGCCGTTGTCCCGCAACAAATCCAGTGTCTTGCGGGAGGTGCTGCATTTCGGGTTGTGGTAGATGACGGTATCGGCCATCTAGGCGTCCCCGTCGAAAAGTCCTGTCACGGAGCCGTTTTCGAAGACGGCGCGAATGGTGCTGGCCAGCAGCGGCGCGATGGACAAGACCGTGAGCTGCGGGAAGCGCTTCTGCTCATCGATGGGCAGCGTGTTCGTGACGATCACCTCGCGGGCGCCGCAGGAGGCCAGGCGCTCGGCGGCCGGGTCGGACAGCACCCCGTGGGTCGCGGCGATCACCACGTCGCTGGCGCCGTCGTCGCGCAACAGGTTTACCGCGCCGGCGATGGTGCCGCCGGTGTCGATCATGTCGTCGATCAGCACGCACGTCCGGCCTTCGACCTCGCCGACCACGCGGTTGGACACCACCTGGTTGGGCACCCGCGGATCGCGGGTCTTGTGAATGAAGGCCAGCGGCACGCCGCCCAACGCGTCGGCCCACTTCTCGGCGATGCGCACCCGGCCCGAGTCGGGGGAGACCACCACCATGTTGCCGTCGGGGTAGTTGTCCTTGATGTAGCCGGTCAGGAGGTTCTGGGCCCGCATGTGGTCGACGGGCCCGTCGAAGAAGCCCTGGATCTGGTCGGTGTGCAGGTCGACGGTCACGATCCGGTCGGCGCCCGCGGTCTTGAGCAGGTCGGCGACCAGCCGCGCCGAGATGGGCTCGCGCCCGCGGTGCTTCTTGTCCTGCCGCGCGTAGGGGTAGAACGGCATGACCGCGGTGATCCTCTTCGCGCTGCCGCGTTTGAGCGCGTCGATCATGATCAGCTGTTCCATCAGCCAGTTGTTCACCGGCGCCGGGTTCGATTGCAGGACGAACGCGTCGCAACCGCGCACCGACTCGTGGAAGCGAACGAAGATCTCCCCGTTGGCGAATTCCCGCGCCGTCTGCGCGGTGACGTGGACGTCGAGTTCCTTGGCGACCTGTTCGGCCAGCTCCGGGTGCGCGCGGCCCGAGAACAGCATCAGGTTTTTTCGGTTATCGGTCCAGTCGTGGCTCAACGCACTGCCCTCGTTTGGGATCGAAATGGAAGCCTCATCGTACGTAGCGAATCGTACGGAAATGCGGCCGGGTTACCAGGGACCAAATTCACGGTGTTTGTTCGGGCTCCGGTTTGTCTTTGGTTTTTTCTATGGCCTCGTCCGCCGCTTTCGCCGCCGCGCTGCCCGGCCGCTTGCGCTGCACCCAGCCCTCGATGTTGCGTTGCGGCCCCGCCGACACCGCCAGCGCGCCCGGCGGGACGTCTTCGCGCACCACCGTGCCGGCGCCCGTGTAGGCCCCGTCGCCGACGGAGACGGGCGCGACGAACATGGTGTCCGAGCCGGTGCGGACGTGCGAGCCGACCGTGGTGCGCCGCTTGGATTCGCCGTCGTAGTTGACGAACACGCTGGACGCCCCGATGTTGCTGTGCTCGCCGATGTCGGCGTCGCCGACGTACGTCAGGTGCGGGACCTTGGTGCCGGTCCCGATGTTGGAGTTCTTGGTCTCGACGAACGCGCCGAGCTTGCCGTCGGATCCCAGCGCGGTTCCCGGCCGCAGATACGTGTACGGGCCGACCGTGGCACCGTCCCCGATCGACGAGGACGCGCCGTGGGTGCGGACCACCGAGGCGCCGTCACCGACGACGACGTCAGTCAGGGTGGTGTCGGGCCCGACGACGCAGCGGCCCCCGACCCGGGTGCGCCCGTGCAGCTGAGTGCCGGGGTGAATCACGGTGTCGCGGCCGATCGTCACGTCGACATCGATCCAGGTGCTGGCCGGATCGATGATCGTCACGCCCGACATCTGGTGGGCGGCGACGATCCGACGGTTGAGTTCGGCACCCAGTTCGGCCAGCTGGACGCGGTTGTTGACGCCGGCCACCAGCGCGCTGTCGGCGACGTGCTGGGCGTGCACGGTCCGGCCGTCACCGCGCAGGATGGCGATGGCGTCGGTCAGGTAGAGCTCCTGCTGGGCGTTGTTGGCGCTCAGCCGGCTCAGCGCCGACCGCAACGCCGCGATGTCGAAGGCGTAGACACCGGCGTTGACCTCGCGAATCTCGCGCTGCGAGGGCGTCGCGTCGGTGTGCTCGACGATGCCCATCACCTCGTTGTCCTGGGTGCGCAGGATGCGGCCGTAGCCGACCGGATCGCTCAGCGTCGTGGTGAGCACCGTGACCGCGGCCGCCTGGGCGCTGTGGGTGGCGACCAGGCCGGCCAGGGTGTCGGAGTCCAGCAGCGGCGTGTCGCCCGAGGTGACGACGACGATGCCGGCGTAGTCGTCGGGCAGGGCCGACAGGCCGCACAGGACCGCGTGGCCGGTGCCCAGCGCCTGGTCCTGCAGCGCCACGTCGATCGTGCGGCCGAGGTCCTCGCCCAGCTCGGCGACCAGCGGCTCGACGCGTTCGTGATCGTGGCCGAGGACCACCACCAGATGCTGGGGCGCCACCTTGGCGACGGCGTGCAGGGAATGCGCCAGCATGCTGCGGCCGGCGATCGTATGCAGCACCTTCGGGGTGTCGGAGCGCATCCGGGTGCCGGGTCCGGCCGCGAGAACCAGGACCGCGGTGTCACCACGAAACGACACGGATCTCCCTTCTTCGCCGCGAGCGTGCGTGTTGGTACGCCGACACGCCGTCAAGCGTGTCATTTCATCCACGCTCGCCGCAAAGAGCCACGCTAGCTCCGTCGCCAGGACTCGAACCTGAACTCTCAGAACCAAAATCTGATGTGCTGCCGATTACACCACGACGGACTGCAGGCCCATAGCCCCGCGCCACCAAGACTCTAGACGGGACTGCTGCGCCGCGCCGAACCGATACGCTGATTGACGTGGCCGTTCTGGACCCCGAAACGCAGAAGGAGCCGGACAAGGAAGCGCGGGCGCCACGCGCCCGCATGACCGGTAGCGAGCGCCGCCAGCAGCTCATCGGCATCGCGCGCTCGCTGTTCGCCGAACGCGGTTACGAGGGCACCTCGATCGAGGAGATCGCGCTGCGGGCCAACGTCTCCAAGCCCGTCGTCTACGAACATTTCGGCGGCAAGGAGGGCTTGTACGCCGTCGTTGTCGACCGCGAGATGTCGGCGCTGCTGGACATGATCACGTCGTCGCTGACCAACAACCGGTCCCGGGTGCGGGTCGAGCGCGTCGCGCTGGCGCTGCTCACCTACGTCGAAGAACGCACCGACGGTTTCCGGATCATGATCCGCGACTCGCCGGCCGCGATCAGCTCGGGCACCTACTCCAGCCTGCTCAACGACGCCGTCAGCCAGGTCAGCTCCATCCTGGCCGGCGACTTCGCCCGTCGGGGCCTGGATCCGGACCTGGCCCCCCTCTACGCGCAGGCGCTGGTGGGCTCGGTGTCGATGACGGCGCAATGGTGGCTCGACACCCGCGAGCCGAAAAAGGAAGTGGTCGCCGCCCACCTGGTCAACCTGATGTGGAACGGCCTGACCCACCTCGAGGCCGATCCCCGGCTGCAGGACGAGTAGGACGCTACGGCCGCACCCCGCCGAGGAAGTTGTTCAGGGCGTGCTTGCCGATTTCCCGTATGCCCAGGGGTCGCGGAAGCAGGCGGGTGACGACGAACATCATGCGCCGGTTCGGCGCCCCCACTTGCATGCTGGGCCGTTTGCCGAGATACAAGACCGCCTCCTCGACGTTCTCTTCGGGCGTATTGATGAGGCTGCCCCTGGCCCGCGCGACCTCGAGCGCATCGGCGGCGCCCGGCGAACTCGTCAGTCCGGCCATGCACGCCAACACGTGCACGTTGTCGGGTTTCAGTTCGTACCAGAGCCCTTCGGCGAGAATGATGTTGTATGCCCTCGTCGCGCCGTAGTGCGTGTAGTAAGGGCTGCCGATCAGCCCCGTGCCGCTACTCATCAGCACGATGCCGCCACGACGGCGCGCCTTCATCAGCGCCCCGTAGTGGTAGGTCAGCCCAAACGGACTACAGCAGTTGATGTTTATCCGCTGCCGCTCGAACTCGAGGTTGTCGGCCCAGAATCCGCCGACCGTGGCCAGCGCGGCGTTGGACACCAGCAGTCCGATTTCGCGGTCGCCGACGGCCGCGACGATGTTTTCCACGGCGTCCGTCGCCCCCAGTTCCTGGGAGATGGCGAGCACCTCCACGCCGAACCTGGACACCAGCTCTTGGCGTTTCTTCTCCAGCTTTTCGGGGTTGCGCGCGACGATCGCGACCGACAAGCCTTGGGAGGCAGCATAATCGGCCCAGGCACCGCCGATGCCCTCGCTCGCGCCGGCCACGAGTGCCCAGGGTCCGTACTGCGCGGCGAAGTTTTTCGGGGGGCGCCGGACCAGCGGGCTGTGCGCGTGCCACTGCTTAGCGACAATTGACTTCAACGCCAGAGCCGATTGGGCTGCATTCATGGCTACCTTCCTGGTGTTTATTCCCTCAGCGTGGGAATGGCCTTGAGGCGGTCGATGAGCATGGCCAGCACGTCGTCCGGCACGTCGGTGACCGGCAGGCTCAGGCCGGTGCACACGCCGGAGTACCAACGCGCGAGCACCGCGGGAATTTCGTCGTAGATGCCTTGCGGCACAACCCGGTCCATCACCTCGTCGGTCAGATGCGCGGACAGGTCGGACCATTCGTTGCGGCGCGCCATGCCGCTGAGCGCCTCGCCGACGTCTTCGAACCCGAAGAATTCCAGTTGCCGGCGGTAGGCGGGGGTGCTGTAGAGGAAGGCAAGTTCCGAGCGCCGGTGTTCCCGCAACCGCGCCAGCTCGTCGTCGGTGGCGGCCATCAACGGTTGCGGGTTGGCCACCACGGCGACCGGAATCCCGGCGCGCCGACCGTTTTTGGCGCCCTCGGCCAGGGCCGGCAGCGTCTGTGCCTTGAGGATCGACGGGTGCGAATTGGTCGGATGGCAGACGAAGCCGTCGGCGATTTCCCCGGCCAGGGCGCACATCTTCCTGTTCACCCCGCCGGTCCAGATCTGCGGGGGCGGACACGCGATCGGGCCGGGGTTGAAATACGGCTGGAGGCGGTCGAATCGGTAGAACGGCCCGGTGTAGTCGAGCGGCTCGCCGGTCTGAAAGGAGCGGAAGATGGCGAGCAGCGCTTCGATGTAATCCCGCATGCGCAGCGTCGGCTGCGACCACGGCACCGAGAATCGTCCGACGATGTTCCCGCGCACCTGGGTGGCCAGGCCGAGCTGGAAGCGCCCGTCGGAGTACCTGGCGAGGTCCCAGGCCGCGTACGCGGTGATCATCGGACTGCGCGGAAACGCCAGGGCCATGCTGGTCCGCACGGTGAGCCGCGTCGTGTGGGTCAGCGCCAGCGCCGCGACCGTGAACGCGTCGTGGATGGTCTCCGGAACGTGGATGACCTCGAAGCCGATGCGCTCCATGCGCGCCGCCCACGGACCGATCTCGGCCAAGCCGAGCTGGGCGGGCGCGGATGCGACGACCTGCATAGGCGCTGCCCCGCCGGCGGTCATCGGCTGAGTCCCCGGACGATCAGCGTGGTGTTGTGCTCGAGCCAGGCGTCGTCGAGGGTGCGCTCGGTGGCCATCGACATCATGACGGTGCCGCCGATCATGTCCATCAGCAGCCGCGCGTCGATGCCGTCGGTCGCCGACCCGTTCGCGGCGGCGTCGTCGAGGTAGCGCTGCAGGCGCTGGTAGGTGCCGCCCTGCAGCCGATCCAGCAGCCGCGCCGACAGCCCGGGCTCCGACGGCAGTTCGGCCGTCAGGCCCGACACCGCGCTGTGCACCGCCGGGCGGCTGAACAGCTGGATCGATCCCTCGAGCAGGCTGCGCACGACCGTCCGCAGGTCACCGGTCAGCGGCAGCTCCTCTTGTGGCGTCGGGGGAAACACCGCCGCGAAGACGAGTTCGATCTTGGTGGGGAAGCGCCGGTACACCGCTGGCGGCGTGGCGCCGGCCCGGGCCGCCACCAACGGAATGCTCAACCGCGCGTAGCCGATCTCTTCGAGCAGCTCGTTGGTGGCCTGCAGTACCGCGTCATCGATGCGCGCATCGCGGGGCCGCCCCTGCGACTTGGTTTCGCGATGCCGGCGTTCGACGGGTGTTGATTTCATTACGTTCAGATCGTAATGTTTTGTGGGACCGAGCACAACGGTTCACCCGAACATCGGGAGGCATCGAGCAATCGGCGCAGTCCGCGTAATTCCCCTGCGCGTCAATAGGTTTCGTATCCACTCAACGATGAGGGGCGCCCGTCATGGCCATCGACACCCCACCCAGACCGCTACCGTTTCGGATCCTCAACGGCGGCTACCGCGCCGCACGGATGCTGGGCGCTCATCCGCTGCCGCTGCGCAAGTACGCGCTCATGGACCGGGCCAGCCGGCGCGCCGGCGGGCTGACCGACTTCGGTGATGCCCGCTTCGAAGCGGGTCTGGACCGGCTCATCGAGTCCATCAACTCCGATGACAAGCTCAACGGCTTCGGCCGGATCCTGGCCACGACGCACCTCACCAACCTGCTCCGCCAGCGGTTGCTGGTGATGGACCACGTCCGCCGGAACCCCTCGATCCGCGACGAGGTCATCGCCAAACCGGTCTTCCTGGTCGGCGCGCCCCGCACCGGCACCACGATCACCCATCACCTGCTGAGCCAGGACGATCGGTTTCGCTTCCCCCTCACCTGGGAGTGCGACGAGCTGCACCCGCCGCTGGATCCGGCCACGATGCGCACCGACCCGCGCATCGTCCGCAGTGAAAAGCAAATCCGGCGCACCCTGGCCCTGGCCCCCGATCTGGACGCGGCCCACCCGCTCGGCGCGTGGGAGGCTCAAGAGTGTGCGCTGTTGCACGCCTACGCCTTTCACAGCGAGACGTTTCTCGTCATGTTCAACTGCCAGGGCTACGACCGGTGGTTGGCCGACCAAGACCGCACCTGGGTCTACCAGGAACAGAAGCTGCTCCTGCAGTACATGCAGAGCGGGGGGCAGCGTCCCCGGGAGAGCTGGCTGCTCAAGACGCCGCCGCACATGGCCAACATCGACAAGATCCTCGACGTCTTCCCCGACGCCCGCTTTGTCACCACCTACCGAGAACCCACCGAAGTCATCGCCTCCAGCTGCAAGCTGTCCGGCACCGTCTTCGCGATGGTGACCGACGACGTCGACTGGCATGACCACGGCCGGTACATGAGCTGGCGCACCGGGGGTATGCTCGCACGCAACGTCGAACTGCGGCGCCAATTCGCCGACCGCGCAGCGCAATTCATCGATTTTCCGATGGATCGGATGGTTCGCGACCCGATGGCGTGCGTCAAAGAGATCTATGACCACTTCGGCATGGAGCTCACCGTCGAGGTGCACCGGAAGATGAGCAGGTTCATGGCCGAGCGTGGCATGGGCACCCGCAAGCCCAACATCTACCGTGCCGAGGATTACGGACTCGACATCGCCACGATGTGGCCCGAACTCCAGTACTACCGCGACTTTTACGGAATCGAGGACAAGCGATGACCGAAGAGCTGAGTGAAGCAGCGCGGGCGGCGTGGCGGCGGTTCGGCGATCTGCACGACGACCTGCTCGCCGTCGCACTGGCACAGGGCAACCTCGACGAGGGTTCGGCCACCGCGCTTCTGGGGCGCCTGGTCGGCCACATTCAGTACATGGGGCTGCAATTGCGCAGCGACCCGGTGCGACCAACGCTGATCAACGCCCAGTACGCGCCGTGGAACTGGGGGCATTCCAACCCCGACACCCTGTACCTGTCGGCGCGCATCGACGATGCGCACGACTACCGGGTGTACGGCACGTTGGGCTCCGTCGCCCAGACGACCTTCGGCGTCTACGCCGGCAAGGATGACCAAGCCCGGGCGGTCAAGACGCAGTCCGAGGACCTCGACGTCGCGCCGGACGGCTCCTTCGAGATCTACTTCAGTCGCGAGAAGATAGGCGATACCAACTGGTTTGAACTTCCCCCCGGCGCCGAGTCGTTCTGCTGCTATCAGACCTACGGTGACTGGCAACGGCAGTCGAAAGGCAGCATCCGCATCGAATGCCTCAATCCGCAACCACCGGCGGAACCGCCGTCGCTGGCCCAGACCGTGGCCGCGTTCGAGGAGCACTTGGCCGCCTCGCGCGACCTGTTCACCATGTGGGTCAAAGACATTCCCGCGCGCGTCTTCGGGGCCTTGCCGAAGAACGTCGCCATCCCGCCGATGCAGCCGCCGTCGGCGATGGCCGGGGCGTGGTTCGTCCCCATCTCCTGGGAACTGGAGGACGGCCAGGCCTTGGTGATCGACTACGAAATCCCCGCCAGCAGCCCGTATGTCGGCATCTGCCTGACCAACCGGTGGAGCGAGATGATCGACATCGCGACCCGCCAGACGAGCCTGAACCGGGCCCAGTCGCACACCGACGGCAACCGCGTGCGGGTGCTGGTGGCCGCCCAGGACGTCGGCGTCGACAATTGGCTCGACGCCCGCGGGTATCGAAGCGGGGTCGTGACCTGGCGGGCCACCGCTGCCGAGCAGCCCGCGACACCGACCGCGACGGTGATCGACATCGACGAAGTCGACGAGTACTTCGACCCGTCGCGGCGCGTCACCGCCTACCAACGGGCGGCGGCGTTGTCGGCGCGGCAGCGTCACTTCGCCGAGCGCGACGCGATCTGACGGCTGGTCCGATGGTGATGAGCTGCTGCGCCCCGCTACGCGGCGCTTGCACTCACCACTAGTCCGATGGTGGTGAGCTGCTGCGCCCCGCTACGCGGCGCTTGCACTCACCACTAGTCCGACGGTGGTGAGCTGCTGCGCCCCGCTACGCGGCGCTTGCACTCACCACTAGCCGCAGTCGCGGGAGAGCAGATCCGCAACCGTCTCGCGGCGAACCAGGGCGCGGGCCCGACCGTCCCTGACCGCCACCAGCGGCGGCCGGCCGACCATGTTGTAGTTGGACGCCATGCTGTGGTGATAGGCGCCGGTGCAGGCCACGGCCAACAGGTCGCCGGGGCGAAGGTCCGCCGGCAGCTCGATGTCGCGGGCGATCTCGTCGCCGGCCTCGCAGTGCCGGCCGGCCACGGTGACGCGGTGCTGGGCTCCCCGCGGGTGCCGGTTCGCCAGCGCGACGGTGTATTGCGCGCCGTACAACGACACCCGCGGGTTATCGCTCATTCCGCCGTCGACGGCGACGAAGGTGCGGCCACCCGGCTGAGCCTTCACCGCGCACACCCGATACAGCGTCACACCGGCCCGGCCGCAGATGGCGCGCCCGGGTTCCACCACGACGGCCGGCCGGGGGAAGTGCTCGGCCGCGCAGGCCTCGTCCAGGGCGTCCTCGATGACGCGCGCCAGCTCGACGAGGTCGAGCTCGCGATCGCCGGGCAGGTAGGGGATGGCGTGGCCGCCGCCGAGGTTGAGCTCGGTGAGGATGACGCCGTGGCGGGCGCGGACGTCGGCCATGGCGGCGATCATCCGGCGGATCGCCTCGCCGTACAGGGCCGCGTCGGTGACCTGCGAGCCGAGATGGCAGTGCAACCCCACCAGGTCGAGGATGGGGTGCGCCAGCACGCGCTTGACCGCGTCCGCGGCGTGGTCACCGGCGAGGGTGAAGCCGAACTTCTGATCGCCGATGCCGGTCGTGACGGCGCGATGGCCGTGTATGTCGAGATCGGGGGTCACCCGGATGAGCACCGGCTGGCGCCGGCGGGCGAGGCCCGCGAGGTAGGCGATCTCGATGCACGAATCGACCACGACGCGCCCGACGCCCGCCTCTACGGCCTCGCGCAGCTCGTCGAGCGATTTCGCGTTGCCGTGCAGGACGATCCGGGCCGGGTCCACTCCGCCGGCCAGGGCGGTGGAAAGTTCGCCGCCCGAGCAGACATCGACACCGAGCCCCTCCTCGCGCGCCCACCGCGCGACCGCGGTGGTCAGCAGCGACTTCCCCGCGTACACCACCCCGACACCGCGCAGTGCCTTGCGGTAGCGACGGGCGCGATGGCGGAAGTCGGCCTCGTCGATGACGTAGGCCGGGGTGTCGAACTCGTCGGCGATGTCGGCCAGCGGCACGCCGCCGACGCAGAGCTGCCCCTGCTCATCGGAGCGGGTCGTGACCGGCCAGATCGTGGAATCGAACCGGCGAGGCGCCGCCCGACCGAGCGACGGCACGATGTCCAGCAACGTCATGACTTCACGGTGCGGCCGGCCGGCGTGCGGTGCCGCTTTTCTTACGATCCCTTGACGGTGCCGGGCCCAATCTTGACGCCGTGCTACGCCTTTTCGAGCGTCCCTAGAATGGATTCATCATGACCGCACCGGGGCCTGCCCACCCAGAAACCCCGATCGCGGGGCTCGTGGATCTGGCGCTGACCGCGCCGACCTTCCAGCAGCTGATCGACACCGCGGCAGCCCGGCCCGCCGAATTGCGCCTGGTCGGACCGGCCAGCGCGCGGCTGTTCGTCGCCGGCGCGCTGGCGCGGCTGGGTCCGTTACTGGTGGTCACCGCGACCGGGCGCGAGGCCGACGAACTGACCGCCGAACTGCGGGGGGCGTTCGGCGACGCGGTGACGGTCTTCCCGTCCTGGGAAACCCTGCCGCACGAGCGGCTTTCCCCCGGCATCGACACCGTCGGCGCCCGCATGCTGGTGCTGCGCCGGCTGGCGCACCCCGACGACGCGCGGCTGGGCCCCCCCTTGCACGTGGTGGTGACGGCGGTGCGGTCGCTGCTGCAGCCGATGACGCCGCGGTTGGGCGACGTGGAGCCGGTCACCCTGAGCGTCGGGCGGGAGATCGCCTTCGAGGACGTCGTGGCCCGGCTGGTCGAGCTGGCCTACACCCGCGTGGACATGGTCGGCCGGCGCGGTGAGTTCGCCGTGCGCGGCGGGATCCTCGACGTCTTTCCGCCGACCGCCGAACACCCGGTGCGCGTCGAGTTCTGGGGCGACGAGGTCAGCGAGATGCGGATGTTCTCGGTCGCCGATCAGCGCTCCATTCCCGAGATCGAGGTCGACACCGTGATCGCGGTGGCCTGCCGCGAACTGCTGCTCACCGACGACGTGCGGGAGCGGGCCGCCGCGCTGGCCGCCCGGCACTCCACCGGCGAACCCGCCATCACCGGCAGCGTCACCGACATGCTGGCCAAGCTGGGCGAGGGCATCGCCGTCGACGGCATGGAGGCGTTGCTGCCGGTGCTGCGGCCCGGCGAGCACGTGCTGCTGACCGACCAGCTGGGCGGCGGCACCCCGGTGCTGGTGTGTGACCCGGAGAAGGTGCGCACCCGCGCGGCCGACCTGATCAAGACGGGCAGCGAATTCCTCGAGGCGTCGTGGTCCGTCGCGGCGCTCGGCACCGACGCGCCCGTCGACGTGGCCCAGTTCGGCGGATCCGGCTTCACCGAACTGGACGACGTGCGGGCCGCGGCGGCCCGCGCCGACCACCCGTGGTGGACGCTGAGCCAGCTCTCCGACGAGTCGGCGGTGGAGCTGGAGGTGCGAGCGGCGCCGTCGGCCCGAGGTCATCAACACGACATCGACGGCATCTTCGCGATGCTGCGCGCCCACGTCGCCACGGGCGGGCACGCCGCGGTCGTCACGCCCGGCACCGGGACCGCGCACCGGGTGGTCGAGCGGCTCGCCGAGTCCGAAACCCCCGCCGCCATGCTGGAACCCGGTGCCGCCCCGACACCCGGGGTGGTCGGCGTGCTCAAGGGCCCGCTGCACGACGGCCTGATCATCCCGGGCGACCCCGCCAACCTGGTGGTCATCACCGAGACGGACCTGACCGGCAACCGGGCCACGGCCGTCGAGGGCAAGCGGCTGGCCGCCAAGCGGCGCAACACCGTCGACCCGCTCGCGCTCACGGCCGGCGACCTGGTGGTGCACGACCAGCACGGCATCGGGCGGTTCGTGGAAATGGTCGAGCGGACCGTCGGCGGCGCGCGCCGGGAGTACCTCGTTCTGGAATACGCCTCGAGCAAGCGGGGTGGGGGTTCGGACAAGCTGTACGTGCCGATGGATTCGCTGGACCAGCTGTCGCGCTACGTCGGCGGGCAGGCGCCGGCGCTGAGCAGGCTCGGCGGCAGCGACTGGGCCAACACCAAGACCAAGGCGCGCCGGGCCGTGCGCGAGATCGCCGGCGAGCTGGTGTCGCTGTACGCCAAGCGGCAGGCCAGCCCCGGGCACGCGTTCGGGCCGGACACCCCGTGGCAGGCCGAGATGGAGGACGCGTTCGCGTTCACCGAGACCGTCGACCAGCTCACCGCGATCACCGAGGTCAAGGCCGACATGGAAAAGCCGGTCCCGATGGACCGGGTGATCTGCGGCGACGTGGGTTACGGCAAGACCGAGATCGCGGTGCGGGCGGCGTTCAAGGCCGTCCAGGACGGCAAGCAGGTCGCCGTGCTGGTGCCCACCACGCTGCTGGCCGACCAGCACCTGCAGACGTTCAGCGAGCGGATGGCCGACTTCCCGGTGACCGTCAAGGGGCTGTCCCGGTTCACCGACACCGCCGAGTCCCGCGCCGTGATCGACGGCCTGGCCGACGGCACGGTCGACATCGTGATCGGCACCCATCGGCTGCTGCAGACCGGGGTGCGCTGGAAGGACCTGGGGCTGGTCGTCGTCGACGAGGAGCAGCGGTTCGGCGTCGAGCACAAGGAACACATCAAGTCGCTGCGCACCCACGTCGACGTGCTCACCATGAGCGCCACCCCGATCCCCCGCACGCTGGAGATGAGCCTGGCCGGCATCCGCGAGATGTCGACCATCCTCACCCCACCCGAGGAGCGGTATCCCGTGCTGACGTACGTCGGCCCGCACGACGACAAGCAGGTCGCGGCCGCGTTGCGGCGCGAGCTGCTGCGTGACGGCCAGGCGTTCTACGTGCACAACCGGGTGAGCTCCATCGACCGGGCCGCCGCCCGGGTCCGCGAGCTGGTGCCCGAGGCGCGCGTCGTCGTCGCGCACGGGCAGATGCCCGAGGAGCGGCTGGAGCGCACCGTGCAGGGCTTCTGGAACCGCGAGTACGACATCCTGGTCTGCACCACGATCGTGGAGACCGGCCTGGACATCTCCAACGCGAACACGCTGATCGTCGAGCGTGCCGACACCTTCGGGCTGTCGCAGCTGCACCAGCTGCGCGGCCGGGTCGGCCGCAGCCGCGAGCGCGGCTACGCCTACTTCCTGTATCCGCAACACGCGCCGCTGACCGAGACGGCCTACGACCGGCTGGCGACCATCGCGCAGAACAACGAGCTGGGCGCCGGCATGGCCGTCGCGCTCAAGGACCTGGAGATCCGCGGCGCCGGCAACGTGCTGGGCGTCGAGCAGTCCGGCCACGTCGCCGGGGTCGGCTTCGACCTGTACGTGCGGCTGGTGGGCGAGGCCGTGGAGGCGTACCGGGCGGCCGCCGACGGCCAGACGGTCACCACGCCCGAGGAGCCCAAGGATGTGCGGATCGACCTGCCGGTGGACGCGCACCTGCCGCCGGACTACATCGCCAGCGACCGGCTCCGGTTGGAGGGCTACCGGCGGCTGGCCGCGGCCTCCGACGATGCCGCCGTCGGCGCCGTCGTTGAGGAGCTGATCGACCGCTACGGCGCGCTGCCCGAGCCCGCCGAGCGGCTGGTGGCCGTCGCGCGGCTGCGGCTGTTGTGCCGCGACGCGGGCATCACCGAGGTGTCGGCCCCGTCGGCGGCCACCGTGCGGCTGTCGCCGGTGACGCTGCTGGATTCGGCCCAGGTGCGGCTCAAGCGGATGTACCCGGCGGCGCACTACCGCGCCACGACGTCCACGGTTCAGGTGCCCATTCCGCGGGCCGGCGGGGTCGGGGCCCCGCGCCTGCGCGACGTCGAATTGCTGCAGATGGTGGCCAACCTCGTCACGGCACTGCAGGGAAAACCACAGATAGAGATTGGTATAACGGGGTCACCGGCACCCACGAGCGGGGAGGAGCGGCGCGCATGATCGTCGTCTTGTTCGACCCCCGCCGCCCGTCGCTGGTGCCGGTCGAGGCCATCGAGCACCTCGCCGGCGAAGTGCAATACACCGAGGAGATGCCCGTCGCGGTGCCCTGGTCCCTGCCCGCCGCGCGACCGGTGCACTCCGGGGACCCCAACGCGCCGGCGCCGGTGCTGCTGTCCTCCGATCCGGACCACCCGGCCGTGGCCGCCCGATTGGCGGCCGGGGCGCGGCTGATCTCGGCGCCGGACAGGCCGCGCGGCGAGCGACTGGTCGACGCCGTGGCGTTGATGGACAAGTTGCGCACCGCGGGGCCGTGGGAGAGCGAACAGACCCACGACTCGTTGCGCAAGTTCCTGCTCGAGGAGACCTACGAGCTGCTGGACGCCGTGCGCAGCGGCAACGCCGACCAGCTGCGCGAGGAACTCGGAGACGTGTTGCTGCAGGTCCTCTTCCACGCCCGCATCGCCGAGGACGCGCCGCAGTCGGCGTTCACCATCGACGACGTCGCGGCCGCGTTGATGCGTAAACTGGGCAATCGGGTACCAGGAGTGCTTGCGGGGCAATCGATTTCGCTCGAAGAGCAATTGGCGCAATGGGAGGAGGCCAAGGCCTCAGAAAGGGCGGCAAAGGCGCGAAACTCGGTGATGGACGACGTGCACACCGGTCAACCTGCACTGGCTTTGGCGCAGAAGGTGATTCAGCGCGCCGAGAAGGCGGGGCTGCCCGCCGACCTGATCCCCGCCGAGATGACCTCCGTTTCGGTGGCGGCCGACTTCGATGCGGAAAGCGCGCTTCGCGCCGCGGTTTTGGAGTTCGTGGACACGGTCCGCAGCGTGGAGACAGCGATCGCGGCCGCGCGCCGCGGCGACAACGTTCCGGTCGAACTCGACGTCGCGCCGCTGGGCGAGGTCACCGAGGAGGAGTGGCGCGCGCACTGGCCTCTCGCCGAATCGGCCCTCGAAGAGACGGTCGTCGGCGAGCCGGCCGCCGACGACGCCGGCTCCAAGGCGTCCGGCGGGGGCTCCAAGCGGCGCAAAGGGCGGAAATAGTGCACTGTGGCGCCGCCGCGGTGCGCTTCGGGCAGCAATCGACGGGTTAGCCGCGAAACCCGTGGGACGATGGTCGTAGCAGGAGTTGGTGCAGGGGAGTAGTAGGGGAGCTTAAACGGGCATGGGTTCGCCGAGGCGTTGGTTGCGTGCGGCCGCCGTGATCGGCGCGACCGCCATGCTTCTCGCGTCCAGCTGCACCTGGCAGCTCAGCCTGTTCATCCCCGCGGGCGTCCCGCCGCCGGCCGGGGATCCGGTGCCGCCGGTGGACACCCACGTCAGCGGTCGGCCCGCGGATCAGTTGCGCCAGTGGGCCCAGCAACGGTCGGCGGCATTGGAGATTCCGGTCGTCGCGCTGGAGGCCTACGCATACGCCGCCCGCGTCGCCGAGGTCGAGAACCCGAAGTGCCATATCGCCTGGACCACGCTGGCGGGCATCGGGCAGGTCGAGAGCCACCACGGCACCTACCGGGGCGCGACCCTGTCACCGAACGGGGACGTGAGTCCGCCCATTCGTGGCGTTCGGCTGGACGGCAGTGGGGGGACCTTGCGCATCGTCGACGCCGAGGAAGGGGCCGACGGCGAGCCCGGCGTGGTGCGCGCGATGGGCCCGATGCAGTTCATTCCCGAGACGTGGCGGTTGTACGGGGTGGACGCCCACAACGACGGCCGCGTCAGCCCGGACAACATCGACGACGCGGCGCTGGCCGCGGCGGGTTACCTGTGCTGGCGCGGAAAAGACCTCGGCACCGCGCGGGGCTGGATCACCGCGCTGCGGGCCTACAACAACTCCGGCGTCTACGCGCGGGCGGTGCGGGACTGGGCGACCGCCTACGCGGCGGGTCACCCGCTGTAGCAGGATGTATCGCTGACCCACGCTTTACGACGCAAGGAGAACCCAGTGCCGCTTATCGAGCAGGTCGGCGCCCGCGAGATCCTCGACTCCCGCGGTAACCCGACCGTCGAGGTCGAGATAGCTCTGATGGACGGGACGTTTGCCCGCGCCGCGGTGCCGTCCGGCGCGTCGACGGGGGAGCACGAGGCCGTCGAGTTGCGCGACGGCGGAGCACGATACGGCGGCAAGGGCGTGCAGAAGGCGGTGCAGGCCGTCCTCGACGAGATCGGTCCCGCGGTCATCGGCCTGGCCGCCGACGACCAGCGGCTGGTGGACCAGGCGCTGGTCGACCTCGACGGAACCCCCGACAAGTCCCGGCTGGGCGGCAACGCCATCCTGGGCGTCTCGCTGGCCGTCGCCAAGGCGGCCGCCGATTCCGCCGAGTTGCCGCTCTTCCGCTACCTCGGCGGCCCCAACGCCCACATCCTCCCGGTGCCGATGATGAACATCCTCAACGGCGGTGCTCACGCCGACACCGCCGTCGACATTCAGGAGTTCATGGTGGCGCCGATCGGCGCGCCCAGTTTCGCCGAGGCGTTGCGGTGGGGCGCCGAGGTGTACCACGCGCTCAAGTCCGTGCTGAAGAAGGAGGGCCTCTCCACCGGCCTGGGCGACGAGGGCGGCTTTGCCCCCGACGTCGCGGGCACCACCGCGGCGCTGGACCTGATCGGCCGGGCCATCGAATCGGCGGGCTTCAAACTCGGCACCGACGTGGCGCTGGCCATCGACGCGGCCGCCACCGAGTTCTACGCCGACGGCACCGGCTACACCTTCGAGGGCTCCACGCGCACCGCCGAGCAGATGGCGGAGTTCTACGCCGGCCTGCTCGGCTCCTATCCGCTGGTGTCCCTGGAAGACCCGCTGTCCGAAGACGATTGGGACGGTTGGGTGGCGCTGACCGCCGCGATCGGCGAACGGGTGCAAATCGTGGGCGACGACATCTTCGTCACCAATCCCGAACGGCTCGAAGACGGTATCGAAAAGGGCGTCGCAAACGCCTTGCTGGTCAAGGTGAACCAGATCGGCACGCTGACCGAGACGCTCGACGCCGTCGCGCTGGCCCACCACAGCGGCTATCGCACGATGATGAGCCACCGCAGCGGCGAGACGGAAGACACCACGATCGCCGACCTGGCGGTGGCCGTCGGGTGCGGCCAGATCAAGACCGGCGCGCCCGCCCGCAGCGAGCGCGTGGCCAAATACAATCAGCTGTTGCGGATCGAGGAAGCCCTCGGTGACGCGGCACGCTACGCAGGCGATCTGGCGTTCCCCCGGTACGCGCTGGATCAGAAATAGGTTGAAACACCTTTGACGCCCAAGCCCGATCCGAAGCGGCGCTCCCCGGCATCGCGCCCGGGGAAGGCCGGCGATTCGGTTCGGCGCCGTCGCACCGTCAAGCCGTCGCAAACCGCCAACCATACGACCCGGTCGCTGCAGGAGCGTGTCGTCGAGCCCATCAAGCGGCAGGTCGCCGAATCCGTCGAACAGCGGTCCGATCAGCGGCTGGGGTTCACCGCGCGGCGGGCGGCGGTGCTGGCCGCCGTGATCTGCGTGCTCACCCTTACCATCGCCGGGCCCGTGCGCACCTATTTTGCGCAGCGCACCGAGATGAACCAGTTGGCCGCCAGCGAGGCCGCGCTGCGCGCTCAAATCGCAGACCTCGAACAGAAGAAGGTGAAGCTGGGTGACCCGGCCTACATCGCCGCCCAGGCCCGCGAGCGCCTGGGTTTCGTGATGCCCGGCGACATCCCGTTCCAGGTTCAACTCCCACCGACGGCGGCGGTCCCCTCGCAGCCCGGGGCGGACGCGACGAAGCCGGTCAGCCATGACCCGTGGTACACCTCGCTGTGGCACACCATCGCCGACGCCCCGCACCTGCCGCCGGCACCGCCGGAAGCACCCAGCCCCACGGCCCCCGGTGGTTGATCGTGCGGACCTCGATGCGGTGGCGCGTCAGCTCGGGCGTGAGCCGCGCGGGGTGCTGGAGGTCGCCTACCGTTGTCCCAACGGCGAGCCGGGTGTGGTGAAGACGGCCCCGAAACTCCCTGACGGCACGCCCTTTCCGACGTTGTACTACCTGACGCATCCGGCGCTGACCGCGGCCGCCAGCCGGCTCGAGACGACCGGATTGATGCGCGAGATGACCGAGCGGCTGCGCCAGGACCCCGACCTGGCGGCCGCGTACCGGCGAGCCCACGAGTCGTATTTGGCCGAGCGCGACGCCATCGAGCCGCTGGGGACCACATTCTCGGCCGGGGGTATGCCGGACCGGGTCAAGTGCCTGCACGTGCTGATCGCGCACTCACTGGCCAAGGGGCCGGGCGTGAATCCCCTTGGCGACGAGGCGTTGTCGATGTTGGCTCACGACCCCGCGATGGGCCCGGTGCTGGTGGCGGGGCAGTGGTGAGCCGGCTCGCCGCAGTCGATTGCGGCACCAACTCGATCCGGTTGCTGATCGCCGACGCCGACGATGGCCGGCTGAGCGACGTGCACCGCGAGACGCGGATCGTGCGGTTGGGCCAGGGCGTCGACGCGACGGGTGAGTTCGCACCGGACGCGATTGCCCGAACCCGGTCCGCGCTGGCCGATTACGCTGCGCTGCTGAGGGAGCATGGCGTCGAGCGGGTGCGAATGGTGGCCACCTCGGCGGCCCGCGACGTCGCGAATCGCGACGTCTTCTTTGCGATGACGGCCGAGGTGCTGGGCGCCGTACTGCCCGGCGCGGTCGCCGAGGTGATCACCGGTGCCGAGGAGGCCGAGCTGTCCTTCCGCGGCGCCGTAGGCGAATTGGACAGCGCTGCGGCACCTTTCGTCGTCGTCGACCTCGGCGGCGGCTCCACCGAGATCGTGGTCGGTGGGGATGCGGTGGTGGCCAGCTACTCGGCCGACATCGGGTGTGTCCGGCTCACCGAGCGCTGCCTGCATTCGGATCCGCCGACGGCGCAGGAAGTGGAGGCGGCCCGCGGGGTGGTGCGCGAGCGGCTCGACGTCGCGCTGGGCGTGGTGCCCGTGGAGGGCGCGCGGACCTGGGTCGGGCTTGCCGGGACGATGACGACGCTGTCCGCGCTGGCGCACAACATGACGGCGTATGACTCCGCGGCCATTCATCTTTCGCGTGTCGCGGGCGTCGACCTGCTGGCGGTGTGCGAGCGGCTGATCGGCATGACGCGATCCGAGCGGGCGGCGTTGCCGCCGATGCACGAGGGCCGTGCCGACGTGATCGGCGGCGGGGCGATCGTGGTGGAGGAATTGGCGCGCGAGCTGCGGGCCCGCGCCGGGATCGACGAGCTGATCGTCAGCGAACACGACATCTTGGACGGCATCGTGCTGTCCATCGCCGACTGATCGCGATCGTCGACTTGTTGCGCTGATTACTCCAAAATGGGCGCAACGAGTCGACGTTCGTCGCGCGAAGCGTCAGGCCTCGAACCGGTAGCCCATGCCCGATTCGGTCAGCAGGTGCTTGGGATGCGACGGGTCGTCCTCCAATTTGCGCCGCAACTGCGCCAGATACACCCGCAGGTAATGGGTTTCGGTGGCATACGCCGGCCCCCACACCTCTTTCAGCAACTCCTCGCGGCCCACCAGCTTGCCCCGGTTGCGCACCAGCACCTCGAGCATGCCCCACTCGGTCGGCGTGAGGTGCACCTCCACGCCGCCCTTGGTCACCTTCTTGGCGGCCAGATCGACGGTGAACGCGTCGGTTTCGATCACCGGCTCATCCACTTCGGACGCCGCCGCGTTGCGGCGGACGGCGGCGCGCAGCCGCGCCAGGAACTCGTCCATCCCAAAGGGTTTCGTCACGTAGTCATCGGCGCCGGCGTCGAGGGCCTCGACCTTGTCGGACGAATCCGTGCGGGCCGACAACACGATCACCGGCGCCGAGAGCCAGCCGCGCAGGCCTTCCAGCACCTCGATGCCGGAGATGTCCGGCAGGCCGAGGTCCAGGATCACCACGTCGGGCTTGTGCTCGGCGGCCGCGCGCAGCGCTCCGGCACCGGTCGAGGCGGTGATCACCTCGTAACCACGCACCGACAGGTTGATCCGCAGCGCGCGCAGGATGTGCGGCTCGTCGTCGATCACCAACACCCGGGTCATAGCGCACCAAACGCCTGCGGCGCGGCCAGATCCACCACGACGGTCAACCCGCCGCCCGGGGTGTCGCCGGCTGCAATGGTGCCGCCCATCGCCTCGACGAACCCGCGGGCCACCGACATGCCCAGGCCCACGCCGGTGGTGTTGTCGTGATCACCCAGCCGCTGGAAGGCCTCGAAGATCTGGTCCTCGGTGCCTTTGGGGATTCCGGGGCCCTCGTCGATGACGTTGATCAGGACGCGATCGCCCACCCGCCCCGCGTTGACCCGAACCACGCAGTTGGGCGCGTAGCGCAGCGCGTTGTCGATCAGATTGGCGAAGACCCGCTCCAGCAACCCGGCGTCGGCCATCACCACCGCGTCGCCCACGTCGACCTTGACGCGATCGATGGCCGACCGGTAGAAGCCGGTGGCGCCCTTGCCGATACTGACCAGGGCGCGCTGCACCGTTTCCTCGAGATACACGCGCCGCAGGTCCGGGTGGATCACCCCGGCGGCCAGGCGCGAGGAGTCGAGCAGGTTCCCGACCAGCGCGGTCAGCTGGTCGATGGATTCCTCGATGGTGGCGAGCAGTTCGGCGGTGTCCTGGGCGGAAAAGGCGACGTCCTCGGCGCGCAGGCTGGACACGGCCACCTTGGCCGCCGCCAGCGGCGTGCGCAGGTCGTGGCTGACCGCCGACAGCAGGGAGCGACGCAGCTCGTCGGCCCGCACGATCGCCTCGGCCCGGCTGGCCTCCTCGGCCAATTCGCGCTGCCTGATCAGGCCCGCCGCCTGCTTGGCCACCGCGCTGAGCACCCGGCGGTCGCGCGTGGAGAGCTTCTTGCCGGCCATCAGCATCCAGAATTCTTCGTCGCCGACCTCGATCGCGGTGTCGGCCGAATCGACGCTCACGCAAGGATCTTTGCCCACGCAGGCGACGATGTAGCCCTTCCTTCCGCCGGCACGCTCTTCCTCGCTGGGTTCGCGCAGCATGCTGACCGCGCGCTGTGAATAGGTTTCGCGTACGCGCTCCAGCAGGGTCTCGAGATCGGCGCCGCGCAGCACCGATCCGGCGAACAGCGTGAGCAGCTCGGCCTCTTGCGACGCGCGCCGGGCTTCGCGGGTGCGTTTGGTGGCGCCGTCGACGAGGACCGCAACGGCGACCGCCACCAACAGCAGCACGACCTCCGTGACGGCGGCATCCGGTTCCGCGATCGTAAACGTGTGCCGCGGAGCCGTCAGGAAGTAGTTCAACAACAGGCTGGACAGCACCGCCGAAAGGACCGCCGGGGCAACGCCTCCTAGCAGGGCCACCACCAACACCCCGACGAAAAACAGCGCGCTGTCACCGCTGGTCCCCAGATATGGGTCCAACAGCGCCACCGTCACGGCGCAGATGGCCGACGGCACGATGAGGGCCGCCAGCCACGACGCGACGCGGCGCTCCCGGGAGGCCAGCGGGCCCAGGTGAAATCCGCGCTTGGATTCCTCGTGCGTGACCATGTGGACGTCGATCTTCCCGGACCGCTCCACGATCGTGGGGCCGATGCCCTCCTCGAAGATGCGCGCCCACCGGGGCCGGCGGGACGTGCCGATCACCAGCTGGGTGGCGTTGTTCTCGCGGGCGAAATCGAGTAGCGCCGTGGGCACGTCGTCGCCGACCACGGTGTGCAGGGACGCGTCCAGGCTGTTCGCCAGCTCACGAACCTTGGTCATCCTGCGTTCCGAGACGCCGGCCAACCCGTCACCGCGAATGACGTGCACCACCATCAGCTCGGCGCTGGACTTCGACGCGATCCGCGATGCCCGGCGTACCAACGTCTCCGACTCCGGTCCGCCGGTGACCGCCACCACGACGCGCTCGCGCGCCTCCCAGAGGTCGGTGATCTTGTTCTCGGCCCGGTACTTGGCCAGCGCGGTGTCCACCTGATCCGCGAGCCACAGCAGCGCCAATTCCCTGAGCGCGGTGAGGTTTCCGCGGCGAAAGTAGTTGGACAGCGCCGCATCGATGCGTTCCGGCGCGTAGACGTTGCCATGGGATAGCCTGCGGCGCAAGGCCTCCGGGGTGATGTCGATGAGCTCGACCTGCGAAGCCTGGCGCACGATCGAATCCGGGATGGTTTCCTGCTGTTCGATGCCGGTGATCTGGGCCACGACGTCGTTGAGGCTTTCCAGGTGCTGGATGTTCACGGTGGAGATCACCGTGATGCCGGCCTCGAGCAGCTCTTCGACGTCCTGCCACCGCTTTTCATTCTTGCTGCCGGGCGTGTTGGTGTGGGCGAGTTCGTCGACCAGCACCACCTGAGGGTGCCGCGCCAGCACGGCCGGCACATCCAATTCGGGGAAGCGACCTCCGCGGTATTCGACAAACCGCGGCGGGATGATCTCGATGCCCTCAATCAGCTCAGCGGTTTTCGCGCGCCCGTGGGTCTCGACCACGGCCGCTACCACGTCGGTGCCGCGTTCCAACCGCCGATGGGCCTCGCCGAGCATCGCGTACGTCTTGCCGACACCGGGAGCGGCACCGAGGTAGATGCGTAGTTCCCCGCGCTTGGGACGGTGGTCGGTCACGCTCACGTCAACCATCATCCCCCTATGGGCTATCCCGAGACCGGATACTGGCGATCGAGTTGCAGGTTGAGTTGCAGCACGTTCACGGTGGGCTCGCCGAGAAAGCCCAGGGTGCGGCCGCTGCGGAAGCGCGCGACGACCGCACGAATCTCATCCGGGCTCACGTGGCGGGCCTTGGCCACCCGGGTGACCTGGATGTCGGCGTAGGCCGGGGAGATGTTCGGGTCCAGGCCGCTGCCGCTGGCGGTGACCGCGTCCGCCGGCACGGCCGGGTTGTCGGGCGCGGCACCGCGGACGGGCACGATCTGGCCGATCGTGTAGTCCTCGCCGTACTTGGCGCACTCGACCCGCACGCCCTCGTAGATCGACAGGAACGGGGCTTGCGTCGATTGGCACGGCTCGTTGACGCTGACCACCCGGGTCGGGTGAACGACGTTTCCGCGGGCGTCGCGCGGGCCGATCACCGAGAGCACCGCGCCCACGCCGCCGCCCGTGCAGAACGGCCGCGACCCGTCCACCCCCTCCAACTGCCCGACGGCGGCGCTGCGCGTGCAGACCTGTGTCAGCAGGCTCGGCTTGAAGCCCGCATCCGACGCGGACTTGCCGGCCGTCAGCTGCGACGGGTCGGCGGGTGTATCGACGACGCTCTCCGGCCCGAGGTTGCTTGCGCTCGACGAGAGCGGGTCGTAACCGGTGCCGGCCGCCGAGGGGCGGCTCTGGAAATACCGCGGCAGCGCGTTGCCGTCCTTGTCGGTGAACAGCTGGCCGATCAGGCGGCTGCCGGCGGGAGTGCCGTTGGCGGTGAGGATCGACCCTTCGGCCTTGTCGTGCAATCCCGGGATCTGCGCGACGAGCCAGATGAGCAGCGGGTAGGCGAGACCGGTGAGCACCGTCAGCACCAGTAGCGCGCGAAAGGCCGCCCAGTGCATGCGGATGAAACTGGAGAACTTCATGTCAGGACATCCCGGGGACGAATTGGATGATGAGGTCGATTGCCTTGATTCCGATGAACGGGGCGACGATGCCGCCGAGCCCGTAGACATAGAGGTTGCGGCTCAACAGCTTTGACGCGCTGCTCGGCGTGTAGCGCACGCCGCGCAGCGACAACGGGATCAGCATGACGATGATGATGGCGTTGAAGATCACCGCCGACAGGATCGCCGACTGCGGGCTGTGCAACCGCATGATGTTGATCATGTCCAGTCCGGGGAACAGCGCGACGAACATCGCCGGGATGATCGCGAAGTACTTGGCGATGTCGTTGGCGATGGAGAAGGTGGTCAGCGCCCCGCGGGTGATCAGCAGCTGCTTGCCGATCTCGACGATCTCGATCAGCTTGGTGGGGTCGGAGTCGAGGTCGACCATGTTGCCGGCCTCTTTGGCGGCCGAGGTTCCGGTGTTCATCGCCACGCCCACGTCGGCCTGGGCCAGCGCCGGCGCGTCATTGGTGCCGTCGCCGGTCATCGCGACCAGCTTGCCGCCCTCCTGCTCGCGCTTGATCAGCGCAAGCTTGTCCTCGGGCGTGGCCTCGGCGAGGAAGTCGTCGACGCCGGCCTCGTCGGCAATCGCCTTGGCGGTCAACGGGTTGTCGCCGGTGATCATCACCGTTCGGATGCCCATCTTCCGCATCTCGTCGAAGCGTTCCCGCATGCCTTGCTTGACGACGTCCTTGAGGTGAATGACCCCCAGCACCGCCGCCTCGCCATTCAGACATTCGCCGACGACAAGCGGGGTGCCGCCGCTCGCCGAAATGCCGTCGACGATCTCGCCGAGCTGTAATGGAACCTTGCCGCCCTGGTCGCGAACCCATTCCGCGACCGAGTTGGCCGCCCCCTTGCGCAGCTGGTGCCCGTCGAGGTTGACGCCCGACATCCGCGTGGCGGCGGAGAACTCCACCCAATGGGCGTGCGCGAGTTCGCCCGGCGTACGGGCGCGCAGCCCGAAGTGTTGCTTGGCGAACACGACGATCGAGCGTCCCTCCGGCGTTTCGTCGGCGAGGCTTGACAATTGGGCGGCGTCTGCCAGCTGCTCGTCGGTGACACCGTCGAGGGGGACGAATGCGCCGGCCTGCCGGTTGCCCAGGGTGATGGTGCCGGTCTTGTCGAGCAGCAGCGTGTTCACGTCACCGGCGGCTTCCACCGCGCGCCCGGACATGGCCAGCACGTTGCGCTGCACCAACCGGTCCATTCCCGCGATGCCGATGGCCGACAGCAACGCGCCGATCGTCGTCGGGATCAGGCAGACCAGCAACGACACCATCACGATTCCGGTGACGCCACTTGCGTTCAGCGCCTGGGTGTCCGGGACGCCCGGGTTGTTCGCCTTGGAGTAGATCGCCAGCGGCTGCAGCGTCGCGACGGCGAAGACGAAGATGATCGTCAACGCGGCCAGCAGGATGTTCAGCGCGATCTCGTTGGGGGTTTTCTGGCGGTTGGCGCCCTCGACGAGCGCGATCATCCGGTCGATGAAGCTTTCCCCAGGCTTCTGGGTGATCTTCACGACGATGCGGTCGCTCAGTACGGTGGTGCCGCCGGTGACCGCCGAGCGGTCGCCGCCGGACTCACGAATAACCGGCGCCGACTCGCCGGTGATAGCCGATTCGTCCACCGACGCAATGCCTTCCACCACGTCGCCGTCGCCCGGTATCACCTGCCCGGCCTCGACCACCACGATGTCGCCCTGCTGCAGCAGCGGCGCAGCCACCTCTTCTTCCACGGCGGAGGTGCCGGGTTCCCACTTTTTGAGCCGCCGCGCCACGGTGTGAGATTTGGCTCGGCGCAGTGTTTCGGCCTGGGCTTTGCCGCGGCCTTCGGCCACCGCCTCCGCGAGGTTGGCGAAGAGCACGGTCAGCCACAGCCAGACCACGATCAGCCAGGCGAACCAGGTTTCGTTGATGATCGCCAGCGCGGTGCTCCACGCCGCACCGATTTCGACGATGAACATCACCGGATTGCGCCACAGGGTGCGCGGGTCGAGCTTGCGCAGCGCGTCCGGCGTCGAGCGCCACAGCATCTTCGGGTCGAGCAACCCGCCCTGAATCCGTTTCGTGCTCGTCGCGGCCGCGGGGTGAGGTTCGGGCGAATCGACGGCGGTCGCGGTCATCAGTGGATTCCTTCAGCGAGAGGCCCGAGCGCGAGCATGGGCAGGAAAGTAAGGGCGACGAGGATCACCGTGACGCCGGCGACCATTCCGACGAACTGGGGCCGGTGGGTCGGTAGGGTGCCCGCCGATTCCGGCGTGTGGCCCTGCTTGGCAAGCGAGCCCGCCAGGGCGAGCACGAGCACCATCGGCAAAAACCTGCCGAATACCATGGCCAGCCCAAGGGCGGTGTTGTACCAGTTGGTGTTGACGCTGATCCCGGCGAAGGCGGAGCCGTTGTTGTTCGCGGCGGAGGTGAACGCGTAAAGGACCTCCGACAGCCCGTGTGGGCCGGTGTTGAGCATGCCGGCGCGTTCGCCGGGCAGCGCCATCGCAATCGCGGTGCCGGTCAGCACGATCAAGGGGGTGACCAGGAAATAACTTCCCGCGAGCTTGATTTCGCGCGGGTTGATCTTCTTGCCGAGGTATTCCGGGGTGCGACCGACCATCAGGCCGGCGACGAACACCGTGATCACCGCCAGGATCAGCATGCCGTACAGGCCCGACCCGGTGCCGCCGGGCGCCACCTCGCCGAGCTGCATGTTGAACAGCGCCATCATCCCGCCGAGGCTGGTGTAGGAGTCGTGGAACGAGTCGACGGCGCCGGTAGAGGTGAGGGTCGTCGAGTCTGCGAACACCGCGGAGTTGGCGATGCCGAACCGTTGCTCGACGCCTTCCATGGCGGTGCCGACCGCGGTCGGCACCGTGCCGTGGTGCTGCAGCTGGAAGAACATCATCAGGGACACGCTGATCGCGTAGAGGGTCGCCATGACCGAGGCGATCGCGTAGCCCTGCTTGGTGCTGCCCACCATGCGCCCGAAGGTGCGCGGCAGCGAGAAGCTGATCACCAGTAGCAGGAAGATCTCCAGCCAGTTTGTCCAGGTTGTCGGGTTCTCGAACGGATGCGAGGAGTTCGCGTTGTAGAAGCCGCCACCGTTGGTGCCGAGCTCCTTGATGGCCTCCTGGCTGGCCACCGGGCCGCCCGTGATTGTCTGTTGGGCGCCGCCAAGGGTGTTGACGACCTGGTCGTTGAGGTGGAAGTTCTGGATCGCCCCGCCCGCGATGAGCACGATCGCTCCGACGACGGAGATCGGCAGCAGGATGCGCAGCACCGTGCGCACCAGGTCGACCCAGAAGTTGCCCAGGTCGCCGGTGCGCTTGCGCGCGAAACCGCGCACCAGGGCAATCGCCACCGCCATGCCGACGGCTGCCGAGACGAAGTTCTGCACCGCCAGCCCGGCCATCTGGACCAGGTGCCCCTGTGTCGACTCACCGGAGTAGGCCTGCCAGTTGGTGTTGGTGGTGAAGCTGACGGCGGTGTTCCACGCCAGCCCCGGCGTCATCTGGGTGGCCGGATCATGCAGGTGCAGCGGCAATTTGCCCTGCACGAGCTGGAACGCAAAGAGGAACAGGATGCTGAGCGACGAGAACGCCAAGACGCTGCGCGCGTATGCGCCCCAGGTTTGCTCCGAGCGCGAATCGACACCGATCAGCCGGTAGATCACCCGCTCGGCGGAGGAGTCCTTCTCCGACGTATACACCCGGTACATGTAGTCGCCGAACGGCACATGCACCAGCACCAGCGCCACGACGAGGACGACGAGGAAGATGATCCCCGCTGTTGTTGTGCTCACTAGAACCTCTCCGGAAACAGCAGCGCGGCTGCGAGATACACGGCAAGCAGCACGGAAAGCGCCAAGCCAACGACGTTTTCGTAGCTCACAGCCGCTCGACCAGCTTCTGCGCCAGCCCGAGCACGGCGAACACCGCAATCGTCAGCAAGACGTAGACCAACACGCCCATCTTGTCTCCGTTCCGCGCCAATCATGTGCATACGAAAGGGCCCCATCGAGGCGGCAACAATGCCTTCCTCGGAGGCCAAGGTCAGCTTGAAGCTAGACGCGGCCGGGCGGGTAGGGCCTTTGGTTGACACTTTCCTAACGGCGTCGCAGTGCGCCTTTACGGTTTCTTTACGCCCTACTCGAACATGTCCGCGACCTACCCGCTGAGCCGTTCATAAAGGGCGCGCAACCCGACGTAGCGGCGATCGACGTCGGCGCGATCGGATTGCTCGGGAACCGATTCGGCATTCGCGCGCTGGATCATCGCCGCCTGGTCCATCAGGACTTGTGCACGTTGCCGGTCGGCCGTTTGTTCCATGATCGTCGTTAGAGCGTCGAGCTGGCGGATCATCACCGCGGGCATCCCCCGGCCGGCTTGGCGAATCTTCTCGAAGGCTCGCTGCACCAGCCGTTCATAGCTGACTTGGTCGGAGATGACGCGGATGACGCCGCGATGGTCGCGATGGACTTGGGTGGGCGTCCATACCGGCGCGATTTTGCACAGGCAGTCCCCGAGCCAGTCGATGCATGTCAGTGCGGTAAAGGTGTCATTGACGGCCGGCGAAAGCGCCCGGATGGCGATCTCGACGAGCTGATCCACGCCGAAGGCGACGTCCTGTGTCAGGGTGCGGTGCGGTCCGGTTGCCTCGGCGCGGGCCAGATACTCGGCCACCTGCTCGGCGGCGGTGGCGGGCCACACGCTGGCTAGTTCGCGGCCTGCGACGAGGAAGTGGCCCGGGCGGTAAGGCAGCCGGATCACCGCGTCCGCCTCGGTGGCGACGCGGACCAGCGTCTGATGTCGAATGAATTGCAGGTAACCGCTTTTGGGAGTGCGAATGACGCTGCCGGAGTTTTCGATCCTGGCGAGCAGCTCGTCGAGCGACGGACCCTCCGCAGGCTTTCGCGCCGACCGGGGCTGGTCGCTGCTCTGGACCGCGACGGCCTGGGCCAGATCCCTCGCGATGCCGGCGATCACCTGAGGCAGCTGGATCTGGGTGGCGATGTGGTGAATGAAATAGATCAGCACCGCCAGATCGATAAGCACCAGGCCGAAGGCGGCCGTGATGGAGATATGAGGCACGAACTCTCCGCGACCGCCGGGTCCGATCGACACCAACACCACGACGCAATACACGAACGTTGCGACGAAAGTTCCCAGCGTGAGCTGGGTGCCGCGATCGCGGATGAAGTTGCGCAGCATCCGCGGACCAAACTGCGTCGACGCCAGCGTCAGCGTGACGATCGTGATGGAAAAGACGATGCCGACGACGGTGATAACCGATGCCGCGATCGAGGTCAGGAGTTGACGCGCCGCGTCGGCGGAGCCGCTGATCACCCAGGATGGGATTCGGAACCGGCCGTCGTAGGCGGCTCTATCAAGCCGCAGGGTGAGCACGAAAAGCCCAAGCGCGCCGACGATCAGAATCGTGGGAACCAACCACAGATTGGTGCGCAACTCTTCTCGTTGCCACTCTGGCCACACCGCGCGGAGGCGTGCCATCACATCAATCCAGCTCCTACCGATCGAAGTTCCTTGCGTTCATCACCACGGCGGATATCTAACTGACCGGGCCCGATGAGCACAAGCCGATTCCGCTGACCGTGCGCCTGTTCATGCTCGCCTCGGTCGGTAAGCCGGCGTAAAGGTTGGGCCGCGGACCGTATAGATGTCGTTTGGATTGATATTGGGTGTGCCGAATTGGGCGTAGACCGAAGTCCATGCGAAGAACCGCGCAGCGACGCCCCGATCCCGGCGGCCTCCAGCCGAGCGAGAGCGCCCCGGCCCGACCGCAGTGGTGGTCGCGACTGCTCGACGGTCCCCACCAGTGGGGATCGCTCGATGCCACGGTTGGTAGATACGGCGTGCAACGCGACCGATTGATCGTCTACCCGCCCGGAAGCACGACCGCTGATCGTCGGATGGCGCGGCTGTGGCGGGGGTGGCCGATAACAGGCGCTGCGCTCGGGTTGCTTGCGATCATGCTGCTGGGCCACGCCGGCGTCTCCCCCGACAAGGTGCTGTCGTTCTTCGTGCTCGCGTACGTGGGCATCGGCGCGCTGCTATTCCTGCGGGCCGGGCCCCTGCGCGTGCAAGTCAGGTCGATGGCGGTCATCCTTTTGCCCACCAGTGCCGACGCGCATGGGCGACAAAGCCAGACGGAGTGCCGAGCCCTGGCCGACACACTGCTCCGAGCCGACGATCTGTTGGCGAGCGGGGCGATCTCAATGGTCGAGCACGAGGCCGTCTGGTGGGACGTTTACGAGCGGATCGACGCGATTGCTCATGTCTGACACACTGTCGCAGATTCCCGAGGCCGCCGCCGCGGCAGCGACGCTGCTGAGCGTCTATTACTTGGCGCGGCGAGGGAATGGGCGAAGCCGCGCCGAATCGTGGCCGGGTCGACGGAAGCGTAAGGCGTAGAGCGAAAAGCGTTGTCAAGGACGCGTTAAGGAAAGTCCCGGCAGCGTCAAGAAGCCGTAATCAGCATTGTGATCGCGCATCGCGGCCTGATGCGATGGATGCCATGGCCCGCACTACGATAGTCGCCGTCGCATTGCCTTCGGCGCTGGAGCGTTACGGTGTGGGCTGGGACGACGAGCCGCCGTCGCGCGGCCGAATCAGCTTCTGAACCGGGCTTTTTAACGCTCGCTATATCAGACCTTTGTTCCATTCCTTTTCGACTTCGATTCAGAGTCGCCGTCGCGTCGTATCGCGCGACTTCTTCTGTGGTACCTCAACCAAGCGAAAGTTATTATGTCTCAGACCATTTCTCACTCTCCGACAGTTCTCCTCACCGGCGCCACCGACGGCATCGGCTATGCAACGGCACGGCGGTTCGTCGATGAAGGCGCGACGGTGTATCTGCACGCTCAGGACCGGGACAGCGGCGAGGAGGCGATGACGCGCCTGGTGAAAGACGGAGCGGAGCCGCTGCGCCTGAACCTGGTCGTCGCCGACTTCACCCGCCTGCACGAGGTCGCCCGCCTGGCCGACACGCTCGCCGCGACCGTGCCTGCGCTGGATGTCCTGGTGAACAACGCCGCGATCGCCGCCCCCGAGGGACGCACGTACACGCAGGACGGGCACGAGCTGACTTTCCAGGTGAACTACCTGGCGCCCTTCCTGCTCACCACGAAACTGGTTCCCCGCCTTGCCAGCGTCGGCGGCCGAGTCGTCAACGTGTCGTCGCTCCGGCACTCGGGGGGAAACATCAACTGGAAGAACCCGGCCGGCGACCAGTACTGGCCGCTGGCGGCTTATGCGCAATCCAAGCTGGCCCTGACGATGTACACCAAGTCGCTGGCCGAGGCCGGCGGTGACTCGTTCATCGCGCTCAGCGTTCATCCCGGCGTGTTCCAGACCCGGCTGCTGCGCATGTATGGCCGCGTCGGCAGGCCGGCGGAGGAGGCCGCACCGATCATTACCACGCTGGGATCACCCACGCATCCTGTTGTCGACGGTGGTTACTACGACGGCCTGAGCCTCGCGAAGGCCGCTGCGCTCGTGGAGAATCCACGCGCTCGCAGCCGACTGGAGAAGCTCAGCGTCCACCTCGTCGAGTCGGCGCTGCGCTGACCGGGAAGGGATGCAACGCGGTGTCCAAACGTGCCGACAAGAAGCGCGCCCGGCGGAACAAGAACGCTAACCACGGAAAGCGGCCGAACTCTGGAAAACGGTTACGCGTAGGGAAACTCGCGACGAGCCGTCGCTAGGGCCTCGGCGGCTGGGCGGCATCCGTGGTCGGATCCTCGATCAGCGGAAGGCGCACCCGAAAGACGGTTCGGCCGCCTGCGGATTCGGCGGTCACCGAACCGTGATGCGCCTTGACGATCGAATTCACGATGGCCAGGCCGAGCCCGATGCCCGAGCCGTTGGATCTGGACGTGTCCGCACGGACGAACCGCTCGAACAGCCGGGGCAAAAGGTCCGCGTCGATGCCCGGCCCGTCATCGGCCACGGTCAGTTCGGCATAGGATGCGCCGGCTCCGCGGTGGCAGGTGATTCCGGTCGTCACCGTGACGCCCGGCGGCGTGTGCACGCGAGCGTTGCTGAGCAGGTTGCTGACCAGTTGGTGTATCCGGGCGTGGTCGCCGCGGACCCACACCGGCTCGTCGGGCAGGTCTTTGACCCAATGGTGCGTCGGCGCCGCGACGGCGGTGTCGTTGACCGCATTGGTGACGAGGTCCGCCAGGTCGACGTCCTGGGTCTGTAGATCCTCGCCCTCGCCCAGGCGCGACAGCAGCAGCAGTTCGTCGACGAGCACCGCCATCCGCCGCGCTTCCGATTCGATGCGCGCCAGCGCGTACTCGGTGGTCGGCGGCAGCGCCGAGCTGTCCTGGCGCGTCAGTTCGGCGTAGCCCTGGATCGCCGCCAGCGGCGTGCGCAGCTCGTGGCTGGCGTCGGTGATGAATTGCCGCATCCGCATATCGGACTCGGCGCGATGCGCCAGCGCGCTATCGACGTTGTCCAGCAACCGGTTCAGCGTGTGCCCCACGATTCCGACTTCGTTGTCCGGGTCGGTGTCCTGTGGTCGCACCCTGACGCTGATCCGGTGGTCGCCGTCGGTCAGCGGCATGGCGGCGACCTCGGCGGCAGTCGCGGCGAGCCGGCGCAGCGGTCGCAGGGTGGATCCGACCACCCAGACGGTCAACCCGGCGGTGACCGTCAGGGCCACCGCGACCAGCGTCGTGGTGGTCAGCTGTTTGCGAACGATGATCTGATCGGCGCGGGCCAGCGATACCCCGACGACCAAGAGGTCGGGGCCATTGACGCGGCTGTCGACGCGATACGAACCGAGGCTGCCAAGCTTCTCGGTTCGGGGCGCGGCGTCGGGCCAGGACTGCGCTTCCAGGGCGCGGACCACGTCGGGCGGCGCCGGCCGGGCTTCTGCTTCGGAGAAGACTGCCGAGCCGATCACCCTGCCGTCGTGCAGCACTGCGATGAGGTTGCCCGGCGTTTGGTCGGTGAATTCGAGCATGGCCTGGGCGATCGGCTGGGCGCCCGGTTGCGCCGCCGGATGGTCGCCGTTGCGGTATCTGGAGTACGAGTTGCTCAGCGCATCAAGGGATTGGTCGACGTCGGCGTCGCTCATCGCGGTGACGTAGCCGCGCAGGCTCAGCACCGAAATGACGCCGACGGTCACCAGCACCACGCTGACGACGGCCAACACGCCCAAGAGCAACTGGCGGCGCAGCGAGTGGGGAAGCCACCGCGGGCGGTCCCTGGACGCGGTGTGCCCCTCGCCGGTCATTCCGGCGGTCGCAACATGTATCCCACGCCACGGACGGTGTGGATCATCGGCTCGCGGCCGGAGTCGATCTTCTTTCTCAAGTAGGAGATGTACAAATCCACGATGCTGGTGCGCCCGGCGAAGTCGTAATTCCAGACACGGTCCAGGATTTCGGTGCGGCTCAGCGCGCGGCGGGGATTGCGCATCAGGAAGCGCAGCAATTCGAACTCGGTCGACGACAGCGATATCGGGGTGCCGCCACGGCTGACCTCGCGGCTGGCGGTGTCGACGTGCAGGTCGCCGATCTTCAGGGATTCGGCCGCCGGTGGGGTTAGCTGGGCCGAGCGGCGCAACAACCCCCGGAGCCGCGCGACGAGTTCCTCGAGGCTGAACGGCTTCGTCATGTAGTCGTCCGCGCCCGCCGTGAGGCCCGTCACGCGGTCCATCACCGAATCGCGCGCGGTGAGGAACAGCGTCGGCGTGTAGGCGTCGGATTCGCGGATCCGCTGCAGAATCCGCAGCCCGTCCACGTCGGGGAGCATGATGTCGAGCACCAGCACGTCGGGATTGACGCTCTCGAACTTCGCGAGTGCCTCGCGCCCGTTATGGGCGATGTCGACGACCCAGCCCTCGTAGTGCAACGCCATCTTCACCAAGTTGGTCAAGGCGGGTTCGTCATCGACCAGCAAAACCCTGATCGGCGAGCCGTCGGCACGGTAGATGCGGGGCAACTGCCCCAGGATGGCCTGCCGTGGCCGTTGGCTCCCTGCGTGTCCCGTCATCACGGTCATGTTCCTACATTCTCCCAAGCGCACATGTCATTGTCACGGACCTCATAGAGATCTCAAATAAAAGTCTGTTCCGTAGCTCACATCAGGGCGCGCTCAAATATGTGTTTTATATGTCTCGCACCAGTGGGCTTGAAGTGAGATGATTATCCAAAAATACTGGCATGCAGTGATGTTGGTTTGACAGAGCCGAGGAGCTTCGGGCGATAGTGCCCCAAATCACAACCATACGAATGGAATTCATTGATCGTAAGGCGTTGCGCTTCGGCAGATGTCGTCGGAGCGGACAGCCGCGCCCGACGGCCGAGGGCAAAGATGGCCTCGATGTTGTTAACGCAAAGTTACGTGATGTTACGAATACTGGTATCTCCAAATGAGTTTCGTAGCACGAGTACCGTGCTCTCCTCAAGATCGGCTTCGCCAACGGTTGCTGATTGTCGGTCAATCGGCTCAGCCGGCTGCCCGACTCGGGTCGCCGAATTAGTCGGTCGCGCTTGTGTCGAGCGGGTAATTTCGACGGGCATCGACGGCGACGTCCGCACGTCCACCGGAGCGCTTCGCCGCTATTGGCGTCAAGCGGGGCGGGGCACGGCCCGCGGTGGGGACGTGCTCTCGTCCGTCAGGGCCGTCCGCGGCATCGGCGCCGCGGACGCACGATCCGCATAACTGGACCAGCAAACTCGAGCGAAGGATAGGAACGGGCGATGGACTTTGGCGCGCTGCCACCGGAGATCAACTCCGGTCGGATGTATCTCGGGCCGGGGCCCGGAACCCTGTTGACCGCCTCGGCGGGGTGGGAATCGCTGGCCGCCGAGCTGACTGACGCCGCCAGCGGGTACCAGTCGGTGATCGCAAGTCTCACCGACGAGTCCTGGCTGGGGCCGACGTCGCTGTCGATGGCGGCGGCGGTGACGCCCTACCTATCGTGGATGACGGCGACCGCCGCGCAATGCGAGCAGTCGGCCACCCAGGCCACGGCCGCCGCGGCCGCCTTCGAGACGGCCTACGCGATGACGGTGCCGCCGCCGCTGATTGCGGCCAACCGCGCCCAGCTCCTGGCGCTGATCGCGACCAACATCTTCGGGCAGAACACGCCGGCGATCATGGCCACGGAAGCCGAGTACAGCGAGATGTGGGCGCAAGACGCGACGGCGATGTACAGCTACGCGGCCAATTCGGCGGCGGCGTCGGCGTTTTCGACGTTCACCGCGCCGCCCCAGACGACAAACCCGGGAGGCGTCGCCGGTCAGGCCGGCGCCCAGGTCGGCAGCGACGCCCAGACGACGACGGCGCAGTTGATGTCGTCGGTGCCCCAAACCCTGCAGACCCTGGCGACCCCGGGCGCCGCGTCCGCCACCGGGCTGTCGCCGGCGGCGGGCACCGCAGTGTCGCTGGGATCGTCGGGGGCTTCCGCACCGCTCAGCGCGCTGTCGAGTCTGACCGGCGCGAGCAAAACCGCCACCAAGGGCGCCAGCACCGGCGCGAGTGCGCTCTCCGGATTGGCCTCGAGCCTGACGTCCGCGTTGGGCGGGAACGGCGGTGCCCTGACCGATGTGCTTGGCCTGGGCTCCGATCTGGCCGGACTGGGGGGCGACGGTGCTGGGTTGGGCACCGACGGCGCGGGCCTCGGCTTCGACGGGTACGGCCTGTCGCTGGATTTTCAGGGCGCGGGTTCGATCATCGGGGCCGAGAACGGCGCGGGCCTGGGGGAGTTGGGTCTCGGAGGCCTCGGGCCTGCCGGGGGTCTAGGCCAAGGCGCCGCGGCGAGCGTGGGTCAAGCGCCTTCGCTCGGCACCCTGTCGGTGCCGCCGGCTTGGGCCGACGCGGTTTCATCGGTCACGCCATTGCCCGCCCTGGACGCCAACGCGATGCCGGGCGGCTGGGGCGCGGCACCCGCGTCGGCACCCACCGCGGGTGTTTCCAAACTGCCTCTGGGAGGCATGGTCGGGCGCGAGTCCGAGGGTGCGGTTCAGCGAATCGGTTTCCGCCCCACGATGTTTCCGCGTTCGCCGGTGGCCGGGTAGCGCGGCCGGGCAAAACAACGGGGCCGCACACCGATCGGTGTGCGGCCCCGTTGTCAAACGTGCGGTGTCAGGCCCAGCTGGAGCCGACGGCGCTGTCGGTGCTGGCCATGTTGCTGCCGGCGCTTTGCACCTTCTGGCCGTGGGAGTTGGCCTGCTCGTA